>NZ_JAELVQ010000004.1 GCF_016428595.1 Snuella sedimenti | reverse complement strand
ATATTCACATTTATATATAACATGACTAAGTTTCTTATATTTGTTCATAGTACAAATATAGGCATAGCCTTCAGAACATGACCACCAGCAAAGCAGGTGGTTTTATAAGATGAAATAAAAAAACAGGTGTTTACCATTTAACAAGGAGGGAAATGCACAACTAAATCACAGTCAAAAAACAATACCCAACCTATGATAATTAACAACTTACCCTATATCAAATACTCATTAATTGTTATTGAAGCAAACGTTTTTGCTTTCTTTCTTTCATAATATTTTTTATGAGCGCAAATAACTTTGTTTTAAGCGCTCTATAACGTTTCATAAAGGCACTAACCTCCAAAATAAGTTTTCTATGGGTGTCCTTATAATGTGCTTCTTCTTCCTGTTGATCGACACCATCAACCATAACTTTAAGACCATTTTCATGTGCTCTGATAGTCTCTATCAGGTTTTTTGTTTCTACTTGTAAAGCACTTAATACTTCAATTAAATGCTTACTTTCTTTATAATGCTTAGAATCTATAAGCTGCAGTGTGTAAGCCACTACTAAATCATCAAGAAACAGCTGTTCGTCCTTAACAAAATTTAGTTCGGACAGCCATTCTCGTGAAGCATTATGCATGGTCTCTGCACTTAACCATACTTCGTACTTAGCTTTGTTGCCTATCTTTTTCATCTTATTCTTATTAATGTTAATGCTTTTTATTGCGCAAATGTAATATCCATACAATCATTATATTTTACAACTAATCCTTAAGTCATGGACATTTCATTTTACAACTATTTCAATGAACCAAAAGAGCAGAACATAATATTTTTATTGTGCCCAACATTATCTTCTGCTCCATCCATTTACCATTTACAATTGGTACTATCAGGATTAACTAACCTCAATCACCTTTTTTGGTGCTACCTTTGCTTCTTTTTTCTTTAAAAGATTTAATTTTAGAATACCATTTTTGTAAGTGGCATCTACTTTACTTTCGGGATCAACAGTATCTGGTAACTTTAATGATCTTTTAAAAGCGTCGTAACTAAACTCTTTACGCGTATAGTCCACTTCTTTTTCCTCGACTTCATGTTGCTTTTCTCCACTAACGCTTAAAACGTTATCGTTTATGGTTATTTCAAAATCTTTTTTAGAAAAACCCGGAGCGGCGAATTCAACTTCAAAGTTTTTCTCGTGCTCTTTTACATTCATTGCTGGCATTAAACTGTCTTCTACAAAGAAATCGTCGTTAAAAAAATCGTCCGAACTCAAGAAGCTTTTCAAGCCGCTGTTATTCCAAGGGAATAACCTGTTTCGATTGTTAAATTTAATAAGTGTCATTGGTCTAATATTTTAAATTAAACTTGATTTCTCGTTTCTAATATATCTATTGAAGTCGTTTTAAACAATGATATATATCAGACAGTTAAATGATTTTAAAAAAATCTATTCGTTTTTAACAACACCTTGAATATATTGATACATGTTTAATTTAAAATTGGATACTTGTTGATTGAAGTTATGAACTTCATGTTCCAATGTATCGTGCTTTTTTATGAAGAAGGCATCGCAAGCAACATCTTCACATTCTATTTTATTTGCAATTTGATTGCTATGTGCGCCTATCTTATTTAATAGCCCCATACGATTCACCTCCATCTTTTTTAGCTTGCTTTTAAATTGTTCAAGCATTTCGAATAAATTTATGACATGCGGTTTAAAAATAGCCGCCTCTACTAAGAATTTATAAAACTGGAGTTCAGACTTTAAATTTCTTAGTTCAATTTGATAAGCTTCCATTATATATTGTAATTCTTCAATAGGCTTATCGGCATTAAAACTTCTATATACTTGAAATGCTTCCATTGGTACTTGCTTTTAAATAATTACTTCTACCACATCCAATAGTTTGGGAATTGATACCTTCCAACGGAAAGTGTCTTTTATTTTTACTCGAAAAATATCGAGTGCTTCAGGTTCTCCATGCACTAAAAACACATTTTCAGGAATGTTTTTAATAAGACCAAGCCAATCTATGAGTTCTGCCTGATCGGCGTGGGCCGACAAGCTCTCAATACTCTTAACAGTAGCTTTTACGGGATAATATTTTCCATAAAACTTAATTTCGTGAACACCGGACAATAATTGATGCCCCCGAGTTCCCTCCGCCTGGTAACCCACCAACAATACCGTTGTTAATGGATTATCTATAAGCTGTTGCAAATAGGTTAGCACTCGCCCACCTGTAACCATACCACTACCTGCTATAACTATTTTAGAACGGTTATCGTCTATCGTTTCCCAGGTTTCTTTATACGACTCAATAATAGTAACATGGTTACACATGGCTCTGTAATCGGACTCCGAAAGCCTGTGCCACTCTGGAAATCTACTAAAAACCTCCAATACATTGTTTCCCATCGGGCTATCAATAAAAATAGGTATATTAGGTATTTTATTCTTTTTATAGAGCTTCCAAAGTATGTACATTAAAGTCTGTAAACGTTCTACCGCAAAACTTGGGATGACAAAGTTACCATGCTTATGAAGCGTTTCATTAATTATAGTAGCCAGTACCTGTTCGACATCCTCTTTAGGGTGCAGCTTGTTACCATAGGTACTTTCAACAAATAGATAGTCGGCCCATTCCGGTTTTTTGGGCACATCCAGCAAATAGTCGTTGTTTCTTCCAATATCTCCTGAAAAGACAAAACGTTTGCCTTTAATATCCAATTCTATGAAAGTAGCCCCAATAATATGTCCATTAAGCCGAAAACGACACGAAATATTTTCGGCTAAGACTATCCATTTATCTATAAACCCAACTTGAAAAAAACGTAATGTTTTTTCAACATCGTATATGGTAAACAAGGGCAATGCGGGATTATGCTTTGTATAGCCTTCCTGATTGGCCTTTTTAGCTTCTTCCTCGTATATCTTTGCACTGTCCCTTAAAATAATTTCTGCAATAGATAAGGTGGGAGCCGTTCCAATAATCGCCCCTTCAAAGCCTTGTTGAATCAATCGAGGTAAATAGCCTACGTGATCCAAATGCCCATGGGTTAACAACACCATATCAATTGTTGTAACATCTATGGAGAGATCGAGCCAATTCATCTGCCTCAGCTCCTTAATCCCTTGAAACATACCACAATCTATTAATATATTTTTCTCGGAAGTTTCTATAAGAAATTTTGATCCGGTAACCGTACCCGACGCTCCAAAAAAATGGATTTTCACATATGCATCCATAACTTACTATTTGTGACATAGTGTTTTTATTTCCTCCAACACTTTATCCTTTCTTACATCCGACACTCCTAAATGATCCAAATAAAAAGCATCGGTTATTAGCTCTCTACACAATACAATATCCCTGCTTAATAAAAACTGTTTTCGTGATTGGTTAACAAGGTTGAAGCAGTAATAGGGTACAGTCCTAACCTATCTATTCTATCTTTTAAACCGTTATCTTTGGGATAATCCCAACTTAACAAATACAAATTTGCACATGCACCATAGGCTATTGCATCTTTGGTAAATCGGGTGTTTGTTACAACCCATCCTTGGGTTAATTTGGCATTATTTGCTTTAACTCCCCAATTAGTTTTTACATCAATATACCTACTATGGATATACAATGGTATCTTAACATTACAATTAAGCCCTTGTTCACTATGAAACTTACATTCTACCAAAATAAACTCATTATTTTTATGGGCTATAACATCTATTTCATGAGAAACGCATGCACCTTGTAAAACCTTTCCTATCTCAATTTCGTATCCTGAGTATTTTAAAATGGCTCCAATAAACCGTTCAAACGGAAACCCTGTTGGACCTAATTCGTAAATTGCCCTTTTTAATTTATATTTTGAGGCTAGATAACTTTTTTTACTCTTAAGCAAAGCATATGCTCTATTATAAATTTCCTTTGTTGAAATCCCTTGATACAATTCATCACGAACCACATCAATAATCCTTGAAACGGTTTCATTATCGGCGCCAGAATATTTTAAAGACCGCCGTAACTTTTCCAATGAAAACTTCACCTTTTCACCTGAAAATTTTATGACATCTATAGCTTCTTCTTTCATACAACATCCAATGCTTTTTATGAACGTAACACAATCCTTAAAGTTAGGAACTACACATTCTCTACTGTATATTACTACTACCTACTCTGGAATCACCAAAAAGGGTATTTTAAGGTGAAAGCCTATCTTTTCAATAACTGCTTCTTTTACAAAATTTTCAATAAAACCGTGCTTGTAATTAAGCATAACGAGAATTTCTATACCTAATTCCTCAATAAAATCATTAATCTCTTCTGCTTTCTTTGCATATTTTGGCATCCAGTGAAAACTATGGTCATAATCCTCTAAATAACTTTTTAATTTACTTAAATTATAAGTCTGCACTTCACTTAGTTTCTCTTCAACATTAATATGTACAATCCTAATCTTAGAACTGTACAAATCGGCCAATTGCTTTAACGGATCCAACTCTTTATCGCTATAAAATCGGGTAAAATCTGTAGGGAATGCTATTTGCTTAGGCGTTACAAATTCGTAAGCTTCCGGCACGATTAAAACAGGACAAATACGCATGGCCTTAATAATATTTACCGTATTGCTTCCAAAGAAAATCTCCTTTACCCCAGAAGATCCTTTTGTTCCCATAACAATTAAATCAATATGGTATTTAGTTACAGCCATATCAATAGCATCCTTTAGCGTTTTAGTGCTTAAAATAATTTTAAAGTCATGATTCGCATTGGTATTGGTTTTTTCTGCCAAGTCCTTTAAATCTTCTAACTCCTTTAAGGCAGCATCGTTAACTGTTTTTGCCAACTTGTTCGACAGATCGTACATAGTAGGCATCTTAATGGCCGTTGAATTTAAAAAATAGAAGGTGCAAACCGCATCTGCATAAAGTTTCATAACATAAACTGCGGCACTCCAAGAATTATCTGAGAAATCGGTTGGTAATAAAATGTGTCGTTCCATAACTTAAATTTATTTGTTCTTTGAAGGGATCACTAAAAATGGGACTTTTAGATGAAACCCTATTTGATTTATTTTAGATTTAAAGAATACATTCTCAAAAAAAGAATGTTTATTATTAATCATAGTCAATAAATTAACTCGTGTACTTAATTGAAAATTAGCAATGGCCTCTTGCACCGTTTGGTTACTTACACTATGAAACACATGTGGCACCTTTTTTATTAAACTTTCCAGTTTTTGCTTATTGCTTTTTTGATTGTGGGACAGATCATAACCATAGGACACATTTAAAACATGAACCTTAGAATCGTACCGACTTGCTATCTGGACAATAGATTGCATTTGGTGCTCATCATAATCTATTTCGTAATCAGTTGGAAACAAAATATCCTGCGGATGCTCGAAAGTAAAATCCTTTGGTATAGCTAGTACAGGGCACGTCATGTTTTTAAACACATGCACGGTATTGGTACCAAATAACACTTCTTTAGCACCCGTTGCCCCAGTAGTTCCCATGACTATATAATTAATGTTCTTTTCCTTAACAACATCCTTAATTTCGGGTATCAAGGTGTTAAATGCTGAAATGCTCTCAAAACTATGATTTGCATTGCGAAATGTATTGTTAATTCTATTTTCCAACGCACTTAACGCTTCTAAAGAAGCTTCTCTTACAGCATCTCCCAAACCATATTGTGTCGGATTGGCCAGTACATATTCAACATGATATACTACAGGCGTATAGGTGTTTAGCAAATAAAACCGACAAATATCATGTTTAAAAAACTGTAACGCATAAGCTATGGCATTCCAGGAATTTTCAGAAAAATCGGTGGGAAGCAATATCTTTTTCATCTGTTTAAATTTTATTGTTTTTCATAGATCAGATGTAATTCACCAATAATAATCTCGGTGGGTATCAAGATTTGTTATGGCTCATTTCATAACATTAATAATTTAATAGTTAGTCTCTTCTTATATTTTGAAATGCCAAAAACGGCATATTCAAATTCATCGCATCTATATTGTTATCCTTATTGTTATCCTTAATATTGAAGTGGCTTAAACTTTTACAAATTATCTGAAAAACCACAGGAATCATTATTTCCTCATGACCTAACTATTACCCCTTTAAAATTAAATAAGTGATTCCCAAAAAACAATGATATTTGTCAGATAGCTAATAAAGCATTCTAAGCCGAATTGCCTATTTTTTTCAACACGCCCCAAGCAGTACCAAAATGAAGGTTAATATCATCTTTCTATACTTTTTAATGGTTTCCTCATAATTATTCCATTTAAAATCTTTTGTTTCACGGGAATGACAACTCGAAAGAAAACCTCGAGGATCTACCACAAGGAATTCTTATCGATTAAGCGAATAAAAGCTTATTAAAAGTACGAAAAAAATGGCTGTTTTTAATTGTTAATAACTGATTAATATCATATACAATGCAGCTATTTATGCGTAACTTTATTAAAACAATAATGTTTATTAAAATGAGAACTAAGAAGCATATGACATTAGGGTTTTATCAAAACCTTGGCAAGTTATTTTATGCTATCGCGGCTGCCGATCATGTTGTTAACCCTAAAGAATTTGAAACCTTGAAAGAGCTTGTAAAAAAACAGTGGCTTGAGGTTGATGACATTAATGACACTTTCGGTACAGATGCTGCCTATCAAATCGAAATTGTTTTTGACTGGCTCAACACCCATGAAACAGATCTTAGCATTGAACAATACTTTAACGATTTTGTGAACTATAAAAATGAACAAAAGCATTTATTTACCGATACCGTAAATAAATTAATAATAAAAACGGCAAGTGCCATTGCTGCTTCGTTTTCTGGAATAAATAAATCGGAACTCATCCTGTTGGCCAAACTTGATATGGAACTAAAAAAATAACTTAAAAACCATTAAATTTATAATTGATTTATATAATAGATTCCTTCATTTAACTAAGTAGAATTATATAATCACCAAACGATATACAAATAAGCAAACTCATGAAAAGTAACTTCGACACAATTATAAATTCGGACCAACCAGTACTCATCGATTTTTTTGCACATTGGTGTGGTCCTTGTAAAATGTTAACTCCCATATTAAAAGAAGTAAAAGATGAATTGGGTACAGCTATAAAAATCATTAAAATTGATGTGGACAAAAACCAAAACCTAGCTACTAAATACCAGGTACGCGGTGTCCCTACCATGCTACTTTTTAAAAATGGTCAACAGTTATGGCGGCAATCGGGGGTGCTTCAAAAAAATGACATTATAGCGGTTATAAGATCACATTCATAAACAAAAACTCATCTCTATGATAAAAAGAACGGTACTTATAGGCATGCTTCTTACTCTTGTTTCCTGCAATAAATCCAGGCGTATATTATAGCAAAATAAAAGAATTTATTGAAACGAACTAACCTTGAAACAGAGCCTCGAGGAATTCTTTTTGAACAAGCCCTTTTAATGGCATCCTCCTATTGATTGACATTTGTCATTCATTTTTTCAAAATTTTAAACTATTTTTAAGTAATAACATCACGGTCTATCCTAATTCTGTCATACCCTAAAATAAAAACAAATGGCATTTATAGATTACTATAAAATATTAGGTATTTCAAAAAATGCTACCGAAGCTGAAATTAAAAAAGCTTATCGGAAATTAGCTCGTAAATACCATCCAGATCTCAATCCTAATGATAAAGTTGCCGAAAAAAAATTCAAAGAAATTAACGAGGCCAACGAAGTACTGAGCAATCCTGAAAACAGGAAAAAATATGATGCTTACGGTGAACACTGGCAACATGCCGAGGCCTATGAAGCAGCTAAACAGCAACAACAAAAGCAAGGGCAAGGGCAAAGACAAACATACTATCAGAGTTCCGGTAATTTCTCCAAAGACGATTTTTCTGATTTTTTTGAAAGCATGTTTGGTCAGGATCGAGACTCAAGATCTGGTCGCAACGTAAAATTCAGGGGACAGGATTTTAATGCCGAATTGCAACTCGACTTAAAAGATGTTTACACAACCCATAAACGGACCTTAACCGTAAACAATAAGAACATTCGCATTACCATTCCAGCGGGGGTTGAAAATGGACAGATCATAAAAATTAAGGGGCATGGAGGCAAAGGTATCAATGGAGGCCCTAACGGCGACTTGTACATTCAGTTTGCAATTACCAATACATCAAAGTTTAAACGAGATAAAGACAACCTATACACAACCATAGACCTTGATCTCTACAAAGCGATGTTGGGAGGAGAACTTACGATCGATACTTTTGATGGTAAGGTAAAGCTTAACATTAAGCCTGAAACCAAAAATGGGACACAGGTAAAACTAAAAGGCAAAGGGTTTCCTAGGTATAAAAAAGAAGGCCAGTTTGGCGACCTATATATTACCTATGCCATAAAATTGCCTGAAAACCTTAGCGAAAAGGAAAAAACATTATTTAAAGAATTATCAAAATTGAGATAATCATGGACACTCAAAACTTAATTTCAATCCAACAATTTTGCACGCATTACAATGTTCCCAAAACATTTATAAATGCCCTGAAAGACTACGATTTGATTGAAATTATTATCATTAAAGAAGAGCATTACATACACCTTACCCAAATAAACGAAGTTGAAAAAATGATGCGTTTGCATTACGATCTTGATATCAACTTTGCTGGTATTGATGCGATTTACAATTTGTTAAAACAAGTAGATGCCTTAAAACAGGAAATAAATACGCTTCATAACAAGTTACGTTTCTATGAAGATCTATAACATATTAGCTACAAATCAAAAACTTATTTGTTATGCTTCCTTTCTGTCCGTTTAAGCTCTCTTTCCATCTTTTTAAAATAACGGCGTGTTAAAAAACTATGCTTCAAGGCTTCCATATTTTCATTAAACTTATTAGTGCCTTCATTAATATTTTTAATGGAAGCTTCTAATTCTCTTACAAACAGTGAATCGTTAAGTAGATAATTGACTGCCCCATCACCAGACCTGAAGTTAGTTAGTGTTTCATTTAAATTAGCAATTACGGCTTTTACATCATCACTGGAAGCTTCATAATTTGAAATGATGCGTCGTATGTTATTAGCTTCTATTGTATCGTTTAACAGGACACCTACCACACTATTTTTATAGTTTATACTAGTAATTATAGAATCGGCTTGTTGCACGGTTTTTCTAACTTCAATACTAACCTGTTTTAAGTTATTAATAGTCTCCTTAATGTTATTGGCTGTAATGGTATCGTTAATAAGCATACCAACGGTTCCCTTTCCATTCGTTATGGCATTGGTAACTTCCAACAACTTTGCAGTTAACAACGCTGCATTTTCATTGGTAACATTCAAAGTATTTAGCATGTCATCGGCTCCTATTTTTGTATAGGATTCAATACGATCTCCCGCCGAAATAGGAGCTCCATTGCCATTACCCGGGATAATATTTACGATCATATTTCCGACCAAACCATCTGTACCTATTGTAGCAATAGCGTCTTTCTTTATATGTTGCTTCATTTTTTCATCAATAAACATATCCACCCGAATAGTGGAGTCATTCAACATGAGAATTGTTTTTACCGTACCTACGTTGATTCCCGAATAGCGTACATTATTTCCTTGCATCAGTCCGTTAACATTGTTAAAATTAGCACTGATACTAAAATTTTTAGCAAACATATTTTGGCGTTCCCCAATTAAATAGATTGCAACTATAAAAAGTAACAGTCCTATAATAACAAAGACACCAAGTCTTAATTTTTCGTTAGCTGTTTTTCTCATCTGTTTAATACTTTATAGTTTACTCGATAATCGAAATTTAAAGGCTCCAGGGCTTGTCTCGAAATCAAAAAATAATTTCCTATAAATGCCTCGTGTGCTTGCACCGAGGTAGTATACTCAAAATGAAAAATCCAAAAAATTCAACACCTTCAGGATTATTCATCGTTTTCGATCTTTTCAACGAGTCTATAAATCTCCGATTCCATAGAACAATTTAGTTATTTAAAAAATGCTTGTATTTTTCCATCGTCCGAAGCAGCCAATTCTTCAAACGTTCCTCGCGCATAATCAACCCCATCCACAAGCAACACAATGCGTTCAGATACAACACGAGCGCAATCAATATCGTGTGTAATAATAATTGATGATGTTTGATACAGGCGTTGCACCCGTCGCATAAGGTCAACAATTTCTTTGGCCGTTATGGGATCTAATCCACTGGTCGGTTCGTCGTATAGGATTATTTTGGGTCTTAATATTAATGCTCTGGCCAAGGCTACACGACGTTGCATACCTCCAGAAAGCTCGGCAGGCATGAGCTCTATTGTATGCAACAACCCTACATTCTCCAAAGCTTCCTCTACTAGCTGATTAGTGTCTACAACATCCCCAAACTTGTGTTTATGCCTTCTTAGAGGGAATTCTAAATTCTCTCTTACGGTCATAGAATCATACAAAGCACTTCCCTGAAATAAAAATCCTATTTCGGTACGCAAGTCATCCAAATCTTTTTGATTAAGTGTTGCAATATCCTTATCCATTATTTTGATGCTTCCAGAATCAGGCTGCATTAACCCTACCAAACACTTAATCATAACCGATTTACCCGAACCGGACTTACCCATTATAACCACATTTTCACCTTCATAAAGTTCTAGGTTAAAACCGTTTAAAACATGCTTATTCCCAAACGCCTTTTTTATATTTTTAATCTCAAGCATTCGCTTTCCTGAGCTTATAGTTTCAACTTTTCCTTGTATGTTTTCTATAGGATCCATCATTTAAATTTCATAAAAATATCGGTTACAAAAACAGCTATAAAGTCGATTATAAATAGTAACATTGATGAGAATACAACTGCCGAATTAGCAGCTAAGCCAACCCCTACAGTGCCTTTATCACAATAAAACCCTTTAAAGCACCCAACCAAGCCAATAGCAAAACCAAAAAAATACGTTTTAATAGTCGCTGGAATAATATCACTGAATTTTAAGGCTTTAAACACTTTATTAAAATACAATTGAAAGGACACATCGCCCTTAATGTTCTCAATAATATAAGATCCATAAAGAGCTATGGCATCTCCCAAAATAACCAAAAGGGGCAACATAAGTGTAGCTGCCAATATTCTTGTAACCACTAAAAATTTAAAAGGATTTGTACCCGATACTTCCATAGCATCGATCTGTTCGGTAACACGCATGGAACCAAGCTCGGCTCCAATACCAGAGGCAATACGCCCAGCAAAAGTTAAGGCTATAATTACCGGGCCTATTTCCCTGATGATGGAAATACTCACCATAGAAGGCATCCAGGATTCGGCTCCAAACTCTTCTAGAGTTGGTCTGGTTTGTAAAGTTATAACCAAACCTATTATAAAACCGGTAACGCATACAAGCATAAGCGAACGATTCCCAATACTATAGCATTGCCTTAAAAGTTCTTTAAACTCAAACGGTCTGGAAAAAAGTTCTTTAAAAAACCGACGCGTAAAATAAGTAAGCTCGCCAATTTCTATGAAAAACGACCCTATTTTGTTCGATCTTATCATAAAAACATACTGGTTATGATAACTAAAATTATAACAAGAAAACCTCGCACAAAATGATTAATGTCAGCCGTTATTCCTTTTAATTACCAAGAATACTCTTACTAAAGATACAAAGAGTTTTTTACTTATGGTAAAAACAAAAGAGCGCACATTTAAAATGTACACTCTTTACTAAAAATATCAGACCCACATAAGGTCTATAATGGTTTTATAATATAACTATATATTAAATCCCTAGGTTGGATCTGGTATTCCTTATGAGCCATATGTCCCCAGCTGTTATCGCCTCCTACGCCCATCTGTTTGTAATCGATATTGATATTTACCAAATCACGCTTTTTAATGTCAGTGGTATGACGCTGTTGCTTGCTCTCTCCGGCATCAAAATCGTCGTTATACTGATGGTGTGCGCTAAAATTAAACAGATCAACACCTAACACTTCTATACCATGACCTTCACCATTTGTAAAAGACACCCAGCGTACATCGGTTCTGTTACCGTTTTCCTGCGGACGGATATATGGGAAATACAAATCTGAAACGGAAGCCTCGTATTCTCCCACTAAAGCAGCCGTATAACGATCCTGATAATTCTCAAACGGTCCCCTACCAAACCACTTCACTTTCTTGTATTCGTTCTTAATTATAAATGTATTACCAAACTTTGGAAGCACAGGCAGATCAGATGCCACACCCGATAAACTGGTTTCTATTTGCAAGGCACCGGAGGTATCGATCGTATAATTAATAGCCACCTCTCCTTTTACTGCCGGTAATTCGTATTTGGTCTGTACCTTAACTGTATTATTGGAAGCTGACTTTGCATCTATAGCTATCAACTTCTGCTCTTTGGTTGCTGCTTTCCATACCCCTAATTTCTTAGGCATTCTATAACCAAAATCATTATCGGTAGGGGCTCTCCAAAAATTAGCTTGTATGCCTTCAAGAAGTATATTGCCATTACCATAATCTATGGAGCTAAGGGCTCCTGAAGCTTTATCAAAAACAATAGTAAAGCCCGTTCCTGATAGCGTAATCGCATTATTTTCTGTATTTAACTGTATTGAGTCTCCTCCATCTTGTAATTCCACATCGGTACTAGGCCTAACCAATTCAAATTGTTCGTATGCTACAACATGCCCTTCAGGTACTAAATCGGTAGCCGCTTTGGTTCTTGCATAAATATTTAAATGGTACTCGGCTTTCTTGTCTTGTAATGCGGGCAAATCCACTTTAACTTTCTTCGTTGCATACGGCGCAATATCTAAAACAGGTAGATCACCGGACGCTTTTTCCTCTCCATTTTCCAATAGTTTCCATGAGAAATCAAAGCCGTTAAGATTTGTAAAGTCGTAGATATTCTTTATTTCTAATTCTCCAGCCTTTAGGTTTAATGGTTTGAACTTAATGTACTGGTATACTTTTTTAACCTCATAAAGTGATGGGTGTGGTGTTCTATCGGGGTTTACTATACCGTTCAAACAGAAATTCTTATCATTTTGAAGGTCGAACCCTCCCAGGTCACCACCGTAAGCCCAATACTTCTCTCCATTTTCGTTCTCAGTTAGAAGTCCCTGGTCCACCCAATCCCAGATAAAGCCTCCCTGCATAATATCGTAAGCTTCGATAACATCCCAGTAGTCTTGCAGGTTCCCAACGCTATTGCCCATAGCATGGGCATATTCACACTGAATTAAAGGTCGGGTATCTTCTCGTTCGGCATAGCTGATCATATGCTCAATTGTCCAGTACATTGGAGGTGTAATATCGGTGTTCTCATAGTTTAAAGCACCTTCGTATTGGGTTGGTCTGGTGGTATCCTGTTCTTTAAGCCATTTATAGGTAGCGAAAAAGTTTTGACCATTACCGGCCTCGTTCCCTAACGACCAAGTAACGATACAGGGGTGGTTCTTATCGCGCTGGTACATTCTTACGGTTCTGTCCATATGCATCGCCTCCCATTGCGGTAAGTACGCAGGATGCTTTTTTTGCGCTTCCAAATTATTGTCCAATCCCTGGTTCGTAGCCCCCATACCATGTGTTTCTATGTTGGCCTCATCAATCACATAGAAACCGTACTCATCGCATAGCCTGTAAAAAAATGGGTTCTTAGGGTAATGACTACAACGAATAGCGTTCAGGTTATTCTGTTTCATCACTTCCAGGTCTTTCATGGTTAAGGCTTCGGTAACCACATGGCCTTCGGTATCACTATGATCGTGTAAATTGGCTCCTTTTATCAGAACAGCTTTTCCGTTAACCAAGAACTGACTGTTCCTAATGGCGATGTTGCGGAACCCTACTTTAATAGCAGTCGACTCTCCGTTTACGGTTAGAAGTAGGGTATACAGATTGGGATGTTCTGCATTCCAAGTTTTAACCTCCGGTATGTTTTTGGCAAAATCAACAGTATTGCTTTCGGGCTTTAATTCGATTGTTTTAGCCTCGGCATAGACTTCATTCGCTCCATCCAACAACTTTACGATGACTTCCTTTTCTACGGTGGCTTCTGTATTGTTATCTATCTTAAGGGATGCATTAAACACGCCGTCTTTAAAATCATTCGTCAGATCGGCAATTACTTTAAAATCTCTCAGGGTTACTTTATTGGTCGCGTAAACATAGACGTCACGCTCGATACCACTCAATCTCCAAAAATCCTGATCTTCCATGTAACTGGCATCAGACCAACGCATCACCTGAACCGAGACATCATTAGTTCCTGGCTTAACAAATGTGGTTATGTTAAACTCGGCTGCTGTTTTGCCGCCTTCATTATATCCTACCCGCTGACCGTTTACCCAAATATACATAGCACCACTTACACCAGCAAAATGCAAATAGATGTCTTTACCATTCCAATCTTCAGGTATTTCAAAATTACGCTTGTAACTTCCATTGTTGTTCATGTTGTGTGGGATATATGGCGGGCGAGCCGGAAACATGTACTTTACGTTGGTATAAACGGGAATACCGAAGCCTTTTATCTCCCAGTTGGAAGGCACGGCAATAGTGTCCCAACCCTTCAGGTCAAAATCAGTTTTATAAAAATCAACCGGTCTTGCCTGAACACTATCGGCATAATAAAAATGCCAGGTACCATTTAAACTCTTATACAGAGGAGAATTGTTCCAGGATGCATTACCTAACGCCGATTGGGTATCGCTATATCTGTAAAACGAAGCTGTTGGGGTTTCCCTGTTAATTTGAAAAATTTCCGGATTTTCCCATTCCGGATTTTCCCAGTTTCCTGCGGTGTAAATCGGTTTTGTAATATCCTTTTCTTTACATGAAAACAATGATATTAATACTAAAAGTATACATGCATTTTTTAACTTCATTATTAGAGCTCGTTTAATGTTGTTTTATGATTTTACTCCCAAATATACATTATAGCTTATGTTTTAAGAAGTTATCTCCATCAAAACAGGTTCTGCCAAACTGATTTTTAAGGAAAATAAATTTTTTGGTTAAAATCGGTATGAGTTTTCTAAAAAAGCTTACACTTATCTATTTTTTTTACAAACCAGTACCTACCAGTTGTTTTTGTAGCCATAACTATTTCTCCATAATATTTACCTTATGGACTTTGGGTTTACTTCTCATAATTGCTAAGTTAATAACTAGCAAACTTATTCTCTCAACTTTATGTCCAGTCTAATGTAGTAATTCCAGAAACTAATGAAGGTGACCCCAAATACGTATCGAAAGAACAGTCTTTCATAACAATTGTCTCTCTTCTTCTAAATTTTCGATATACAATTAACACCACTACCCCTTACTTTTTAGCATATATCTATACTTAAAAAATAAAATATGGTATCGCAGTTGGTTTGCTGTATTGAATTCGTTTTCAAACCGATAAAAAACACTAAGCCTACCATTGCCTTTAAAATCATAGCTTGTTCCAATGTTTATTCTATACTTATCAAATTCGTTGTTGTTAGTAGCTTTTTTAAACTTGTTAAAGATTTCACCCGATATTTCAGGATCCAACTTCCATTTTCTAAAATTGTATATCGAACCAACTTTTAGCCGCATGCGCTGAACGGGAATATCGCCTTCTTGATTTGATATTCCTAATTCATTCTTGTTTTGATAGCGCAACCTAGATTTGAACACCATACGTGCTATCTTATATTTATGAGATAGGTCTATTTGATACCTTACATGATTCTCATACCCTTGAACACGCCCTTGATTATCATTTTCCCTGATATACCTTAATCCCATTCCCAATTTAAGTCCGAACCAGAGATCACGACTTACATCAATCTGTCCAAAATAGGCATCGACTGTCGAGGCTTCTTCTTTTAACCGGAATTGTGTTTCTATACCAAAGTCCCATTTTTTATTGGGTTTGTATTTAAATTCAAGGGCAGACCAGCTGTTAAAATCATCTTGGCTTTGTTGACCAAAACCCGTCAACACAAAAAAAACAGACACCAATATAACACTGCTTAACCTAAAAACCTTTTTGCTATTACTACTTCCCATTTTTAATTACTTTTATAATAAATAGTGATCTTGACCGTGTTTACTAATATATTAATGTCATTAACCACAATTTTTTGAATTGCCAACCCAGTTTTCTCTTCGAGTTTTGCTTTTAAAACCTTTAAATTTTCAGGCTTGGTATCTTCTATATTGTCATAAACTATTTTTTTGCTCTCAACCTTTTTTGATAGCCAAAGACGCTCAATAACAATTATGGAAACTACAATAATGGCATTAGCAAGAATAAGCTCTGAATAGCTCATTTTTTTGTTGGCCAAGGAATTTATTACAGACACTCCAATAACGACAAACAAATAGGTCATTTCTTTTATTTCTATGGTATCTGTCCTATATCTTATAATTCCAAAGATGGCAAATAGCCCAAGTGCCATTCCTAAATCGAGTTCAAACTTCTTTAGCGTAAAGCACAGAAAGAAAACGATAATCCCTATCATAAAATAGGTAAACAAAAAGTCTTGTCGACGTGATGAAGTGTAATATAAAAATCGGATAATGACCACTAGAAACAGCATATTGATTCCGAACCTTATTAGCATTTTAAACAGGTCGTCATCAAAAAGAGGGATTTCTAAAAATTCCATAAGTATATACTTTTACGTATTTAAAAAACTAAACTAAAGGAGGGACTATAGATTTTGGATAGCTCCATCCATCCAAAGCAATCTTTCATGAATCCATTGCTTTAAAAAGTTGACCTCATCATTATAATCTGACCCCACAAAGCTATTAGGCCAAACATAGGTTCCCATAACATTCCAAATCTGAAAATTGCTGTCTAATGCCCCAGAAGTTTTTAAAAGCGTTACATATCCCTCTATTTTAGATGAAATAAATGATTCCGAAAGCGTACTGCCCCTCAATTCATTCCATCTAGCTTTTAACTGTGATACAAAAGCAGGATCCTGCAATAATCTACCCCACCAAAATGGCACGTTGCCGTATTGCGGGCAGTGATCATTAAATTGATAGGCCCAGGTATTGGTCTTATCCCCATTACAATAATCGGCATTTCCTAAACCCAGATTAAAATCCCATATGGGTCCCATTTTTAATTTCCCGTTTATATCCTTCGACATAAACGTACTTAACCTATAAGCATCAACGTTATTTGCCAATTCGTTCAACAGTAAAAAATCTATAAAACTTGCCGTATCAATATATGCGGCATAACCTAGCTGAGTGTCTTTAAAAGCATTTGAAGCCAAGGCATCTTCAAATTGATTAACATAAGTTTTTATATATGTCTTTTGCTCTGGAGTAATATATTCTGGCTTTGGATATTCGTACAAAAAATAAACGTCCTGTCCTCCTGATGTATTAACCGAGACATGTTCTGACTTAAAGGAATTAGCTTCGTTATAACCAGAACCTAAATTGCTCCCAGCTAACTTATCAATTTTTAAAATATAGCCCCCAGTTACACCCTCTCCAGTATTTTCATCGGGGTTTAATTTATTAACAGCAATTCTATTTTTATCACGCTTTAGTTTCTCCATCAAAACATAGATCCCCTGATTCGTATTGTTTATATACAATTCAACAAATAAAGTCTTGCTGGCATACCTTCCCATCTCCCTTGAAAGATCATACATCAAGACATTGCGGAACAGTGTTTTATCACTATAAGGTCCTTGTAAAATCCAATCTTCTTCTTCAGGAAACCCTAAAAACGAAACGTTTAGGTCATTATTATTGGCATCCCACGTTTCGAATCCATAGGATTTTTTAGGAAATGATTGTGATGTTGCACCCCTTAATTCAATACCTATATTACCCTTAAATGTAATCGTCCCTAATTCATCTATTTCAATTGATGCATTTATCTTGGGTTCATCAATAATAGTAGATCCATGAGTATTAATCTTTACTTTTGGTACATAGTCTATACTTTCTTGTTCAGTAGTTTCATTACTAACTACATCTTCAGATACATTATCTTTTTCACAACCTAAAATTTGTAAAAAAATACAACCTAACACCAATAATTTGTAGCATTGAAGTTTTTGTTTCATAATCATTGTAATTATTAAGATGTATAAGCTAAAAGGTTATTTTACAGCAATGCTATATAACAATCTATTTTTACAAACAAAGCATCCCTTTTTGATCCTTTTAAAAGTTTATTATCCAAAAGCACTGAAACAATTTCATGAACTTACATTTAACTCCATCCTATCTTTCTATACCCCACTGTTGGTTTGGCTTCGACCCCATAAGAAGCTCCAGTTTGCCCCCGTTCACGATATCATCAAATTTAATTTGAAAGCCGTTTAGCTTCTTTCCGTTTAAACTTGCGGACTGGATATAGATATTTTCTTTAGAATTGTTTTTAGCCTCAATAACAAACGTTTTTCCTTTATAGAAAGCATTATCCAGATGAATTGTTATTTTTTCGAATAAGGGGCTACTGATATCCACTATAGGTTCGGCATCACCACCACCATTCATTTCAAAAAACCCCATAGAGCTCATAACAAACCAGGCGCCCATTTGCCCTTCGTCTTCATCGCCTTCCCAACCATGATACGGTGTAGATCCGTAATAGGTTTCCATAATATCCCTTGTATATTTTTGGGTTAGCCAGGGTTTTCCTGAGTAATTGAATAGCCAGGAAGCTTGCATATTCACCTGATTGCCCTGATTTATATAATATTCCGACTTTTGCCCCCCTGTTCTATCCAAGGCATGCGCCGCATATTTATGTGCTTTAGACGCTTCAAAACCTTTTTCCAATCGGTCATTAAACAGGTCTTTTCCAACCATATTAACCACACTGGGGATGTCATGTGGAACATATAAGGTATATTGCCAGCCATTACCTTCTATGAGGTTATCATTATCAAATGGATTGTAATCTTCTTTCCATTTGCCCTGACTGTCTTTAGGCACTATATATTTAAGCTCTGGATGAAAATTATTTTTATAACTCTCCGAGCGTTTTAAGAAAAATTTATAGTCTTTTTTGTTTCCCAATGCCTTCGCCATCTGCGCCACACACCAATCATCGAAAGCATAATCCAAGGTTTTATTGGTCACACCTAAATCCCTTGGCATATACCCATATTTAATATAGGTATCCAAAGCTACATTTCCTACCCATCCACCGCAATCATTATGACCGCCCTGTACGGTTACATTTTTTTTCATGGCGGCGTATAATTTTTCAGGGTTTTCAGTATAGATGCCCTTTTGATAAGCACTTAACATGAGTGCCATTTCATGTGATCCTTCCATAATTCCGGAATACTCCAAACCGGTAGGGCCTTTACCGGTCCACCCTGTTTTATCGAATAACTCCAGTTGGGTAATCACCCAATTTTTCATAATATCCGGCGATACCATCGATAGCAACCCGTTAAGATTCCAAAACGAATTCCAAAAGGCATCCCCGCCATAAATGTCGGCACCTGCGGGTAGTTGTTGTACATTTTCGCAAGGGTCTACATATTTGCCATTAACATCGTTCCAGGTTTGTTTTGCCGCATACACACGATATAAATTGGTATAAAACTTTCTTTTATCTTCTTCGGTACCCCCTTCTACTTTAATGGTTGAAAGACGCTTATTCCATACATCGCGCGCATTGTTTTTCACAGCTTCAATATCCCATCCAAAAGGTTCCATCTCGGTTTTTAAATTCAACCGGGCCTGTTCTATGCTAACTAGAGAAATACCAGAGCGCACGTAAACCTGCTCGCCTTCTTTTGTGGAATACGTTACAAATGCCCCAACATCTCCTTTACCGGACACTTCATTATTATTAGGTTTTAACTTTGAACCTATCCAGGTATTCATACTTTGAAAAGGTTTATCGAATTGCAGCACAAAGCATAATTTATAATCGTTAAAACCTCCTGTATGCGACATGGCATAGCCTTCAATCTCTGTATCTGATACTTTGGTTATTTTAGCCTCGCTTATATTAAAATTGTATTCCGCAGGAAAAAGCAAATCAATTAATATTCTGGATTCTTTCTTTTCTGGAAAGGTATAACGTTGTAATCCACATCTGGTTGTTACCGCCATTTCTGCTTGTACATCATGATCGTACAAATAAACCGAGTAATACCCTGGTGAAGCCTTTTCTGAATCTTTTAAAATACGTGAATGTGGGCCTGCACCAGCACCTTTATAAGGCGCATCGGTTGGTTGGTCGGTAAATGCCAAATCTGCCGTGGTAGGCATTATGCGTAAACCTGCCATCGTCCAGGCATGTATATGGCTAAAACCATCCACACTATTTATGGCATATTCATAACCTGCCATCCAGTTATATCCTTGATTGGCGCCTTGATTGTCCGGCCCCAACTGTACCATTCCAAATGGCATCGTGGCATGTGGTCCCAACATCCAACGGGAATTGGAGGTTCCCATAAACACATCTACATAGTCTACGGGTTCTTTATTGGGTTGTCCAAAGACAGTAAAACCATATAAAAATGCTATAATGACCGAAAGTCTAAAATTTGTATTCATTGGTTAATCGTATTGTTTAATAATTAGATTAAAATTATTCATGACACCCTATCTAAAGGATACTCTTTAAATTTTATAGGCAAGCCAATTCAATGGCCAAACTGTACTTTCATTATAAACAGTCAATAGCAATTTGAAAAATAGTCTTTTGCCAAAAGCAAATATAATATTTTATATGTATAAACATATTAACATTATTGATTTTAACATCCTCCATTTATATTGGGATTTCATATTTTATGTTTTTCAACATCAGTCAAAAGGATACTGGACATCTTTTAACTTGCAGGTGCAAAATATCTATCACATTCCACTGCTACAGGGCACAGCGTTAATTATACCATTTCAATTTGGATAACGGACTAACAAAAGAATCTTTTGAATCAAACACCTTAGTGACTTTGTTTTGCCCTTGCTTTACTTTCATAAAAACACCGTACTTATTTAATTTTAAATGTTGCCAAGACTCCTTTATGATCCGTAAGCCATTTGCCCATAGGTTCCAAAAATTTATCTGAAGCCCCTTCTTCCATTCTTTCTCCTTTTAAAATACTTTCAGAAGGCCCCACTATAATAACATCCTCCAAAACCAAACGCTCATTTTTGTTATAATAAATAAAATCGATGCGATCCCTCTCATCGGCTTCCTTAGCCCATGACAATTCAGACAGTTCTACGTCTGCAGTAAAAGCTGGCCAGGTGAACCCTGGGTGGGTTACAGGATTAGGATATTTTACACGGTAGGCATCAAGATAGCCATTTTCCTGTAATGTTAAGCTATTCTGCCACGGCACTATGGCACCATTATGGTCGAATTGGTTTTTGGTCGCTTCTGTCCAGTCTAAATGCGAGGGTTCGTTAAAATCGCCAGCTAAAAGGATTATGTTCCCTTTATCTTGCTCCTGCTTAGCATCCTTCACAAAAACATCAATGGCCTCATCACGAACCGACGCCAAATTTTCTTGTAATATTAAGTTAACATCAACTATAGGCTCTGGCAGCTTCTTCCAGGAATTTCCATCATAACCTCTTGGCAAATAGCAGGCATAGTGGGTATAATCTAAATGGGCTGCGTAAACCGTTAGGCTTTTATTTTCTCCCAGATCAACAATAGCCTTAGTAATTAATTGTCCCACCGCTTTTGATATCGTTTCAGAGCCATCCTTAATTGGCCACTTGGAAAGCACCATTGTTGATATTCCTGAATCGAAATAATAGTATGTCTTTCCTTTGTTTTTCAATGCACCAACCATCTGTTCTCCAAAATCCTTGGCGTTATTTACCTCACAAAACATCATTATATCTGCTTGAGACTGTAAAATAACTTCTACCAGTGCTTCAAAAGCACCTTCGGCCTCTTCTTTCCAAATATTTAATGATAAAACCTTAAATGCAATGCTAACAGATGCTTCAGAATTTAAACTCAGCTCCCGTTGTTCTTCAGTTTTCTTACTTCCTAGCGAATTACAACCGTAGCTTACTATTATAACGATTATATAAATAAACGATGTTTTTAACTTTTTAGTTAGATTGTCCATATTATAATTTTTTCTTTAATATTCGTATTTAAATCCCCTGATTATTTAAATTCAAGATCAATTATCTTGATTAATAAGCCCTGCTCCCTTTTTTTAATCTATAGGTAACACAAATATATGTGTAAAACAGAGCACCATTTGTTACTATGCTTAATGGCAGTCTACAATTTGTATGCATTGGTTAATCGCCACTGTATTACAACTTCATTAAAAATATTAAGGTCATCCTCCTGTAATTTTTTATTTAATGTCCGTAAACAAACCAACATCAACATACATATTATATTTGCGCTCTAAGTGTCTGGCAGTAGTTTGGTCTATTTCGGTTTGCCAAGCATAGATCCGGTCCGGAGTTATGGAACTCAATAGTTTTTTTAGACCAGTACTGCTAATACTGGTATTATAAAGCGTAATTGCCCTTAGTTGTTCCAGTTTTGCCAATCTGTTCAATGTTTTATCTGTTATTTTAGTGCCGTTAAGGTCTAACTTGACAATATTTTTCATTTTTTTCAGGACGCCGGTCATATCATCAGACAAATTGGTATTTCCCAAATCGAGTTCTACAATTTGGTCTTTAAGCTCGGATAGGCTATTAATTCCATCCTTAGGTAGCTCCTTATTCTTATAAGACACCCACAATCCTGCTTCTTGAGGAGCGATCTTTCGAACCAGAAACCCTTTATCTATTACGGCATTCAATGCTTCAGCAGTAGCCTCTTCTATAAATACTTTATCAATAACAAGATAATCTTTAAGGAATGTTCTCAAGGTATCATTTTTAGGAAGTGAAGCGACTCTATGGTTCGTATTATCATCCTGGTTAATCCAGTATTCAACCAACCACAGTTCCTTTTTAGTCAATTGGGGCTTCCCTTCCGGAGGCATATGCTTATCGTCTGATATGGGCAGTATACAAAGCTCATACAGCAAGCTTTCCTTAGCATTTTGCTTTATGATTGCCTTTCCGGAATCCCCTCCAGAAAACAAACTTTCCTTCGAACTTAAAGATAGTCCTCCTTTTCGTTTTGTCGAATTATGGCATTGTATGCATTTAGCATCAAAAATTTTAAAGACGACATCATCATACAACCGAAGACTATCTACGTGGGTTATTGGTTTAACCGGCTCTGGAGCCTTTATAAATTCGGTTAAAAAATCCGATCCATGGGTCAATACGCTTCCATAATGCCCTGCTATACTAATAGAACAAATGGTTAGTATAAAAAAAGGCACAAAAATCACTTTTGCTTTTTTACTCTTTACAAAACTTAAAACAAATAACACGGTTGTTAAAACGGTTGTAAGGATCCCCATCCACAAATGGAGTTTTAAGGTTTGCTCTGAATACCCGCCTTCCAAGGACAAAATGTAACCAAAAACACAGGCTATAATTGAAAAAACAGATGAAAAGCCCAATGCATAAATAATAATTACTTTAGGATAGTTCCCCTTTACACGTCCCAAAATATCAAGAAAAAAAGTTACAATAAGGGCTCCAATTGGCAAATGCAAAATTAAAGGATGTAAACGTCCTAATGTTAATATAACCCGGGGGGCCATATCGACACTAAGCAGTAATAAAATCAGTAATGTTAATAACACCACCCCAATAATATAATATTTACTATGTCTGTGTCTCATTTACTCATTGTTTGAGCTCCATATTATTTGAGCTTTTAATACCAATACAGCCACCCAATCGGCTATTCTATGCGATCATTTAAGTTAAAATATCATGTACCACATGTCCTCCAATATCCGTTAAGCGGAATCGACGTCCTTGGTGCTTATAGGTTAATTTAGTATGATCTATTCCCATTAGATGCATGATGGTGGCTTGTATATCGTGCACATGTACGGGATCCTGTGTAATATTATATCCGAATTCGTCTGTTTGACCATAGGAAAACCCCGGTTTAACACCACCTCCGGCCATAAACATCGTAAAGCATTTAGGGTGGTGATCACGTCCGTAATTAGTCCCTGTTAGCTTCCCTTGACAATAATTGGTTCGCCCGAACTCCCCTCCCCAAATGACCAACGTATCTTCAAGCAAGCCTCTTTGTTTCAAATCCTGTATCAATGCTGCTGTTGCCTGATCTATATCTTTAGATTGCTTTTCAATTTGAGCCGGCAAGTGTTCATGCTGATCCCATCCCATATGATATAACTGAATAAACCGCACATCTCTTTCTGCAAGTCTTCTGGCTAATAAACAGTTTGCTGCATAGGTTCCCGGCGTTTTGGCATCTTCTCCATACATATTTATTATATGTTCGGGCTCGCTTGCCACATCCATGGTTTCTGGCACCGAGGTTTGCATACGATAGGCCATTTCGTACTGAGCCACCCTGCTCCTAATCTCGGGATCGCCAAATTCCGCCTCTTGTTTAAGATTGAGTTCACTAATATGATCCAGAATTAAACGTCGATCTTTTCTGGTAATGTTTTCAGGGTTTTTGAGATACAGCACGGGATCTTTACCCGATCTAAACTGTACGCCCTGGTGCAGGGAATTTAAAAATCCATTGCCCCAAAGCCTGGAATACAATGGCTGGGAAACCGGCCGTCCCGTTCCCCTAGACAAAAGCACGGTGAATGTTGGCAGGTTCTCATTTAAACTTCCTAATCCGTAACTAAACCAAGAGCCTATACTGGGCCTGCCTGCTTGCTGCGAACCGGTTTGAAAAAAGGTAATTGCCGGATCGTGATTAATAGCTTCGGTATGTACCGATTTTATAAAACATAATTCGTCCACTATCTTTGCGGTATAAGGCATTAACTCACTTACCCAAGCTCGGGATTCTCCATACTGATCGAATTTAAAATTACTGCCTACCAAAGGAAAACGCTCCTGCCCCGATGTCATTCCTGTTAATCTTTGTCCTTGCCTGACCGAATCCGGAAGATCCTCACCTCTCATTTTATTAAGCAATGGTTTATAATCAAAAAGTTCTAACTGTGAAGGCCCTCCACTTTGAAAAAGGTAAATCACACGTTTTGCCTTGGGAGCAAAATGAAGTGAGTTAACAGGCAATATGTTTTGAGCAAAATTATTTTTCCCATCAATAATAGAAAAAGGATCGACCATGGAGGCTACTGCCAACCCGCCAATACCTACTCCTAATTTCTTTAGGAAATGACGTCTGTTGTTATTGATTAAATGTTGCGTGAATTCATCCATATTACTATCCTTTGATCATTGATTCGTCTAAATTGAAAATTAAGCTTATCATTGTAGTGTAAGCCTTTAAGTCTTCTGAAGACATGGTTGATCCTTGTTTTTGTGAATCTATATTACTATGGCTGGAGCCTTCGTCGTTACGCTTTACTTTACTAATGTAGCCTCTAAGTGTTTCTACTTCTTTTTCATCAGGGTAACGAGACGTTATTTTCCTGAAAATATATTTTATGCGTTCCTCTTCAGGTGTCTGGGTGTCTTTTAATATACTGCGCGCCAACGTTTCTGATGCTTCCATTAACTGCGGGTCATTCATCATGACCAATGCCTGTAAGGGCGTACTGGTTTTTTGACGCTTTACTTCACAAAAATCCCTAGTAGGCGCATCAAATATAGCCATGGACGGTGGTGGTATTGTGCGTTTCCAAAATGTATATAAACTTCTTCGGTACTTATTTTCTCCTTTATCGGGCTTATACTTGATAAGCTGCCCCTGTACCCCCGATGAAGTCTCTGCCCATAAGCCCTCGGGCTGATAAGGTTTTACACTGGGACCACCAAGCTTATTGACCAATAACCCACTTACTGCCAAAGCATTGTCACGTATCATTTCTGCTGTAAGCCTGCTTCGGGTACTTCGGGCCAACAACACATTATCGGGATCTGCCTCTAATAGTTCCAAACTCACTTTAGAGGTCTGGCGGTAGGTACTCGACATGACCATACGCTTGTACATTTTTTTCATATCCCATCCTTCTTCCCTAAAAGTAACGGCCAACCAGTCCAAAAGTTCGGGATGGGAAGGCAAAGCGCCCTGGTTCCCAAAATCATCGGAAGTCGACACGAGGCCCACTCCAAATACTTGCTGCCACATTCTATTTACTGCAACTCGCGCTGTTAAAGGGTTCGTTTCATCGAAAAACCACTTGGCCAGTCCTAGTCGGTTATTGGCGTAGGTCTCAGGAAATGGTAAAATACTTGTTGGGGTACTAGGTGCAACTTCCTCCTTTGGAGCATCGTATTGTCCCCTGTTTAAGACAAAGGTCTTACGGTTAGCTGCATCATCTTTCATTACCATTAACTTTACCTCTTTTATGGAATCGGGCATGTTTACAAAGGCCAAACTTTCTGCTATCTCTTTCTGTGTTATGCTTATATTGGGTTCGGGTATTTCTCCAAAGTTAATCTGTCCCCTTTCTTTTACTTTATTGAAAAAGCCATAGAAACCATAGAATTCCTTTTGAGAAATGGGATCGTATTTATGATCATGGCAACGTGCACATTCCATGGTTAAACCCAGCAATGTTTTAGCCGTAGTGCTGGTTCTGTCCATTACATACTCTACGCGGTATTCTTCATCAATTACACCACCCTCCTGTGTAATTTTATGATTTCTGTTAAACCCTGTGGCAACGATTTGTTCTAAACTCGCATCGGGCAGTAAATCACCTGCCAATTGCCAAGTTATGAACTTATCGAAGGGCATGTTTCTGTTAAAAGCACTAATTACCCAATCGCGCCATGGCCACATAATACGTTCCAGATCGTCCTGGTACCCATGCGTATCGGCGTAGCGGGCAATATCAAGCCAATCTGCTGCCATACGCTCTCCATAAGCTGGGGAAGCCAATAGTTTATCGACCACTTTTTCATAGGCATTCGGGTCTGAATCCGCTAGAAAGGCATCGATATTTTCTGGTGATGGCGGCAATCCGGTAAGATCAAAATATAACTTTCTAATCAGCTTTTCTTTTCCTTCCTGCGGCGAAGGTTTTAACCCTTCCTGTTCCAAACGTTTAGCTATAAAAAAATCAATTTCATTACGCTGCCAATCCGCATCGGTTATGTGTGGGACCGGTTTCTTTACCGGGGCAATGAAAGCCCAATGCGCTTTCCATTTAGCGCCTTGCTTTACCCACTTGGCCAATATTTGTTTTTCGGTATCTGTTAGCATCAGGTTTGAATCTTTAGGAGGCATCACTTTTTCCTGATCTGTTTCATTAATACGCGAAATCATTGCACTTTTCTCAGGGCTTCCGGGCACAATGGCATGTCTATCCAAGTGTTCACCTATGGCGGCATAGGCTCCTTCTTGCGTATCTAAACGCAATCCTCCCTCTCTTGTCCCTTCATCCGGTCCATGACATAAATAACAACGATCTGACAGAATAGGCTTTACATGAAAAATAAAATCGATGGTATCGGGCAATTTGGCCTGCGAATGCCCTACCTCCCCATTCATATTCATTATCGGATTGCCTAACGAAACATACCCCATTTCAGATTTCTGAATGGCATACTTAATAATTAAAAGTAAAATGAGAGGTGTTATAAAACATACTAACAAACCTTCTGTACTAAATTTCTTTTCATTTTTCATCTGTTTATATTTATTGCTTTTCATGGGTCAGATGTAATTCGCCAATAATCATCTCGGTGAATATCAAGATTTGTTATGGCTCATTTCACACGTTTAAATTTTAGTAATTAATTGATTTTATTGTAATTATAAAATTAAGAACGTGTGCAACCACGCCTTACACTCGTTCTCTCATTAAAAATTTTAAACATTTCCTTTTGTGAAAAAATGCTTAAATTTTGTTAATGTTCGTTTCATGCGTCAACAATTCTTATTCTAAAACATTTAATATGAGCATTTTGCCTTTAAGAGCAAATATAATATTTTTTATGTTTAAACATATAAACATAATGTGTTTTACTATTTTTTTTTGACCGTGATTCTATACATTATTCCTGTACAACACAAAACATAACAACGCATGGCATTGACATTCAAACACCCCACACTCCAATTCTGGTCTAACTTGTAATATTTCATTACAAAATCTGGTTCTACTTCCCCTGAAAAGTATCCTGCTGACGCTCTACTTCTTTAAGACGGAGTTGAATCAACTCTTTCTCCAGCTCTTTGATTTTCTTTTCCTGATCTGATAGGGACTGTGTCTTTATCTCGCTACTTCCCTTATATCCATAGGAACTTTCACTTACTTCATCAAAAACGAAAGCATTGCTTGAAGCGATGGATTCAATTTCCAAAACACCACTTGCTGGACAATTTACCCCTTCCTTAGTAAGGAATGCCCTTATTGTTATCTTACCGGGTGTTATGGATGACCGTACTAAAATAGGGGCATTACCCCATTCAACCCGTCTGGGATTTCCACCGTTTTCAACATTACCAATAAGTTCCCCTTCTCCTTCAATTTCGAAGCGCATGTCTGCATTACTAAGGCGTTTTACAATACCGTCCTTATCAGTGATCGAAGCCACCACCACGGCAATATCGGAACCATTGGCCACTAACGGCGTCCCTTGATCCTGTAATGTTAACACAATCTTTTCTGCGCGTTTGGACGGCATGCGCTTGTGCCTCACTACCACCTTACCATCTATCAATCCCTCGGCCACCAGACTGGCTTTATTAGCTTGCTCATGACCATACAGTTCCTTCATATCCATAAAGTCATAAACATCTTTAAACCGAATGACCGGATGCGGCATCTTCATGTGTTCTTTATTGGGTTTGGCATAAAGTGTATCGGTTTCGTATACTATCAATCTTACCTCATCACAATTGGTCAATACCGTTACATCGGGTTCAGACATGGGAGTCATCTCATGGGCGATAAAGATCATGGGGTTGTCTTTTGAACGCTGACTCTCAAAAAGCTGGTAGGAATATTTAGTCTGACGAAAAACATCGGTTATACCACCATAAAAAGGATCTGGATGATACCCACGCTGATGGTCAAAGGAATGCCAAAGCGCTCCTCCAATATGTTGCTTGGGTGCCTTATGTAAGGCTTCCCAACTGGGATATACAAAATCGGGATTCTCGTAGTGCTTTAACTGTACCAGCTGTCCATGCTCCCCCCAATTACGGGCAATACGACTCGGCGAATTATGTGCACTCCAATCATCGGGGCAATCTCCAAACTCTCGGGTAAACACACAGCGCGCCTCACTTTCGTAATCGATCTGTATGCGTTTACTGTTCGCTTCTGTATTGGGGAAGTTATTATGAAAAAATGCAACTTTATGTGGATTGGAATACACCACATCAAAATGTTCTTGTCCTTTAGCCTGTTGGTCACAAGCTGTAAATACACCATTACCGGGCAATTCTTCATGTACAATATCGTGTACGTTTTTGGCAAAACGATCCGGATACCATGTTTCGTTCAATATGGGTTCCCACATGATCACACAGGGGTGGTTACGGTCACGACGCACCATGTTACGTACATCTTTATACACACGTTGTTCGAAAATGGGTTTGTCATTCCAGAATTGCCAACCGGGTGTAGCCACAATGTAAAATATGCCCAGTGCATCGCATGCTTCCATGAATGAAGGATCTACTGGATAGTGTGCCGCCCGTATAATTTCTGTTCCCGCATTTTTTAGCAGCACGGCATCGCGCCATTGGCCATTATTGGGAAGTGCATTACCCACATAGGCGAAATCTTGGTGACGGTTTACCCCCATCAACTTTCCTGGATAAGGTTTGTTATTCAACCAGAACCCGTCCTTACCTCTCATTTCCAGTTTCCTGATGCCAATATGCTGGGCTACGCCGTCTACCACATCTCCCCTATCATTTTCAATAATAAGCTCTAATCGGTATAATGAAGGCGACCATGGTGACCATAATAAAGGTGAAGCTACTTTTAACCTACTGGAAAGTGATTTATCATCATTGCCACCAATACTAACATCCTGGCTTTTAACTGAAACCGTTTTACCGCTTTTATCCTTTAGAAGTACTTTAACTTTTAGGTCTTGGGATTTTGAATTGTTGTTTCTGATGTGTACACGGCATAAGACATCAGCGCTTTTTTCGGAAATATTTTCATACCGAACCAACAAACCGCCACCAGCTACTATATTCTCGTCGTTGGCATTGGTGACAAATATATCGTTGGTTGAAACCAGCCATACATCGCGATAGATGCCTCCAAAATAACTAAAATCCAGAGTACTTTGTGGTTTCCCTGGAGGAAAATCTGGATCGTCCGAATTATCGGCCCATACGGCAATGACATTTTCTTTTCCATATTTTAATCCCTTACTTAAATCGACTGAAAACGGAAGATAACCTCCATAGTGTTCGCCTGCCAATTGCCCGTTTACCCAAACCTTACATTTTCCCATAACACCTTCAAAATGTAACTTCAACTGTTTTCTTTTGAGGGAGTCTGAAGGCGTAAAATGTTTACGGTACCATGCTGGCCCTTGATAATTAACCCCGCCACTGGCCTCTGAACCGACCAACTCCAGACCATGCGGACAATTGACCAGTGACCAGGATGAGTCATCAAAGGTTTCTGATTGTGCTCCTGTGACATCGGCTTTTATAAACCGCCAACCTATATTAAAGTCAAATACATTGCGTCCGGCATCCGGCACTTCCAAATAACCGGCTTTGGTATATACTATGGGTTGTTGTGCAAATGCTATTGATAATTGAAGAATACTAAATAGCAGTACAATGTTCTTTTTCGTCATAATGATTGGTTTCATCTTTCGCTTTTTAAATGCTTTTCTATTTGAAACAAATATAATGTTTATATGTCTATACATTTAGATATTGTGTCTTTAATAACTTCTATCTGAATTGAGGTTTACTATTTTTACAACACATACAACTTTCGGTTATACCACATTCAACAACTGTGTAACCAGCTCTATCAACGCCTCTCTTTCTTCTGCCGTTAGATAATGGAATTCGAAGTCGGTTAAATGCGTATTTGACTTCTCAATAATGATTACTTCACTGCCCTCCTCCATGGCTATATTGTGCCAGGTATTTTGTGGAACATTATAAGTAATGTTTGGTTTCATTAATTCCATTTCAAACACAGGACTATTCTCAATAAAACGCGCTCCAATTAAAACAGCCTTCCCCTTTAATAAAATAAAGACCTCATCGGTATGATGATGGATGTCCAGTTTATCGATATTTTTAATTTCGTATGTGTCAACATAATTTAATTGGGCTACTTGCCAACCCTCTCGAATCAAAAAAGGATGGTACCCTTCTTCTTTTATTCTATACGCTTCTATTGTTTTCATCAATGTTATTTTAATTAAATATGGTTCCCAAGAAATGCTATAAGCTCATTCCTAACTTTTCTAACATTAATTGTGATTCTCCAAACCATTTTCATAACCAACAAATATTAACCGGGGTTTCTGCAACAGTTTCCATGTGATAACTTAATCTTCCATTTTTAGGGTTTAGTTTAAAAACAACCAAAGCATTCGAATCCTGATTGGCCACGATCAACCATTTTCCAGATGGGTGAATATTGAAATCCCTTGGGGTTTTGTCTCCTGAATTATAATGAGCAACTAGAGAAAGTTGGCTTGTGACCTTATCGATTGCATATACCGAAATGGAATCGTCTCCCCTATTGGACGCATATAAAAAATTGCCATTGGGGTGAATTCGTATCGCTGCCCCACTAAATGCACCTTTATAATCGTCTGGACATAGGCTTATTTTTTGAACTGAGGAAAATCCGTTGGATTGCCTTACTAAAACAGAAATCTCACCAGACAATTCCCCTAGAACATAAATAACATCTTTATTCGGGCCCATAACCATATGCCGTGCTCCCATTCCTTTTTCAAGATATACATCTTCTCCTGCCAATGCCTTCCAAGTATTGGTTGTGTTATCAAGTCTATAGGCTTTTAGCATATCGATTCCTAAATCGACCGCATACATAATGTTATCATCTATGGGATACACCATATGAACATGGGGTCCTTCCTGTCTTATCCTATCTGTTCCCTTCCCTTGGTGTTGTATGGTCTGATGGCACTTACCCAAACTACCATCGTTCATTATTGGAAAAGAGAGCCAATTCCCTGATGTATAATTGGCCACCACCAATGTATTTCCGCATTCGGCAAGATAACAGGCATGATCTCCAGCAAGTACTTGATAATTGATTAGTGAGAGGCTGCCTTGACTCCCGATTTTATAGGAACAAACACGGGGTTTTTCATTTCCTAACAGTTCTTCTATAGCAAACAAATAATTTCCGTCTCTGGAAACTGTCAAATAACTAGGGTTACGTTGATCTGTGGATCGCAAAAACGCTATGGTTCCTTCATTATGATTAAACCTATAACAACCTATGCCTTTACCAATAGGCTTTGGAGCCGGAGCACCCTTTTGTGTGTAACTGCCTGTATAAAATAGTGAGTCATCCATATTACCTTACTGAAGTCTAAAATTAATCTGTACCTCTATTGCCTTCCCCTCTAAAGGCTCTATACAGCTCGTTTAAATCCTTGACCAACTTTTCGGATGCTGTTCCCAATTGTATGCCTTTGTGCAATAGCTCTGCCCCCTGTTCCTGAAATTGATTCCAACCAGGGTGTTGTGGGCGAACGTATGCCTTTTGCATTGTTTTAAGGATGTCCTTAAAAAAATGATGACAAAGCCTATTATTGCTTTCGTCTTGCCATGCTACCAAATTACCGGGTTGGCCTCCATTATTAGTATAGGTTCCCTGTTGTGTTTGTGCATTTGCCACATAAGACGCGAACGCCACGGCCCAATTTGCATGTCTGCTTTTGGAAGAGATTGCCAATCCCACGCCTCCTAGAATTGTTGAAACATTGGTTTTGGGGTTTGTTGGGCTATTGCCAAAACACACCCTATTTTTTGCATATCCTTCTCTGGAGTAATTAGTATAACCGAACACAAAAGGGGCATATATGATATGATCGCTGCTTGCCATATGATCCAAGACCTGGATTGGATTCCAGTTAATCGATTCTGGATGTAAGTACTGTAAATGCTTTTTTAATTCATCCAGAACGTTTATTCCTGTTTTTTCATCAATGGTGCCGTTTTTTATAAAATTCCTTCCAGCATCCTGGGCACACAGGCTCAAGAAAGAGCACCACAAATCGGTAGCACATAAGGGCCATGCGACGCTATATTCTTTTGGTATTCTTTTATAAAATCTGAACAGATCCGCCCTAGTTTTGGGCAATTCTACATGTATTTTTGTAATTAGATCTTCTCGGGCAGCCGCAACCAAAGCTGCAGCATCTATTGGTAGGGCATATAGATGTCCTTTGTAATAATAGGACTTAAAACTTGGGCCTACCGATTGGGTTTCTAAGGCCTTTAAAAATGTATCTAACAAGCTTCCTTCCAATGGTAATAATAGTTGATCGACATGCGCTTGTCCCATATAGGGGTGATCTATTGTAATGAGATCGTATGTATCTATTAAATCTTCAATTGGTGTGTCCCCAAATTCCTTTAGGGATCGAATATCCCATGCTATGCTTACTTCTGGATGTAATGTCGAAAATTCCTTGGAGGTGGCTCGAAGGGGTTCATATCCTCTAGGATGGTCCCAGGCTATGCCTTTTAATTCAATTATATTTGATGCTTTATTTGTATTCATTATTTTCTATTGGAACTTCAACCCCATACATCTGTAGTTTTTGTTTTTACGGGTTGACTATATTCACACCAGTACTTGAAGTCTTGAATTCATAACTTTTATTTCCATATCTAACATTCTTAAGGCTTGCCTTGAAAAATCGCTGTGAATCTGACATATAAGGCTTAAACTCCCCGTCTATTTCTGGCATATAGCCCATTAATCCATCAATTATGGCATTCGCAAAATTGGCTCCAACAATTAGGAAGGACGCACCGGCACGATCACCAATACGATTAATACGCTCACTAGATCCAATTGGTGTTAAAAACTCAATAGCCTGCCCCATACCAGATTCAACAAAAGCGTCCCTAAAGTTACTCATTAGGTTTCTGGCTTTTCTAAACTCCCCAAATTTGGCAATAGCTTGTATGGTCATAGGCGGCCAACCAATATAACAGCCCACAGGCCCATGATCTGAACGGTCGGAATTGAGCGCGGCATGATCTTTTAACGACATGGCTCGCATAAAATTGGAAGTAGAAAGCAGTTCGTCTTCGACGAAGGTTACCATCTCTTGCTTCATACTTAGTGAAAGATCTTCGGTCATTGTTTTTCCTATCGTAAAAAAGTCATAACTATGTCGGCTAACAATGGTATGACCGTTAGGATATTTGACTTTCCATACCCCTTCTCCGGGCACATAGAGCGATTTTACCGCTTCTGCGAGCTTTGCAGCCTTATCTCTTAGGTCTACAGCACGTTTTCCATCGCCATAGTGTTCATTATACGCTGCCATCTGCCGGAGCATCCACACGTTTTGGGCATTCATGGCCGGCACTAAATGGATATAATCGGGGTTGGTCTCAAAAAACGACCAGGGATTATCTCCATAATCTGCCAGGCCATATTCGGAGTTAAAGCGCTTCTCCCATGCCGTGGCATGACCATATAAATGCTCCATTACGGTCTTACCATTATGCTTTTCTTTAAGGAAATTGAAATCTTGATTTATTCGGATATAACTATCAATTGCCTTGAATATCTGATAGTTGTTCACGGCATACCAATGGCCTGCTATTTGACCATTCCTATAATTAAGGGCATTGCCATGGTCGACATTCAAATTAAACCACATAAGTATTTCCTGTTTCATCCCTTTGGGTTCAAGTAATGCATATATATCGGCAAACTGCCCCATTTCCCAAAAATAGCCTACAGAGCGTGCCCACTCATTGTTTGTTGCAAATACGGTATCTAGTGTTGGATAGACATTATTGAACTGACACTGAAGCATACTGGCAATGGATAAGTAATATATCTCATAAAGGTTTTTATCTGTGGTTTCAAAGATTGGCAGATGGCCCGAATAACTTTTATTGCCAGGGGTAAACACATCATGCCACTGGTTTTCCCAGTCCGTTTTAACTTGCTTAAAGGAAGTATCAAAACTATTGGCAATCTGCTTTGCCTTTGACTTTGCCCTTTGACTATCATCATCCATATAAACTACATAGGAAATATGCTTTTGTTCTCCAGGTTTCAGTTTTATTTCCCAAGCAACCTCGGTTCTTTTTTGAACTGTCCTGATCGCGACGGGTTCATTATTGGCGAATGCGTAAGCGTAGTTATTGGTTCCCTTTGTAATCACCGGATTGATCTGATTGGTTGTTCCTAAAACGCCCTCAACAAGATCCATAGTTAAAGGAAAATCAATCTCCACTTCACCTTTATTTTTCAATGACACATCCATCAACACAGCACTTTTTCCAACTATCAAGCGCATGGTAGAGGTATATTCCACGCCTTGATGGTTCGATCTATTGATGATTTGATAAGGAAACCACTTTGATTGCTGACTAAAAACTACAGAATCTCTCACCTTAAATGTACCGGCTGGATGAACAAGGCCTTCCCCATAAAGAAAATCTGTACGGAATGCCCCCAGGCATTTGGAAGACTTAACAGATCCCAAAAAATTAGACAGAGCCGGGTAACCTGTTAATGTTTTTGTCTCGACCCATTGCCCTGCAAGCGAGTCTAACAAAGGAATGCCCGTATATTGTTTTTCAGGTTCCAGTGTGAGTTTCACATCGTCTAACAAAAAGCCTTCTATCATGTCCCGCTTATCGCCCTGGTTATCGGAAACGATTTCACAAGCATCCATTTTGAATTCAAGTGTATGCTTTCCTGCTTCCAGATAAAATTGCGGGACATTGATCACTCTCCAGTCCATATGGTCGGTGAGTATGGTGTTGTCCTGTGTCCAAAAATCGGAATAATACCATCTTCCAACGGGGTTGCCATCTACAAGTACCCTAAGCCTTCCGTTCTCCATTCGCGAAGCTGCCAATGCAAAAGAAATGGCAACTGTTCCTGCTTCTTTAGAAACAAACTCTTGCCTTATATAAGGCTCCTGTTCTGGAGCATGTTGTAAAAGTATAGACTGGTAATTAGAATATGGAAATAACCGTAAATGGTTGACCATTAAAAGCGGCGTCTCCGAAATCCACCCTGGAATGGCGTTAGCTCCCTGTACTTCCATGGAGAGCTTATCGGTAATCGGATACTCGAAATCGCCATTTTGTATGAGATCTTGGGCTGATAATTGCATTCCCGAAATCAAAAATAGCGTTACTAAATATAGGTATTTATGTCTGGATCCCACTTCTGTCTTTCTTTCTGTTCTGTTACTTATTTCCGCTAGATTTTTATTGCACATCTGATTTTTGTGTTAAAGGCATGAATTACTTCATTTCATCCATTGCAGCTTTTTTCATTAATGCAATCGTCTTTCCCAATGCCCCGGCAGCTCCAAGAAACGTATTGGAACCATGTGGCTGATGGTCCTTAACTGAATACCACTCATAAAATCCTTTATTCTTTATCACCCTGTCGAGAAAAGGACTTATTTCCTGATACGCTAAATCCAGATGCCCAGTTTTTATCATGGCTTCAATGGTTCGTCCTCCCCACCAGGTCCAATCGGCAGCATTAACATATAGAAACGGTTGAGCCATAGGATTAGCAAAGCTTCCTTCCGGATAAGGGGGCCAATTAATAACAGCGATGGTCATAGAGCCGGAAGCTTTTTTCATCTCCAGCATTTTATTGTAAGAAGCTTCTATTTCTTGTTCATTTAAGATTCCTGCCATGATTGCATATACCGTTCCTCCTAAATAAAATATTTCATCTTCATTAAATCCGGAAAAAGGAGAGTCCTTCAAATAAACGTGAGGGATAAACTTTTGGTTTTTTTCGTCCCACAAGTACTTTTTTACATTTTCGGCAACCGATTTTTTTTCTTTGCTCCAAAAGTCATACTTCACTTTATCTTCTTTTGTCCACTCTAAATATTCGTTAATAGCAAGTATGTATAACGCATTGTCGTAAACATCAACACACCAGTGTGTGTCTTCCGTAGTAAAAACACCCCACGGGGTTTCTGGTTGAACATCTGTCCAGTCGATAGTTGTCGCTCCATATATCAATCCGTATTTTTCTGAAAACATGTTTTTCTTCAAAAAATTAAGAGCCATTTCACAACGTTCCAGGACTGTTTTTCCATTCTTCTCCTCTAATAGAATACTCTTATCTCCAGTAGCCCTAATATATCGGGCAATGGCCAAGATTAATGAGGATTCCTGATCTGTTTCCACAGTATTTTTGTGGGCTTTATAATCTGGTGCTGTTTTGGAGTAGATATAATCGTATCCGGCTTCATTTTCCAGTTCCGTATATCCATCTACAATATTGCCATCCTCGCCTTGAAAATCAAAGAACAACAGCAGTCTGTCTTTGATTGCTTCTTTCGAATTAACTTGAAGTGCTACCTCAATAAATGTTGCAAAGTCCCTTATCCAGGTCTCTGGATAGTTGCTACCCGCCTTAAATTGACCGCTTTCAGGTTTTAAGGTTTTTTCTGCCATTTCCAATACCATATCCAACCTCTTGTCTGCAAGTATTTTTTGGGCCAACTCTATATCTTGCCCCTTTTTCTTTTCTCCACAACTTACAAATAGTAACGCGATTGCAATCAGTACCAGTAAGTTTCTTTTACCTAAACAAATTTGATTCATAACTTAAGATTTAATTATTTACCTATTCCTTAATTTTTTTAATTGTAATGCTTATCAACAGAATCTAATTCAACTGTTAAATATTTCTCAATCAATAATCTATTAGACAAATCCGACATACTTCAAAACAAGAACAGAACAAACTGCCTGAGAATTCTACTTTTTTAAAAATATCTCGGAAGTGTACACAGCCCCCCATCTATTTTAATATCATCTCCCGTGATAAAACGTGCTTCGTCTGAAGCCAAAAACACAGCGGTCATGGCTACCTCTTCGGGTTTACCACATCGTTGCATCGCTGCTTGCTTTTCGGAGGCCTTTAAAAACTCCTGTCCTTCATTTTCCACTCTTTCAACTAACATCGGGGTCATTATCGGTCCGGGAGAGATACTGTTAAACCGAATGTTTTTGTTTCCAAATTGACCTGCCAGTTGATTGGTCATGGATAATATGGCACCTTTGGCTGCCGCATAAGCCGTCCAGTCGTCCCAACTTCTGTGTGCCTGCGTGGATGACAGGTTGATGATACTTCCCTTTTCAGCAGAGAGCATATGGGGCAAACAGGCCTTTATACATCGAAATACCCCTTTGAGGTTTATGTTCATAAGCCGGTCCCAATCTTCTTCGGGCATTTCCGTAATGCGTCCCGGTATGGCGACAGCTGCATTATTTACCAACACATCTATTTTTCCATAGGCTTGTATACAATGGTCTACAACCGCTTTCACCGATTCTGTTTTGCCTACATCGCAAAATAGCGGTAACACCGTGAAGCCCTCTTCTAAAAGATTATTTGCTTCTTCTTTGCATTTCTCGGCATTAACATCGGCCATGATAACAGTTGCCCCTTCTTTAGCAAAAGCCTTGCAAATGGCAAGACCTATGCCATCGGCTGCTCCGGTTATTATGGCCACTTTTTCATTTAATCTAGACATACTATTTCTTGTTTAACCAGTAATGTTCAATTTCCTCTAGGGTTTTTCCTTTGGTTTCAGGCAATATTTTTATAACTAAATATATGGATGGCAAAGTTAAAAGCGCAAAGAGCCAAAATGTCCCATATGGCTTTAGGTTTTCTAAAAGCCACGGTACGAGTTGTCCAATACCTGTTGCGCCTATCCAAAGCGCAAAAGTTGCTATGGACATAGCAAACCCCCTTATGTTTGTGGGATATATTTCAGATAATAACACCCAAATAACAGGCCCAAAAGAAAACGCAAAACAAGCTACGAAAATTAAAATAAATCCAATGAGCAAGTACGGATTATCGACCTCCATATAAAACAACAGACCTATAATAACTAATGACAAAATGATGCCTGATATACCGTAAACGAGTAGTTTCTTTCGACCAAACTTGTCTATTTTCCATATTGCTATTATAGTAAAGAGCACATTTACTATACCTATAATAACCTGGCCTCCAAGGGCATCTCCCAATTGCAAACCGGTCTCCTCCAACAATCTTGGCCCATAATAAATTACTGCATTTATACCGCAAAGTTGTGTAGAAACAGCCAGGATAACACCAACCATCAAGGCTGTTTTAAATCCTCCTTTAAGAATTGACCTAAAATTTATAGCAATGCTTTTTATATTGCTTTTGTATATCGCCAATTCCTGTTTGGCTTCTTTTTCACCAACAATTCTTATCAAAATACGTTCGGCCTTATCAACTTTATTTCTACCCAAATACCATCTTGGACTTTTAGGTATTATGAGCAACAAGACCAAAAACAATAAAGCCGGTATGGTCTCACTCCCCAACATAATGCGCCATACCTCACTTATAAATATGTTTTGAATGGCACCGTTAGAATTTATAAAAACATTGGATTCACTTATTCCCAAAAACCATGCATTGGTAAAATAGGCCACTAATATCCCAAAGGTGATTGCGAATTGATAAAGCGAAACGAGACTTCCCCTGATTTTTGCCGGCGCAATCTCAGAAATGTAAAGTGGCGATAAAATAGAAGCCAAACCAACACCTATACCCCCTAGTAGGCGATAGACAATAAGCGCTTGAAAACTTTGGGACATCATACAGCCAAAAGCTGAAACCCCAAATAAAATAGCCGATACAATAAGTATTTCCTTCCTGCCATATTTATCGCCCAAAATACCGGCAAGTAAGGTACCTGTAATTGTACCTACCAAAGCACTGCTCACATACCAGCCTTCCATCACAGCATTTAAACTAAATTGGTCCCGTACCAGACTAATGGTTCCGGATATAACTGCTGTATCAAAACCAAATAAAAAACCGCCTAGGGATGCTATAAATGCTAATTTGTAAACAATGCTTTTATTCATAGAGTATGTTATTTTATAATCCTTGGTTTAATGCCGCTATGATTCCTTTTATATACCCAATGGTAAAGGAACGTCCTCTTTCTTCCCAGGATCCGTCTCCAATCATTTTGGGGACATGTCCGGGCATGATCATGCCATTGAAGCCTACATCCTTTAATTTTTTGAGTACGGAAACGGGGTCATAATACCCTGGCATATCTACAAACACCTCGTTTAATTTATCATTATTAACCAACGAGTTTGATACCGTTTGAAAGTGTACATACACTAATTTATCCTGCTTTGCAAAATAGTCTGTTACGGCATTGATATCTTCTCCCATAGCTGAAAAGTTACCCAGGCAATACTGTAATCCATGGTTTTCACTTTCTACTATAGACATGGCCTTTTTATAGGCTTCAAAACTTCTAAAAAGTTGGGGCACACCTGCCAAACTTGGTACTGGCGGGTCATTGGGATGTAAGGCCAATGTCACTCCAGCTTCTTCGGCCACGGGCAAAACGCCTTCAAGAAAATATTGGTAATAATCCCACATTTCTTCTTCTGAAAATACACGCCCATGGGAAAGTGGTGCCTTTTTAAAATCGTTAAGGTCTATACTCATAGAATGCGCGCCTCCTCGAATTGGGTAGGTAGTTGAGGAACGCCAAACGCCTGTGGGCGTCCAACCATAACCTAAAACTGGAATTCCGGCACTACCCATGTTAGCAATGGTTTCCTGTACATGTTTTAGTTGTTCTTCTCTACCGGGTTGTCCCATCATTATTTTATCGTAAAACGAAAATGGCATGTTTTCCAATGCCAAAAATCGAATGCCAGCATTTTCTACCGTATTGCGAAGCATCAATAGGTCCTTGTATTCCCATTGACGGTCACCTGGCAGTGGTAAATGATCAAAGTTGGTATCAATCAGATTATTTCTGTACATGTTTAGGATGATATCATCGACACCCAATTGCTTAATGAGTGTCAACTTTTCCTCGGTTGGATGCATAAATGATCCAAAGCCCGGGCGCATGGGTAAATTTGCCCATTTTTCTGTTTTTAACAGTCTTACCATATTTGCTGTATTTTTCTTATTGGTGGTTATTTATTTTTTGATGGTAAACGATTCACCGTAAAACTTTGTGGCCATTAATTTATCATCTTCATAAACAGAAAATGTCTTTCGCATTAATTGAACGCCAAATTTTCTTCCTTTCCAAACTACATTCGTTAATGTTGCCTCGCCAATATCCTCATGATTGAAAGGTTTAACCGTTAATTCGTCCGCTTCCATTTTTATCCCAAAAGTTCCAAATACAATGGCCTCTAGACCTGCGCCTGCGGCAATTTGAACTGGCATGGACGACCTATCTTGCTCTGGCTCGTCAATACGCGGATTTTGAGGCAAATAAGGAAAATGGTCAATATACCTAATATTACGCTTTAACACATCCCAACCTTTTCCAGCAAAACCTTTCTGATACAGGTTACGCGAAATACGTCCCGGCATTCCGGCATATTGACCGCCACCGCCCCAATCGGAGTCGATTAAATCCCAATGCACACTGTCGCGACGAGCTATGGAATAAACGCCATATTTGCCTAAGAATTCGCCTTCCTGCAAATGGCTTACCAACTTATACGCCTGATGATCGGGAAGATAATCGGTACCCAGTAAATCGAATAAGTGATAAGTCCATATAGTGCCTTTGGTTCCGTTAGGGTAATAATTATCAAACCAACCCAGCTCTTCATTCCACATGTACTCATCAACCAACCCTTTAAGTTTTTCAGCATCCTTAAAGAATTTCTGTTCCAATTTACTTTCGTTTCTTTTCTTAGCCCAGTCGGCCATGGTATAAAGCAGATCGATAGTAAGCGTATTTGTAATTGGTACAGCATGGTTGTAGCCATCGGTGCGTATTTCAATAATCTTTTCGGTATTGTAGCCCACATCAATTAGCCCTAATTCGTTAGTGTAGTTGTCCTGAAGCTCATCTACCCAGGCCTGCATCCATTCCCATACAGTTTTTCCAGCTGCTTTTTCATCAAAAATAGTATTGTCTCCTGTATGCCTTAAATAGGCTTCGAGCATAGTTTGAAGAGCAAATGGTTCCTGAATATAGAGCATGTCCCAATAAGCACCGTTCCACCCCACATAGGTCCTTTTCATCTTTACTTGCTCAAAATCGGTAATTATTGCTCCTTTTAAGCTTTCTGGTTCTAACATGGCCAGTAAATCGGACGTGTATGAGTTGTCCCAGCTAATGGTATAAGGCCAGGTCCCCACAGCCCAAAACACATCTGAAATGAAATTGGGGTTTTCATAACGGCACATTAGTACGGACAATAAGCAGCGATAGTAATAAGCTTCAAGTTGTTTATTGGTACTCGTGAATTTTGGTAGTTTATTGTAAGACCAAGCCAACATTTCTCGTGTTTTTTTATCGGCCCTTTCCATACGTTCTTTAATGTCCGACTGGTAAATTTCGGGCGCCCCGTTTTGAGGCTCGAAAAACTTAACGGCAAAATAGTAGGCTTCGGTTTTACCCGGGGCAATGCTAATTTCAAAGCCTTTGTCACTGGTTTCTTTTATAGAAGAAGACACCCTAGCACGTGCTACATCACTTCCAAAAGTGAACACATCAACAGAGGAGGCTTTGGTATTGCCTTGTTTAAAATGACATTCCATGGTTTCAACAAACTGATTGGGAATGATGGTCATATTCAAATCCTTGGAATTCCGGTTGGTAAGCACCAGTTTGATGAACACTTCATCATCATCAAACGAAACATTGGTCCAGCTTTTGGCTGAAAAACTTACCCTTTTATGGTTGTATTCCTTATGGAATGTAGCCGATCTGAAATATTGGTTGGGCTGCCATTTCTCGTCCTGTGTGACCATAATGGAGGGCGAGTTTGGGCGGAAGTTAGAACCCAAGGGATCATAAGCTGTACCATCGTCTATATACGATTTCCATTTCGTGGGCACATCATCTTCAATTAGTCGACCAGTACCTTTATCAAAAAAGTTAAGGTTGAATTCGTAACGTTGAGCACTAAATGGTAGAAACTGAACGTTTGTAAACTGGGTTACGCTATACTGCCTAGGAGACACATAGCCACGATAGTTGACCAATAGTACTTGCTCATCATCGAAAGCCATATCTTCCCTGTCCATGGCATAATATTCTGGATCGGCTGGCGTAAATGCCCTTTGCGCCGAAGCCTCTATGACCGATCCAAAAAACAGTGCCAAAATAAACAATACCAATCTTTGCCTTTTCATAATATCTGTAATTTAATGTTTCTATTTTATCCAAACACAGCGTCGCTAATAACACCAGTCGCTTCCATGATTGCTCTACCATGCCAGGATTAAGACTACTTTGCTCAAGACATTTATTGTATAGAGATCTATACCTATTTAAAATAACTAGTACTTTATAACTAGTGTTAAGTTAAATATGAAAAAATCATTTCCCACTAATAAAAACATTGAACTTCAGCAAATTTAGCCACCACATAGTGTTAAAAGTGATATGATAATTTCCAATGTTGAGTCAATATTAACATAAGAACCAAAGAAATTAAATCATTGAGATTCCATTTTATTCATTGGTTCTTCTTTCATTTTAATGAGTTTATGAATCTTCGGTTTTACGGAAATGAGAATTCCAACGAAAACCCCGATGCATAATACCAAGGGATTTTTGTCGATCAAGGCCATTTTCTCTTTAATACAAAACACGAAACCCAAGCTTTTAAACTTAAAAACACTTGTTTCCAATGCCTTTAAAATGCTTTTTTATTTTTTTCTATATATTGAGAAGGTGTTTGCCCACCATTAAGTTCTTTGAATTTCTTATTAAAATGTTGAATGGTAATGAATCCTGAATGCAACGCTACATCTCCTATGGGCATCTTTTTGTTTTCCAATAACATTCTTTTTGCGTTGTTTATTCTATATTCGTTAAGAAACACAAAAAATGACTTTCCGGTTTTTTGTTTGAAAAGTCGACAAAAAGAAGGTTTGGTTAAACATGCCATGTCGGCCATATCCTGTAAGGTAATTTTATTTTCAAAATTATTCCTGATATGGTTAAATACTTTATTCATAAGGTTGTGGTCCTTACTGGTTAATTGTGGGGTATAGCCCGGGCTGGCCAGGAGATCATAATCTGTGGCTTCTGTTAACTGAAACAGAAGGTCGAATACCGCAATCCATTTTCGCAAGCCATTTTTTTCATTAATTTCCAAAAACAACGATTCAATTTGCCTACTGGTCTTTTTGGAAAAGCTTATGCCCCTCTCTGCCAATTTGAAAAGTTGAACCAGTGGTTCCAATTCCTTAGCCCTTTTAAACATGCCATTCATAAAGTCTACTGGAAACTGAAGCGTAATCCTTCTGCTTCTTTCTTCCACATCCTCCAAATGAGCCTTGCTCTTATTGTTGTTCATCCATATATGCGGCAAATTAGATCCCACTAATATCAAATCCCCAGCCTTAAACCTGGATGTATGGTCGCCTATATACCTAATGCCCTCACTTTCCAAGATTAGGGTCAATTCGCACTCGGGATGAAAATGCCAAGGATGATTAAACGCGGGAAGGTCTATATAGGTACATCGAAATGGTGTTTCCTCATCAAATATTATTTTGTAAAAAGAAGCCTTCATTTTTAATTTTAACGCTAAAACTACCTTTAAATTTACTCAAAATTCACCTAATTTAATTAATCCAATCGACTAAAAATGGTATACTTGTATTACCTACCAGCGTTTGTTAGAGGTTATGAGCAATTACGCCATACCTATTCCTTATTATAAATTTGTTGTTCTTATACACTTCATAGGACTCTGGCTTCAGGATAACATCATACAAATGCCCTCGATATCTAAAGCCCCTAAGTTCAGATTCACCTATCTCCTTGTTATAGTTGGGGTTGACACTAATTGAGCCATCCTCATGAAGCGCTATCCCAAAAATGCCATACCAAATGGCTTCCAGTGCCGCTCCCGACGAGATTTGCATAATCCCTCCAGTCTTAATTTCAAAAGGTTCATCGGCTCTGGGCGATTGTGGCATAAACGGAAAGTGGTCGGGCAATAAGGCTATTCTTTTCATGATCTCCCATGCCCGTTGTGGCTCGTTATGCGCGTATAAACTCTTAGCTATACCCAGTGGCGATCCCATATAAAAACCACCGCCACCAAAATCGCAGTCCAATACATCCCAGTGTACCTCATCTTTAGGCGAAATGGAGTACATGCCATATTTTCCCAAGAATTCGCCCTCCTTAATATGGGCACTTAACTTGCTCCGCTCATTAGGTGTTAGCACAGGTGTCCCCAAAAGATCGAATAAGTGAATCGTCCAGATGATGTCCTTTGATCCATCATTATACATATTATAAAACCATCCTTCTTTATCGTTCCAAAGCTCTTTATGAAAAGCTTCATTCATTGCGCTGGCCCATGTATCGTATTTTTTCGAATCTTTATCTTCTCTTGTCTTAGCCCATTGTGCTAAAGTGTGGTAAAAATCAATGGCCAATCCGTTAACCACGGGTACGATATGATCGTAACCGTCGGTCCTTATTTCTATCAGCATCTCATTGGCATCCCCCATATTGATTAATGGACCTGAAGTACGAAAATTGTCATTTATGAAATTGGCCCATTGTTTCATCCATTCATAAACGGTATACTTTCCGGCCTTTGTATCCAGTATGGATGTATCTCCAGTATACTTTATATACGATTCAATAAGGATTTGCAAGGCAAAGGGATCCTGTATGTAAAGAATATTTGCAGCATGCTCACCATTCCTCCCTATGTAGGAGGATTCCATTTTTCCGTATTTTAAAACATCTACAACAATAGTTTCAACTATTTTAGGGTCTACCATGGCCAAAGCATCTGCCGTAAAGGAAAAATCCCAGGCAACGGTTAGCGGGAACCAACCAATCTGCCAGTAAGGATCATGTATAAAATCGTCTCGTTCCCATCGGCTAAGGTACATGGTACCAATAACCCGCTTATAGAGGTTCATTAGCTTTTCATTGTCGGAACGGAAAGCAGGAAATTTAGATGCAATGGTATTAAATTGTCGGTTGGCATCTGCTATGGCCTCATTAATTTTATTTTCAATTTCCGGCTGAAAGTATGCAGGTGCCTGTTCGTTCAAATCGGTCGCCTGAATTGCAAAATGCTTGGTAATGGTTGATTTAGGGGGAAGCACCCATTTGATCCCAGCTTCGGTTCTTTCCGGCAAATCGGAGGAAACGGTCATCCTAGCCTGCTCTGTATCTACCACAAAAGCCTCCTGCCCCATTTGATAGGGCTTTAATATCAGTTCCAAACTAATGTCGGCTCTGTTTTCCAAGGTAATAGCCATTAAAACCTCATCTGTCTTATTGGACACATAGGTTTTGGTTAGAATACCGAATGAAATCCATTTACCATCTATCTCCTTATGAAAAGTTCCATTCTTTTCATAGTAATATGGAAACCAGGTCTCATGTTGCGGAACCGTAACATAGGGCGCTCCTGGCCGGAAATTCCATCCTAAGGGATCATGGGTTTCTATGGTTTCATGAACATTATCCCTTACTACCGTGCCTGTCTTTTGATCTACAAAGTTAAAATGAAACCGATAATCGGCTATATGGTGCTTAAACTCAAAACCGTTAAACCCGGTAAGTGTATATCTTCTTGGGTATACTTTGCCCCTACCGTTAAATATCCACAATTGCTGATACGCATGTGGTGCAATGTGTTTTCTGTCCATAGCAAGGTCATCTATTACTATAGACTGAGCGTTTCCATTTAGAATGATTGCAAAAAATAATATTACAAAACTTAATGAACTTCCCCTTGTTGTTGAAGTTTTTAGTAATAAACGACCTTTCATCTGTTTATATTTATTGATTTATATATGCTTATCTTACAAGTAATTTCAAAGTTTGACTTTTTTCATCACCTCTCAGTTTCACCTTAACAAAATACAATCCGGATTTATATCCCGATGTATTAATCTCTACAAAATTTTCATTGCCGATATGGTCTTTACGGAAGTATACTCTTGCTCCCAATTGATTTAAAACCGTAATGGATTCTATTGGATCTTTAGCTCGCACGGTCACCATATTGCTGGCTGGATTTGGATATAATCTCAATTGATCTTTTATTATCAAATCTTGCTCTTCGGATGAAGCTTTAGTTCCATTTGCAAATTTTGAGGTTACTGTTGATATTAGAGTTGGGACATTAGCGTTTATCTCAGTGTTTAAAGCCCTCAGTAAACATTTGGAATTTGTGTAATCGGTATCGGTCCTGCTGTCCCAATACATGATACCACCCATGTTTTGAGCTGCTACATAGGCGGCCTTCTTCTTTACCGTGTCCACTCCATTAAAAATTGCAGGATAATTATTTATCTGTACGGTATCTTTTTCTGTTTCAAGATTAGGATACACATCAAGAATACTTTTATACGTTATTTCGGTACCATTGTTCATTGCATAAAAGGGAAGCCCCATAACCAGTTTTTTCGCTGGATAACCATAATTAATGAACTTATTGTAATCGGCAACAAAACGATCGTATGGGAACAGTTCTGTTTGGGGACCATAAATTTGCATTCCAATAAAATCTACGGCATTCATTGCTGAGGGGGTTAAGCTATAAAAATAGGAGTGCAACGACACGCTAAATATACTACTAGCTGGTAATGAATCATTCACCGTTTCAATTAGGGTATTGTAGTCTGCCCATTCCTGTGAGGTATAGTTCCATTCAAAATCAAGGTCTACCCCATCTAAATTATATTCGTTCAGGAAATCTTTAACATGGTGCGCAAAGTTTCTCCTTCCGGTTTCGGTTTTCATCATCTTCTTATAATCTCCTGTTGCTAAACCTATCCTGAACTTAGCACCTTCTCTTCCATTAAATATCTGCTTTATAGTATTGATGTCGGTTCTAATATTCTTCAAATCCTTGGCTGGCGCAACAGAATCATTCACCTTCCAGTAAGCACTCATCAGGCTATAATCCCACCAGGTTTTATTAATCTCCCCATTCATATAGCTTGCTATTTGGCCTGGTGTTCTGTAAACACCCCACATCCTGATCTCGTCCAACTTACCCTTGAAACCATTCCCCAAGTAGAAATTATCATTGCCACTAGGGCAAGTTGCAGGAATGGTAGCTCCTGAAGTATTATACCATGGTGTTACAGCCGAACCATTGATTGTAATAGCGATCTGACCAAAAGCTGGATTAGAACCTTTATAGGAAAAAGCGATATGGTTCCAGCTTCCAACCGTAATGCTGTTATCGACAGCAGCATAAGTGTTTCCATTATTGTTTACATGGAAATACAGCCGTTTACTGGCTACTTCCCCCAATTGGATATCTACTTTATTGGTCCAATCATTACCCTGCTTTAAGAAGATGGTACTATTTTCTACCCATTCGTCAATATAGACCCAGGCCTCGAAAGTAAATTCACCCGTAGCGTTTAATAATCCTTTATTACAATTTGCACTTGAGCCAGCTCCGTTAAACTTTAACACGCCGTTTCGCCCTGAGTAGCTACTAAGATAATCTACATTGGTTAACACACCATCGTTATCTGGATAGGACACACGAATCTGCCCTTCACTATCGGGAGCTGCTCCAAATAGAATAAGATCATTATTGTTTAAAAGGTATTCATCTTTTATTTCACCTATTTGATAAAATCCTTCCCTTATATAAGCACTAACAATTTTATAATTAAAATTATCATTTCCAGATACGACACCTTTGGTAACATTTCCGGAAACAGAGCCATGATGAGTTCCTTTATAATCCACGACATTAGTTGATTGGTACTGGTCTCCTGTATAATATACAACAAGGTCGCTGTAATAAGGGTGGTATGTATTGATGGTATTTCTATACTCTATTTCCAAACCGCTTAAAGTTCTGGACCATACCCTAAGTTCATCAATTTTCCCGTTAAAGTCTCTTCCTATTACTAAATCACCCGTGGTTGAAGGTGTTAATGAAGGGAGTACGCCTTCATAATTTGAAAACCACTTATTGGTAACCTCTGTTCCATCAATATACACCTTCATTTGGTTATAGGCTGACCCTCCTCCATTATAGGCCACGGCAACATGGTGCCAGTTTCCAACACTTATTGCCGAATTATCTATAGCCATATAGGTATTGATGCCATCTGAAACGTGAAAATAAAGACGCTTAGAAGCAACAGGACCAAGCGACATACTAATCTTATAAGTCCAATTTGCGCCTTCCTTCTTATAGATATAGGCACCTTCATTCCATTGATCTATATATATCCATGCTTCGACCGTAAATGCAGAAACGCCATCAAGCGCATTAACGTCTCCTGCAGACACATAGGTGTTAGATTGTCCATCGAACTCTAAGCAACGGTTGGTTATCTGAGCACTTAATGTATTTGTAAGCAATACACTTATAAGCAAAATAAAATTTCGCCATAGCATAGAGGTATTCTTGATCTTTTTAGGGTAAAAGCTTCCTGTGCAATAAGGTTTATTGCATGATAATTTACAATTCATGATTTATGGTTTAGTTTAGTTAATACATTTTCAACGAGTAAATAATCTCTTTTCTTCTATAATAGCTAAGTAGAGGCTGGGTCTTTACTGGCTAACTTTTTATAGTCCTATTCCTATAACGAAACTAAAATTGCATACCACCACGCCTGTATAAAATTTATTATTCCTTTTTTATTCTTACCAACTGCAAATAATCGTTATTCTTGGCAAACAGGATGCCTGTTTCGCCATTTGCCAATCGCATTTTTTTAGCTGCTTTTACTTCGCCTTTTATCATTAAACCACTTTCATAAGGCATTTGTGACTTAAAGCCTCCTTTCCCATCTCCTAACAACAGACCACCGTAACTGGCATCTCCCCTTGGGGTCTCAACTTCCGAACCATATAAATTACCTGCATATACCACATCGGAATGTCCATCCTGATCGATATCGTCTACAACCATTGTATTAATAGCCGCCAACTGGGCTAAGTTATCTAGGGGCTTTAATTTAAATTGTCCATTTCCTAAGTTTTCCACATAACAACTGGCAAAACTTTTTACTTGGTAATGGGTTGACTTTTCTAAATGCTCTGTAGAATAAATATCCTGTAAACTGGCCGTTGCAAAAGAGTGATAATCTTTAAATTTCACTTTAATGGCCGGTATTTGTTGCGAGGAACATTCCCTACCTCGTACAGGTACTTGAACACCTTTACTAATGTAACTTAATACGATATCCTTTTTACCATTATTATCGTAGTCGTAGGTGTATAAGCTGAAAGGTGAATCGGGTTTGGCCTTGTATTTATAGTTCTTACCCAAATTGCCCATGATAAAGTCCTGATCGCCGTCGTTATCAAAATCATAACTTTGCATACCAAACCACCAGCCAGTAGTATCTGAAAAACCAGCGGCATCACTTTTGTTTATAAACCTACCGTTTTCATTTTTTAAATAGGTAATGCCCATCCATTCCCCTATAATGATCAAATCCTTATGGCTATCGCCATCCATATCCAGCCATTCGGCTTGGGTTACCATGCCTAAGTTTAATAAATCGGGGGCTACGGTTTCGGTTACATCAACAAATTTAACCTCGTTGGAAGTACTTTCATTTTTTAAAATGTAGCTTTTAGGGGCTGTTGGGTAATTTCTGGGTGTTATTCTTCCGCCTACAAACAAATCCAAATCCCCATCATTATCATAGTCTGATGCAACCACTGTAGAGCCGCTTTCGGTCATTTCAGGTAAGGCCCCAGTAGATTTTTCAAAAACACCATTCCCTTTATTAAGGTAAAACCGGTCTTGGTAATAGGCATTCCCCCGTCTGTATTCGTTACCTCCAGAAACCACATAAAGGTCTAACAATCCATCGCCATTGGCGTCAAAAAATGTAGCGCTTACATCTTCTTGCTGCTTGTCGTTATCCCATATTTCAGTTGCTATTTCCGAGAATGTCCCATCTTCATTTTGACGATACATTTTTCCTGAAGCCCTGTTAGCCCCTCCAATATAAAAATCGTCCAACCCATCATTATCTATATCTCCAACAGCAAGGGCTGGGCCATACTGTGAGGTTTTATGCGGCAATAATACTTGGTAACGAAAATCATCGAACCAATTTTCTTCGTGCTTATAATTTAATTGCGCCGTTTTTGTTATATCTGAAAAATAAGACTTTGTGGTCTTCGCTGTTTTAGATTCAGTTAATACCGCGCTTTCATAATTGACATTAAGCGTCTGGTTTGCTTTTACATTATGAAGTATTTCTTCTTTACCATCCTGCCAAAGTATTCTAACTTCTTTTACTGTTTCACTTTTACCAACTCCAAAATGGACGATCGGTTCTACAGACGATTGAAACCCTCTTGTTAATGTTACTTCTTGAAATTGACTGTTCGCTCCATCCTCAATCCATATTTTGGTTCCCAATCCAAACGCATTGGCTTGGGGCCCTTGTAACTTTAATCTTAAATAATGGTTCGATTTGTTGTTGCTTACTTTATTTTCATAGATGGTACTTGTATCGTCCAAATTATTAACCACCAAATCCAAATCACCATCGTTATCTAAATCGGCATAAGCCACACCGTTAGAAAAGCCTTTTAAATTAATACCCCAACTTTTAGATACATCTGTAAATGTTAAATCTCCATTGTTTTTAAAGGCATAATTTTCAATTTTCTCTGAAGGTATCTTTTTGGTAAGATCTAAGGGGTTGCCTTTTTCAAAATCCTTGATCTCATCACTCCTAAAATAATCACTGTTGTTTATGTCCCTTCTTACACCATTGGTAACATATAAATCCTTGTAGCCGTCGTTATCAAAATCGGCAAATAGAGAAGCCCAACTCCAATCTGTAGAGGAAACACCAGCAATTTTAGAGATATCTCCAAAATGGGGCAATCCTATACTATCATTCCCCATATTTAATTGTAAGGTATTGATAGAGTACTGATGGTGCATATCGTGGTTTACAATATTATAAAACCGTTCGGGATCCATGCTATCCATATTTTCTTTGGCCCTTCTATAGCTTTTGGGCATCATGTCTACCTGGTAAAAATCCAGCAAGCCATCATTATTAAAATCGGCTACATCTGAGCCCATACCAAAGTAAGCCGTATGATTTGTCAAATTCAGGTTTTGGTCTGAAAACGTCCCATCTTGGTTATTTATTAAGAAGTAATCTGGGGTACTAAAGTCGTTAGAGACATACACGTCTGGCCAACCATCTTGATTATAATCCCCTACGGAAACGCCAAGAGATAAAGCATATTTTGCCAAGCCCGATGCTATGGTAACGTCGGTAAATTTCCCATTGCCTTCATTTTTGTATAGCCTGTCACTTTTATCGTAAGGGGACCGGTCGCGATATGCCAAATAATCTGAAATACTGGTACGCGAATCAACAATTGGGTAGTTTATCACATACAGATCCTGATCGCCATCCAGATCGTAATCGAAAAATACGGCCTGTGTACTGTTTCCGGTATCGGCTACACCATAAGCTTCAGCGGCTTCGGTAAACGTTGGTATACCATTCTCATTAGCGTCGTTTATATAGAGTAAATTTTTTGTAGTGGTCCATTTTCCGGAAACACTAACATAAATATCCAGCCAACCATCCTGATTGGCATCACCCATGGTAACGCCTGTTACCCAACGGTCATCTCCCGCAACTTTTGCTTCTTCTGTAATATCCTTAAATTTTAAACCGCCTTGGTTCAAATACAATTTATTCTCTACCATATTGCCGGTAAAATAGATATCCTGCAAGCCATCATTATTCACATCGCCAATAGCCACGCCACCTCCCATGTAAATGTACATATACTCAAAATAGTTTATGGAATCGTTTTCTGTAAGATTATTTGCAAAATTAACCCCTGTTTGTTGAGCCGTTAATGCTGCAAATAATTTTTCATTCTTAGATTCCCTTTTATCAACAGTACAATTGATAAAAAGCATTAAGACTACATTTAATATTGACCACTTAATAAAAGTTGACTTAGATATTGGAGATACTCTTAAATTCTTATTTAACATCATCACTCTATTTTTTTAAGATCCCACTTATTTTTATTTTATATAGAAACTATCTTAATCTATTCCTAAAACCCCAGGCACAACATACTTTTCCTGTTTATGTTTAAGAAAAATAGGTCATCAAGACTACCTTGTGTTTTAAATGCCACAAGCCCAACTATAAAATATAGTTGAACTTGCAGCCAATTAATAAAAAATATTAACTCAAAATCTTTTAGTTATACCCTGGGTTTTGTTCCAAGGTGTTATTACTTCTTTGAACTTCATCTCTTGAAATAGGCATCAAATAGTAATGGTCTCCTGGCCATGCTGTTCTATTATCTGTCTCTGTTCCGTAAGTAAAATGCAATACGCCGCCATTAGAGTAATCTTTGGTTACCAACTCAATACCTCTTGTTGGATTCATATCGACCTTACCAGGGGCGTCTTTCCAACGCATTAAATCGTAAAAGCGGGTATCTTCCAAATGCAACTCAACCGCTCTTTCCCTTTTATATACCTTAACAAGTTCTGCTCCTGAGGCTGTAACATTTGGCATGTTAACCGACGCTCTTTGGCGTACTTTGTTGATATACTCACGCGCTTCAGCTTCATTTCCTAAGGCAATTTGAATCTCGGCATAGTTTAAATACATTTCTGCAAGCCTTATATAAGACGTTACTTGATTATATTCAAAATCTGTACTCGCTCTAGGCCCTGTAAAGTCCATTAACTTTCTAAAGGCATAGCCCGTTTGTAAACGCCAGTGAAACGGTGTTCTTCCTTCTAACCAATAGGTTTTAGAATCTCTACCAAAATCAAATAATTCCTGGCCGTTTATTGGATCTACGGCATCTGGATTTTCATCCTCGATATCTGGATTGGCATCTTCCCAATATTCGAAAGTACGCACTGTAGATTTTGATCCATCCACAATATTTACAGGCTCACAACCAGGATACAAAATGGCATCATAAAACCTTGGATCCCTGCCTGCTCCTGGATCTTGATCGTCATAACCTGATGTCGGATTGATGGTTATCCCATCATCCATATAGGGGTATTCTCCGTTGGCCATTTGGAACATGTTAACAAACTCTTGTGATGGTGCAACTTTGTATTGGGCATCAAAACCACTAGGCCAATACTCATAATTATACCCCCAGGATAAGCCAAAAGACACAGCTCCAACACCATTGGTTCCTGTAAACGATCGTCCAAAAATTACTTCTTCTTCTTTAACAGGGCTTTTAAATACTTGAGCATAGTTGGGGTGCAACGCATAGCCCATATCGATTACTGCTTTGGTTGCCGTAGCTGCCGCTTGCCATTTCGAGGCATCATTAGATGGGTTGTTTAATGGACTTGCCATATATAATAACATTCTGGCCTTTAAAGCCATGGCCGCTCCCTTACTCGCCCTACCACTAGGCATGGCTTTACCATCTAGTTTAGCTATAGCATTATCACACTCACCAATTACATATTGAGCTACTTCGTCATAGCTGTTTCTAGCAACATCGTACGATTCATCATTTAATGAAAACGGCTTTGTAATTAAAGGCACACCTCCAAAATGACGGGATAACTCAAAATAGATATGAGCTCTTATAAAATGCATTTCGCCTTGAAACCTATCTAACACATCCACATCGATTGATGAATCTGCTGTACTTTCAAAAAATAAATTAATTCTGTTCAACCAAGAATATTGATTTCCCCACAAGCCTCCAGTAATGCTGTTTACGTTATCTGGAGTCATCCCACCGGTTAAATATTCGTTATAAGGATTAGCAACCAAATGAGTATCTTCGTTAAGAATCCCAATATCGGTCAAAGAGATAAACCCTCCTGTTTCGGGTTTCCAATGTGGCTTTATGCCATTATAGTTATTGTTTACATAATTCTGTAAATAGTTTGGATCTGAAAAAACCGCTCCTTCCGAAATAGCGTCCAAAGGCTGTTTATCTAACACTTCTTCACTACACGACGTTGTTAAGAGTCCCACAACAAACAGTACAAATACAGATTTTGCCCTTACTTTACTATATATTCTATTTTTCATATTCATTGTTTTAGAAAGTTAAATTAAGCCCTAAATTCAGCGTTCTCATATTAGGGTAGTATGCTCCCTTTCCACTTAAGAATTCAGGGTCACCAGCTCCAAATTTCTTTAGACTGTTATATACCATAAACAGGTTTTGTCCAGAAACATACAACCTTAAATTGGTGATCCCTACAGCCGACAAAGGCTTTTGTGGTAACGTATACCCCAATTCAAAAGACTTTAACCTTACAAAGTTGGAGTCATGATACCAAAAATCACTGTTTTGAGCTCCGGTACCTGTAGGACGTATTCTTGGTAGTTCGGCATTAATATTATCGACTGTATAACTATTGTTGGCTACATAAGCCAAACCGTTACCATTGGCATCTGGAGAAAACCCATTATCCAATCGCCATTTGGCACCCGCTTGTCCTTGAAACAACACGCTAAAATCGAAGTCTTTATAATCTAATCCCAAACTCAAACCAAACTGAGTTGTTGGAATACCTTGTGCTATAACTCGCCCTGTATTATCCCTTGCTACACTTGTATCAAATCTGTACCTATCATTTCCATTAATCTCGCCATCACCATTTAAATCGGCAAAGATTAAATCTCCCAAACCGGCACCGACATAATTCACATTATTATCTAAATCTTCCTGGGTTCTGTAAATCCCAATGGCTTTATATACTAAGTTTGAACTTATGGTCCTCCCTTCTCTTTTCTGATATTCTTCGGATTGAGGTGCTTCGTCGAAGTAAATCACTTTATTTTTGCTATATGAAATATTTCCACTGGCTTTAAATACCAAATCATCTCCAAAGTTTTGTCTGTAACTGGTTTGGAATTCAAACCCTTTGTTCTCCATTTTTCCAATATTCTCATCTGGCAAGGATAATCCGGTATATTGTGGGATTGAGGCCTGTCGCCTTGCCAATATGTCTTTTGTTGTTGTTTTAAATACATCTAATTCAAAAGTCAAACGGTTATTTAACACACCTACCTCGAGACCTAAATTGGTGGTTTCTGAAACCTCCCAGGTAATATTAGGGTTTGGCGTGGTGGTTGGTGCAAGACCTTGAACATCATTACCATCTACAACATATCCTTGATCAAATCCAAAAGCAGCCAAATACTGGAAAGGATCAACCCGATCATTACCCATTTGCCCCCAGGAACCTCTTAATTTTAGGTTACTAAATACATCGGGCATAAACGCTTCTTTACTAAGTACCCAACCTGCAGATACCCCTTGGAAGAAGCCCCAGCGGGACTCTTTGGGGAAAATGGTAGAACCGTCGTATCTAAAATTATAGCCAAACAGGTATTTTCCTTGATAGTCGTAAGTTAAACGCCCAAAGTAATTCTGACGCGCATTTTCTCTTGCCGTCCCATCATTCCCCCAGTTATTTCGGTTTGTACTCCCTGCAAACAATTGGTCTATTAAAGGCGAATCGTACCCCAATCTAGAGGCCTGAAATTCGTTAAACTTAAATTCCATTTGCTCAAAAGCTACAAAGGCACTAATGTTATGGTCTTCTGCTATAGTTGTATTGTAGTTTAACTTAGTATTGACCGTAACTCTGGAATCTCTACCAAAATATTCGGCTAATCCTATATCCTCAATGGTTCTGGAAGGTACTTTTACAATGTTACCATCGCCATCTTTCTCGTAAAAAAACCAAGTGTAATTAAAGGCCTTTTCATAATTCGTATTTTTAACTACCGAAGCAAAACCTTCTAACGACAAACCTTCTATAACAGGAATATCATATTTATAGCGAAAGGTACCACTGGATATTTGCGCATCAAACTTTCTATAGCCAGGACTTAACAACCTTGCCGCAGGGTTTGAATGTGACCAGCCTTCAGCAGGTAAATCATAATTATTATCAATATAGGCCACCCTTAACGGGCTATAAGTAGCAACATAAAACAGGTCTCCTCCCGGGTTCATCTGCGGTGTATTGGTAAGCTTTTGCCTGTATGACAAATCAATACCCACTTCCAGGTTTTTGGTTACCGAAATGTCTAAATTACTTCTTACGTTATATTGCCTAAGCTTTGTTTTATTATCGCCACGTAGAATTCCCCCTTGTGATAAGGCTCCTAAAGAAGCAAAATACCTAACATTATCATTACCTCCTCGTAAGGTAAGAGATTGTCTGGACTGTGAGGCTGGCGCATCTATTAATGCATTGTGCCAATCTTCAGATCGCAACTCACCACTAGTATATTTATCAATTAATTCTTGTGGATAATCCAAATCGGTACCATCTAAAACCCTAGAAGAATTCAATATAGACATATACTCTAGAGCATTGGCTGTTTTCACCTTAAAGGTTGGAAAATCAAAGGCTTGTGTCGAAGTAAAATTTACCGATGTCTTACCTTTTTTACCACGTTTGGTCGTTACCAAAATAACCCCTCCGGCCGATTGCGATCCGTAGATAGCTGCCGATGCATCTTTTAATACCGATACACTTTCAATATCGTTAGGATCCAATCGGTTAAGCCCGTCCGGATCGGCACTGGCTACCCCGTCTATTACTATTAAGGCGCCATTATTACGATAGGTATTGAACCCTCTAACCAAAATTGTAGCATCATCAAAACCTGGTGCCGAACTTTGTTGGTTTACGGAAAGTCCTGGTAATCTACCTGCTAATGAATTTGACAATGACGGCGCCACCGATTTTTTAATTTCTTCCCCCGATGTTTGCACTACGGCATTGGTTACTTCCGATTTTTTCTTGGTTCCGTAACCAACTACAACCACTTGTTCCAATTGTTGCTGGTCAGGTTCCATGGCAATATCTATTGCCGTTCTTGATCCTACAACTTCTTCTTTGGTTGTATATCCCACATACGAAAACACCAACACACTGTTGGATGCACTTAATGTTAGTGTATAGTTTCCGTCAAAATCTGTAGCTACACCATTGGTAGTCCCTTTTTCAAAAACACTAACGCCTGGCAACGGCACGCCATTTTCATCGAGCACCGTTCCTGAAACACTTTGCTGTACAGCAAGATTGGAGCTTATACTTTCTGTACGCTCATTGACATCAAAACCCTTAGCTATTTCAGAAGGATTCTTGTCGATTGCCCATGCACTAACACACAGGAAACTCGAGAGAACAACTCCAAACAAATGATGCTTGGAATAACACCTGGAGTTTAGTAATAGTTTACATTTCATAGTTTTAGCTTAATTATTAGTTAATATTGAGTTGGATTTTAATTTAGGATTAGTTAATTCCTGGTACTTACAATACCGATTCTTTGAGTAGTTTTCTATCATATAATGGTTTAATTAGTTAATTAATTGTATGAATGTATATACATATTAGCCAATAATGAATCAATACAATTTTGCTCCTTACCGAACAAACACAATGTTCATATGTATATACATACTTCAAAATTAATAAAAAAACTGAAGTAAGCAAGTTTTAATTAAATTATTTTAAAGTTTTAACAAACAACGCATTATAAATATTATAAACTAAACCACTTAATTTACAATACGTTAATTCTAATTTACTATGAGTAAACTTAAAAGTTGTATTCTATTCATATAGAATTGAATCTTGACAAAATTCGTAACTATTTATTATTTAATTTGATATGATAATTTCCAATATTGAGTCAATATTAACATAATCACGGCCTTAAAGCCCATAACCTATTAACTTAAAACAACTTAACAACGCTTCAACTGTTTTTTAAACCCAAAACACTTAATTGAATCTTCAAAAAAGAATCGCCTATAAATTACTTTATAGACGATCGCTTTGAATGTTGAAGAAACTACTTCTTTTTAATGATAACCGTAAAATCTCCCCAATAGTCTCCTCTATCCAGGTTATCAATATGTAACCGGACACTAATGATGCCATTACAAGCATAATTATCATTACTCTCTATGCTTTCGGCGGTCATGTACCAGGGTGGGCCAAAATTACCGATCTCCTGCAGTTCCACCGATGTCACATGGGTATCTGGATCCACATTTATAACTAGCGGCACCTGGTCTGATGCGACCGTTGATAGGATATATGAAAACTGGGTATCGCTTATCTGTGTAACTTCCCTGGTCTGACCCTGCTGGGGCATCCAGGTATGCGCCGTATTGTTTACCGTTATGACCTCATACGTACCACTTGATAGACTAATGTCATTAGACAAGATCGTTTTAAACGGTGTATAAAAGGTATCTATTGAAAGGGAGTCCGGCTTATAGGCGGTACGGTACTCAAATGTTTCACTGGCATCAATATCCGACAGGGTTGAAGTATCCTGGTCATTTTCTACGAACACCACCTGGCCATTGCCCGATGAGTCGGTATAACTTACCTCAACACCTAACATAATACTGTTGGCCTCTCCCCATCTTATATTCCCACAGGCTGCAGTTAACAAAGGCCTGTCCAATAGTGACGCTTCATAGGTAGTTCCATAAACGGTACCCGAAACATTTGTGACGACCGATCTATTTCCAAAATCATCGAACGCAAACAATTCAAAGTTGTAAGTCCCTTCAATAAGGTTTTCAATTACCAAGTCTAAAGTATCTATGGCGCCTGTTCTGGCAAACGTTATTTCCGTAGAGTCCTGCCTGTTCTTCCAATAGGCCTTTATCTTATTCACTGTTGGGTCGGCCCCTAGTATCATGCCCAGTTTAATCCTTTCCTTTCCCGGATACACAATTACGGAATCTACCTTCCCGGGATAGGTTATCGCTCCCCCAACCCTGAATTTTTCAAACTCATCCATTTGCGTACAGGAACCTGCCAATACACCCACTGTAATCGATACCAGTAAAGCTAAATATTGTATATGTTTCATCATTCTATTTTTTTGTTATACATTTAAAGATGTCCACTAATTCTGTGGCTGCCCCCATACCGTGATTTCATTGAAATTCACATAGGTTCCGTTAGACCAGTTACGCAGTGTTTTAAAACGAATATATCTATAGGGTGGGGTATCTAATGGAAAGGCCACCGTTTCACCCGCCTCCGCTGCAGCAAGATCATCATTGGTCAATTGGCCGTTAGGCAAGCCTGATGGCTTGATCTGCTCGTACTCTATGAGTAAGTCCCAGGAATCCCAGCTTCCGTCGGGTGCCGGGTTATTAGATCCCCAAATCTCAATATCTCGCGGATTGTGCAAACTATACAACCAACGGGTACCATCGGATCGCATCCACCAGGCAAGCCTGCTCAACTTCACTTCTTTCCCTAAATCGAACGTAAACCATTGTGGCATTGCAGCGGCATCACCACTGTGATAATAACCACTTCCCTCGGTAACATCATCAGTAAATAGTGCATCGACATCTCCCGAATAGCCTAAAACAGCATCATTAGGCAAGGTATATCCTGAAATCCCACTTTTGTCTATCAACTCTTCAAAGAATGGCGTTAGCCTTACCATGGTGGTATCCGAAATATTCCCCCATCTATCCCGTACATACACCCCAAAATCGGATTCTACAGGGTCAAATCCCCTAGTGGAAAACCTTCCGGCTTCTAATTTGGTGTAAAAGGTATTATAGGGGATGAAATTCCCCAGCGTATCGTTAGCCAAAACAACAATGGCTATATTTTCCTCTTCAGGGTTCTCAAAACTGACGAAAAGCCCACCAAAATCGGGGCCGATCTCCAATTCTTCTCCTACTATTTGATAGGGTGGTTCTAACGGATTAACGGTTACAGATACCGGCTCTGAGGCATTTTCGCCCTTATCCACGGCGTAGACCTTAACCTCATATGGCTTGGCCGCCCCAAAACCTATCAGGGCAACCTTATTGGTATAGTACGACGACTTGGCCTCACGCTCCACACCCCCCTCGGTTGTATATACCGCCTTAACAGAGAGCACATCCGAATCCTCAGGCAGTGTATAAGTAAGAATGGCCTTGCCCGCCAAGTTCTCTACCTGAATATTGCTTACCGGACCAGGTGCCTTACCGTCGTTCTCAACGGGTCCAATAACGTCTGTCTTTGTACATGCAACGACCACAATTAGCAGTATTGCAGTACAACATATATATGTTAATTGTTTCATCTGTTTTATCTATTTTGTTTGTATTTCAAGTTTATGTTATCCTTATCGCTACCAGCCCGGGTTTTGAACCAGGTTTGGATTAACAATAAGCGCTCCATCTGAAAGGGGCCAAAAATAATCCCGCGGCGCATTGAACTTCTGGTCAAATAATAACACCCTGCGATTATAGTTCTCATAATCCTCCTGAATGATATCCCATCCATAAATAGGTGTATTCAATCTTAAAGCGGCTTTCTTCCATCGTCTTAAATCCCAAAAACGATGGCCCTCAAGAGCCAATTCTATCAAGCGTTCCTGATGGATTATTTCCCGCAACCCGTCTTTCGTTTGGTACTTATCTGGAGTAATGGAATAATTCGCCCATGCACTCTCTACGGTTTCCAAACCGGCCCGTTTGCGCACTTTGTTCAAATATGTTAAGGCTGTGACCTGGTCTCCGGTTTCGTTTAAAGCCTCTGCGTACAGCAAATAGAGGTCTGCCAAGCGCATAATGGGCCAGGGGTAGGGCTCTACGCTCACACCGCCACCAGGAGAAATCACCATTTCCCAGTTCACCAGTTTTTTGGCATAATAACCCGTAACCGAATACAGCACACTTTGCTTTTTCCCTGTGGGTTGCCCAGATTTACATTGTATGTCCCAGGTATTGTTTTGCATGAACCATTTGGCGCCATCAAAAGCCAGATCGGCATAAAAACGGAGCTCCCTGTTAAAATGAAGGCCAACGGTCTTGTAGCCCTCCTGTAAGGAACTATCGGCTGCTGTTGCTGTACGAAGGTCGAACCTTTTCTCATAGTCCCATGTTTTATCCTCGGTTATTGGCACCCCATTTTCTGTATAGAACAACTCGGCCATACGCATCGTTGGTGCCAAATGGGCTGAAACCGCTAAGCTTATTATATTGGGGTCAAAATTTGCGGCTGCATTTAACTGGATCTGTCTTGAAGGCGCTCCCGATTCGACACTTCCCCATATGAGTTCCGGGTTCCATTTCTCGCAAACCGCATTGCGGATGCTCATCTCTGTTTTGATCCTGTCTGTGGCACCTTGTATGTTCTCGTTAAATTCATACAAGCTAATCCCCACCTGTTCACAGACTTCCACTGCTTCCCTACAGGCTTCCACGGCCCTGATCCATTTTTCATCACTTACTGAGGCGTTAAAAAGCGGTGTTCCATCCGAATCGTTAAAGTTGGCATAATCGGAATTCCCATTAAACAAAGGACTGGCTGCTGTTACTAGGATACGGGCTTTGATTGCCAAAGCAATTGGCTTGGTGATTCTACCCAGCTCTGTAGTCTTGTTGTCTATCTTATTTGGCAAGACTGCATTGTCGTCTCCTTCTTCTGCGGTCGAATCGATTAAATCTATAATATAATTTACAACCTCATCTACAGGCTTTCTCTTTACCCTTACCTCGTTAGATGATGCCGAAATAGGCAGATTCTCGTCTACAATGGGGATAGGACCATATAATTTTAATAAGTACCAGTGGTAATAGGCCTTTAAAAATTTAGCTTCGGCAATCCATCTGGATTTCATAAAAGGCGCTAGGTCCCTGACCTTATCCACATTTTCAAGAAAAATATTACAGGATCGAATTCCCTGCCATAAGGGTTGTGTAAGATTTCCACCGTCCCAGAAGTTCATCAATGGCCTTACCCTGTTCTGTTGCCCCCTTGCTATGTTATAGGGATCCCACGAAGAAGAATAACCGCTCGGTATGGGCCAAAACATCCAAAATTCGTCGCCTGCATAAAACCCGGGGTTTCCCTCTGTATGGTCTATGGTAGGTAAGAACGAATAACAGGTAAATAGGTATTTCTCGGCTTGTGTCTTATCGCTAAATGCATTGTCTATGGTAGCCACATTATCCGGTACCACATCAAGGTAATCGCTGCATGCATTGAACAGGCATGCCATTATTAATATATATAATAATCGTATATTTTTCATCTCGTACGTTTTAATCAATTAAAAGTTAACACTTACACCCATATTAAACACGCGTTGGATAGGATATCCCAGGCCATTGCCGCCCATCTCTACGTCCCACAACTTAAATCCGCTAAACGTTAGCAGGTTCGTGCCATTAAAGTAAATGCGCGCGTTGGTGAGGTGCAGTTCGCTAATCAACTTCTCCGGTAACTGATATCCCAGCTCAACGGATTTCAACCTTAAGAAGGCACCATTGCGCATAAACCAGGTACTGGTCTGTGTGTTATTAGTATTTAACGTACTGCTGAGTCGCGGCCAAAGCGCATAGGAATCCCGGTTATCCTCGGACCAATGGTTATTGGCATACACATCAAGCAATGCATTTTGGGAACCTGACCCCAAGTCCGGGTTGGCAATAAACGGCGCCGTTCTAACTGGGTCGATCCAAAACGAGGAGCGCGCAGACCCCTGTAGGAAAAATGAAAAATCAAAAGCCTTATAGCCCATCGACAAGCCTCCACCATATATGATTTCAGGAACCGTGGGATGCCCGATAGGGACCCTGTCTAGGTTTGTTATTTCCCCATCACCGTTAACGTCCCTGTATTTAATATCGCCCGCAGCGTACTCTCCAAAATTTTGTCGGGGAGCATTGGAAACATCGTATTCATCAATAAACAAACGTTCGGCAATGAGCCCCCATACCTGTGAAAGCGACTGCTCTTTGTGAAATAAATGCGCCTCACTTTTTGCATACTGTGGCTCTTCGAAAAACAGGTATTCGCTATGGGCATAGGTAAAATTAGCACGCCCCTGTAGCCAAAGACCATTCGTAAATGCCTTATTATAGTCCATAGAAATATCTACACCATTGGATTTGGCCTTCCCAAGATTGGCCCTAACCCCTGCCGTTAGTCCCATGGTAGTGGGGATATAAGCCCTGTCCATCAAAATATTGCTCCGGTTCTCGGTAAAATAATCTGCTTGTATCTCCAGGTTATTGAAAAGGTTTATTTCAAACCCGGCATTGAACTTACGGGCCGTTTCCCAACTAATGTCGTCATTGGCATATCGGTTTACATTGACCCCAAAACGGGAATAACCATAATTGGTACCAAATCGTGCGCCTCGCCATGAGGCATTCATATTAACTTCCGAAAGGTAGAAAAAACGATCGTTAGCACTTCCAATGGCATCGTTTCCCACCAAGCCGTAGGTTGCCTTTAATTTTAACTTGGGTATCGTGTTTTCCAAACTGCTCCAAAAGGGTTCGTTGGACACGAACCAACCAATGCCGGCAGAAGGAAAAAACCCATAGCGATGCGACTTATGGAAACGTTCGGAACCATTATACCCAAAATTTAATTCAGCCATATATCTGGTGTCATACCCATAAGTAAACCTTCCTGAAATTCCCTGGTTACGATAGGGCAAGGATTTTTGCAAGGAACCCTGATTGGCAAACAGCTGGTTTCTCCTGGTCCCAACCAATAATCCAGAAACCTCATGTTTCTCTGAAAACACGTTGTGGTAATTTATGGCCACTTCGGTATAAGTAGACGTATTGATACTTTTCAAACCTTCAGTATAGTTTAAGTATTCGGTACCTGTAAGCTCGTTCAACACATTTACCTTATAAGCATCCTCTGTTTTATCATAGCCGTATGCCGAATAATAAAAGGGATTATAAAACCTGGAAACGTCAAAGTAAGAATAGCGTTCGGTATTGAACAACATCCGCGCTGAAAGCCCTTCCAAAATAAAATAAAAATCCTGCTTTAACTCAAACTGGGCAGACATGTTGGACTCGGTATAATCTCGATAACCCTTTACCATATCGGCATAGGGGTTTATAAAACTTGGGCCTACGCCCCCCCCTCCTAAAACATTGCTATTCCCAAAAAGGATATGGTTTGCTAGGGGCTTAAGCTCCGACGGGTAATATGCCGGGAACAATACAGGGTTTGTGCCCAGTATCTTTCTAAACATTCCCGATCCGCCATCAATTGGCCCCCTATAGTCATTAAAGGCTCCAGATAACCTTACAACGGCCTCGGTGGTCTTGGTCAAATCGATATTGACATTGGACCGAAGCTGGTAATTCTTCAAATCGATATTACTGTTGAAGTTATTGCGCTTGTCCACTTTTAATATACCGTTATCCTTGCTAAAAGTCCCTGAAATATAATAGCGCGCCACTTTACCTCCCCCGCTTACATTGAGGTTAACTCGCTGATTACTGGTATTGTCCTTAACCAAGTCGTCCAACCAATTATTTGCAGGGTAGACATAAGGGTTCAAGCCCGCAATGGTATTATCGATCTTATTTTGAGAATAGGGTAATACCCCGGATGGATTGCGGGTTAGTACCGATTCGTTCTCTAACCTCATATAGGTTATCGGATCGGCTATCTTAATATTTTTGGTATTGCTTGAGAACGAAGATTCAAAACGCACAAAAACCTTAGCTTCCCCGGTTTTACCTTCTTTGGTAGTAACCAATATGACACCATTGGCTCCCCTGGCTCCATAGAGTGAGGTTGCCGTAGCATCTTTCATTATGGAAAATGCCTGTATATCGTCTGGCGATAATTGCGCCAGCTCGTTGGTCGTGGACTCCACCCCATCGATTAGTATCAAGGGATCTACCTTATAACCAAAAGAGGTTACGCCCCTAATGAAAAATGAGGCATTGTCCTGTCCGGGCTCTCCACTGCGCTGGTACGAAATAATACCGGCCATTCTCCCGGCCAGTGCTGTGGTTAAGTTACTTGAGGGCACTTTTAGCTCACTTGGCTGTATAGTCGTAATTGATGCCAATACACTGGATTTCTTTTGTTTGGCAAAGGCAACAACCATCACTTCGTCCAACTCGTCCTGGTCGACCGCCATTTTAACATTAATAGCCGTCTTAGTACCTACTACTTCTTCCTTTGTTACATAACCTACATAAGAAAAAACCAGTACGCTGTTTGCTCCCCTAACCGTTAAGGTATAGTTCCCGTCAAAATCTGTGGACACACCATTTTGGGTGCCCTTTTCGAGCACGCTAACCCCGGGCAAGGGAACGCCTTGTTCGTCAACAACTGTTCCTGTAACAATTTGTTGATTAATCAAATTAACGTTTTGGATTATAGGGTGGGGCTTGACTTTTAATATAATTTGCTTCTTGTAAACGCGATAAGAGACATCAGTATCCGAAAACAGCTTATCAAGAATGTTCTTTATGCGTTCTTGTCGCCCTTTAATTGAGACAATTCTTTTTGTGTCAACTTTTCGGGTATCTATAAAAAATTTAAATTCTGAAAGCGCTTCAATTCTATCAAGTACTTCTAGCACACTTACCTGATCCATATCCAGTGTTATTTTTGTGTTCTGGGAATAGGATGTATGCGCATTAATATTTAGAAGTGTCAGAAATAAAAAAAGTGAGGTTAACTTCATTTTTAAATCAATCTTTTCCGGAACTTTAAACGCGTTCCAGAACTTAGCGGATTTTTTCATACTTTTGAATAATCTATAATTTTGGTTAATTAATTTTAATCAATCTTTATCATCGGGAAATGTTCGCAGCATTTTCCGATTTTTTTTTAGTTGATTATTTTCTATCTAATGTTTGTTTGTAGTTTTATTTATCCATAAGCAAATGTTGGTTGTTTGGTTTAGTAAATAATAATTTCATTGTTAACAATTTCATATTCAATTCCGAAATTGATTTTAAAAACCTCAAGTACCTCCTGAATGCTTTCAACATCAAAACTGGCATTGAAGGTATGTTCGTTTAAAGCATCGTTCTTATTGATAATGGATACGTTATAATGTCGTTCCAATTTCTTTGTGATCTCTTTAAATTGCATTTCCCTAAAAATGAGTTTCCCTTCTACCCAACCGGTATAAATCCCTGTATTTACTTCTTTTACAGACATGTTATGCTGATCCTTATTCCATACAGCCATGTGGTTTGGCGTTAATTTTAAAGACGTATCTGCATTGTAGCTGGAGTACCTATCATATAGTCTTACTTCACCCGAAACCAAAACGGTATTAATAAAGCTATCTTCTTCATAGGACGACACATTAAATTCCGTACCTAAAACGCGAACGCATAAGGTATTAACATTTACAATAAATGGGTGTTTAGCATCTTCTGCCACTTTAAAAAAAGCTTCTCCTTTTACATAAACATTCCTGTCCTGTCCTTCCAAAAAGGTTACGGGATACTTTAGGGAAGACCCTGAGTTTAAGTGTACCACTGTACCATCTGATAATTCTAATTGAAATTTTTTACCATAAGGGATATTTAAAGTATTGTACAACAGTTCTTCAGAATTAGCTTTTCCTGTGTATACTAATTTGTCCTTTTGCTGTTGTACTACAACCTCCCCATTTGCTTCTACAATTTGGGTATTCCTTTCTGTGTTAATTTTTTCTATTTTACCATTTTCAAGTTGAAGCGTTATGGCTTCATCCTCAATTTCAATGGGAGGCGATATGGGATTTGATTGTAATCCATTTTGTAAAATTACAGCATAGGTGAGCCCTATTATACCAATAAATAAGGCAGCGTATTTAAACACTACAAACGGTCTTTTTTTAGGTTGACGTCTATTAAATCGTTGGTCTTCAACTTTCTTTAATAGTTTCTTATATGATTTAAGTGAATCTAAATCATGTATGGTTTTTGGAGAAATAAGAAAATGTATCTCTACCAACTCATCAAATAGTAACCTGTTTTTTGGATCTCTTAGAAGTCCTTCAAGAATCTCATACTCATGATCCAATAGTTTGTTTTCAATAAACTTGATTATTAATCTATTCACCTCTATTTCCATAGTCATAAAAAAGCATCTATTGGTACAATACGATTAATTATTCCAATACCCCCAAAAAAGTTTTATTTTTTTTGTATAATTGTTTATACATAAGCAAAATTATTTCCCTAAATGACCAGAAACCCACAAAATGAAAGAATTTTACTGGAGCTTATAAAAAAAGGCGACCAAAATGCTTTTGGGAAAATATTTAATATTTATTATAATGTAATTCTTGTGTTTATTTATAAACTAACCAAAAATCGTATGCAGGCCGAGGATATTGTTCAGGAGACCTTTGCAAAGTTGTGGGCATTTAAAGAAAGAATAGACATTAATCGCCCTATTAAGAGTTATCTCTATAAAACATCTTATAATCTATATATAGATATATACAGGAAAAGTTTACGGGCAAAAGAAATGCTCAAAGAATTATATTATCAAAAAATTATAAGCTTAACGGAAGAGGACGATGCCATTAAAGAAAAAAAAATGGCACTCATTGAATATACCATCAATGAATTGCCCCCCAAATGTAAAGCCATTTTTATGATGAGTAAATTTGATGGGTTAACCTATAATGAGATTTCTTCTGAATTAAATATATCTGTTAAAACAGTAGAAAATCAAATCGGGATTGCACTCACAAAACTAAGAACAGCATTAAAAACACAAGTATTCTAGTTATTCTCCCCAATTTTTATTCGGTTTTGAATCCATCCACAATTGTAAAACGCCTCCTTTAGAAAATTCGGCGTGTTCAAACCAATATTTGTTTAACGGCTTTCCATTTAAAATGGCTTTTTGGATGTACATATTCTCCTTAGAATTATGATGCGTTTTAATTACAAATTCATTCCCCTGATAATAATCTGGGTTTAATTTAATTGTTATCTCGTCAAAAACCGGACTCGTTATCTCATACACGGGGTGTAATGATGTGTTTCCTTTTAAACTAAAAAGTCCTAACGACATTAAAGCGCTTACGCCTCCCATTTGCCCTTGGTCTTCATCATGACCACCATAACCTTTATCCGGTGTAATGCCACCGTAAGCTTGTTCATTAACTTGACGTACCCAATACTGTGTTAACCACGGTTTTCCTGCATAATTAAACACATGGGCATTGCTACACCCCGGTTGGTTAGCATAACTAACGTAACCATTGCCATAGGCAAATACAAAATCGGTGGTATCTGCTTGTTCGAAAGCATAATTTAACTTATTACACAGTGCATCATTACCTCCCATTAACTTAGCCAGACCTTTAATATCATGAGACACCGACCAGGTGGCCTGCCAGGCATTGGCTTCAATCCAGCCTTGACCGCTTAACGGATTGGTATGCAACCAATCGCCTTTTTTGTCTTTTGGAAAAATCAGTTGGTATTGTTCATTAAATAACGTTTTCCAACCCTGGGAACGTTTTAAAAAATAGGCGGCATCTTTTTCTTTTCTCAATCCCAAAGCCATCTGCGCCAACGACCAATCTTGAAAGGCAGCTTCTAACGTCTTACCGGCATTATTAACAAAGTAGCCTTTTTCGATATAATCGTCATCTGCCTCCAACATCCCCCCTGGCATATGGTTTTGCTTCATTACTTTATAGGCGTGTTTATGGTCTACCTTTGTTAACAAACCTCTGGTATAAGCAGATACAATAAGTGGTGTAGCAGGACAACCCGTCATAATATAAGAATACCCCCCAACATTAGGTCCCCTTGGCAAAAGTTTACCATTATCGGCATATTGCACTAACGAGGCTGAGAAATCATCCAAGACCTCCGGCCATGCTAATCCCCATAAAATATTTAAGTTCCATTGGGTTAACCAAAAGGCATCGGAACCTCCTTTTACATCAATTTTACCCAACCAATCATTCCATTCCGCTTTGGCTTCTTTTCTTACCTGATCAAAATTCCAATGATTACATTCCTGTTCTAAATTGTTTCTGGCATTTTCAATTGAGGTATACGAAATAGCCATCTTCACCTTTAATTCACTACCTTCCTTAACATTGTAAAGCGCACTTATTCCTGAGGTAGGCGCATCGTAATAGGTCCATCCTTCTGGTCTTCTAGGTGTTTTTTCGGAGCTTCCAACAAGATCCTCTATATGTTCATATTTGTTTTTGTCTGCCCACCCGTTCATTTTTTCGAAAGGCTTATCAAATTGAATCACAAAAAACAAGGTAACATTATCGGGGCCTCCCCATAACCTGCCCATAGTGTTTACAGAACCGTGTATTTCGGTATCACTAATCTTTGTTACCTTAGCATCCGTCATCGTACTCGTACCAATATACCCTCCCAGATTTATCAAGATGTTCGATACGGCATCTTTAGCGTACTTGAAACGATACAGACTTACACGATCGGTAGTAGTTTGCTCTACCCATATATTATAATCTTCCAAAAAGACTTTATGGTATCCGGGCTGTACAATTTCATCGCCATGCGAAAAGCGCGATTTCCAGTTTTGTTCTCCCAATGACGGATCAACGTCACCCGTAGTAGGCATGAGGTCTAATCCTGAAAGCATCCAACCGTGTACTTGAGGGAATCCTAAAATTTCAGTCGTATTATAGTTATAGCCACCCCCCATTTGATTTTTATTTCTGGTCATTGGCGCCGCACTTATCATTCCGAACGGACGGCTGCCCGTAACAAAATAAAAATACCGTCCCCTAGTGGTTTCAATGTAAGGATCCACCCATGATACGTAGTCTTCATAATCGGCTGGAGCAGGGAATACTTCAATTTCCGATAATCCCAAATAATCACCATTGCCATCGGTAACCTCAAACTTAATCCATTCTACTTTCTTATCAGGAAACACCACTGTTTTCGGGCTTCCATCATTCGGTATGGCCGTAACGCTTATTTGGGAGCCGTCACTAAAGTATAATGTCCCACCAGCCGTGTGCGAAAGCAAGGTAGTTCGATCGTAAAATACAACTTTATTGATGGTTTGTGGGCTATCCCAATCGAGTTGCATCCATGGATAGTTTACACCACCCCAGAAATTCATTTTGCTATCCGAGGCCCATTCGCCCAAATTAGCATAGCGCGCCACACCATCCTTTACCTGGCTAATATCAAATCTGGAATTTAGACTGGCACTAGCCGTAGCTTTTGCCTTATTGGCAATATTTTCTGGACCGGCCTGAACGGTATTCGTAATAGCCACAACCATTATAAAAAACAAAAACAACTTAAACTGCCTCTTAAAAAATCGTATTACATCAAATATGTATGCTATAACATTGTTTTTGTCTACGCTCATTTTAACTTATTTAAAGATACTTTTCTTAGGGGTACTTTTCATATCCAGGATCAATTCGCCTCCCTTTATTAGTTCTTTTTGGGAAAATTTCCATGTTCTTAATGGTTTTCCATTGAGTTCTGCCGCATGTATATATTTGTTTTCCCTTGAGGCATTTTTGGCTTTAATCACAAAGGTGTTCCCATTGTAATAAGTTTCACTTAAATGAATGGTTACTTTATTAAATCGGGGACTCCCCAGCTCGTACTGCGGATTTACGGCTGCACCACCATCCATTTGAAACAGTCCCATGGTACTCATAACATACCAGGCACTCATTTGCCCCTGGTCTTCATCGCCTGGATAAGCATCCCGTGGCCCCAAACCATAATACTTTTCCTGAATGGCCCGTGCCCATTTCTGGGTTAGCCATGGTTCCCCGGCATGATTAAAAAGGTATGCCGATTGCATGTTGGATTCATTGCCATGGTTAATTGGATATTTGGTGAAATTATCGGCCAATGCATTGAAATACACTTTCTCTGAAGACACCATCCCTTCATTTAATACATTTAAAAACCGTTTTCTTCCCATAACTTCTACCAAACCTTTTACATTTTGTGGTACATACCAGGTATATTGCCAACTATTGGACTCACAAAAGCCAGGAGCATGATAGGGGCTAAAATCTTCAAGCCAACTGCCATCTTTATGTCTGGGACGCACAAACCCTGTTTCTGTATCAAAGATATTTCTCCAGTTCTCCGAGCGTTTCATAAAAGTTTGATAGGTAGCGTCTATCCCGATAGCTTTGGCATATTGTGCAAAACACCAATCCTGATAGGCATACTCCATGGTATTGGACACGTAACTTTGATACTCGTCATTAAGCGGCACATACCCCTTATCAAGATAATAGATATAGCTTTCGTTACCTACTTCCCCACCTCCAGGGTGCTTTTCCATTAATGCTGTTTGCTGATGGTACATGGCCTTGAACATCTTATCTTTATCAAAATCCCTTATCCCGTGCTGGTAGGCCGAAACAATGAGTGGAATCTCGGGCTGCCCTATCATTACCCGAATATATTCCATCCCCGGATTTCCTATAGGCAGCCAACCTCCGGCATCATACATTTCTAAAAAACTATGGATCCATCCCGAGGCATATTCTGGTGCTATTAAATTATAGAATTGGACCAGGTTCCAATGCCATCCCCAATACCCATCACTTCCATAAACGGGTTTAGACGGATCGGTTTGCTGTACCTTTTCATTCATATCCATCCATTTGCCGTTTACATCACTCCAGGTGGTTCTAGGGCTCAACGCTCTGTAGAAATTGGTATAGAATTTTTTCTTTTGAAGTGCATCGGGTGTTTCAATTTCCACACGATTTAAAAGTGTATTCCAAACAGTTTTTTGATTTTGCACAACAGCCTCAAAATCCCAATTGAACGGTTTTACCATTTCTTTCTGGAGGTTCAACCTGGCTTGCTCTGTACTTATTAAGGAAATCCCTGTTCTTACTTTTACTTCCTTCGTGCCTTTGGCAAAATTAATAATGGCTCCGGCGTCTTTTATATCATACTTTTGGGGATACCTCCGTAGCCAATCCGGGTCGTAGGATATGCTATTAATTTTGTTGACATTTTCCTTAATACGATCCAATACCCAGCCGTCCATCTGCGCTATCGGTTGGTCGAACTGCATTACAAAATGCAACTTATAATCCTGACTCCCTGCATAGCCCGTTGCAGAACAATGCGATTGGGCCCAGCCTTCTATTTCGGTATCGCTTATCTTTTTTATTTCGGCATCCTGCAAATCCCAAATATATTCAGCCGGAAAATGAAGGTCTATCAGCACCCTGTTTTCTTTGTCTTCAGGAAAAGTATAGCGCTGCAAAGAAGCTCTGGTCGTAGCGGTTAGTTCAACTTCGATATCATAATCGGTGAGATAGGTGCTATAGCGTCCTATTTCAGCCTTTTCTTTTTGTTTGTCTATTCTGGAGCGATATCCCAAATCTGGATTGCTTGCCGGCCCCGGTTGAATTCGTATTGGGCCATTGGTTGGCATCATTAACAAACCAGCCATTGTCCATTCGTGAAGGTGACTAAAGCCCATCACATTTTCTATTTGATATTCATATCCTGCTTTCCACTGGCTATCCTCATTCTCTGGGGCTATTTTCACCATTCCCATAGGCATCCAAGGCCCTGGGGCGATCATCCATCGAGAGCCACTGGTTCCCATAAACTGATCTACATAATCGACCGGTTGTACCATCGGTGCGGGCTTACGGTTTAACTTGGCATCGTATTTTAGTTTGCCATCTACAAAAACTTCCACCCTCGACGTATTTTGACTGTCTACTGCCGGAAATTGAAATTCCAGTATGGAGTGCCCAGCTTCCATCATGCGTTCTAATGGCATACCATCGACCACCGCCTTGATCTTTACTTTCTTTCCTGAATGTCGCAAGTCGATCCTTAATGGCAACGTTTTCTTGCCTTCCTGTTCTTGTTCTTTATCGGCAAATTTAACCGCATGCAAAAGGGTGTTTCTTGGGGCAACTGTATTTAATGCTTCTGGACCATAGAAAGTTATAGCATCGAAAGCACACCAATTTCCTGTCATATTCTGAAAGACAATTTCGTTAATGCCTTCATTAAGAACTGAAACAGGAATATTAAATGAAACGTTTTGTTGCTCTGGGGTTAAATTATCGGGAGCTGAAGAGCTACCTTCATGAAGTTGTTGCTCGTAAACCTCACCATTTATGGTACATCTAAATAAAGGGGCTTGTTTCGAATTAACTGCTATAAAATCTATAGATAAAACACATTCCCCTTGCTCTGGAAGTTTTGCTATTTCAAAATAAACAGGTAATTTGTTTAGGGCTAACCCTGCCCAGTACCCATACCCAGAAAAAGCATCTTTAGGGCCTGGTAACACATACGGAAAATCCTCTTTCGTACTGGATTCTCCAATCACAAAATAGCTGTTGGCTCCACCAAAACCATTGGGAACAAATTCTTTATAACCATCTGGCGCTAAAGCAAATTCGGAAATAGCATTATCTGAAATGCCAATATTCCATATCGTTTTTTTTGGTAAAGATTGTGCAACAATGCTTGCATCCCAATGAAAAATTAGAATAAAAAGAAATAAAATTAATTGCTTAAGAGCTTCTGTTTTTTGCTCATATAAATCTATTATCACGAAGCATCAGATTGGTTGTTCTTAATCAAGGGTAACACAAACATATAGGCAAAACATAAAATCAATACCAAAATACTACCTATAACACCTGCCACCGACGTTACCGCTCCCATAATTGGTGGTACCACTGCACCTCCAACAACGGCCATAATTAAGAGTCCAGATATTTCATTGGCTCTTGTGGGCATTTTGTTAATGGCTATAGAAAACACCAACGGAAATAAGTTTCCTGCGCCCAAGCCTACAATAAAAATACCTGTTTGCGCTAAAAATTCATTTGGTGAAAGCAAAATCAAGAGGGTGCCCGCAATAGCCAACACCGTGGTACTTATTAAAAAAAGTATGGGCTTAAAAAACTGTAATAAGATAGCCCCCAGAAAACGACTGATCATTAGCGCCGTAAAATAAACACTTATACCATAGGATGCATTTTCAAGGGTCATCCCGTGCAATTTCATCAAAAAACTTTGGATATTGGAATTCATCCCCACATCGGCACCTACAATCAGGAAGATGGCTATCACAACAGCTATGATAAACTTATTTTTAAGCAAACCCATGCATGACGCAAATGTTGCTGGCGTATCGGACTTAATAACCTCTTCTATTCTTGTGGTGTATAACCATAACAAAGAAATAATGGAAACCACGCTATAAACAACAAACACCAATCGCCAATCGCCATATTGTAATGCCATATAAGTTGCTATAATGGGGCCTAATAAAGAGGTAATCGCTTTTACAAATTGTGACAGGCTTAAAAAACTTGATAATTTTTCTTTTGGAATTACTTCCTGTAATAAGGGATTTGCAGCTACTTGAACAATGGTATTGCCTATCCCAATAAATACAAAAGCAATTAACACCATGATGAAGGAGTAATAAGCAAAAGGTAGTAACATACCAAATAGGGTGACTACAATACCAATGTTCATCATCTTCTTTTTACCTATTTTGTCCTGTAACAATCCAACTGGTATTGAAAACACAAAAAACCAAATGAAGACCATGGAAGGAATGAATTGTGCCATAGCATCGGAAAGTTCAAAATCCTTTTGCACATAACCTGTTGAAACCCCAACAATATCAACAAACCCCATAACTATAAAGGTTAGGAATACGGGTAAGATCTTATTTAAGTGTATTTTTTTTGAAGTCATTTGTTTATGTATTAAAGGTTAGGCAAATCATGCTTTACATGCTCCCAAAAATGAGCGTCAAATAGTTTGGCGCTGCCTATAATCGCAGCATCTTCCATAAGTTTAGATATTTCAAATCCTGTTTTCAATCCAGCTTCTTCTATTTTTTGTTTCAAGATAGGTAGGAAGAAATCATGAGCCAACGATACATTTCCGCCCAAAATAATGAGATCTGGCTGGTACTTCTGAAGAAAGGGAATCATAAATTCCGCCATATTTTCTCCAAATTCCGTAAATACTTGCCTTGAATACTCATCATTTGCTTCAGCAATCTCCTTAACACCATGAACTTGTTTTGAAGTTATTTCATAATATCGTTTAATACACCAACGCGTTGAAAAATAATCATCTCCAATACCTTCCTTATAAGGTTCATCCCATAAACAGCCTCCCTCGGGCACATCATCAGCATTAACCTGAGGCACGCCATTCTTTATAAATGCAGAACCAAATCCGGTACCCAAGGTAACGGCAATGGTCTTACTATAGTTTTTTGCTTTTCCCATAGCGGAAACCCCTACTCCAAAGGCTGTAGCGTCATTAATAAACCGCATATTTACCGAATTGGCGTTAAGATATTTTGCCAATTCATCGGGGATGGATACATTATACAGGTTTTCATATTTGTCATTACCTTCAAACATGGCCAATCCAGTTTTATAATGAAATGGGCCTGGCATCGCAAATCCAATATTAATATCTGTTGCTTTGGAAAGATGGCCTATGGTTTTATTAAGAGCCTGGCTCCAATTCTCAAGAATGTCTTCCTTTGCAGCTTTATTATTGACTTTTACGGAATGCGTTGTTCCCGAAATGATTTCAAGGGTATTAATATCTACGGCGGCACTTGTAATATGGCTTCCACCTATATCAACGCCAATAGCTATGTTTTTGTTCATCTAATTAAATATTTAGCGTGTATAATCAATGTTCGAATGTATATACAATTTAACTAAAACCATGTTTAAGCATTTTGGTTGCCTATTATGCTTAAAGTTCTCTTTTAATATCTATATCGTAAGTAAAATAATCGGTATGGTAATATACCGTGTTATATTCTACGGGTCTATCCCCTACATCCAAAACCAATCGTTCTCTTTTTAAAATAGCCATCTCTTTTTTAACATCTAACATCTCTGCTATTTTAGTATCGGCCGAGACCGCTTTTAATTTTTCTTTGGATGTGGAAACAATAATGTCGTGTTCTCTCTCTAATAGTTCATACAAGGGAACCATGAAATTCTCATCACCTGTAATTCCAATCCGCGGGTGGAAATAAGAAACGGAATATAGGTATTTGGCTTCCTTAGACCCTCTTATTTTTTCCAGTTTCCAAACCTTTTTGGTTTCTGGAACACCTAATGCATCATAGACTTCCTTCTCTGCCTGTACCAAAGCAACATTCACTAAGTAATTAACAACTTCAATACCTTGGTTGCGCATTTCTTTGGTAAAGCTTATCCAATTATCTAAGCGTGTTGATATCTTTTTTGCAATAACCTTGGTTCCAATACCTTTTTTACGTTCAATTAATCCTTCGTGTACCAATTTGTTAATGGCTTGTCTTATGGTATTTCTAGATACCCCAAGTTTTTTAGACAAGGCAACCTCTTTTGGCAAAAGCTTGTCTCCTTTAATGTAATCTTCCCTTTTAATTAACTCTCTTAGATATACTTCTATTTGAGCATGAAGTGGCACAGGGCTATTTTGATCTAATTTAAAATTCATTATTGAAGCCTTAGATTTTTTACATATTAATGAATGCTAAATATATGACATTTTTAATTTATTCATGAGCCCAATAGTAAAACTGTTCTAGAGCAGTATATAATACCCCGGCCGATCCCCTAAAAGTCCCTGAACCTTCGGGCTTATTATCGACTGTATACCACTCAAAAAAGCCATCGTTTTTAATGACACGATCCGTCATAGGTTTCATTTGCTCGTAGGCTTCCTGTACAAAACCATATTTTATTAATTGTTGAATCATACGACCTCCAAACCAAGTCCAGTCACCGCCGTTTTGATAACCATAAGGATACATCCCTTTGTTCTCGAAAGCCCATTCTGGGTATGGTGGATACATGGTAAGCCCAATAGAACCGGCTCCAGATGCTTTCACATTGGCTACCATTTTATCTAAGGCTGTTTTAATCTGCTTCTTATTTAACAAGCCTGCTTCTATGGCTACCGCTGTTCCTCCATGGTAATAGATCTCATTTTCATTAAAATCCTCTGGATATGGCGATTTATCCAAATACACATGGGGAATAAATTTTTGATTCGCTTCATCCCAAAGCACTTTCATGGAATTTTTTGCTATGTCATCGCGAATCGTTTGCCATTTCCCTTTGGTTTCTGGAATGAGTTCCATCATATTATCCAAAGCGATCAATAGCATGGCATTATCGTAAATATCTACACAATACACCGTATCATCGGTTATATAAACGCCCCAAGGATGGGTGTGCTGCACATCGCCCCAATCGGCTGTAGTTGCGCCATATATCAGTCCATATTTTTCTGACCAGCGGTGATTCATTAAAAATTCCATGGACTGTTCCATACATTCGGCAACCGTAGCATTACCCACTTGAACATTTAAAATAGCTGTATCTCCTGTTTTCTTAATATACTTGTACACGGCCTGCACCAAAGAGGTCTCATGATCGGTTTCTACCGTATTTTTATGTCCAGCATAGTTGGGTTCAAGATCGTTAAATATGTATTCATACCCGCCTTCGGTCTGTACGGCTTTTTCCTTTGGAATAAAACCATCTATAATATTGCCATCGTCTCCTTGTAACCTAAAAAAGACCAGCAAATTTTCTTTAAGAGTTTCCTTGTCAAAAACTTCTGCCGACAATTCAATAAACGTATTATAATCCCTAATCCAGACTTCGCCATAACCATCGCCTGCATTAAACCCAGTCTTAACAACCTTAAGGGCTCTTTCTTTAACTTCTTTAAAATCCTGATCGGCTAATATTTTTTGAGCTAATTCCTTATTAGCTTTGTTCCCTGAACATGCTATTAGAACACATGCAGTTATTGTAAGCACTAATTGTTTCATCTGTTAATTTTTTATTATTAAAAAGATTCTTCGCTTTGACTTCGACTGGGCTCAGTCTGACAAGGCCCTTATAATATTTATTATTTTGTGTTAGACATCGATGGGGGCATTGTCTCTACCCCCCAATTTGTATTTGGCACTTTACCTAAATTAAATTTTAAGGTTCCTCCTTTCATAAGCTCCTTATGAAACATCCAGTTATTTTTCAGGTCTCTCCCATTCCAGGATGCTTCTTGGATATAATGGTTTTCTGGTGACTGATTGATCGTTTCAATAACCAGTTCCTTTCCAGTGTAATACGCATCATCCAACTTAATCGTCATTTTATCAAACAACGGACTGCCAAACTGAACCGTTGGATTGGCGGCACTATGCCCCTGAACATCGAATAATCCCATAGATGCCATGACATACCAGGCGCCTAATTGCCCTTGATCTTCATCCTGCCCCACACCGTAACCATGCAAAGGCTCTGTTCCATAAAATTCATTGCAAATGGTACGTACCCATTTTTGGGTTAACCAGGGCTTTCCTGAATAGTTAAACAACCAGGCATCGTGCAAGCAAGGCTGATTGCCATGGTTATACAATTTTTCTACACCTGAAAAACTATGTATTTCCTCAGATCCACCTCCAAACATACTCTTTTGTGCATTGCTAAACATCTCTTCTAAACGCTTATTAAAAAGATCTTTCCCTATTAAACCGATTAACCCTGCTATATCATGCGGCACATACCAGGTATATTGATAGGCATTACCTTCCTGAAATCCATCCCATCCCCGCATGGGATCAAAATCTTTTATAAAGGTTCCATCTTCTAATTTAGGTCTTATATATTTTGTCTCGGGATCAAACAAGTTTTTATAATATCCCGCTTGCGCCATAAGCTTGCTATAACTAGCGGTATCGTTCATGCTTTTAGCCATTTGCGCCACAGCATAAGAACTGAAACTGTATTCTAAGGTATGGGAGGCTCCAAAGTTAAACACCCACCCGTTGGATATAATGGTATCTTTATAGGGTACGTAATGTTCCTTTACAAAATAAGCCAGATCGTATTTACCATTTCCTAGATCGCGACCACGGTATTCCAGCTCATTTTTAATGGCCGCTTTATACCCTGTTTTTACATCGAAATCGCGAATCCCTACATTGTATGCAGATGCTAATAAAAGCCCCTGAAAATTGGTCTGTACACCATTTGTAAACACGCCATTAGCCCCTCCATCGTGTAACCAACCACGATCTTTGTAATAGTCTATGTTCGATTGAACATAGTCGCTAAAATAATCGGGATAGGCCAAACTCCAAAGCTGACTTAAGTTCCAGAACCCTCCCCAAATACCATCGGTATTGTAATGGTTGTAAAGCGGCTTATTATTTTCATCCAAAGGTATCTGTCCTATGTCATCATTAGCTTTAGGATAATGTCCATTAACATCATTGGCAAGACCTCGCCCTAGTAGGGCATGGTATAATCCGGTATAAAATTTAACTTTATCTTTTTCCTGACCACCTTCTACAACAATGCTGTTTAACTTTTCGTTCCAGATATCCTTAGATTCTTGTTTAACTACATCAAAGGCTTTCCCATTGGACTCTGTTTGCAGGTTTAAACGTGCATTTTCTATGGAAGTATAACTCAATCCTGTTTGAATCTCTAGTATATCATCTTGCTCCATATTAAAAGTAAGATACAGACCATTATTGATCCCTTCTGTTTTAAGTGCCCCTTGCTTTTGAATGGAATCTATAAAACTTCCTGTGGCAATTGGTTCTTTATTGAACCGGGCTACAAAATACATTTTCACTCTTTTCCCAGGATCGCAAAATTTAACATATTCCGGATAGGTTTCAATATAGCCTTCTAACTCCGTACCATTTACAATGCTGCCAAAGGCTTTGGTAACATCACCACTTTCGCCTTGTTTATGTCCTAAATCGACAACAACATGGGTCTCCTTGGTTTTGGGATATGTAAAACGTTGGTAGCCCACACGTTCGGTCGCCGTTAATTCGGCTTTAATATTATAATCTTTTAAAAGTACGCTATAGTATCCCGTTTCGGCGTGTTCGGTCGTTTTATCGAAACGTGAACGATAACCTGTATCGGGATTTTCTAGAGTACCCGGTACTGTTTTTAACGCTCCAACCGTAGGCATGAATACCAAACCTCCTATTTGAAATTCATGAAAATGGCCAAAGCCTTCAATAGAGGTATGCCGGTCGTCATAACCCGTAGGCCCCCAGCCTCCGGCACTGTTATAACCATTGGTATGTGGTGCTAATTTGGCCATTCCAAAAGGGCGTGCTGCTGGCGTGTAAAAAAACCATCGCCCATGTACAGAACCTATTTGTGGATCGACATATTGTGTTAGGGAAACTAATGGTTTTTCTTGAAAAACTTCTTGTTTCTTACATGCCATAAACTGGCTAAGCAATAAAACACCTATTATCAACTTACATCCCTTCATCTTAATACTTATTTTGGGCTAGGAGGCATCTCGTTTACACCCCAGTTTTTATTTGGTTCAGGTCCCATTTCCAGTTCCAGTTTCCCTCCTTTTAACAATTCACTGGCTGGAAACCAAAAGTTCTTCAATGCTTTCCCATTAAGCGTTGCACTTTGTACATACTTATTATTGAAAGAGTTATTTTTTGCTTCAATTACAAATTTACGACCTCTATTGTATTGGTTTCCCAGATCGATTTCTATTTTTTCGAATAATGGGCTTCCAATCTCATAGATAGGTTCTGATCTTGTACCGCCATCAGTTTGAAACAACCCTAAAGACGACATCATATACCAAGCACTCATTTGCCCCTGGTCTTCATCTCCCAGATAGGCATTAGAAATACCATAACCATAAAAACGGGATAAAATGTCCCTGTTCCATTTCTGGGTGAGCCAAGGTTTTTTCACCCAATTGAACATAAACGAAAAGTGCATAGACTGTTGGTTCCCTTGGATTACAGGGAAATCCCAGTATTTTTCATTTGGTGCATTGTAACGCCAATTACTGCTTACACTAAACCCGCCATCCAAACGCTTTACAAACTCCTCTTCACCAATTATCTTTGCTAATGCCGGGATATCCTGCGGTACGAAAAAGGTAAGTTGCCATGCATTTCCTTCTGCAAATTGATGATTCCCACCTGTTTCAATAGGATCAAAATCCTTAAACCAGCTACCATCTGAATGCCTCAATCTGGCAAATCCAATCTCTGGATCTATGGCATTTTTCCACCAATAGGCCCTATCAATAAATTCATTGTATTCTTTGGTTTTTCCAAGTGATTTTGCCAGTTGCGACACAGTAAAATCGTCGAATGAATATTCCAAAGTATTGGAAAAACGTCCCTTATTATACGGTACATATTTGTGCTTTAAATAGGTTTCTAAATCCCTGTTTCCTGCATAGCCGCCACCTACCTGCTCGCCTTTGGTGGTTTGCATTTTATAAACAGCATTAAAAGCCTTTTCGGCATCGTAATCCCGAATGCCCATTTGGTAAGCTCCCACAATAAGTGGAATTTCATGTTCGGCCACCATTACCGGAATATATTCCATTCCTGCTGGACCTTTGGCCAACCAGCCATTGGCATCGTACATAGCCAATTGCGATTTTACCCATTTGGATGACCATTCGGGCGTCACTAAATTCCAAAACTGGTTCAAATTCCAAAAGGTGTTCCAAAAAGCATCACAACCTAAAGCTACGTCATTAGGATTGTTAAATTTCTGAATGTTTTCCTCGGCATCTACCCAGCTTCCATCTACGTCACTAAATATATTTCTACTTACCAAAGCACGGTACATATTGGAATAGAACCTCGTTTTTTCCAATCTATTATTTGATGCAACTTGTACCCTTCTAAATAAATTGTTCCAAGTATTTTCCTGATTTTCGCGAACCTTTTCAAAATTCCAACCGAAAGGCTTCGTTATTTCTTCTTCCAAATTCAATGCAGCACTCTCTATGCTCACATACGATATTCCGGTTCTTGTTTGCACCACCTGATGTACAGATGTATCAAACTCAACAAAGGCTACAATGTCCTCCGGATTAGCAACTGTTAATTCGGCATCATTTATTATTTCAGCATCCCCTTTACCTGTTTCACTACCATTTACCCATGTACCAAAGGTTTTTATGGGTTGGTCAAATTCCATTACAAAATGAACTGTATACTCTTGTGCTATGATATCCCATTCCCTTGTTTTATCACCACCTTCAACCATTTTGCTTCGGTAATACTGTTCTCCCCAAACAGACGGAGAAACTTGTTTACTATACCCCACAATCTTATGGTCGCCTATCTTTTTAAAATGGGCTTCTTTAATGGTATAATTATATTCTGAAGGGATTTGAAGATCGACCAATATTCTGGAGTTTGGAACATCCTTCGGATAGGTATAACGCTGAAAACTGGCGCGCGTTGTAGCGGTCAATTCGGCCTTGATATTATAATCGCTCAACAGCACCGAATAATATCCCAAAGGTGCTTCTTCGGTAGTTTTATCTACTCGCGAACGGTATCCAGAATCGGGCTCTCCCTGATTGCCAACTTCGGTAACCAATGGTCCGTTGGTAGGAAATGTTCCCAAACCTGCCATGGTCCATTCATGAATATGACTGAAGGTCCCCACACTTTCGAAGGTGGGCTGATATCCTGCCTGCCAGCCTTCATTTTGATTATCGGGGCTTATTTTAACCATTCCAAAGGGCATCCAAGGTCCCGGTGCGATCATCCATCTGGAATGTCCTGTTCCTATCTTGGTGTCCACATAGTCCACCAATCTATTGGTCTTATTTGGAGCTCTTTTTACAGTACCTTTTTCTATTAGCATACCATCCAGAAAAACAGCATATTGACTCACTTTTGACCTCGTAACAGCAGGCATAGGTGCTTCATAAATAATTCGACCATGCTCAACTTCCTCTTCAAAAATAACCTTACCATCCAGTTGTACCTCAAGTTTCGGGCTGCGTTGAAGATGCTGAACATCCACTAACAGAGGCTGCACCTGGCTCCCATCAACCATTAACTCATATTCTGCTGGGGTAACACTTCTTATAAATGCCGTTTCTGGTTTTAATAGTTGTACGTTCTCTGTCCCTACCAGTCTTACTTGGTCAAACACCATCCAGCTGCCTTCCAACGTGGTAAGCTGAACATTGTTCCCTCCATTCGTTATGAGATCGACGTCTAATGGGATTTCTATTATCTGCTCTTTAGTATTGGCGACCTTTCCTTTTAAGGCTTCGGCATTGCTCCCTTTGTCTAATCTATACTTCCAAGATTTGCCGTTTACCGTAACCTTAAGATAGGGTGGTGTTTCGGGATTACAATCCAGCACATCTACAACCAATTTCCAATCACCGCTTTTAGGTTTATCTTTTATACCAAATAAAATATTGATTTCATGAGGGCGTATACCAGCCAACGTTGAAGTTCCGCCCCAATAATCTATCGCTCCGGGCAATACAAAAGGAAAATCGGTCTTGTCCTCGGAATATCCTACCACGTAAAATCGGTCTTCCCACCCAAAATCCTTTTCCAAAAATTTGCTATACTCACCATTTGCTAAGGCAAACTCAGCACTACTATCATCAGATTTTCCTATTTGCCATACCGTTGTGTTTTGTGCATAACCAACTGTAAAAGACATTACAACAGCAATCAAGAGTTTAAATTCCATATAATTTCAGTTTAGTTTTTTAACAGGCCTCATCTTTAACAAAAGATACAATTACTTTTGCAGCTTCCTTTCCTTTATTAACCAAGCGATAGCTATTGGCAGCTGCCGATACTGCAAAGGTCTCGGCATAATGAAACGTTTGGGAATCATTCACTAAATCCAATTCTACAGCCGTACCTTCAACAAGCATTAAGACATGACATTGATTTAAAGTTTCAATGACAACCTCATCATCAAACTCATATCGATATATATCATAAAAGTGGTCTGGATGCGTTGGTAAATGTATTTTTTTCCAATGGTCTCCAGACGATACCACATATGGTTTAGACACCAAGGTATCTTGTACAACTTGTCCTTTTCTGTTAAAGTTCAAATTATCATAGGCGCGGTCTATATTTAAGGGTCTCGGGTTTCCATCCATATCCATACGCTGCCAATCGTACATTTTAAAGGTAAAGATGTATGGGGTTGCACTAATCTCCAGCACAAGGTTATTTATTCCAGAACAGTGAACCGTTCCGTGTGGGATAAGGAATAGGTCGTGTTTTTTGGCAGGCAATTTTTGCACATACCTTTCGACGTCCAGTTCTTCCTTGGTCTCATAACTATGCTCGAGCGCCTTTTTGAAGGCTTCTGGATTGATATCTTCCTGAAATCCCAAATACACATCGGCACCTTCCTTGGCGTCCAAAATATAATAGGTCTCATCCTGTGTGAAGTTTTCTCCAAATTCCTTTTTAATATAGTCTGGCTTCGGATGGCATTGCACCGAAAGGTTACCGCCATCGAAGGTATCCAGAAAATCAAACCGAATAGGAAACTCATCCTGAAATCGCTTAGCTGCTTTGCCTAATACGTTCTCTTGTTCCTGGAACATTAACATATCAAACGACACTTCCAACATGCCATTTTCATCTCCAAAAACCAATCCATTTTCGGGCACGATCATTTCAAAAGACCATGCATAATTGGGCACTTCTTGATTCAAGCCTTCAATGCGTTCCCTCATCCATTGTCCTCCCCAAATACCGGGCTCAAACCAGGGTCTTACCCTGAAATATCCTTTAGATAATTTTGATAAACTAGATCTTAAAGCCTCTCCTTCTGTCCATATAGGCATCCCCGGACGCTGTTGATCTACTATAATATCTATTTGGGGCAACAACCTTTTCTTTTCTTGGTTTAACACGACCCAATCCACAAAGTAGAAATGCTTATACATTTGTTTGTGAGCCTTAGGTGAAGAAAACCCTAAATTGGTGATGGCATCTGCCCTCATTCTAAATTGCAGCTCATTTTTTGGTAAATCGAAATACACCAAACAACCTTCTATATTAGCCAGACTTGCTCCAGTTCCGTATATAATATTGATATCTTTACTTTGGTCCAAATCAATACTTATAAGCTTTTCCCTATCAAAGTAATCATTAAGTACTAAGCTTGTCTTACGACCAAAAACAGGATCGTCACCTCCTAAATATGGTGTAACCAATGCATTAATATCCATTTCGGATTTTAAACAATCCTTAATGTTATATGCACATATAGAAAGTTTCGCAGCTTTAAAGACTTCGACTAAAGACGTTATTACCTCATCCCAATCTACTCCTACATACCCATCTAAAATTATAACTTTCTCATTTACCAACCTATCGGCCAAAGCACCATATCCTTGTACTATTTCACCATTGACCACTTCATGGACCGGATTAATATCATAGCTACCACTAACTGTCTTTTTCTTTTTAACCGGCATCAAATATTGACTTGTCTTTCTTTCCATTTTTTTAATTAAGATTACGCAAATATACAAAACATGTTCATATGTCCATACATTTAAATTATTTATTTTTATGCCAATACCATTTCTTGTTTTACAATAAGTCGAGTAACTTCATAGACAAAACAAAGGTATTACATGTGGAAATCAGTTAATATAAGTAATATAGTCAAATTATAACATTATTTTGTCGTACTTGATCATTACAGCATAGTGGAGTTAAAATTTGTATTATATACTAGCAAAGGTTGTTTCTGTGATTTTCATTAATCTATTTCAATGTTGTTTTTAACGAAGTGATTTAAACTTTTACAAATCCTTATAGATATTTAAGAGACTGCTTAAATTCCACCTTTTGGTTTTGTTATGCTCCTTTTTTCTCCACTTTTCGTTATGAAAATCCTCATTTAGCGCTGCTAAACTCCGGTTTTAAAGCCTTAATTGGCAAAAAAATGACCTATAACTAATTTCAAAAACGAATTTTAAACAGTCTCTAAATATAATACTCGGTAGTCTGAAAAATTTCTTTAAGCACAAAATAACTTTCCAAAACACCAATGTTCTCAATTTTAGATAGCTTCGTCCTTACAAACTCATGGTATACATCAAGGCTTTCCAAGTTGATTTTTAAAAAAAAGTCAACTTTTCCAGCCATATGATAGCATTCCTGCACCTCGTGCAAGGCTCTAATTTGTCGATCAAATTTATCAATAAATCCTTGGTCATGATAACGCAGGGACACCATACAAATAGCAGTAACTGGTCTTTGAATTTTCTTTTTATCCAAAAGTGCCACGTAATTTTTTATAAATCCTTTTTTCTCTAAACGCCTAATACGCTCATATACTGGTGAAGCCGTTAGATTTAACATTTCTGCTATTTCTTTCGTTGTCTTTTTGGAATCCTTTTGTAGAATACGCAAAATATTTAAATCGACTTCATCTATTTTTTCCATATAAAGATAAATTTACTTTTAAGCTTTTATTTAATACACCACAAAAGTAAATAATAATAAATAAACCTTAATAAAAAGATTATTTTACTTTTTTTATTATTTTAAAAAGACATTTTAATTGTAAAATATTGTTTTTAAGTAATTTTGTTCTTTATTAATATATAATATAATGCAGCAAGAAACCATATTAATAACAGGAGCCAGCGGACAACTAGGTTCTGTTCTATCAAAAAGACTTCAAGATAAATTCGGTGTAAATAATGTTATTGCTACCGACTTAAGGGACAATCCTTCATTTGTTGGTCAATTTGAAATATTAGACGCTACAGATTTTGAAGCTTTAACTACTATTGTTATAAAATATAATGTTACTCAAATTTACCATATGGCCGCTATTTTATCGGCAAATGGTGAAAAGAATCCGCTATTAACTTGGGATATCAATATGAAAACCCTTTTTAATGTGCTTGAAGTATCTAGAATACATACTATTAGTAAAGTATTTTTCCCAAGTTCGATTGCTGTGTTCGGAGCAAATGTAAATCGTGACAACACCCCTCAAGATTCCAACCTAACACCATCAACAGTATATGGTATGACCAAAGCTGCTGGTGAAAATTGGGCCAATTATTATTATGAAAAATACGGATTGGACATTCGTTCTATTCGTTATCCAGGTGTTATAGGCTACCAATCCTTACCGGGTGGAGGCACTACAGATTATGCTGTGGACATTTTTCATAAAGCTATTAAAAATGAACCTTTTGAATGCTTTTTAAGCGAAAAAACCACACTTCCAATGATTTATATGGATGATGCCATAAGAGCAACTATAGAGGTTATGGATGCGCCTTCTGTAAACATTAAAACCAGAACCTCATACAATGTTGCGGGTGTAAGCTTTAATCCTGAAGAAATAACAAATGCAATCCGAACTATTTATCCCGATTTTAAAGTAACTTACAAACCCGATTTTAGACAAGGTATTGCGGATTCGTGGCCAAAAAGTATTGATGACACAAATGCCAAAAATGATTGGAATTGGAAACCAAATTACAATTTGGAAGCCATGACAGAAGATATGATTGAAAACCTAAAAGCAACTTATTTAGAAAAAATTTAAATCTAAAGACATTATGTACAGTATTAAAAACGACTTATTAAACGATATTCAAGATATAAAAGATAGTGGTCTTTATAAAGACGAACGTATTATAACCTCTAAACAAGGTGCTCAAATAAGTACGACAACCCAAAACCAAGTACTTAACTTCTGTGCCAACAACTATTTGGGGCTAGCGGCAAACCCCGATGTTCTTGAAGCTGGAATTAACGCTATTAAAACCCACGGATTCGGACTTTCATCGGTGCGCTTTATTTGTGGCACACAAGACATCCACAAAGAACTGGAGAAAAAAACTGCCGAATTTTTGGGCATGGAAGACTGTATTTTATATGCTGCCGCTTTTGATGCCAACGGTGGACTTTTTGAGCCTCTGTTAAAGGCTGAAGATGCCATTATATCAGATGAACTTAATCATGCTTCAATTATTGACGGTATTCGCCTTTGTAAAGCGAAACGGTTTAGATATAAACACAACAACATGGACGATTTAGAAGAACAGCTTAAAGCTGCTAGTTCTTCAAGACGTATATTGATTGTTACAGATGGTTCTTTTTCTATGGACGGCACCATCGCACAACTCGACAAAATATGTGATTTGGCTGATAAATACAATGCGCTTGTAATGATTGACGAATGTCACTCTACTGGGTTTTTAGGAGCTACCGGAAGAGGTTCTCATGAGTACAACAACGTTATGGGACGTATTGACATTATAACCGGCACTTATGGGAAAGCCCTTGGTGGTGCTTCTGGAGGGTTTACTGCGGCCAGAAAGGAAATAGTAGATATCCTAAGACAACATTCACGTCCGTATTTATTTTCAAATACCTTAGCTCCTGCAATTGTTGGAGCAACTTTAAAAGTGTTAGACATTCTTAAAGGATCTACACATTTAAAAGACAAATTAGAAGCAAATACCAAGCAGTTCCGCTCTGGCATGACAGCTGCCGGTTTCAATATTGTTAAGGGTATCCACCCTATAGTTCCTATTATGCTTGGGGAGGCCACCATAGCACAGGAGTTCGCTAAACGCCTTTTAGACGAAGGTATTTATGTTATTGGATTCTTTTATCCGGTTGTTCCTAAAGGCAAAGCTAGAATAAGGGTTCAATTATCAGCAGCACACGAACCTGAGCATATTGATAAAGCGATTAAAGCATTTATTAAAGTAGGAAAAGAATTAAATGTTATTGCATAACACACTCAATCTAATATATCTCTAAATTAATAAGCCCTTGAAATAATTACCAAGGGCTTATTTCATTATATACTGTATCTTATTACAAATCGAACAATCGTGGTAACAACATCGATATTTCAGGAATATAGGTAACCAATAACAACACGATAACCATAATTATTAAAAAAGGAATTAAGGGCTTTACAACTTGGGTAACTGATATATTGGCTATACCACTTCCAACAAACAGAATGGTACCTACTGGTGGTGTACACAGTCCAATACATAAATTAAGTACCATAACAATACCAAAGTGTACAGGCTCCATACCCAATGCCACTACAACTGGCAAAAATATAGGTGTAAATATAAGTACCGCTGGGGTCATATCCATAAAAGTCCCTACAAGCAACAACACAATATTTATCACCAAAAATATAGCAAACTTATTACTAAACTGACCCAATAAAAAGTTACTCATTAATTCCGGGATACCTTCAAAAGAAAACAACCACGACATGGCCATCGACGTACATATTAAAAACATGACCACGGCTGTAGTTTTGGCACTTGTGAGCAAAATATCGGGAAAGTCCTTAACGCCAACCTCACCATAAATCAACGCCAAAACGGCGGCATATAAAACTGCAATAACGGATGCTTCAGTGGCCGTAAAAATTCCGGCAACAATCCCCCCTACAACCACAACCAAAAGTAATAAACTAAAAATAGCTTTGCTAAAATACCCCAATACTTCAGACAAACTCGCCCTTGTTCCTTTTATAAAATCCCTTTTTATCGCAACAAAAGCCACGTAACCCATCAGTGCTAATCCCAATAAAACACCTGGTAAATAACCCGCTATGAACAAAGCCGCTACCGATGCTGATCCCCCACTCGCTAAAGCAAAGACAATTAAGATATTACTTGGCGGAATTAATAAGCCAGTTGTTGAGGCCGTTATATTTACGGAAGCACTAAAAGCTCTTGGCAGACCTTCCTTCTCCATTCTATCTGTCATGATACTACCAATTGCAGAGGTAGCTGCCAATGCCGACCCCGAAATAGCACCAAATAACATAGATGCCAATATATTTACATAAGCCAAACCTCCCGGAAGACTCGCCACTAATGATTTTGCAAAATTTATGAGCCTATTGGCAATACCGCCACGCTTCATGATTTCACCGGCTAACACAAAAAACGGAATGGCCAGTAATGCAAAGCTGTCTATCCCTGTCGTCATACGCTGGGCAATAGTAGTGATCCCCGGCAATTTATCAATATTCAACAATAGGCTGACCGTTGTAGATATTCCAATACTGTAAGCCACCGGCACTTTTAACAACAGTAGTATAAAAAAGCTTAAAAATAGAACTAATATACTTATAACTTCAATGCTCATAATTAATCGACTAGTTTATTTGTATAAATTTTTGACATGTGATATACCGAAAAACACATAATTAACAAGCCGCTAAAAGGCATGATAGCATAGATATATCCTAGAGGTATTTGTAATGTTCCAGAAAGCTGATTTAATTTTAAAGTAATATATACCAAATTAAACCCACCAACAACCATCACGATGGCAGCAAATAAAAATATAAGCACTTCTATAATTAAAGAAACCTTCTTTTGTTTTTTAATGGATAACTTTTGGTAAACAAAATCCATTGACAAATGCTCTCGCTTTGCATTCAAATAGGCTGCTCCTAAAATAGACAGCCAGATTAATGAAAACCTTGCCAACTCTTCTGTCCAAGAAAACGATGTTTTTAAAATATACCGCGAAAAAACTTGCCAAAGCACATCTAAAACCAAAAGACCAAAAATGCTAACTAAAAAAATTTCGATAAAACGAATTATCTTATTAAACAAAAAATCTATATGTTTCATAATTATTGTGCTTTTATCTGATGTACTAAATCTGCCAACTCAGGATACTCTTTTTCAAAGGCTTCTAATACTGATTTTGATTGTTCTGCAAATAAGGATTTATCTGGAATGATAATTTCAACACCTCTGTCTTTCGCCTTTTGCATGGACTCGGCAACCGATTCGTTCCAATATTGTTTTTGTGCTTCAGAAGATTCAGCCGCGGCTGCTTCTACCCATTGCTTTTCTTCATCTGTTAATTTATCCCAATATTTAGTCCCCATAATCAACACATCTGGTACGGACGAATGCTGATCTAGGGTATAGTACTTACTTATTTCGTAATGATTGGACGACACGAATGATGGTGGATTATTCTCGGCACCATCTACAACCCCTTGTTGGATAGCTGTATACAATTCACCATACGCTAATGGTGTTGCCGACCCTCCCAGAGCATTAACCATATTAATAGCCATTTGATTGTTCATGACCCTTATTTTAAGCCCCTTTAAATCTTCCGGGGTTCGTATCGCCTTATCTTTGGTATAAAAACTTCTGCTACCAGCGTCATAATAACACAATCCACGTAACCAAAACTTACTTCCTTTTTTCAAAATAGACTTGCCTATCTCACCTTCCAACACACTAAATTGATGTGCTTTGTCCCGAAACAAATAGGGAATACCCAAAACATTGTATTCGGGCACAAAATTAGACAAGGTCGCCGCACTTACTTTAGTAATAGCGACGCTTCCAATTTGTAATAACTCCAATACTTCACGTTCTGACCCCAACTGACCGTCTGGAAAAATCTTAACGGCCAACTTCCCTCCTGACTTTTTATGGAGTGCTTCCTGAAACTTTAAAATACCTTTATGAACCGGATGTGTTTGTGGCAAGCCATGGGCCAAATACATTATTTTTGTGCCAGATTCTTTTTTACAAGACCAAAGTCCCGACAAAAGCATTAAGATGATTAGTGTTTTATATCGCATCATACTAATTAAAATCAAAATAATTTACTGCATTGTAATAACAAATATCCTGTATCATTTTACCTAAGAACTCCAAATCATTAGGCACTAAGCCCTTATTTACATCCTCTGCAATCAAGTCACATAGAATGCGTCTAAAATATTCATGCCTTGGGAAAGACAAAAAACTACGGCTATCTGTTAACATGCCTACAAACCTACTCAATAATCCCATATTGGATAGGGTGTTTACTTGTCTTTCCATGCCGTCTTTCTGGTCTAAAAACCACCATGCAGACCCCCATTGCATTTTCCCAGGTATACCGCCTTCATTAAAATTCCCCATCATCGTTACAAACACTTCGTTTTGCGATGGGTTTAAATTATAGGTTATAGTTTTCGCAAGCTGATCGCTAGAGTTTAGTGTATTGAATAATTTAGACATCGCTTCCGCCATTGAATAATCGGCAATGGAATCGCAACCAGCATCGGCACCAATTTGCTCTTGCAATCGCGTATTATTATTTCTCAAAGCTCCTAAATGGTATTGTTGCACCCAATTTTTCTTATGGTATTGTTTGCCTAAATACAACAATAGGTAACTTCTGTATTTATTAATTTCGGAATCGGATAAGGTTTCTCCCTTTAAAAACTTCTCAAAAATAGCAGTCACATCTTCTGTGGTTACTTCCTGCATCACAATTGGACCTGCAATGCCATAGTCACTTAATCGGCAGCCATTGTCATGAAAATACGCTATCCGGTTGTCAATAGCCTTTAAAAGAGCTGAAAAACTATCGACAGCAAACGCAACGCAGTCTTCTAACTTTTTTAAGTAATCTATATATTTTGATTCTCCGATAAAAAATAACGCGTCTGGTCTAAACGTTGGTAATACTTTTGTAAAAAACTTACCAGCAGCTATTTTTTTATGGTACGCCAAGTTATCTGTAGGATCATCAGTAGTACATACTACTTCCACCTTCATATCCTCTAATAATTGTGCCGGTGTTTTTGTTGCCAGTACAGCATTCGCTTTTTTATAGATTTCCTGTGCTGTACTTGGTTGTAAAATAGCATCGATATCAAAATAACGTTTTAACTCTAACTGTGTCCAATGGAACAAGGGATTACGAACCGTATGCGGTACCGTTTCTGCCCATTTAAGGAATTTTTCTTCCAAAGAAGCAGTACCCGTAACAAATTTTTCTTCGACGCCATTGGCTCGCATACCCCGCCATTTATAATGATCTTCGCTCAACCAAGCCTCCGTTATATTACCCAACGGCCTATCTTGGGCTATTAATTTAGCCGATAAGTGATTATGATAATCTATAATAGGCATGTCCTTTGCATACGCGTGATATAATATCTCTGCTTCTTTAGATTGGAGCAAAAAATTATCCGTAATAAAGGTTTTTGTTTTTATCTGAGTCATTTATATTGATTGTCTGTCTTATTCGTTAACCTGAGTCACTTTGCCTTAAATAATTAAATCCACTACAAGTCCAAACTTCGTTTAATTCCCATGGCAAGACCTCGAATTTCCGCTAGACCGCGTAATCTTCCAATAGCCGAATAGCCTGGAATCTCTTCTTTCTTTAAATCGTCCAACATTTGATGCCCGTGATCTGGTCGCATTGGAATAGAAATACCTCTACGGTTTTCAACTTTTAAAACGGCCTTTACAATTTCGTACATATCGGACGACCCCTCTAAATGGTTATCTTCATAAAAACTACCATCGTGTTCTCTTTTTACATTGCGTAAGTGCAGAAAATGAATGCGGTCTCCAAATTTTTCTATCATGCGTGGCAGATCATTTTCTGGATTGGCTCCTAATGAGCCAGTACAAAATGTTATACCATTTGAAGGACTATCAATAAAATTCAATAAATCTTCTAAATCTGCTTCGGATTTTACAATTCTTGGCAAGCCCATAATATCGAATGGAGGATCATCGGGATGAATGGCCATTTTAACACCATGTGCTTCGGCTACTGGAATGACCTCATTCAAAAAGTACGATAGATTTGCTTTTAAATCTTCATGGGTAACACCTTCGTACTGTGCGATCATATCTTTAAACACTGGAATTGTAAGATCATCGACCGTACCGGGCAAGCCTTTTAAAACACCATCTTCTAACCGCTGTTTTTCTTCAGGGGTCATGGAAGCAAATCTGTTTTTGGCTTTTTTTAAAATGGCTTCAGAATAAGATGCCTCACTACCTTCCAAGGCTATAATATGACATTCAAAAACAGCCATATCTACTTTATCGAAACGCAAGGCTGTACTCCCATCCTGCAATTCCCAAAATAGATGGGTACGTGTCCAATCCAATACCGGCATAAAATTATAACATACGTACTTAATACCACATTGTGCTACATTAATAATGCTTTGCTTATAATTTTCAATGCGCTCTAAATAATCACCTCTTCTTAGCTTTATATTCTCATGAATGGGAATACTTTCTATAAAGGTCCATTCCAACCCTGCCTCCTCAACTGCATTTTTTACTTTTCTAATTTCTTCAACTTCCCAAACCGCTCCATTTTGGACATGATGTAATGCCGTTACTACACCCGTTGCCCCAGTCTGCTTTATGTCTTGCAAACTTACCGTATCCTTAACACCATACCACCTAAACGTCTCTTTCATGTTTATTTTTAATATTTAAACCCCACTAAAAACACTAAACCCTCCATCTACGGGTATAACAGCCCCTGTAATAAATTTAGAAGCTTCGCTACATAAAAAATGAACAGCTCCATGCAATTCATTGGCCTCTCCAAAACGCTTCATCGGTGTGTTTCTAATAATATCGTTTCCTCTTTCTGTATAAGAGCCATCATCATTAATCAATAAACGGCGGTTTTGATTTCCAACAAAAAAACCTGGTGCTATGGCATTCACCCGAACGCTATCTCCAAATTTTGTAGCCATCTCAACAGCCATCCAACGTGTGAAATTTTCCATTGCCGCTTTTGCTGCAGAGTACCCTGCCACCCTAGTGATCGCTCTATCTACAGCCATGGACGAATAATTAATAATGACACCTTTCTTTTGTCTGGCCATAACTTCTCCAAAAACGATTGAAGGAATCACCGTTCCGTTTAGGTTTAAATCTGTTACAGCCTTGAAATCATCCATATTTAAATCAAAAACCGTTTGATCTTCACCAATGGTCGCTCCCGGTCTGTTACCCCCTGCGGCATTGATAAGCACATCAATTCTATGGTATTTTGCTACAATTTTTTCGCGAACCAACCTCAAACTATTTTCCTCCAGAACATTACAAACAAATCCATCAACATTATACCCTTTGGCCTTTAACCCCTCTATAGCTGTCAACAAAGGTGCTTCTTTGTAATGCAAAAGCACCACTATTGCTTCTTTTTTCAATAAGTATTCTGCAATACTTCCTCCCAACACCCCACAGGCTCCTGTAACTAGAATAATCTGATCCTTAATATTAAAAAGCGAATTCATTATTTTTTTGTTTATTTGTATTTTATTTTCGTGTTCGCACACGCAAATATAACATAAAAAATGATTTTATTAGTACAAACAATAGTTTTGTATACCTTTGGAGACCATATAGAGCGTATCTTAAAGAAAAACAGATGGTAACAATAAGTGACATAGCAAAAGAAGCCAATGTATCTGTTGGAACAGTAGACAGAGTCCTCCACAATAGGGAAGGCGTGTCTAAAAAAACGGCTAAAAAAGTCAAAGCTATTATAAAAAAACACAACTTTAAAACCAATAAAATTGCAAGCTCACTTGCTCTTAACAAAAAACTTAAAATAACTACTTTAATCCCTCAATCTAATGCCGACAATACGTTTTGGAAAGCGCCTTTAATGGGCACTCAAAGTGCTCAAGAGGAGGTTGAAAAATTTGGCATTACTGTAAACAACTTTAGCTTCGACCAATTTGATGCCTCTTCCTATTTAAATACTTTCGAAACTTTAATGCAATCCAATCCAGACGGTGTTGTTATTGCTCCAATATTTATTAAAGAAACGCATCAAATAACCAAAACACTAGACGACAATAACATTCCTTATGTGTTTATTAACGTAGAACTTGAAGGCTTTAACAACATTTCCTTTATAGGTCAGGATGCTTTTAAAGCTGGACTTTTAGCGGGAAAACTAATGCACTTATGTTTAAAAGACGATTATTCTATTTTAATTATTCACACACGGTTAAACGTAGATAATCACCAAGCAATTTCCGAACGTATTCACGGTTTCAATGACTATTTCCTAAACAATAGGTTACCCATAAAAAGCAGTATCGCAAACATTATCGACCTAAACAACACCGAGCAACTCAAAAAGGACCTCAAGCTCATTCTAGAAGAGAACCCCTCCATAAATGGTGTTTATGTCCCTAGTAGTCGAATTTCGGTTTTCGCCAATTGCCTAAATAATATTACGTCAAAAGAACTAGCACTAATAGGCTTTGATAATACAGAACAAAATATTAAATGCCTAAACGAAGATAAGGTTTCATTTTTGATATCGCAGCAACCTTTTATCCAAGGACACAAATCCATTACCTTAATGACCAACTACTTAATTGAAAAGAAAACGCCAGAACAAAAAATTTATTCGCCCATAGAAATACTAACCAAGGAAAATGTAAATTTTAGCTAAAGAATGGGGTTAATTATCAATTATTTCATATTTTCGTGTGCGAACACGTTTTTTTAACTTAATCATAATTCATATAAACTTAAAACCATAAGTCATACACTTAAAGCACAATACTAAAATGATATCTAACATGAAACAACTAAAAATGACAGCATTCTTTTCATTTATTGCATTGTTATTGTTTACCAACTGTAACAATACTAAAAAAGAATCAGAACCGTGGGTTTACTTATTTGATGGCAAAACATTAGATGGGTGGCACATTAAAGGAGGAAAAGCAACTTATGAAGTAAAGGACAATACAATTATAGGAACCTCTACACTTAATACCCCTAATACCTTTTTATGCTCTAACGAGATGTACGGCGATTTTATCCTAGAACTCGAATACAAAGTAGACCCAAAACTTAACTCAGGTATTCAAATACGCAGTAATAGCCTCCCTTCCTATAATAATGGAAGAGTTCATGGGTATCAAATAGAAATTGACCCTTCGGAAAGAGCTTGGAGCTGCGGCATTTATGATGAAGCGCGAAGAGGCTGGTTATATCCTCTATCGAATAACCCTACTGCACAAAAGGCATTTAAACAAAATGATTGGAATAAATATAGAATTGAAGCTATTGGAGACACCATTAAAACATGGATTAATGGCACACCTGCTTCTTATTTAATAGATGATAAAACTGCGAGTGGTTTTATTGGTTTGCAGGTACACGGCATTGGAAATAACGAAGAAAAAAATGGCACACAAGTCATGTGGAAAAACGTAAAAATAATAACAGATCAAGTAGAAAAGTATAGTACACCATCAACGGCTCCACCTATTACCACTAAAAACAATTTAACTGCTGATGAAGAAAAAAATGGCTGGAAACTGCTATGGGACGGAAAAACCACCAATGGATGGCGTGGCGCCAGACTAGATACGTTTCCTGAAAAGGGTTGGAAAATTGAAAATGGCGTACTAGCTGTTCTTGCATCGGGTGGTGCCGAATCGAATGCAGGCGGCGACATCGTTACGAACGAACTTTTTGGTGACTTTGAATTGAAAGTAGATTTTAAATTAACCGAAGGTGCCAATAGTGGTATTAAATATTATGTAGATACCGAACTTAATAAAGGCCCTGGATCTTCGATCGGGTTAGAATTCCAAATACTCGACGATGCCAAGCACCCAGATGCAAAACTTGGAAATCACGAGGGCAGTAGAACAGTTGCCTCTCTTTACGATTTAATACAAGCAGATCCTACTAAGCCTGTAAACCCAATAGGCGCATGGAATACTGCTCGTATTATCTCTAAAAACAACCATGTAGAACATTGGTTAAATGGTGTAAAGGTGTTAGAGTACGAACGTAAAAGTGAAGCCTATCGCAAGCTAGTAAAAGAAAGTAAATATGCCAAATGGCCAAATTTTGGAGAGGCAGAAAAAGGCCAAATTTTACTTCAAGACCACGGTGATCTTGTATTCTTTAGAAATATAAAAATACGCCCAATTAACAACGACAAAAAGTAATGAGTTATGAGTACAGATAGAAGAGATTTTATAAAAAAAACAACAGCAGGAGCCATGGGGCTTGCTTTTAGTAACGGCATTAATGCCATGTCTGCAAAAAGCTATTCTAACATAATAGGTGCCAACGATCGTATTAATATAGCTATTCAAGGCTTAGGAAGGCGTTATGGCGCTTACATAGAACCCATCGCTCACAGAAAAAGCAACGTTCGCCTACTCTATTTGTGCGATGTTATGAAAAGCCAAAGAGAAAAGGCCGCCACCTATGTAGCAAAGCATATTAAGAAGGCGCCCATTTTGGAAAATGATATTCGTAAAGTACTAGAAGACAAAGAGGTGGATGCCGTTTTCATGGCAACTCCCGACCATTGGCACACCCCCGGAGCGATTATGGCCATGCAGGCGGGGAAACATGTGTATTTAGAAAAGCCATGTAGCCATAACGGACGCGAAAACGAATTGGTCGTAGCCGCCCAAGAAAAATACAACAAGGTGGTCCAAATGGGCAACCAGCAACGTTCTTCCCTAGAAACTACGGAAATTATAAAGGACATCCACAACGGAATAATTGGTGATGTTTATAAAGCCATAGCCTTTTACGTTAATAGCCGAGGTGAAGTTCCTAAACAAACGCAAACAGCACCTCTAGATGGGCTGGATTGGGATCTGTTCCAGGGACCTGCACCACGAAGAGCGTATACGGACAATACATGGGACTATAACTGGCATTGGTACGGTTGGGATTACGGAACAGCCGAAATGGGAAATAATGCCACCCATGAGCTTGATATTGCGCGTTGGGCCTTAGATGTAGAATACCCAGAACATGTAGATGTATTATCAGGGAAATACCATTATAAAGATGATGGCTGGGAGATGTACGATACCATGGAAGCAACTTTTAGATTCGCCAACAATCGCGTTATACAATGGGATTGCCAGAGTAGAAACAACTACAACAAATATGGAAAAGGACGTGGTACCATTATTCATGGTTCTAATGGTTCTGTATTTGTAGACCGCAGTGGTTACAGCTTATATGATCTGAAAGGAAAACTGGTTAAAGACAGCCAATCCGCAAGTAAAGAAAGCGGTATTGCTCTTGGTGGTGGCGGTAATTTAACAACACGACATGCCGTTAACTTTTTTGAAACCATTCGCGGTAAGGAAACCCTAAACTCACCTATACTGCAAGGTGCCATCAGTCAGGCGATGACGCATTATGCCAATATTGCTTCCCGAATAGGAAAATCATTTGATATTGATGAAACAAGTGGTCGCATATTCGATCGCGATGCCATGAAATTATGGTCCCGTACTTATGAGCCCGGGTGGGAGCCTAAGTTGTAAATGCCATTTTTATAAAAAGTCTGAAAAGTTCATTCTGAATGAAGTGAAGAATCTTAAAATATAAATCACTAGTGATTTATATTTTAAGATTCTTCACTTTAGCCTGTATTGAGCCACAGCTGAAAGGCTCTGGGTGACAAAATAAATCACTTTTTAGACCAGTTTAAGAATATAGCATTTAAACTAATTTTTAATAACCTTGAATACTTGTAGTATATCATTATTGTTTGCTACAAGGAGTAATTTTTGATTTTTATAGGATAATAATTTTGCCTTTTTTGCATCTTTATTACAAAATATACCGCTCTCTAAAAAATGTAAGGATTTAAAATTATTCTTACCGTCTCCTAAGAGCACCAAACCATGACCTGCATCATTACGTGTCGTCTCTATTTCTGAAACAAATAAATTACCAACACACAATACATCTAAATTTCCATCTTTATTAAAATCGTCTATTACGAAATCGTTAATATTTGACAATTGTGCCATATTTGGTAGACTAGTCACATTAAAATTACCTTTTCCTTTGTTTTCAATAAACACAGAAGCAAATGTATCTGTCTTATAATGCAAAGCCTCCCGAAGCTTATCTTCTCCATATACATCCTTTAATTCCAATGAGGCAAAAACATCATATTTTTTAAAGGTTTTTTTTAAGCTAGGCACCTGTTGGGATGAACAAGAAAAACCTCTTAAAGGGTAGTGTTTATTTTCTTGATAATACCCCAAAACGATATCTAAATTACCATTATTATCGAAGTCATGATAATATACATCGAAAGGATTATCTGTTGCTGTTTTGTATTTGTAATTAAGCCCCAAATTACCTGCAATAAAGTCCAAATCCCCATCGTTATCAAAATCGCCTTGTTCGATACTAAACCACCAACCCTTCGTCGCCTCCAAATCTTCTATTGACTGTTTCTTTAATATCCCTTTGTTGTTTTTAAACAAGGTTATGGGCATCCATTCGCCAACAACAATTAAATCGGTCCAGCCATCTTGATCATAATCACTCCAAACCGCATCTGTCACCATACCAATATCATTCAATTCTTTGGCTATAGTATTCGTTTCATTAATAAGTTCTCCCTCGTCATTTTTTAAAATAAAGGATGAAGTAGGTCTTGGATAGTCACGAGGCGACAGCCTTCCTCCTACAAAAACATCGAGGTCGCCATCCTTATCAAAATCGTTAGCTTTAACAACACTCCCACTTATACTTGGCAGATCTTTTATTGTCGTTTTTGTAAATATTCCTTTTCCATTATTTAAATATAACCTGTCTGCATAAGTTTTATTATTTGCTTCAAATTCATTACCACCACTCACAACATAGAGATCCAAAAACCCATCACTGTTAATGTCTATAAACGACGCATCTATATCTTCATATTCTTTTTCATTCTGCCATAATAATTCGTTCGATTTAACAAAGGCATTATCCTTGTATGTGTATAACGTTGCTTCCTTATTGGCTGCACCACCAATAAATACATCGTCAAAACCATCATTATTGACATCAGCCACAGCTAATGCAGGTCCAAACTGGGATAGTTTATGAGGCAATAACACCTGAAAATCATAATCATTAAATATATTTTCGATGTGCTTATGCTTTAGAGCTGCCGTTGAAGTTATATCATTGAACATTTGATGTTCATTACTTTTATTGTGTAGTTCTTCACTAGCATCTTCTAGGTAAAGCGTGAGTTCTTGATTGGCTTTTACTCCTTCTAATATTGTTACTTTTCTATTGGGCCAAATAACCTTAAGAGAATCAACTTCTAATGTCTGCCCCAATCCAAAATGTACTATATCTTCACTTGTAGAATATATGCCCCTTACATTAGTTGTTTCAAAAAATTGCTTTTCTCCATTAACACGAATTTCAACTCTGGAGCCAAGGACAGGTCTATTATTTTTTGATTTTAAGTTTATTCTTAAAAAGTTTTTATTGGTTAAATTATTTCTGTACAAAAAAGCTGTTTTGTTAATATTATTGACAACAATATCCAAATCTCCATCATTATCAAAGTCGGCATAAGCTGCACCATTAGAAAAGGATTCATCATCAAGCCCCCAACTTTCACTTGTCTCTGAAAAATTCAAATTGCTTAGATTTCTATAAGCATAATTTTTAATAGGTTGTGAAGGTAAAAGTGATAAGGTTTCATCTAAATCGAGAATATCCCAAATACTGATGTCTCCCCCTTGGGGGTTTTCCTTCACCCATTTGTTGGCTACTTCTATGATATGTTTACCAACTTTTTTATCGGCATCGGTATTTCTTATGTCCCTTAACAAACCATTGGTAATATAGACGTCCTTATGACCATCATTATCAAAATCGGCAATTAAATTAGCCCAACTCCAATCTGTAGCCGCCATACCCGTTATTTGAGCTATATCACTAAAGGTGTTATTTCCATTATTCAAATGAAAATTATTAAACATATATTGGTAATGCCCCCCATCTTTGACCACTTTCCAAAACGCATTTGGATTCATGCCACTCATATTAGCCTTTAGCCTAAAGTTATCCTCTGCTACCATATCTACAACAAACACGTCTAAAAACCCATCATTATTGATATCAGAGACATCTACTCCCATGCTGTAATATGACATGTGGTTTAACGCTTGATTTCCTATATTGGTAAATGATCCGTCCTGGTTATTTATAAATAAAAAATCTGGAGCATAAAAATCGTTTGCTACATAAAGATCTGTCCAACCATCATTATTAAAGTCACTTGCAGAGACAGCATTGGGAAATCCGGTCATATTTACTCCCGCTTCTTGTGTTACTTCAATAAACTTACCTTTTCCATCGTTTTTATATAAGACCAAATGAAATTCGGGCTTTAAAAGTGTAGATCCAAAAAATTCTGAATAACTTCCTGGATTTGGTGGTTGTGTCAATAGAAAAAGATCTAAAAAACCATCTTTATTATAATCTAAAAACGTAGCATGTCTAGTCCTCCCCCTGTTAGCAACCCCATACTTTTCTGCTAACTCTGTAAAAGTTAAATCTCCATTATTTATATATAGCAAATTCCTCCTAAGTTCTGGCTTATGGTCGAATAGTTCCCTACTTACATAGATATCATCAAACCCATCATTATTTACATCTGCTATAGTTACACCAGTTGACCAGCCTCCATCATTAATTAATCCAGCTTTTTTTGAGATATCTTTAAATGTTAATCTTCCTTCATTTAAATAAAGTTTATCTTCAACGATGTTGCCTGCAAAAAAAATATCTTCTAAACCATCATTATTGAAATCTCCAACACCAACACCTGCTCCTCCATAAAAATTAGAATAAATTAAAATATTTTTCTCTTTGTCATCCTTTATGGTATTATTAAAGCTTAAGCCACTCTTTGATGCAGAAACCTTTGTAAATAATTTACTGTTTTGAGCACAGACCCCCACAGAATAAATCACTATTAAGGACTTTAATAAAAACATTAAAAACCTGCTCATTATTTCTTTTAATTTAAATACTGGATATTTTATTTTCCAAAAAATTACGCTATCAACTAAAATAAAATAACTCTTAATAAAAACGAAACACTAAATGGATAAAAAAAGGGAGGGTACAAAAACCACTCCCTTTTTTAACATTATTTCTTGCATACAACTTACTGTTTATCCCACCATACTCTAGTAGTAAGTTCGTCTGGACCTTGCGCTGCAACAGCAGCTGCATAATTTTCAGGGTTATTACTTTGATCACTTTCTGGGTAAGTTAAGCGTCTTGGGATTGTTCCGTTTGTAACGTTACCAGGATAATTTACAGGTGTTAAAACAGGAAAGCCCGTTCTTCTCCAATTTGCAAAGGTCTCATACTCATTTAAAAATGTAGCTGCCCAATATTGATTATTAATTTGTTCTATGGCATTTCCAGAATCGTACGGATTATTCGCTAAATAATCGGCAATATCAAAATCACTAATAACCGCCCCATCACCATACATAGATAAAACTTTCATTGCAGCTGTTACTCCTGCATTATAATGTGCTTCCGCATCTGTACCAATACCCCATCTAACATTAGCTTCAGCTAACATAAATTCAACCTCAGCATAAGTTTGAAAAAACATCGGCGCATTCATTTGCCCTATATTTGTAATGTTTGGTTCTGCAAATGCATCCGTACTTGTTTCACCTGTCGCCCCTTCTAATGTATTAGAATCCAAACCATTTGGCAAACCTTTTAAATCGACAGGATTAGTACTCTCATCACTATTTCTTCTAGCAAGCACAGGCAACCTTGGATCTCCTGTTGCTTGCATCCAATCGACAAATGTTTTACTCAAACGTTGATTTCCATCAGCATCAAATGCCTCACTATTTCCATTTCTGTTATTAGTATCATCATGAGGAAAAAAGAACACATCATCATTAGACTGCATTACACCTCCATTTATAGCTTTAGTAACCCAAGCTTGAGAACTACTTGGATCCACCTTTATTAACCTAAATCCTAACCTTAACATTAATGAGTTTGCTAAACGCTTCCATTTTGCTTGATCTCCTTGATAAATTACATCAGCAGCACCAAAACCAGATGTGCCGGAACCCAATGCCGCAGCAGATTCTTCTAATTCTTTTAATAAATCTGGATATATTACACTTTGTGCATCATATTTAGGTTTCAAAATACCACTAATAAAGGCTTGCCCTGCCTCAGAATAAGGAACATCTCCATATAAATCTGTCAATCTAGAATAAATATATACTCTCATTATTCTGGCGATAGCTTTCATCTCATCTGGAGCTTCTTCTGCATTCAATTGAAACATAACATCTTCAATGCTTTTTACTGCATTTTCATAATATCTATCGATTAAAGAAGATGCATACCCTTTATTCCAAGTATATTTATCACCACTCCAATAACCTGCAGTCGTAGATATATGCTGCATCATGGTAGATTGATAAATTAGATTTGCCCTCCAATTATCATAACGTTCACTTGACATGAATTTTTGTGTAGCTGTTAGTTTATTCGCTACACTAACTTGTACTGGCTTAGTCGGATTAACATTTAGTTCCTCAAAACCATTGTCACATGCACTAAAAGAAAGCAGTGCAATTAGTAATATATAAATTGAATTTCTCATATCTTTTTTTTTAAAACTTAACATTTAAATTAAATCCATAACTCCTAGCAGAAGGCACACCAAAATATTCAAGCCCTTGAGAATTTCCAACATTATAAGCACTTTCAGGGTCAATATTATCTACACTTCTTTTCAAATAGAATAAATTAGAAGCTATAAAGGAAATATTGACATCCTTTAAAAAGATATTTTCCAAAATACTTTTAGGAAAAGTATATCCAATACTTAACTGTCTAAACTTAATATAATCTGCATCTTCAACAAACTCTTCTGCAATATCATTAATTCTACCATAGTAAGTTGCTAGGTTTTCTGGTGCAACAGTAGTTGTAAATTCGTTTCCAGTATCTACATCAATTCCTGTAACAGACAACCCATTCTCTCTACCTTCGAGAGTGACTTTATGTAATCCGTTACCATATAGAGATGTATTCGTTCCAGAGAAAACTTGCCCCCCAAATTTACCATCAATTAAAAAGCTTAAACTAAAATCTTTATATCTAAATGTATTGCTTAAACCCAAAGTTAATGGAGGCACACCTTCTCCTAAAATTTTACGTGCTCCAAGAACTGCTAAAGGCACACCATCTCCGTCAATTTCATAAATAATATTACCATTATTATCTCTTTCATAAGACACTCCTACAATAGTTCCATAAGCTTCTCCAACAATATGCGTTATACGAACATTTCTAGAGCGTGGCTCATCTAAATTAACATCGGAGTTAGTTTCATTTGTAGCTAATATTTTTCCATTATTATGAGCACCATTAAAACTAGCTGACCATGTAAAGTCCTCTGTTTTTATAGGTGTGAATCCTAATAAGAATTCAAAACCTTTATTTTCAATTTTTCCTAAATTAGCTTTTGCCCCATTATATCCTGAAAAAACAGATGTTGAAACATCTACTATATCATTCGTTGTTGTATTAGAATAATAAGCTAAATCTAAAGATAATCTATTATTAAACAATCTAGCATCTATACCAATCTCTGTTTCTTCTTTACTGAAGGGCACTAAGTTAGCATTTGGTACAGTCCCCCCATTAACGCGTCCTAAAGGTTGTCCATTTACAGGGTTCCCAAAAATTTCATACGTCAAAGATAAAGCATAAGGATCTTGAGCTCCTCCTGCTACTTCAGAATAGCCTCCTCTTAACTTTAAGAAGTTAACAAAATCTGGCATCTCTAAAACTTCTGAAAGAATTAAACTTGTATTTATTGAAGGATAAAAATCATCATTAGGAGATGTTTTCCCAGGTGCCGACAGAGTAGAGAACCAGTCGTTTCTTCCTGTAAACGTAAGGTAAGCCCAATTATCATATGAAACTTCTACTGAACCATATAACGAGCCTATTTTTCTTTGACCAAAATCACTAATGCTTCTACTTTGGGTTAATGTATTACCAATATCTTCTAAACCAGGGACAATAAAATCATTACCTCCCAAATTTAACTGTTCAGTTTTCACGCTATTGCTATTTGCTCCAAATACAGCTACGGTAGAAATTTTATCTGTAATATCCTTTTCCGCACCTATCATAAAATCTGCATCAATCTGAGAGTAACGTATTTCTGTTTCATTTATTCCTCCCAAGGGTTTATATGCTGTACCAAAAGGTTCAACTGCCGTTCTTCTAATAGTGTAATGATCAACTCCCCCTCTAACTAGGGCATATAACCAATCTGTAATATCATACCTTAATGTAGAATTAGCTATAATTCTATTTTTAGTATCCTCATTTCTAAAATTATAGGCCGCAAAGTATGGATTTTGCGAAAATGTATTAGTAGAATAGGTTCGCTCTGTCAAGTCCTCATTTGCACCTGGATTCATAGTACGAACATCTACGTTAGCAGGTAAATTGGCTACAGTAAAATTAGCATTTCCAGGAGCATCAGACAATCTTGGTCTATTTTGAACATTTTCTATAATGTATTTAGCATTCACTGTTGTTGTCAACTTATCGGCTAAAATAGCACTTGAATTTAATGAAAAAGTTTTTCTGTTTAATCCTGCATTTGGCATGATATCCTCATTTGTTAAGTCTGAAGCAGAAAATCTATAATTCATTTTATCTGATGAATTTGTTAAAGCTAACGTATTAATAAAGGTCGTTCCAACTCTATAGAAATGATCCAAATTATTACCAACATAAGAATAAGGTCTTGATTCACCGTCCCATTGTACAACACTACTGCCATCCAATCGTGCTCCCCAAGATGACAACCCATTATCTCTAGCTTCGTCAATATTTGCAGGCTTTCTTGCCTGAATACCATGCCCATATTCTGTTTGATAATCTGTAAGTGACGTATCTACGTTATCAAAAGTCACAGAACTACTAATCTCTACTCCTAATCCTTCTTGACCCTTTCCAGATTTGGTCGTAACAATAATAACTCCATTGGCTGCACGAGAACCATATAATGCTGATGCAGCACCACCTTTAAGAACATTTATAGATTCTATATCATCTGGGTTAAGACTTGAGATCCCATCTCCACCATCAGAACCACCCCATAGACCGGCAGAACCATTATTTCTATTACCTATTGGCACACCATCTACAATATATAATGGTTGGTTGTTACCTGTTAATGAACTGTTTCCCCTAATTATCACTCTACTGGATCCCGCAGCACCTGTTGCATTTTGAGAAATGCTAACTCCCGCAATTTTCCCTTGCAAAGAATTAATTGCATTAGTAGTTTTTACTGTAGAAATTTCCTCTCCACCAACTTCAGTTAAAGAATAACCAAGTGCTTTAGTGCTTCTTTTTATACCCAAAGCAGTTACAACGACTTCTTCCAATTGGCTTGCATCTTCAACCAACGACACATTAATAACCGTTTGGTTATTAACAGCAACTTCCTGTGTAACATAGCCTATATAGGAAATTACAAGTGTTGTTGATTGATCGGAAATCGTTATACTATAATTTCCATCAAAGTCGGTAGACACCCCATTCGAGGTCCCCTTCTCAATAATGTTTGCCCCTGCTAGAGGGATTCCACTGTTACCATCGGTAACAGTTCCCGTTACTGTTGTTTGTGCTTCGGCATAATGAAAACCGAACAAACAAAAAATTAACAGTAATTTTAGTACTTTTTTAATCATAAGTTTAGTTTTTGAGTTAATAATTAGTAATTTAACAAAAATTAAAGAAAAAAACTATTTTTTTTTCGACCAACGACAGTCTTGAAATGCTGAAGGTTGTCAAAATTATTGATCAAACGTTTGATCAATTTAATTAAACATGAATTATTTGTTCCTAAAGAAACTTTAAAGTTATGCTCTAAAAAAATGCCTAAAGGGCAAGTAAAAAGGTAAATCGATAAAATAATAGAAAATAACTACTTACCCTGAGTCTTGGATAATGAATTTGAGTAAGTTAGAGTGCCAAATCTTGATTTGGTGTACTTCGACTTAGTTTGTCCTGAGCGAAGCCGAAGGGTTCAGTAGAGCTTTCGACAACATGTCTACCGATGAGCAGGTAAGAAATTCATAAGTTTAAAACACTTCTCAAAAGTTCCGCTGAGATTGCCGAAGTACAAAATTCTTGCAGAATCTTACTAGAAAATACATACTTGAACTTTAGCATAGAAGATTCACATTATTAAAGGTTAATTAAAACCAAAAAACAACACCTTACATAGTGTTGTCGCAACTTATATTCATCTATTATTACAAAAGAAGTAATAATTACTTAAAACTTGATTTCAAGACATCGTATGATTAATACAAGTTCAATTTATATTAAAAGCTAAGGTCAATAATTAATACTCATCGAACCTTAGCTTTCAAAATTAACAATCAAGTCTTTCTATCTACTGTTTTTGTGTGAGTGTTAAAGCAACTTCTTCAACAATTTCATCACTTACATATACAATACGAGGTCTATTCCCTGTATCCCAAACATCGCCCTCTACTGTAACAGTCGCTCCTATATAATAGTTGCCTGACTCAAGACCAGTAAACGCAAAGTTACCTTCACTATCGGTTTGAGTATCCCTGAGAAATGATGTGTTCTCCGAGTATAATTTAACAGTGATTCCCGATAAAACAGTTCCTCCACCTGCTGATGCAGTTCCTACAATTGAACCATCGTTCTTCTTGCTACACGAAACAAACAAAATAAGCGAAAGTATTAATATTAATATTTTTTTCATATTACTAAATTATAATGTTAATAAAGATTTATTCAAGAACATTCGACCATTTCGTCTGGCGTCCCGTAAACCAAAGTGGTAAATTATAGTCATCGTGCTGACTAATTTGAGCCCAAGCTTCCGGATCGGTTGCCTGTATATTTGGATTGTACAGCATGCGCTCTTTCCAAGCAAAAGTATCAAAAGGCGCACCAGGGTTATCGCCTAAGTATTTAATCAAACGTCGTGCTGTTGCATAAGGTGTTTCAAAATTAAACATATTGTAATGCAATTGCATTTGATCGAATATAGCTTTTACCTTCTCTTGATCTGTCATAGCATTAAACTGTTGGGCAGCAAAATCGGCATAAGCACTTGAGTTATACTCCATTGATGGACGGTCTCTATCAATCCTAGATTGATCCATATTACTTGGGAACGATGGCGTAGTCTGTTGTGAGTATGTATTATTTGCATTTTTATCGTACCAATATGCACATGATAATTCTATTGCTTTTTTGTAATGATCGGCAGCATTACCACTACCAAATCCTCTAACTGCAGCCTCAGCCAATAAAAGTTCCGACTCAACAGCATGTAAGGTAGGATAACGAATATCAAAATTATACTGAGGACGAACATTATACTCAGAGATCATATTTCTATCTGTTCCAATTGTCCAACCTATATCTTGATACTGAGAACAATACGTTCTAAACGCCTTTAATAAAAATGCCTCACGCTTGGTTAAATCTCCAGCAGCCTCTTCACTTAGCTTTATGGTCATTTCATTGCCAGGCTTTCCAAAAGTAATTTCAGTTACACTAATATCTGTCATAATTGGATGGTTAATATAATAACCCCTCATGGCTTTACTGTAATAGCTATTTGGATCACTTCCATCATCCCAACCTGTTTCCGCTCCTACATATCTTCCTAAAATATCTTTAGAAAACAAATAAGCTACTCTAGGGTCAACCGTGCCATCCATTAGTCCTTGTGCAGAGTTATCACCATCAAAGTAATATAACAGCTCTCCATTTACTAAAGCACTTTTCTCTATAGGCTCACAATTCAATACATCTTCTAAAAAGCGTTTAGGAGCACGACATTCATCAGCACGTTCTCTAAATGCTCTGGTAATCCCTAATTCTACTTGTAATCTGTAAGGTTCGACAATCGCAATATCGGCCAAACCTGCAACATCTTCAGCCTGATCAAACAATGGTTTTCCATTCAACTCTGCAAGTACAGTAGACGTTAAGCTAGGCTGTACTTCACTAACATTCATTGCCCATCTTAAACGAAGCGAATTGATATACTTTCTCCATTGCATGATATTGCCATTAAAAATAACATCTTGCTGAGAAAAAGAGGTCTGTTCTGACGAACCAAGTTGTAAACTCGCTAAGTAAGCTTCAATTTCCTTGGCTTCTTCAAGAATAATTGGATATATTTCTTCCTGACCGATCCATTCAGCTTTTTCACCATCTAGAGCTCCTGCTGTACCTGTTTGAAAATAGGGTACCTCATCATACAAATCGGTTGCACGTTGGTATGCTACTGCTTTCAAGATATGAAGTAATCGCATATAAAGTTCATCACTTGTTGTACGATCCGCCTCTGGAATTTTATTATATTCCTTTTGAGCCCATAAATATTGCTTTATCCAGTCACTATTAATCTTATTAAAAACCGTACGATTAAAAGCATTGGATCCCCAGTCATTTTCTACATCCCTAAGTACAAGAGACAATCCGTAATCGGCAGTAGTATAATAAAGCTGAACACCTGTTCCCATAACGCGAGAGCCACTTCTTAACTGATGGTAAGAAGCTCCATATTCTCCTCTTAGGAAAAACCCTCGAGTGAGTTGTGATGTAAAGTACCCTGCAATAATACTAACCCCAGCAGCATCTGCCTGAGCCTTTGAAAATCCATCAGGGTCTTGATACAAATCCTCCAGTTCACTACAATTAGTAGCACTGAATACCATTAATATTGACAGCGTCAATCTTAAAAATAAATTCTTCATAGTGATATTTTTTTTAATTAAATTTTGCCTTTAATCGACAATCCAAATGTACGTTGTAAAGGTAAAGCCGTAGTTCCATAAGAGCTATCCGACCAACCTGTACCGTTAGAAGATTCTGGCACTGTATTTGGAGCTGCCTTGTAAAGATAACCAACATTGTTGGCAAAAACAGACACAACAACATCTCTCAACCCAATTTTTTTAGAAAAATCTGGTAACCTGTAGTCTAAGGCTATATTACGTAAAGCAATGTAATCACTTTTAAACAAACGATCTTCTGGGTAAAACCCATTAGAAAAATAAGAATCGTAATAGTAATCCTGTGCCGCAACAACTTGATTGTTAGGTGTACCATCTGCTTTGACACCATCTAACATTACACCATCATAATACGTAGGACCACTAGGGTTTGTTCCTGCTACCTTTGTACTACCATTTAAATAATAGGCCATACCACCTGTATCTGCATCTCTATACTTCAAGCTTTCATTTAAAACACCGGCAGCCATCATATAAGTTTCTGCTTCATGAATAAAAGTAGCTCCGAAAGAGTAATCCATATTCAACACTAAACTGAAGTTCTTATAACTAAACCTACTGAAAACACCACCAAACACATCTGGCAATAGTTTTCCTACTACGCGGTTACTGCTCGTAGAATAACTATAACGTGTACCACTATTATCTACAATACGTTCACCATTATTGGAATCGTTATCATCAGAAGGATTTATATAATGCTGCCAACCTCTTTGTTGATAAATTAAACCATATTCGCCACCAACTCTTGCTACAGCATTTAAGCCATTTGTTGACCAAAGATTTAACCCTTGTAACTCACCATCTAATCGCTTAACTTTCGTTTTGCTACCAGAGAACGTCATATCCAGATTCCATTGGAAATCGTTGTTAAAAATTGGTTTTGTCTTAATACCTAATTCCCAACCAGTGTTGGCAACGTCACCTGCATTAATTCTAATATTGTTTACACCTAATCCTGGAGGCGCCGTTATTTTCATAATCTGATCGTAGGTATTAGAATGATACACAGAGAAATCAAGCCCCAAACGTCTATTCTCAAAGAAATATCCTTCAAGACCTACTTCAAATTCACGCTTTCTTTCAGGCTTTAAGTTAGGAACAAAATTATCATCAATTGGAGGAAGGTCACTAGGAGGCGATAAAATAAAGCCTCCTCCAGAGGCAGACACACCAAGATTCACATTACTAAAATAACGTGGCCCCGGACGTCCTACATCTGCCCAAGATGTTCTTAATTTCAAAAACTTAACTGCGTCTGGCAACTCCAAAGTATTAGAAGCAATCCATGTTGCACTTAATCCTGGATAAAAATAACTGTTGTTTTCTGGAGGTAAAATTGATGACCAATCCTGACGTGCCTGAGCTTCAACATATACCTGACCTTTCCAATCTACTTGGAAAGAACCTAACAAACTGTATAAAATATCCTCACCGTTATCAAAATTATAAACAGGCTGTACACCAGAAGGTAGGTTAGTAAATGAAAAATAGTTAGGAATAACAAAACCTCCTATTTTTTCAGCACCTTTAGATTCAGAATAATTTTTTCTTATAACACCACCAACAAACCCAGACAGGTTAAAATCATTAACTTCAGTATTAAAGTTCAATGTAGCCTGTCCATAATTTTTACGGATAATCCTGTTCGTATCCCTATATACTGAACCACTATTAGGACCTATAAGCGCAGGATCCTGCAGCTTTCCTTTGTATTCGTTACGTTCAACAGTATTATCTAAACCTCCTAGTACAGTAAGACTTAAATTATCAGAAAACGTAAAATCAACAGTTAGCGATTGGAGACTGTGGACACGGTTAAAAATGGATTCATTTTGTGTCCAATCCCAAAGCGTACCTACAACAGACGCTCTACCCGGCGAAATAAAATTGCTATTAAAATTTGGATTCGCAAAATAATTATATCCATTTTCAGTTACTAAAGACCCTCTTAACAAATCTACATCAATGTCTCTTGCATAGGCTCCTAAGCTCGCTCTGGCTCCTTGAGCATCAAATGAACTAGCATAAGAAGCATTAAGGTTGTCTGTTGTATAATAATTACCCGAGTATTTTACAGATATAAAATCATTTAAATCATACGAAGTAGCTATACTAAAGGCATTTTTGGTATACTTAGCACCCAAGTTTATTGGGCTATACTGCGTATTCGTATACGAAAAACGCACAGACCCCTTGTCACTACCTGAACTTAGAGAAACATTAGCTACCTGCTGTGAGCCCGTTCTAAATAATTGCTCGTAAACCGATTCCTTATTGGCGACCCATGGTCTAGTCGACCCATCCCACCATTTTAAGCTAACATTGGGATCAAATCTTGGCCCAAATGCCGCTCCAGCTGGATCCAAGGCTCTTTCCAAATTTTCATCAAGAAAATAGCCTTCATCATCTGTCACACTTAAACTGGCACTTCTACCAGTACCGTACTGATCTTGAAACTCTGGGAAAAATGCTGCTTTTTCCATAGTAGTCGTCAATGAAAACGACACACCTAGTCCACGACTTTTAGATCCTGTTTTAGTTGTAATTAACATAACACCATTAGCTCCTTCACTACCATATAATACAGATGCTTTGGCTCCTTTAAGTATTTGAACAGATTCGATATCGTCAGGGTTAATATCATTAATCCCCGTACCATTATCTCTCCCTGATCTAGCATTATAGCTGATATTTGAATTCTCATCATGAATTGGAATACCATCTACAACAATTAGCGGTCTCGTAGTGGAAGCTGCATCAAAAGAAACAGCATTACGAATGTTAATTTTCATCCCCCCAGAAGGCCCCGTAGCCGTTGCAGCAACAGTAACACCAGAAGCTGCTCCATACAATGACTGTAATGCATTAACAGGTGTACCACTGGCAAGAATACGTTCGCTATCGACTTTAGCAACAGAATAACCAAGTGCTTTTGCCTCCTTTTTAATTCCTAAGGCAGTTACAACTACCTCGTCTAATTGGCTTGCGTCTTCAACCAAAGACACATTAATTTTCGTTTGGTTTTCGACAGTAATCTCCTGCACAACATAACCTACATAAGAAATTACCAAAACAGACGATTGACTGGAAACTTTAATACTATAATTTCCATCAAAATCAGTGGACACCCCATTCGAGGTTCCTTTTTCGACAATATTAGCTCCTGCAAGAGGAACTCCGCTATTACCGTCGGTAACAACTCCAGTTACTGTTGTTTGAGCTTCGGCATATTGAAAACCGAATAAGCAAAACACAAACAGTAATTTTAGTACTTTTTGAATCATACATTCTTAGTTTTTGAGTTAATAATTGCTGAATTAACAATTTTAAACAAAAAAAACAGGTATTTTTTCGACCAGTAACAACTCTAAAATGACGGAGGTAAAAAAAACAAGATCAAACGTTTAACTAAACGCTTAAAATACGATACAAATGTTGTGCTACTAACTTTTTTATTGGATTCAAATCACATTAAAAAAAAGCAAGAATTATATTATAAATTGTTTCAGTTTAAGTAAAAACATCATACTAAAAAACTGAGTTAGATTTTATAAATATTGTTTTTAAGCACAGTTCATCCAAACGTTACTGAAATTAAAATATATTTTGATTGAAAGTACTTTACGAAACAAATGAGGGGAATCATATAATTATGGTATTTCTCGTCATTCTTTCCTCACTCCGTCATAATGACAAGCGCCTAAAAAACAGGTATTTATAACAATTTTAACCGCTCAATTAACATAGAGTTTGTATGTTTAAAGCGTCGTTCTAAAACCAGGAGGTATTATTAACTTGTTAAAGATAAAATTAACTTAAATAATACCACCTGACATGAAAGAACTACAATTTACGAAAAAAGAAGATTATTCCAACGAGAGCATCTACGTTGGAATAGATGTGCACAAGAAAAGTTGGGGCATCTGTATTTTGACAGATTACTATGAACATAAAGTGTTTTCACAACCGCCAGAACCTTTAGTTCTGATGAACTATCTTCATAGAAATTTTCCAAAGGGAAATTATTATAGTGCCTATGAGGCAGGTTTTTGCGGATTTTGGATAGCTCACGAGCTAGAAAGGTTGGGTATTCGTAATTTGGTAGTGAACCCATCGGACATTCCTACTACCAATAAAGAAAAGAAACAGAAAAGTGATAAACGGGATGCTCGTAAGATTGCGAGATCGTTAAGAAATAAAACGTTAAAGGGGATTTATGTTCCCAACCAGAAAATATTGGAGGACCGGCTTTTAGTTCGCACAAGGCAAAAACTGTTATCCGATATAAAACGGTGTAAGTGCAGGATAAAGTCCCATTTGAATTATTTTGGCATAAAAATACCTAAAGAGCTTGATAAACCTTATTGGAGTAAAGCATTTCGTCTTTGGTTGACCACAAAGTTGTTTACTGGTTCAGCACAAGTGTTAATTCAGGCCTTGCTGGAAGAAATGCAACAAATTGAGCATCAAAAGAAGGTATTGGAAAAGCAAATAGTCACATTGGCCAGTAGGGATTATAAGCCCATAATCACATTATTGCAAAGTATTCCGGGAATAGGGCTCTTAGGAGCCATTACCCTAGCTACAGAAATTGCAGATATTAAGCGTTTTAAAACACAAGATCAATTACATAGTTTTGTAGGGCTGGTTCCCAATGTGTATGCTTCAGGAGAAACTGAAAGAGTAGGTAGAATTACCAAAAGGCACAATGCATTTTTAAGGCCTGTGCTTATACAATGTGCATGGAGGGCCGTGAAGGCCGACCCCCGATTGGGATTGGACTATATCAATCTATGCAAGACGATGAAGAGCAATAAGGCTATTGTTAGGATTGCCAAAAAACTAATGAACAGGGTAAGGTTCGTTTGGAAGAACCAACAAAAACATTCTTATAACCTATAGACCTTAATTTGGATGGGAGATCTGTTCACCTGAGTTGCAGCACTCTGTCGTAGAGAAGTCTGTTTTAATCGAGTTTACAGCTCCCTTCCTACTTATCCATAATACAAAGTTGCAGCTAATTGTAAACAAATTAGTCTGTTGATAGAAGTCTGGGAGGTAGGTTATTTAAGAAATAGGGCAAAAATATAAAACGGAACTGAAAATCGTTCCTAGGATTTCAATGCCATAAAACAACAAATAATGCCTTTTTATTTGGTTTTTAACATAGAAACTCAGGTTAAAAGTACATGGCAAAAACCAATTTTACCTCCATAAAACGTTAGTAGTGCTTCTTGGAACCTGTCAAATCTATAAAAATAAAAAAAATATACTTATTAAAAATCAGCGCATTATATATGATGTTTCAATTTTTGTCATGTACTAAACATAATATTATAGCTTATTAAATTGAACCGCAACAAATACAGGTAAATGATCTGAGGGGTATTTACAATCCTTAGAATCGCTCAACACTGCATACTTATTTACCTTAATATTATCCTTACTAACAAAAATATAATCAATTCTATTTTTTACCGGTTTTTTAAACTTAAAACCGTTAAAGGTTCCTTCTGGCCCAAAAGGTTTAGATTGACTTACTTCCTTTGTATCATTAAAAATACCTGACAAATATGCTATTGAGACGCTGTCTGGTTTTAAATTAAAGTCTCCCATAAGGATAACCGGTAAGTTGTTCTGATTTAATGCATTAACTTTTTTTACTATAAGTTTGGCACTTTCTTCCCTTGCCTTTAGCCCTCTATGGTCAAAATGAGTATTGAATACCCAAAATTGCTGTTTAGTGTCTATATCTTCAAATAGAGCATATGTACAGATACGCTCCATAGATGCGTCCCATCCAACAGATATTCCCTGAGGTGTTTCTGATAACCAAAAGGTATTACTATTAATGACTTGTAACTTGTCTGAATTATAAAAAATAGCACTGTATTCTCCTTTTGTTTTTCCATCATTTCTTCCTACCCCAATATAATTATAATCTAAAAGCGTACTATCTATATATTGTACTTGATGCTGCAAACCTTCTTGTATACCAAAAACATCTGGTTTGTAAAAAGCTAGTTGTTGACACAAAAACGCTTTTCTCTTCGACCATTGGTTCTCACCATCATTTGGATTGTCATAACGAATGTTATAAGTTATAAACTTGTAATTCTGCCCAAGGGCAATTTGAAAGGCTCCAAATACTATAAGTACCAGGAAAAAATGTTTTTCTGATTTCATCTTATACATGTTTTACTTAATTAACAATAACCTCATCGGCAAAAATCCACGAAGGAAGCCCGGCCGCATGATGCCAATACGGTGGTTCATTCCTATTTTCACCTATTATTTTAATATACCGTGCTTTCACCTCTGGAAACTCCAATTCAAAATATTTAATATCGTTGATTTTACTTGTTTTACTTAACGGCGCATCATTAACGACTGTTCCTACTTTATAAAAATGTTCATTATCGTTAGAATAGTAATACGTAACTGATTTTGGAAAAAACACCACATGATTGGTAACTTGTAAAAAGGCCGTAGAAATGGAACGGATGCTTTGTTCCTCTTCAAGATCGATTACAGCTTCCAGATGATTACCCTCAAACCCCAACCAGTTGGCATAAAAACTATTGCCTCCTAGAGCCCCATCTGTTAACACTTGCGAATCCTCGTTAGCATATTTTTTCGGCTTCGTAAGCAAAGTAACCTTCTTCCCAAGTGCCTTATTAGGTTGCGTGGCTACTGTCATGGTGTTTTTGTAATTTGCATAATACTCGTCAACCGTAAACCGCATTTCGTTCATTAAGGTAATATTGGCACCTTTGCATGTTTGGTAAAATCGTTCTAAACGTTTAACTACATCTGGATTAATCATTTTACTGTCATCGGCATTCACGAGCACCATAGAAAAATCGTTGTCCAAATTCTTTTTGTAGGCTTCAAGAATAGCATAGTCCACACTTAACCTTGCTTCTTTCACCCGTTTTAAAACAGTATTATTTTGGGCAACCACTTCCTCTGCCTTGTTAAAAAAACCATCGTATGTTGCTAATAGTTCAGAATTTAAAAATGATGAAAACGCCTGCGACGGATCGCCATATAAAAAAAGGAAAAAGTTATTATCTTCTTGTATTTTATCATGGATCAAATCGACGTATTGCTTTATATAAACGCCTGCCTCTTCATAATAACCATTGGTAAATTCGGTGATTAATTCATCCATATTCCTATCAGGATTCCATAATAACTTGGCCATAATATAAGACCGTAGTTCGAACAACTCACTCGGGTTACTACTATGCTGCTCAAAGATCCATCTCGCATGGTTCTCCCTAAAGAATTTAATGTTAGGTTGAAGGGTATAAATGTTAGGAAAAGGTGCTAAAAAATTAGTGAACTGGGTGGTATAATCCCAAATTCTGATGTTTTCGGTTAGCTCCTTCCAACCTTTCAAATCGTTGGCAAAATCGACACATTTTTCCTCTATGGGTCCACTTCTATCGCACTCAATGGAGCACAATGTAATCAATACATTATCCAGAGGTCTGGTCTTTGAAGGCTTTCGGGTGTATTGATAGGCTAATGTTGAAACGGTCTTATCCGGATAGTCTGCAGCTATTTTATTTACAAACTGAATCATAGTCCCCGAGGGGCTTCCTTCTGCTGCATCAATAGCTTTACAATGCTCACAAGTACAATACTGCTGATTATCATTCTGGCTCACCGAAATAACCGAAGCCTCTGGGAATTGATCAAATAAAGCAGCAACAGAATCTCTAACAATGTTATAGACCTCCTCATTAGTTAGACATAATTGTGTGGGTAACCGCTTATTTCCGCGTAAAGCAAAATACTCCGGGTGTGTCTTATAAAAGACTTCTTCCGGCACAAACTTGTGAAACGTATGTACCCTGGCCGTAGGGACATAATAAGGAAAGGCCTCTGTTGTAACTTTATGCTTATCTGCAAAATCAGGGTTTTCGTAGAACAATCTGGAATGTACCGTTCGTGTGGTAATTTCCGGAGTATATTTATAATCAATCGGTTTATTTAATGCGATGATTTTATTATTTGGAACGGCTTCTGCATCTGGCGCATACCATTTACAATTTAAAAACACCTCTAAAAATTCATAAACGGCTTGCCGAACCGTCAAATCCGAACCACCAGTAATAATCAGATTATCTTTATCCGTATAAATATGAATGGCATGTTCCTCAATATTTTCTTCGGATGGGGTGCCAACATAAATTTTAGCAATATCCGCACTTTGCGCACTCTCACTAACAATGGCAAGGTTAACCCCACTTATTTGTCGAATATAATTTTGTAATATTTCGGCTGACCCGTGACTCTTCTTTGAAGCATTGTCAAGGACTACAATTTCATAATTTGCCTCGCCGTTAGTCACTAATTCTAACTTATTACTAGAAGTACAGGATACAATTATGACAGCAAAAAAACATACAAATAGGTGGTTTAAAACAGTATTTTTCATCTTACAGGTATTTTAATTTCATTGCTAATAACCTCAGTTTTGAATAATTTAACGCGAATCCTATTTAGGAGTTCAAGATGTCACTTCTGTAAAATTCTGAAAGAATTTTGTATCGAGAAGCTTTTTTAGTCGAAAAATTTACTCGTTTTCGATACGATTTTTTTCAAAAATCACTCAAACTGGCATAAATTTTCTTATCCAAGATTCACGTTAATTTAAAGTGTTGATACAACTTGTCAAATTCGACAGCGTAGGGAACAAACTAAGCCTGCACTGAGCGAAGTCGAAGTGAGACATCTTAATAAGATCGAGATCCCTCCTCGTTCCTCGTTCGGGATGACAACATTAAACACCCAACACGCCAACTTAAATCGTGGCACGCCACAACATTCGGATCATTTTAATATAATCTCCAATGTGTTTCCATTAACCAATGTTCCATGATCTATAAAATACCCTTTATGGATCTTACCGTTAAGCTTTACTTGTTTAATGTAACCATCATTATTGCGTGCTTTCTTTATTACTAATTCTTTATTCTTATAGTATTTTGAATCCAATTGAATGGTGATCTTATCAAACATAGGGGTTGTTATGGCATACTTTGGTTCTCCGGGAGCTACGGGGTAAATTCCCATCATGGAATAAACCAACCAAGCAGACATGGTTCCTGTATCGTCATTACCGGGAACGCCTCCTGGCTTGTTTTGAAAATACTTATGAACAAGTTCCTTTACCAATTTCTGTGTGCGCCATTCTTCTCCTTTTACATAATTGAACAAGTACGGATAGGCGATGTCAGGCTCGTTAGCCATATCAAATTGATCCATATCAAATACCTTTTGCAATTGCTTTGAAAAGGCTTTTTTTCCTCCCATTAGTTTTGCAAGGCCTTCAATATCATGAGGTACCATAAAGGCATATTGCCATGCGTTTCCTTCAATAAAGCCAACATTTTTGGTGAAATTAGCACCTGCATTGGGGTTAAATGGTTCATACCAATTGCCATTGGGTAATCTTGGCCTTAGTAACTTCAAATCTTTATCAAACAGTTTTCGATAGGATATTGAACGCTTTTTAAACCGCTTATAATCTTCATCTTTTCCCAGTGCTTTCGCTAACAGCGCAATGGAATAGTCCGCTGCATTATACTCCTGGGTTGTAGAAACCGGCCCTCCATTATCTGTGGTTAAATACCCTTTTTCAATATAGTCCTTTAATCCGGGGCGTAGGGGATTTTCTTTAATTTGATCGGCACTTTTCAGCATAGCCTCGTAGGCTTTTTCCACATCAAAATCCTGAATGCCCTTTAAATACGTATCTGTAATGACAATACTTGCCGGGTCACCAACCATAGTAAAGGTTTCTGTTGAGTTTAATTCCCATTTGGGCAACCAGCCATTTTCATCGTACATATTCAACATGCTATTAACCATGTTTAATTGTTGTTTGGGATACACCAACGACATTAACTGATGTAAATTTCTATAGGTGTCCCAAAGTGAAAATACGGTAAACCGTGTTCCGGAGGTATTACCTATCTTACCTGTTTTTATCTCTGGGTAATCACCATTACTGTCGTTGAGCGTATTGGGATGGATTAAAGTGTGGTATAAAGCGGTATAGAAAATGGTTTTATCATCTACAGTGCCTCCTTCAACCTTAATTCTTGAAAGCAGTTTATTCCATTCATCATAAGTCTCCTTATGAATGTCCTCAAACGATTTGTTTGCCGTTTCTTTTTTTAAGTTTTCTCTGGCGTTCTCAATACTTACATACGATACACCTATTTTAACCTCAACGGTTTCCTGCTTATCAAATTTATAAGTAAAGTAAGTCCCTATACTGTCTCCTACCACCATTCTGGTCGCGTTTTCCATAATACGGGTTTTTCCATTGTAACCCATCCATTGTGCTTCCACACCTTCGTATGTATATGGTGTTTTCCAAACACCATAACGATCGGCAGGTTTAGAAAATTTAGCAACAAAATAAACCGGATAAGCCGCTTCAGGGCTATTATAACAAAATGAACCAACGGTGCGCATGCCTTCTATTTCTGTTGAAGACACTATTTTAACCATCGCTCCTTGCTCATTGGTAAGGCCTAATCCTAAATTCAGTAAAATATTAGCCTGTCCTTTTGGAAAGGTAAATTTACTCACACCCACACGTTTAGAGGTTGTAAACTCTGCCTTTGTATTGTACTTATCTATTTCTGTACTGTAATAGGCTGTTTTTGCAACTTCGTTTGAATAGGTGGATCCATACTTTAAATGATTCGTCTCTAACGTCCCAGTAGTAGGCATCAATAATAAAACACCCAGGTCGGGGCAACCAACACCACTTAAATTCACCTGACTAAATCCTGTTAGAAAAGTATTCTGGTGTACATAGGGATTAGACAACCAACCACTATCCTTTTCCGATGGTAGGTTTTGAGGTCCTGCCACATTAAAGGGACTGATACTCGCCATCCCCCTGGGCGCTATGGGTCCTGGGTATGTAGCTCCATAATTTGAGGTGCCAATAAACGGATTAACATAATCGGCGGGTTGTTGAGCATGCATATCGCAAAGCGATAACAGCACAATTATGGAAAGTAAATAACTGTATTGGAATCTTTTCTTTAAACAAAAAATTTTGAGACTAAGGATCTTCATCTGTTTCTTTTATTTTAAAAAAGGCTGACATGTTCTACTGCTCTTCTTAAACATGCCAGCTTAATATCTACTGATTTACGGCTTCAATCTTTAATGTCCAAGCATATTTAGAAGGCAAATTATTTCTCAAACTTTCGGGGATGATCACTTTAAAGCCTTCATCCTGTTTTACCCATTTTAATCGCTTATTCGATCCCAGCATGGTAATCTTTGATCCTCTTTTTGGTGTAATGGATTTTACGGTTACTTCTGACGGAATTTTATCTTCTCCTTCTGCTGCCAAATAGAATAAAAAGACATTACCTTTTTTATTCTGAGTCATACAAATATTATTTTCCTTGAAGGGTGCAATTGGTTTTGTTTCATAAATGGCACTACTATTAACAGCCATCCAATCGCCATAGGCCTTTAAAAGATCGTAAGCGCCTTGTTGCCACGCTCCTTCGGGACTTGGTGCTATATTTAATAACAAATTCCCTCCTTTAGCAACAACATCAACAAGCATATGAATGCCTTCTCTGGCACTCATATATTTTGCATTTGGGGTGTAAGACCATCCGCCTCCGGAAATAATACAGGACTCCCATGGATAGGGCAATGTTTTCTCTGGCACTCGGTTTTCGGGTGTTAGGTAATTTTGGTTTTTACCGTGAACGGCGCGATCGACTACAATTAAACCAGGTTGTTTTTTACGAGCTTTAACAACCAATTCGTCCATCTTTATATCCTGATTGATAATTCGATGCTTTAAATAACCTTCTTCGTCATTAGCAACAGTATGCTTATACCATTCGGTAATCTCTGCTTTAGGTGTTTTAGCCACCCAACCGCCATCTAACCAAAGGATATCGATCTTTCCGTAGTCTGTCATCAATTCCATAATTTGATTATGGGTAAAATCTACATATTCCTGCCACTTTTCGGGATAATCAACAGGTGAATAATTTACATTCCTGTCTTTCGGTGGAAAATACGGATCCCAGTAACTTTTAACATTCCAATCGGGCTTTGAAAAATAGGCTCCCGCCCAAAGTCCTTGATTCCTAAAGGAACTAAAGATTTCTTTTGCAATGTTTGCTTTAGGATTGGTCGAAAAAGGGGTTTTTGGGGAGGTTATTTTATAGTCGGTATATTTGGAGTCGAACATGCTAAATCCATCGTGATGTTTCGTTGTAAAAACCACATATCGCATTCCTGCATCCTTAGCTGCATTTGCCCATTTATCTGGGTCGAATTTTACTGGATTAAACGTGGTTTGTAATGCTTCGTATTCCTTTTTATAGGCAAAATAGTCGTTTGGATTACTTCCTTTTTTGCGTTCGCACCAACCATACTCTTCCGGACATAACGACCAGGACTCCACAATACCCCATTGACTATAAGTACCCCAGTGCATTAACAATCCAAATTTAAGTCCCTGCCATTGATCCAATTTTTCCAAAACCAAAGGATCGGTTTCCGGAACATAACGTTCATCCTCATAAATTGCCTGTGAGAACAATTGCATTGAAAATAGTACTGTAACAATGAGTAATTTCTTTTTCATCTTTGCTTATAATTATTTATTGATTACTATATGAATACGGGGCATTCTCTGGTTTACTTGCCCAGTCTTTATTTGGTGTGTTTCCTAAATTAAATTGTAATTCGCCTCCTTTTTGAATGGTTTCAAAATTCAGGTAACTATTATTGTAAGATGTACCGTTCGAGGTTACAGATTGAATATAAAAATTAGCATCTGAATTGTTTTCCGAAAGGATTTTGAAGGTGTTCCCATTTTCAAGGTGCAGTGTTGCTTTCTTAAATAATGGGCTTCCAATTACATATTGGTCGGTTCCCGGGGTTACTGGATAAAACCCTAAAGAGCTAAATACATACCATGCCGATGTTTGTCCGTTATCCTCATCACCACAATAACCATCTGGCGTAGCTGAATATAACTTAGTAAGTACCTCACGAATACGAGCTTGTGCCTTATAAGGGGCTCCTGCATAATTATACAAATAGATCATATGCTGAATAGGCTGATTACCATGCGCATAATTACCCATATTTACAATTTGCATTTCCCTGATCTCATGAATGGTTTGTCCATAATAGGAATCGTCAAAATCTGGTGGCATGGAAAATACTCCATCCAATTTTGCAATGAAGGCGTTTTTTCCTCCCATAAGATCTATAAGTCCCTGAACATCTTGAAAAACGGACCAAGTATAATGCAGACTATTACCTTCGGTAAAGGCATCTCCCCATTTAAGCGGATTAAAAGGCGATTGAAAAGTTCCGTCCTCATTCTTGCCACGCATTAAACTACTTGAAGGGTCGAACAATTTCTTGTAATTCATGGCCTTCTCAAAATATTTCTGAGCGATATCTTTTTTTCCTAGCTTTTCGGCCATTTGGGCAATGGTATAATCGGCATAGGCATATTCTAAAGTTCTGGCTGCATTTTCATGAATCCCAACATTGTAAGGCACATAACCAAGCGAATTGTAATAATCCAGTCCGGCGCGACCCACCGAGTTAACGGGACGGCCTTCGGATACGGTTGCATTTTTTAGCATAGCCTCAAACAGTATATCGACATCTTTTTCTTTTACATTCCCTTTCAAAAAAGCATCGGCTATGATAGGGGCCGAATTGGAGCCAATCATACAATCACGATGTCCCGGGCTTGCCCACTCGGGCAACCAACCCGATTCTTTGTAGGTGTTGGCCAAGCCTTCCATTATATGACTGTTCAGCTCTGGATACATCATATTAAAAAATGGGAATACAGCCCTAAACGTATCCCAAAAGCCATTATCAGTAAACATATATCCGGGTAATACCTTGCCATTATAAGGACTGTAATGCACAATTTCGTTATTGGCATCGAATTCATAAAATTTTCTTGGGAATAATAACACCCTGTACAGGCTAGAGTAAAAGGTTTTAATATGATCTATATTGTCATCTTCAATTTGAATACGGTTCAATTCCTTCTCCCAGGCTTGTTTTGCCTTTTCTTTAGTTTGATCGAAGGTATCATCTCCTATTTCTCTTTTTAAATTTAAAGCTGCCTGCTCAGGACTGATGAAGGATGACGCTACTTTTACATGAACAACTTCGCCCTTTATGGTTTTAAAACCTATGATGGCCCCAACATGTTCGCCCTCACTTTCATTAGCATTTTCTTGTAATTCCCAGTCATCGTGCCAAGTATGTGTTATCTCAAAATCCCGATCGAATTCTGCAACAAAATAGTTATGAAAATTATCGGGTACACCACCGCTATTATTTCTGCAATAGCCTATTATTTTTCGTTCGTTCGGCAAAATTTTAACCATAGAGCCTTTAAAAAAAGCATCCAAAATAATATAGGATTGCTCAGATTCAGGAAAGGTAAATTTGAACTGCGATGCACGCTCTGTCGGAGTCACTTCGACCACTACATCATGATCGGCTAAATACACCGAGTAGTGGTAAGGTTTTACCGTTTCGGCCTTATGGGAAAACCAAGAGGCGCGCTCATCTTCTTGAAACTTCAAGTCACCCGTTACGGCCATTAATGAAAAGGCTGCATAATCATTAATCCACGGACTGGGCTGATGGGTTTGCTTGATTCCTCTTATTTTGGTGTCATCATATTTATAAGCCCAACCATCTCCCATTTTAGCTGTTTGTGGCGTCCAGAAATTCATGGCCCATGGTCTTGCTATTGCTGGGTAGGTATTCCCATTAGACAATTTGAACTCAGAATCGGTTCCCATAAGTGGATTGACATAATCTACAAGCTCATTGGAAGTTCGTTTGTTTACCACTATTTCCTCTGTCTGATCTTTACAGGAAAAACATACTATTAGTATCAGGAATCCCAAATATTTTAAATTCATCGTATTCATTTATAATCTTTAATTTACTCTTTTACTTTAATCAACTATTTACCAAAACATGATTTCACTCACAAAAATCCAGGATGCATTTCCCTCGCCTTCATGCCCCTTAGGTAACACCTTTGGATTCTTGACTACAACTTTATAATATCTTGCTTCTGTTTTGGGAATTTCAACGAAAAACCTTTCAATAAGTGGCATATCGTTGGTATTGTCCTTATTTGTTTTCATCGTTCCAATTCGTTTAAAACCAGAGGCTTTATTGTTAGAAGCATAAACCTCTACAGCTGTTGGAAACAAAATCCACTGTTTTGGTTGTCCTAAACAATCGACCGCTATTTTGGTTACGGGCTTTACAGCTCCTAAATCGATAACCGTATTAATATCATTACCCAAAAACCCAGTCCACTTATCATCTTTAAAATTTAAAGTTCCCAATTCTAGATCAAATAGTTTATCGGATCCGGGATATTGTTTTTCTGGTTGATGTGTGATTGTATAATCCGAAACTTTATGGTTTACTTTATAGAAATCACGCTTTAATGTCTCACTTGGATTCCATCCTTTTTTAAAGGCTTTAACTGCAATAGTTGCATTTGTATCAAGCATGATAGGTTTGGTATACTGTAAGGCAGTGGTATCTGGTTCGTCCCCGTTTAAGGTGTAAAATATTTTTGTGTTTCTTAACTTGGAATCGAGCTTAATGCTTATGGTATCAACAAACAATGCCTTTTTTGTTACCATAAAAGGTACTTTTAACTGCGTCGTTTCTACAAAGCCTGTAACACCACTGTTTATCTTAACATCAAAGTCATTACTTAACTTTTGAGCCAGCCTTTGGTCTATTTTTGTTTTCCAGGCATACACGTGCTCGGGAGTTATGGAAGTCAACAAATTCTCCAACCCTTGTTCACTAATATCATTGCCGACAAGATTTAAAATTTTAAGTGCTTTTAAATGTTTTAAGTGTTTTAAAGCTTTATCTGTTATTTGCGTATTATTTAATTCCAGCTTTTCCAGATTCTTTAGTTTTCTCAACCCGCTTGTCATATCGTCGGTTAAAGACGTATTGCTTAGATCCAATTCAACAATTTGATCTTTTAGATCGACCAATGTCTTTACTGCTTCTTTTGCAATTACCTTATTATTATATTTCACCCAAAGTTCGGGTTCTGTAGGCACCAGCTTTCGGACTAAGAAACCTTCGTCTTCTACATCTTGGATAGCTCCTAAGGCAGCTTCCTCGATATGCTTTTCTTCAAAGACCAGATACTTCTTCAATAACTTGTTTAAGGTATCATTTTTTGCGATGGCAACCACTTTATTATCTACCTCTCCACTATTATCTAACCAATATTTTATAAGCCATAACTCATCTTTTGTTAGTTGGGGTTTACCTTCCGGCGGCATATGATCCTCGTCTGAAATGGGAAGCATGATATGCTTGTACAGCAAACTCTCCCTGGAATTCCCCAAAGAGATCACGTCTCCCGATTCACCACCCTCTAGTAAACTTTCTTTAGAAATTAATGCCAAATCCCCTTTTCTTTTTGTGGTATTATGACACTGCGTACATTTATCATCAAATATCTTTAACACCACATTGTCATACATATTTAGACTGTCTATATGCTCTATAGTTTGTAGTTTAGGTGGTGCTTTTATATATTCTGTTAAAAAATTATCACCACGTGTTAAAACACTACCGTAGTGGCCAGCGACACTTATACTAACAATCGTTCCAACAAATAGCGGAAAGAATAATCGTTTTAATTGTTTATTCTCTTTATCACATAATAAAAAAAGCAGCGTAATTAATGTAGCTGATAAGATACCTGTCCAAAAATGGATATCTAGGGTTTTTCCAGAATAACCATCTTCTAAAGAAAGAAAATAACCAAAAACACACGCCATGATTGAAAATAGCGACGAAAAACCTAATGCATATTTTATAATTTGCTTTGGGTAATTCTTTCTTATTCTTCCAACAATATCCAGAAAAAACGTTAACAGCAAGGCTCCTATAGGCAAGTGTAAAATCAACGGATGCAAACGTCCTAAAGCCAGTATTATTCTGGGAACATCATCTCCATTAGAAGCATTGGAATAACCCGATACTAATAAACATACTGCAAATAAAAGACTTTCCTTAAAGTTTCTTAAATCTTTTAACATACTTTCTTTAGTTTAAAATCCATTCATCCATAAACAACCACGCTTTTGTACCATGTCCCTCATGCCATTCTGGTATAGACTGTAAATTATGTACTTCTACCCTTAAAGACTTAACTTCTGCTTCAATAGGAATCTTTACAGTTTCCATTTTTCTTGCCGTTAGGGAATTTAAAGATTTTATAGTTTCTGTTTTCTTGGTAGATATATCTTCGTTTAAAATCACGGTTATAGACTCTGGAGGGAATATCCAAGAGCCTGCATCGTTTAAATAACTTACGGTTAATAATTTCACAAACGTATTGTCTTTAAATGAAACGGTTGCGGAAGCAATGGTATCAAAGCCAACCCATTGGGGATCACTAAAATTCAATGAGGCTTTGGTTTGATTAATTAACGTGTTTTCACCTTGTCCTTTATATTTTTCACTGCTTTTAGAATGCCATACAATAGTATCTGCATCCAGCCCCTTTTTATAGAGTGTCAGCGCGGTAAATTCACTGGGATTCCAATCGGTATGATAGGCCTTAAATTTAAAGGTTCCTGGATTTGACACCTTGATTGGATGTTCATATTTTGTTGTTGACCTGCTAGGCTCTTCTCCATTAGAGGTATAATAAATAGACACGTCGTCCAATTTTAAATTGGCTTTAATAGTAACAAAAGAATCTATTAAGGTACTGTTAGCTACTACTCTGGGCTGTGCCAAACTAACCTGATTGGGTTGTAAAAATTGCGTACTTCTTTTTTGGGTACAGTTAAAAAACACCAAACAATAAAACACCAGTAACAGTCTCATACACGTATTAGTTTTATTGGATAGGTATGACCTGAATTCCATTGTGCTACATACATGTTTTCATCATCATCTATACAGACATCATGCGGGTGTTGAAACAACCTAACCGTTTGGTATAATTCTTCCAATTTGTTATTGGCATATGATGGAGCGGTAGCTCCCGGACAAGAAACCACTTCGTTCTTTTCATTCATAATCAACAAAAAGCCCGAATCGCTATTTGGTGCATTTTTCGATTTTAGGACGGCAAAATAGATGTCGTTCTTATGGATTACCGGTCTGCAGATCAAAGCTCCGGGTACGGGAACCGATTCTAAATAGTTACCTTGTAAATCGAAGCGCTTTAAAATATTTAATTCTCTAGCCGATATTAACAGCGAGGGGTTATTCTTGTCCCTGTTATCGTAACAAATACCATGTGCATTTAAAAACTTGTCATCTTCAATCCCCCTGCCACCAAATATATTGAGCAACTCTCCTTTATGATTGTAATGTGTAATATACTGGTTACCATAGCCATCAGCCACATAAAAATCGCCATTCTCCAAAACGGTTGTTTCTGTTGGCTTGAACTCGTTTTTGTTATTGTATTTTCCAGTATCTGCAGGGTAATTTATTTCAAAAACGACTTTACCATCAATTGTCGTCTTTATGACCTGATGTCGCTCGTAATCGGTTATCAATAAAAAATCCTCACCATTTTCCTTAACTAAAGTAAGACCGTGCCCTCCGGGGTATTCGGTTCCCCAACTTGAAATGAACTTCCCGGACTTGTCGTAAATAATCACATTGTTTTTAGTGTGATTGGTAAGTAAAACGATACGTCCTTTGGAATCCTGTACCATCTCATGGCAGTCTTTAACCGGCGTTTTGGATGCATCCAAATTCCCCCATGCCATATCCACTTTGTAGCGATGCGAATTATGGCCTATTATCACATCACTGTTTGCATTAAAGGAAAAGGCACTACCATACATTGAAGTAGTTAACACACCAAGTGACAATAAAGAGGATTGTTTTAAGAACTTTCTACGACTCATAATTAGTTAAGATAAAAGATCGTGAACAACATGTCCGGATACGTCGGTAAGTCTAAATCGTCTTCCCTGATGCTTATAGGTAAATTTTGTATGGTCAACTCCCATTAGATGCATAACCGTAGCTTGTAAATCGTGTACATGTACCGGGTCTTTTACAATATTATACCCAAAATCATCTGTCTCACCATATGTAAAGCCTGGTTTTACACCACCTCCTGCCATAAACATGGTAAAACATTTAGGATGATGGTCCCTACCATAATTTGTTTCCGTTAGCACACCCTGACTGTAATTTGTTCTTCCAAATTCACCGCCCCATATAACCAAAGTATCTTCTAACAAACCACGTTGCTTTAAATCCATGATTAAGGCTGCTGTCGCCTGATCGATGTCTTTGGCTTGTTTTTCTATCTGTGAAGGCAGATCAAAATGTTGATCCCATCCCATATGATACAACTGAACAAACCGAACATCGCGTTCTACCATACGTCTTGCCAACAAACAATTAGCGGCATAAGTCCCCGGTGTTAGGGCATCCATACCGTACATCTGGATAATATGCTCGGGTTCATCATCAATATTCATGGTATCCGGAACTGATGTTTGCATGCGGTATGCCATTTCGTATTGCGCAATCCTGCTATTTATTTCCGGATCTCCAAATTCTGCTTCTTGCTTCTGGTTTAACTCATTTATATGGTCTAACATCTTTCTACGTTCACTCCTGGACATACCTTCCGGATCCTTAAGGTATAGTACGGGATCTTTACCTGACCTGAACTGTACACCCTGATGCAAAGAACTTAAAAAGCCATTGCCCCAAAGCCTAGAGTATAGGGGTTGTGAAAAAGGTCTCCCGGTACCCCTTGATAGCAGTACCGTAAATGTTGGTAAGTTTTCATTTAGGCTTCCCAAACCATAACTCATCCATGACCCCATACTAGGACGTCCAGCCTGTTGGGAGCCTGTTTGAAAAAAGGTAATAGCCGGATCGTGGTTAATAGCCTCTGTATGCATCGATTTTATAAAACAGAGTTCATCGACCACTTTAGCAGTGTATGGCATCAAACTACTAACCCATGCCCTGGATTGTCCATATTGGTCAAATTTGAAATTACTTCCAACCAGAGGAAATTTATCTTGTCCAGAGGTCATTCCTGTTAAGCGTTGTCCATTTCTGACAGAATCGGGCAAGTCTTCACCCCTTAATTTATCCAATAGGGGCTTATAATCAAAAAGCTCTAATTGAGAAGGCCCTCCACTTTGAAACAGGTATATAACCCGTTTTGCTTTTGGAGCAAAATGTGGCAGTTTTAATGCCAATTCATCCGCGGGATTACTTCCTGCAACAGAACTAAACGGGTCCAACAAAGAAGCAGCGGCTATCCCACCAATGCCTAACCCCATTTTCTTTAAAAAATGCCTTCTGTTATTATTAATAAAATGTTGTGATAATTCTTCCATGGCCTTACCCTTTTATAATAGCTTCATCCAGATTAAAAATCATACTTGTTAAAACGGTGTAAGCATAAACGTCTTTAGATGGCCCCTCTGCTTTTGTTACATCGCTGTTAGTTGTATCGTAACTATCTTTTACATATTCTAGATATTGCACTAATTCGTCTATTTCGTTTTCTTCTGGGAAACGAGAGGTTATTTTTCTAAATATGGTTTTAACGCGTTCCTCGTCTGTGGTTGCTTCATTCTCCAGTGTATTCATAGCCAGATGCTCTGCTGCCTCAATCAACTGCGGATCGTTAAGCATTACCAAGGCTTGTAAAGGTGTGCTTGTTTTTTGGCGCTTCACTTCACAAAAATCCCTGGTAGGTGCGTCGAAAGTCATCATAGACGGAGGGGGAACTGTACGTTTCCAGAACGTATATAAACTACGCCTATAAAGGTTCTCTCCCGTATCGGGTATATACTTTGTAAGCCCCTGACCAGAGGTAGTTTCAGCCCATAACCCTGGTGGTTGATAGGGTTTCACACTTGGTCCACCAATTTTATTAACTAACAAGCCACTTACAGCTAATGCATTGTCCCGGATCATTTCGGCAGTTAGTTTACTACGAGAACTTCTGGCCAGCAAAACATTATCTGGATCGGCTTCTAAAAGCTGTGGCGTAACTTTTGATGTTTGTTGGTAAGTGCTGGACATGACCATGCGTTTATACATTTTCTTTACATCCCATCCGTCTTCCCTAAAGGTAACGGCTAGCCAATCTAACAAATCGGGGTGGGATGGTAGGGCTCCCTGATTTCCAAAATCATCGGAAGTAGAAACGATACCAACACCAAAAATGTGTTGCCACATCCTGTTTACTGCAACTCTGGACGTTAAAGTGTTCCCTTCACTAAAGAACCAATCTGCCAATCCAAGTCTGTTTTTAGGAAGCGAATCGGAGTAAACAAATACGACTTCTGGAGTACTCAAAGAGACTTCTTCTGATGGTGCGTCATATTGTCCGCGCTTTAATATATGTGTTTTTCTATCTGGCGCATCGTCCTTCATAACCATGAGACGTACTTCCTTAATAGAGTCCGGCAAGTTTATAAACGACAGTGTTTCTTTAACCTCTTTGGGCGTTATCTTTACATTAGGCTCGGGTATTTCATTATAATCAATACGCCCTTTTTCATTTACTTTATTAAAAAACCCATAAAAGCCGTAGTATTCTTTTTGTGAAATAGGATCGTATTTATGGTCATGGCACTGCGCACACTCCATGGTTAAGCCCATAAGTGCTTTAGCGGTAGTATTGGCCCTGTCCTTTACGTATTCTACACGGTATTCTTCATCTATCACCCCGCCTTCTTGTGTTATTTTATGATTTCTGTTGAAACCTGTTGCTACAATTTGTTCGAGTGTTGCATCTGGCAATAAATCGCCTGCCAACTGCCATTTTACAAATTGATTGTAAGGCATGTTTCTATTAATAGCACTTATTACCCAATCTCGCCAGGGCCACATAACCCGTTCCAGGTCGTCTTGATAACCGTGTGTATCGGCATATCTGGAGAGATCCAACCAACCTGATGCCATATGCTCTCCGTAAGCAGGAGAGGCCAACAAGTGATCAACTACTTTTTCGTATGCATTTGCATCCTTATCATTTATAAAAGTATCTATTTCCTCTATAGACGGCGGCAACCCTGTAAGATCAAAATATACCTTTCGTATTAGTTTTTCCTTAGTTGCTTTTTCAGAAGGTGCTAATCCTTCTTGTTCTAGACGTTTTGCGATAAAATAATCTATTTCGTTACTAGCCCATTCGGGATTTGAAATGGAAGGCACTTCCTTTTTCTTGGGTGGCACAAACGACCAATGATCTTTCCAAACAGCTCCTTGTTCTATCCATTTGGTAAGGATTTGCTTTTCGTACTCCGACAAAGTAAGGTTGGAGTCTGGTGGTGGCATTATTTGTTCGGGATCGGTACTATTAATTTTAAATACCAATCTACTGGAAGCAGCATCTCCAGGAACAATTGCGTATTTATCTAAATGTTCTCCAATAGCTGCAAAAGCCCCTTCTTTGGTGTCAAATCGTAAACCGGCTTCACGTGTCCCCTCATCGGGACCGTGACAAAGATAGCATCGATCTGAAAGTATTGGTTTCACATGAAAAATAAAATCGACAGTATCTGGAAGCTTCATACCCATGTCTGCCAGCTGCTCTTTTTCCGAACCAGCAGAATTTTCACCAAGCCCCTGATACTGATCTCGAGACATGCTAATACTATACTTTACTAACAACACAATAATGAAGGGTATTGCAAAATATAATATTAAAATCCCCGATTTTTTATTTCCTTGTTTATTTGACATTACTGCTTCCTATTTTGATTTATAATACAATTGAAAGGCCTAAACACTAAAAATCTCACAAAATAACACAAATTACTATTAATCAACACTTTATCTTTTAAATATACAAAATTGCATCCAAAAGATTTCTAATATAAAGACCTCTAATCCACAATTATTTCATCAACAAACAGCCAGGTTCCGCCACCATTTGGAGCTCGCTTTAAATTGATCGCTTTTACTTTTACATAGCGGGCCTTACGCTCTGTAAAACTCACGGTAAACTCTTTTAATTCAGATTTCGAATTTTCAGCATACCTTCTTTCGATTTGTCCAGTTTTTTCAAACGTTTTGCCATCGTTAGAAACATAAACCTCAACAGCAATTGGGAAATAGATACCTGGTCCTTGATTCTCTAAAGTTCCCACTGTTACTTGATGAATGGTCTCTTCATTTTCTAAATCAATCGTTACTTCCATATCTTTTCCTATCCATGCCTGCCATTGCCCATCATGGAAATTTTTTGATCCGCGTAATGCATTTACCATTCCAAAGGCACCGGCTCCTTGATAGCTATCACTATACTTCTCTTTGTATTCAACTCTTTTACCAACCGCTTTATGGAATTTTATTGTTTCATCAAATGCTTTACCTACTGGTTGCTCTTCATCGAACAAAGAGGCTCTTATACGTGTTGTTTTGGTAAGTTTTATCGGTTTCATATATTTTTCCGAACTGGCATTTACTTCACTACCATCAATGGTGTATCGAATATCTGCTGAAGGAAACTCATTCTTTAAAACAACGTCCACTACCTTTTCTTCAATATTTACTTTAGCTTCAGACGTTACCAAATAGGCACTTTTTGCATAGTTGATGCCTAATTGTTTGTATCTTTTAAACATGGTACTTATACGCGACGAAAAATCTTCCCAATTCCGCAACTCTTTAGGGCTCCAAACGGTTTCGGATAAAGCGGCCAATCTTGGATATATCATATACTCAGACTGTGCTTCGGTTGGAATAAATTCTGCCCATAAATTGGCTTGACCTCCCAACACATGCTTAGCTTCTTCTGGTGTCATGGTATCGACTACCGGATCGAAGGTATAAACCTTACTTAAGGGTGTAAACCCTCCCCAAGCAAGTGGCTCGTAACTTTGAGGGCCCTGATAATGGTCAAAATAGCAATGCGTTCCGGGTGTCATTACCACATCGTGTCCTTGCTTTGCTGCTTCTACGCCTCCTTTTACACCACGCCAACTCATAACTGTAGCATCAGGTGCCAGTCCGCCTTCTAAAATCTCATCCCAGCCTATTAGTTTTTTGCCATGGGCATTAATGAATTTCTCCATACGTTTTACAAAGTAACTTTGCAATGCTTCTACATCGTGCAATCCTTCTGTTTTCATTCGCTTTTGACAATGCGGACAGGTTTTCCAATTGGTCTTTGTTGCTTCATCGCCTCCTATATGGATGTATTTAGAAGGAAAGATTGCCATCACCTCGGTAAGGATATCTTGTAAAAACTCGAATGTGCTATCCTTTCCTGCGCAATAAATGTCTGTAATAGGCCAAAGTCCTCCAGACGGTACACCTACAGGTTTCTCTAAACAGGAATATTCTGGATAGGATGCAATAGCACTGGTAACGTGTGCTGGCATTTCGATCTCCGGTACGATCTCTACATTTTTGGTTTTTGCGTAAGCTACCAGTTCTTTTAATTCTTCTTGTGTTAAAAAGCCTCCATAGGTTCCTTTTTCTCCCGGTTTGGTTGCTAATCTTGCATTCCATGCCAAGTGTTCCTGATCCACACGCCAAGCTCCTACTTCGGTAAGTTTTGGATATTTTTTTATTTCTATACGCCAACCTTGATCATCAACTAAATGCAAATGCAATACATTCATTTTGTGCATTGCTAATCGATCTATGGTCTTTTTAAGATACTCCTTACCAAAAAAATGACGGGACAGATCCAACATTAAACCACGCCACTTAAAACGTGGTTGGTCCTGAATCAGAACATTAGGGATGACCCAGTCGATGTTACTTACAACTTCTGGGCTTTCAATAGCTACAGGCAATAACTGACGAACAGTTTCCAAGCCATAAATAAATCCTGCATTTGCACTGGCACTAATATTTATATGATTTGAAGTTACTTCTAATTTATAGGCTTCTTCTGCAAGTTCGTTGGCTGTTATAAATTGAACATAATTTTTTGAAGGGGCACTATTTGTTACACTGGGAGTCCATCCCGCGGCTTTTTGAAACTTAGCTAATAGCGCCTCTGAAATAACCTTTTGCGTTTCGTCTGAAACGACAAACTGTGTGCTCTCAGAAAACGCAAAACCACCTTCTTGTAATGTTACCTCAGCTGGCTTCGGGATTATTTGAATATCACTTTCGGTAAATGAAACGTGTTTTGTCTGACATGCGAACAACCCTAAAAAAAGAGCTACAATAACTAATCTATATGTTTTAACCATTCTATTTTTATTTCTATTTTTCATCCCAAGTCATTTTAAATGAGGCATCTTCCATCCTGTTTCCTTTTTCTGCATCGCAAACGGCATAATTAAATCCAGATCGCAAGCTGTAACCTCCGTATTCACCATTTTTGTTAACAGCTATAAACCCTACTTGAAGATACTCCATATCTTTATGGTTTTGGTGTTTATTAAAAATGCGTTCTACAATAATTTTACATGCTTCTTCTGGCGATTTCCCCATACGCATTTGTTCTACTACCATGGCACTACCTGCAGTTCGTATTACGGCTTCTCCTAAACCTGTAGCTGCTGCCGCTCCTACTTCATTATCTAAAAACAACCCAGCTCCAATGATAGGTGAATCGCCAACGCGTCCATGTAGCTTCCAAGCGGCTCCACTGGTTGTACATGCCCCTGACAGGTTACCGTTTTCATCCAAAGCCAGCATACTAATGGTATCGTGATTCTCGATATTTATAACAGGTTTATACTTCGATTTTTCGAGCCATTTTTTCCAATCCTTTTCAGATTCAGGCGTTAGCAGGTTTTCCTCTTTAAAGCCTTTTGATAATGCAAAATTCAGAGCGCCTTGGCCTACCAACATAACATGGGGCGTTTCTTCCATAACCTTTCTAGCTACCGAAATAGGATGTTTAATCCCTTGTAAAAATGCTACGGAACCACAATTACTATCGGAGTCCATAATACAGGCATCGAGCGTTACTTTACCTTCTCTATCTGGTAAACCACCGTACCCTACACTACGTTCTTTCGGGTCTGCTTCAGACACTCTAACACCGGCTTCTACGGCGTCTATCCCAGTTCCACCACCGCTAAGTGTTTTCCAGGCCGCTTCATTTGCCGGAAAACCGTGTTTCCATGTTGAAATAATTACCGGTTTGCGCTTACCTTGGTCAATTGGCTTGTTGGTAGCTGCTATGGTTTCTTCTTTCGCCCCTTCTTTACATCCTATTACGGTACTTATTCCTATAGTTCCCAAGGCCGCTTTTTTTATAAAATCTCTTCTATCTGACATGTATTTCCTTATTAATTGTATATTTTTGATGATAAGGCCATTGTGTAGTTGCTATTTTTAGCAGGTTTATTGCCCATAACAAAACGTAAGGTGCCTCCGTTCATAATTTCTTTATGTGTAATATAGTTTCGCTTTATTTTTTTTCGATTTAAAACTATCGATTGGATGTATTTGTTCTCTTCTAAATCATTAACAGTCTCTATGACAAACGATCTCCCGTTTTCTAAATTAATCACCGCTCTATCAAAAATAGGGGAGCCAAAGGCATAAATCCCTTGCGCTGGATTTACAGGGTAAAAGCCTAATGAACTAAACACATACCAGGACGACATTTGTCCGCAATCCTCATTACCGCAATGTCCGTTAGGTGTGTTTTTATATTGGGATTCTAAAACATCTCTAATAATCTCTTGTGTTTTCCACGGTTTACCTATATAGTTATAAAGGTATCCAACATGATGGCTTGGTTCATTGCCATGGGCATATTGCCCAATCATGCCGGTACTAAAAATGGGCAACTTATCGGTAGGCAATGGATTTAATGTAAACATAGAGTCCAGTTTCTTTTCGAAAGCCTCATTACCCCCAACAGCTGCAATTAATCCTTCAATATTTTGGGGTACCGACCACATATATTGCCATGCATTACTTTCACAGAAATATGGTGTATACTCTTTTGGAACAAATGATTTTATAAAGGAACCATCCTCAAATTTTGGACGCATAAACGTACTTTTCGAATCATATACATGTCTCCAATTTTCGGAGCGCTCCATAAAATAATCATAATCATCCATTTCTCCTAAAGCCTTGGCAAATTGTGCAATGCACCAATCATCGTAAGCGTACTCTAAGGTTTTTGAAACCGACCAGTTCTCGTGATGTTCATCTATAGGAACATAGCCCAATTCTTTATAGTCTTCAATTTGACGGGCATCGTCCATAGCACTGGCCTTACAAGCCTCGTAAGCTAGTTTAACATCAAAGCCTTTAATGCCTTTAAAGTAAGCATCAACGATAACGGGAACTGCATGGTAACCAATCATCATATTGGTTTCATTGCCTTGCATAGACCAAACAGGCAGCAAGCCTGTTTCTTTATAATGCGCTAATAGTGACCGCATCATATGTGACACTCTAGCAGGATGCATAACAGTATACAATGGGTGTGCCGCCCGATAGGTATCCCATAAAGAAAATGTATCGTATCTATTAAAATCTTTGGCTTTAACAATGGTATCGTTGGCCCCTTTATAATCGCCATTAAGATCACTTAGCAAGGTGGGTGCCAACATAGATTGATACAGCATGGTGTAAAAAATCTCCTTTTTGTCTGGTGCGCTGGTTTTAATCTCTATTTTTTGTAATTGCGCTTCCCAAATACTATCGGCTGCTTGTCTATAGGCTTCAAAATTAAAATGTGGAGCCTCAATGCTTAGAGACTTTTTTGCGCCTTCAATACTCGCTGTTGATAAACCTGTTCTTAAAACAATTGTCTCATCAGTTTCTGTCTTATAATTTAAAACAACTTTGGTATTCTTACTACTAGCACTACCTTTTACAAGGGAATCTCCTTTATAAAGCTGATACGAATCAAATGGTTTGGATAATTTAATTTCAAAATAAATGCGTTGGTCTTTTGCCCAACCAGTTGATTTTCTATAACCTTGAATTGTGGTATCATTAACGATCTTTATACCTGTATCGGTTGGAGCATCCCAGTTAAGGGCATAGCCCAAATCGATATGGATTTGCGACAGTGAATCTTTAGGAAACTTGTATTTGTGTATTCCTGTTCTTGCGGTTGCCGTAAGTTCTGCTTTTATGCCATAGTCTAAAAGATCAACCGTGTAATAGCCTGGTGCTGCAGCTTCCTTTTTATGGGAAAATTTAGAAAAGGGTTTAAAATTGTTGGCTTCTATACGTTCGTTAAATCGTCTATTGGTGGGCATTACCAGAATATCGTATAAATCGCCAGCACCTGTTCCTGTTAAATGGGTATGGGAAAATCCGGTAATTATGGAATCCTGATAATAATAGCCCGCTATCCGGTCCCAACCAGGAATACCAATATCGGGGCTTAATTGCACCATTCCAAAAGGCACTGTTGCTCCGGGATAGGTGTTCCCGGGTCCTTCGGTTCCTATAAATGGATTTACAAAGGAGGTGCGTTTTAATTTCGTTTCATGGGCCTTTTGGGCACAATTAAAAAAAAGTGCTGTTATTGCTACAACAATGAAACTATATTTACGCATAATCTTATTCGATAATCGAGATTTAAATACTCTGAGACTTGCTCCGAGGCAGTTTACTTTCTTATATCTTCTTTTGCTTCTTTAATTACTTTTAAATGATCTTCTTTTAATGCTGGTCCATCAAAAAATGTTACACCCTTTGCGCCATTATCCTTTGCTAAATAAATTGCTTCTTTTAATTCATCGGCCGATGCAAAAGCCGGTAAAAAGACACCTGTATTGATACCTGTGTTCATTTCTTCAACATCACTAACGCCTTGCTTGGTAGCATAGCCTATCCAATCTATTTCTTCATTGTAAAATCCATGGTATATCATAGGGTAGACTTCATCTATATCCCATTTATCCCAACGTTGACGTACCATATGGTCTGCCATTTCTGGATAGGGAAACACGGCTGCTGTTAAGCGTTTATTGTATTTGTGTACTATTTTATAGGCATCATCTACAACGGATTTGATTGCATTTAACCTAAAGTTCTTCCACTCCATATCAATTGCCGTATTTTCACTTTCTTTAGGGTTTTTATGGTGTATTTTTTCGAATTCGCTAATACACACATCGCAATAACAAAAGTCGTATTCTGCCATTTCGGTGTCTTGGGTTAAGTTATATTTGGGCAATAAACCAATCGGTAAAAAAATGTCTGGGAAACGGATATAATCCAAATGCACACTTTCTATGCCATCCACTTTTGCCAAACCTTCTACCAAACCTAAAACATGATTACGCGACTCTTTTCTGGTTGGGCATAACCACTGGTAGTATCCTACATAAGGGCGGTGGTCGAAACAGGATTTTCCATCGCGACTTACAACGTACCAATCGGGGTGTTTTAAAGCCACCGTATCGCCCGGACGATTCATAGCCATAATCCACGCGTGTACTTTTAACCCTGCTTTATCTGCTATAGGTACTAATCGCTTCAATTCTACAGGATCGGTACCGGTGTTTATTAAAACCTCATCGATCCCTGCATCGCTATACTTTTTAAATTCCTCGGCATAGGCTTCATCCGATTTTCCCTTTTTTGAAGTAATCCAAACACCAAATTTAAATGCTTCTTTTTCTGGCTCTTCTTGCGTTATATGAGCTGTATTTTTTTCACTTTCCTTTTGGTTACATGAAACAAAAAGCAAGCTTATTGCAAATAATAATATGTATTTCGTTTTCATTTCTAAATGTTTTTATCATTGAACTCATCTTTTAACTTAATCTTTAATGTAAACTTTCAAAGAGTACATTTAACAGTTCTTGATCTTTATCTAAACTATACTCCCAAAACATGGCGCCTCCTAATCCTTTTTCTTTAATGAATTTCGATTTTAATTGGATTTCTTTGGGCGTTTCCCAGGAAATAAAAATACTGTCCTGTTCATTCCATAGGTATGAGGCTTTAGCTGACTCATCGTATCCCTTCTTATACTTACCAGACATTAACTTTTCAACAATATCCCAATAAGGCACAATAACCCCGGTTGACATGGCCGACTGGTATAAGCCATCGCTTCCTAGGTTTACTTTTTCCCATTGTCTTCCATAAAAAGGGATTCCCATTATCAGCTTATTTGCTGGCACACCTGCTTCTATATGTCTCTCAATGGCTTGCAAACCACTGTTGCCTTCAAATCTTTCTTTATTTGATGGGAACAAATTAGCATGGTGACCCGTTTGGAAAAACCATCCATGATAGAAATCGTAGCACATAACATTAATGAAATCAAGGTATTGATGTGCTTTTCCTAAATCGGTATGATCGATATATGCTTGATCTGATCCTGTAGCAATGGTTAATAAATAATGGGTGTTGTCCTTCTCTCCTTGTATTTCTAAAGCTTCACGAATGGCCTTAAGGAGTAAAGTAAAGTTTTCTTTATCGGATGGACGAAAGGCATTATCTTCTGCACGTTGTCCTGGGTATTCCCAATCGAGATCCACACCGTCAAATCCGTGTTTTTTCATTAGTTGCACACAACTATTGGCAAACTTTTTTCGGGATTTATCGAAAGCAGCAACATGGGAAAACTTATCTGACCAAACCCAACCACCAACGGAATACAGCACTTTTAAATTGGGATTTGATTTCTTTAAAGCCATTAAACTAGCTATTTTAACGGAATCTACATCTAGTTCAAATTGAACATTCCCATCCACAATATTCGCAAAGGCATAATTAATATGTGTTAGTTTGCTTGCATCTACTTTTGAGGGATCAAAATCTTCATAACCCGCGACATATCCAATCACTTTCAAGGGTTTGTCTAAAACGTCTTGTTTTTTTTCTGCCTTTGAACAGGAAAAAAATGTTAATGCGAGCAAAAAAAGAACGCTTGATCTCACAAATCCATTCGTATTATTTTTTAAACTTAATTGTAGCATCTGTATATCATTTAATTACAACTAACCCTGCTGCGATCGAATCACTATTTTCTTTTTGAAAACGCACCATCTTCTTTAATTATCAGTAAATCATTTGTAAAGGGGCTTTTAACTGAAATAGTCCAACCAAAACTGTGATTTTCCAATACTGGTTTTATTTCAACACCTTCAACAATAATAGCTAATGGATTAATATCTTTTATGGTCGTTGCTCGCTTCTTATTTGAGGCATAATAGCTTCTTTGCGCTCGATATAGCTTGAACAACTCCCATTTTATTTTTTCATCGTTGGGTATGGTGAAATCTACCTGAGCCTCCAGCCCTTTGGAAGAAAAATACACATAGCCCCAATTTTCAGGTTCGTGCATGTTAATTACACCTATTGGAGACCACACCCAGTTATACTCGTGAAGGTGTTTTCCGTTAGCGTCCTTTTTCCTTTCGTATGTTCCATTGGTAATTTGATGATCCCAATTGACCCTCGAAAAATTAACACGCCAAAATGTATCTCTTGGCACCACATCGTGATGATAGGATGTTTTATAAACACTCCAAGGAATAGCCATTTCCAATGTCCAGCCTTTATCTATATCGTTTGGGTTGTTTAAAGTTCCATCGACATGTACTGCCGATTTAAAACCATTAATATCCCAGTCGTTTAAAACGACATTGCCCGCTCTGTAAGGCTTTGTTAAAAACAAATCCCAGACCGTATTCAGGGCATTTAACTCTAGCTCATAATAGTTAAAACTGTCACCATCGGGATCTACAAACACTTCAAAGTCGTTATTGTAAAAAATGATCGTATCCCGTTGTTTTAAAGTTGCCCATACATGAGGTTCTTCCATCTTTGCCAATATGTAAAAATACGTTTCATCCCATAGCATTTTTACCTGTGTTTGATAGGTTGGCTTTACCACACCCTCAATATCAATAAAATCATTTGTCCAAGGAGCTTGCTTCCATGAAGACTCATCTGCTTTCCCATCTATAACAATGGTCTCAGAAACTTTATGAGCTACATAGGTTTGTGGTATAATTTCTTTCTTTTGCTGGGCATAAGCAGCAAAAGAAATACTACTAACAATTATTAAGAATTTAAACTTTAAATCCATTCTAAAAAATTACAAACTGTTTTCTTTTGTAAACTGAACCACTTCGCTCAATTTCCCAAAAGCCATTGCTACTACTGTATCGGCCGCACCATAGTAAACCGCCAATTTATCTTCTTTAGTGTCGTGCAAGGCCGCACATGGAAATACTACATTAGGTACGTCGCCAACCATCTCATATGTTTTTGCTGGTCCCAACAAATAAGGTTGTGTTCTGTATTTTACCTTATCGGGTGCATCGGTTTCAAGAATGGCGGCGCCCATTGCATACCTAAATCCGTTGCATGTATTAATAACCCCATGATATAACATAAGCCAACCTTCGTCTGTAAGTATCGGGATTGGCCCTGCTCCTATTTTGGTACATTGCCAGGCGCTGTCTTCAAAAGGCGTGGCTTTCATCACACAGCGATGCTCGCCCCAATATTTCATGTCTGGGCTGTAACTAATATAAATATCGCCAAACGGCGTATGCCCATTGTCACTGGGTCGACTCAACATTGCATACTTTCCATTGATTTTCTGGGGAAAGAGCACACCATTTCTGTTAAACGGTAAAAAGGCATTCTCACACTGAAAAAACTCCTTAAAATCAAAGGTATAGGCAATCCCTATTGTTGGTCCATGGTAACCATTACACCAGGTAATCCAATAACGATCTTCTATAAAAACAACACGTGGATCGTATTTATAGTCTGAATCTATCATTTCTGTATTGCCTGCCTGCATGACAATAGGCTCATGATTGATATCCCAATCGATTCCATTTTTACTGAATCCGGCAAAGATATTCATCTGCACCGCCTTATTGTCACATCTAAAAACCCCCGCAAAACCATCTTTAAATGGTACAACTGCACTGTTAAAAATACTATTAGACGATGGTATGGCATATCTATCTATAATAGGGTTTTCGCTGTAACGCCACATTACATCACTACAATTTTCCGGTCTATCTTGCCACGGAATAGAATTCATCTTCATATTTAATTTTTATATTTTTTTACTTTATCCAACCAGGTAAACTTCAGTATAGCTGAAGTAATCAAAAACACAAACAAAGCCACAAACATCTTAGGATATTCTCTTACCATAAAGTAGATAGGCAACAAAATCATACTGGACTGCCATATTACACCAATAATACAGTTCAACATATCGCTTGTAAAATCTGTATTCTTAGTAATGTTTGCATCCTCCTTTTTTAGGGTATTATATACTGGTTTCCACCAACCCCAAGGTCTCACATTTTCATAGAAAGCCGTTAATGTTTCCATGTTGGTTGCGGGTGTTAGAAAGGTTCCTAAAAAAGAGCCCAATAAAGATACTCCAAAAATAATTGGGAACATATAAATTGCCGGTATTTGAGCCAAATCGTATAACCAAGAACCCATTTCAAAATTTGCTTTATTTTGATCTAGTAAAAACTGCAAGGTTGCTATAAACAAGCCAGCTGTCATCCCCCAAAAATAGCCCCAACCATTAAAACGCCACCAGATCCACTTTAAAAAGTTAGCCGCCACGTAGCCTCCGTAAAGCGCACTGGTAATCCATAGGGTTAAAGAATTTATCGATTCTGCAAAGAAGCCCATAATGACACCTATAATAACTACTGCAAATGATGCAATGTGGCTTGCTCTTATATAATGTTTATTACTTGCCTCTGGTTTAAAGTACTTTTTGTAAATATCGTTTACAATATAGGCCGGCCCAGAGTTAACAAAAGCCGAAAACGTAGACATAAAAGCTGCCAATAAACCTGCCAGCAACAAACCTTTAATCCCAACAGGCACATGATTGTTAATGACCTTTGGCAAAATAATCTCCAAATCGCCAAGGCTAAGCGTACTTGACACCGCCATCTCGGGAGCAATATAAGCCAGGGCCAAAACAACAATCCCTCCAATAAGCAAATAACGAGGAATAAAAAGAATTAAATTGGTAAACCCACTCATGTAGGCAGCTTCTTTGACAGTACGCGTCGATAAAATCCGCTGCATATCGTAACTAGGCGTAGGCCCTGCAATACTTGCAAAAAAGCCTTTAAAAAGTGACATGCCTATAAATGCACCAAACATTTTATAACCCTGAGTATCAATTAAACTGTTAAAAGCCTCATATTTACCTGACCAAGAGCCTTCTAGCTCCCACCCAAAAAACACGTTATTCCATTCTCTGGAAAGCACACTGCTTATCTCAGCATCCGTTACAGTAACAAACGCATATACAGCTATTAAAATACCTGCTAGTACCATAATACCGTATTGTAATACCTCTGTGGCTACTACCGAGAACATACCGCCTTTAATAGTATACAAAGTGGTTAAGAAGATAATTATCAAGGCATAGCTTTGATCGGAAGTCAACAACACACCATCATTAAACATTAGTGCTAAATCCCAAGGCAGGATAATGGTCATAAATTTTCCAACACCCTCAAAGAAATAAGCGATGAAACCTACCGAAGCAACAATTGCAAAAATTGCTACAATTAAATGTGACGCCCTGCCCGCCCTATCATCTCCAAAACGTGTTAATATCCATTCGGAGCCCGTCATTATATTGGATCGCCGTATCCATGCTGCCAAAAAAATCATGATGAAAACCTGATTCCAAATAGGCCACATCCACATAAACATAAAGCTTTTTACGCCATACAGGAACAAGATACCAACCATCCAGGCAGTTCCTGATACATCGAACATTCCGGAGCCATTACTTAGGCCCAAATAGTACCACTTAATACTTTTTCCACCAAGAAAATAGGAATCTAAACCTTTTGAAGCGCGTTTAGATATCCATATACCCACACCCAAAGTTAAAACGATGTACAGTACTATTATTAAAACGTCAATGATATTCATCTATAATTCTATATTATTAACTCCTTATTTCGAGTTTGATTTCAATGCCTGAGCACAGTTCTATTAATTAATTCGCGCAAAAGTAATCATAAACCTACTTAATACCCCATTCTTTATTCGGTTTTGATCCCATTACAAAATGAAGTACGCCTCCTTCTTTAATTGTTTTATGGGAAATACTTGTTTGGTTAAATACTTCACCGTTAAGTGTTGCAGATTGTATATATATATTTTTATCTGAAACATTTTCCGCTTCTATTACAAATGTTTTTCCTTCTGAGAGGTTAATGCTCGCTTTTTCAAAAATGGGGCTACCTATTTCATAGGCTCCCGAAGCTGGATTTAATGGGTACAAACCAATCGAACTCAAGACATACCATGCCGACATCTGTCCGCAATCTTCATTTCCACTTAAACCATTAGGTGTGGTATTGTATTGTGTGTCCAAAATGTGACGTACCCAATATTGGGTTCGCCAAGGTTGGTTTGCATGGTTAAACAGGTAGGCTATATGATGGCTAGGCTCATTGCCATGCGCATACTGCCCAATTAAACCAGAAATATCGGCTGAAATATTATCTCCTGTAATCTCGGAGCTTTCTGTAAAGAGTTGCTCCAAACGACTGGTAAATATAGCATTGCTATCATGTAAATTAATAAAGTCTTCAACGGCATGTGGCACAAACCAACTATGTTGCCAGGCATTCCCTTCGGTATAATCGGTTTGTTCCCTGTGATTGGAATGTTTAGGATCAAAAGGTTCGTTCCATGACTTACCATCTACAGATTTACCTCTCATAAACCCAGTTTCTTTGTCAAACAAATAGCGATAGGCTCTGGAACGGTTTAAAAAATATTCATAATCTTCAGTTTTACCCAATGCTTTGGCCATTTGGGCAACACACCAGTCATCATAGGCATATTCTAAAGTAATTGTAACCGATTCATCTAATAAACTGTAAGGAATATACCCGAATTTCTTATAGAGGTGCAGTCCACGTTCGTCTTGCATCATGGTAGTTTTCATCGCTTCAAAGGCCTTTTCTGCATCAAACCCTCTTATGCCTTTTATATATGCTTCGGCAATTACCGGAATAGAGTGATAGCCAGTCATTGTATTGGTTTCATTAGCATAAAGCGTCCAAACAGGAAGTATCTTTTTTGTTTCATAATATGCCAACATCGAATTGATGATATCTGAAACTGTATTAGGGGCAATTAGGGTTAACAAAGGCTGCTCTGCCCTAAAAGTATCCCAGAGGGACAGTGTTGAATAAGCTGTATAATTGGTTGCTGTAACAATGCTATCGTTCTCTTTTCTAAACTGTCCATTTTTATCACTGAATGTCACTGGGGCAAGCTGTGCATGGTACATGGCTGTGTAAAACATCGTTTTCAATGAATCGACGGCACTTTCTACTTTTATTTTACTTAGGGCATTATGCCAATCCCTTTCAGCATCTCCTTTTACAACTTCAAAGTCCAAATCCCCTGTTTCTAAATTGTCCTTCGCATTTTCAATGCTTACCGAAGATAAAGCAACCTTTACCTGTAACTGATTTGTTTCTTCTTTATCAAAAAACACCTGTACGCCCGTTTTAACGCCATTGGCAATAGCTCCCTGTAATGCTTCTCCATCGGCAAACATTTTTTGGTTAACTATTGGCTTTGAAAATTTCGCTACAAAAAACACCTTTTGGTTTGCTGCCCACCCTTTACTAAAACGGTATCCGCTTAAGGTATAGGCATCTTCAACTTGCAGTCCTGTCTTAAGGGGATTATCCCAATTAATAGCAAATCCAAGATCGACGACTACAGTTTGATCGTCGCCTTCTTTAAAAGTATACTTGTGGTAAGCTGTTCGTTGGGTCGTTGTTAGCTCTACATTTATATCGTGATCCTCTAAAAACAGTTGATAATGCCCAGGCGCAGCCTTTTCGTTGGAATGACTGTAACGGGATTTGTAATTTATACTATCACGTGATTTTGGCATTTTAGACAAGTCAACAGTCTTATTAACCGGCATAAACAAAATATCTGCTAGGTCACCTATCCCCGTACCACTTAAACTAAGGTGACTAAATCCAACTGCAATGGAATCGGAATAATGATAACCCGAACACCAATCCCAAGAACTTATCCCATTTACAGGGCTCACTTGTAGCATTCCAAAAGGAACTGTTGCGCCTGGATAGGTATGTCCATGTCCACCTGTCCCGATAAAAGGATCTACATGTGCCGTTAATCTTGTCTTTTTTAATTTTTCTTTTTCACCATCTTTACTACATCCTAAAGTGAATACTGCTAGCAAAAAAAATAAATAAATGTTCTTCATGAAATTTAGCATACTATTTAACAATATAAAAATTCATAATTTTAGCCTGAAATAAAATAAATTTAGACGGGCGACACCTTAACTAAGTTAAACATCAAAAAAAATAAATTTTTTAACCATGAACTTTAATACTAATCGGTCTTATCGTGTTTCCTTAAAACACCATGTAATATTTTGGTTGATTTATTTTTTATTTAACACATTTCGTTGGGGAAGTTTTTTTAACGACTTCACTTACGCCCTTAAAACAAGCTTGTTCGGTTTCCCCATTCACATGATTTTATGTTATTTCAACATTTATTTCTTAATGCCCAAGTTTGTATATAAAAAGAAATACATTCCTTTTATAATTTTAATCTTGTCGGCCATTTTTTTAATGGTACTTGTTAAATTCAACCTAACTTACTATTTGGTTAGTACCAATGTATGGCCTGAAGGGCCGGTGGTAACAGAAAGCCTGACATTAAACTACACCATCGACATGATGATTGGCGAACTTTATGTCGTTACATTTGTTACTGCCATTAAGATGACTTTAGATTTCCTGGAAGAACACAAGCGCGTGGCCGACCTTGAAAAAGCGCAACTAGAAACGGAATTATTGTTTCTTAAGAGCCAGATATCACCCCACTTTTTTTTCAACACTCTAAACAATATCAACTCTTTAGCTCTCGAAAAATCAAATAAAACCTCAAAGATTATCCTAAAGCTCTCTGAACTGATGCGTTACTTACTTTATGAAACAAAACAGAAACGCCAAACCTTAGCCAACGAAATATTGTGTATTCAAAACTATATAGATTTAGAAAAGGTAAGACACGATGAGCAACTAGAAGTAAACATGTCTATATCCGGATCTATCCAAGACAAAGTCATTGCTCCTATTTTACTACTCTCTTTTATAGAAAATGCTTTTAAACATGGCGTTAATAAAAATATAGGAAATGTTAAAATTGATATTGACTTTACTATTAAGGAAGATTTTCTTTATTTTACAGTATCTAATCCTATGCCATCTAATACCAAACACAAAAAACGCTTTAATAAAGCTGGTGGAATTGGCTTAGAAAATGTAAAAAAACGACTGGCCTTGGGTTATAACCGTAACGATTATAAATTAACAATTAAGAGCGACAAAAAGCTATTTGTTGTAAAGTTAAAAATCAAGGTGTCCTAGATTTACACCTTCCTCACGCAACAGATAGATGTTTAAATAAATTGGCAATTAACACGTCAATAAAAACCTTACAGATGAAGATAAAATGCTTGATTATAGATGATGAGCCATTAGCTATTAATGTTGTGAAAAACTACCTGCAACAAATTGAAGACGCTGATCTTGTAAACACATTTGGCAATGCTATTGACGCCTTAAATTTTTTAAAACACAACGCAGTAGATGTTATCTTTTTAGACATAAATATGCCTGTTTTAGATGGACTGAATTTTATAAAAAGTTTAGAAAATCCACCGCTTATAATCATTACAACGGCATATACTGATTTTGCAGTTGAGACCTACGAACTTGATGCGCTTGATTACCTAATAAAACCTATTGAATTCCCTAGGTTTATGAAAGCCATTAACAAGATTTACAGAAGACTAGATATTAACAAAGCCTCTACAAATAGGGAAAAACAACGCCCTTATCTTTTTATTAAAATTGATAAGAAAAAAATGAAAAAGATATTTTTAGATGAAATCTTAATTATTGAAAGTCTAAAAGATTATTTAAAAATTAGTACTACTTCTGGTAAATACATAATTCATAGCACCTTATCGGATTTCACAAACTTATTGCCTACAAAAGATTTTATTCGCATCCACCGCTCTTATACCATCGCTATTAACAAAATTGACGCTATTGAAGGCAACAGTATTGAAATTGACGGGATTAAATATGTTATAGGTAGATCTTACCTCGATACAGTTAAAGATCAGATCTTAAACTCCTCCATATAACATCACTAAGACAACAAATTAACAAATTAGCATTCCTTTTATTAATGTTCTGACAGCATTTGGGGAGTGGCCACAGTACGAAAACCAACATGTTCTGCAGAAGAATCCATACTAGTTCCCATGCGGGCAGACACTCTGTAACTAGCACAATACGAATCGCTACACAAAAAAGAGCCACCTTTTATTACTTTTTCCTGAATATATGGGTTGTTAGGGTTATAGGCCTTAGCGGCTCCTTTGGGGTTATTCACCGCCCCCTTTTTTTCTGCCAAGGTTTTATAATAATTTAAATGATACCAATCTGTAGTAAATTCCCAAACGTTACCAGCCATATCATAAAGCCCAAAACCATTTGGCGGATACGTTCTTACTGGTGCTGCTCTTTCAAATCCATCTTCTAATGTATTACTTACAGGAAACTCACCTTCCCAACTGTTAGCCTTTTTAGACAATTCACCTCTATCATTCCCCCAAAAAAAAGTAGTATTCTCTTTATTTCCCCTTGCAGCATACTCCCATTCTGCCTCCGTTGGCAAACGTCTTCCTGCCCATTTACAATAGGCCTGCGCATCTTCAAAAGCTACATGGACAACCGGATAATTTTCTTTCCCTTCAATAGTGCTATCTGGTCCGACAGGATGTCGCCAATTAGTACCAATGGACCATTGCCACCATTGCGAAAAATCATATAAATTAGGTACTGATGATTTTGTTTTCTTAAACAACAAAGACCCTGGTTTTAATATACTATCGTGAGGTTTGGGAGTACCTTCGGGGATTTGTTTTTTCATTTCTTCCCAATCAATTTCCCGCTCAGCAACCGTAACATATCCAGTGGCTTCAACAAACTTCGAAAATTGCGCATTGGTAACCTCGGTAATATCCATGAAAAATCCATCTACTTGAACTGGATGCTGAGGCTTTTCATGGGCCATAGCCATCTGATCATGAGGAACAGCGCCTTGCAAAAAAGTGCCAGAAGGAATCCAAACCATTCCCTTTGGAGGATTATTGACCAAACTATCCTTATCCTCAATTTGTATACTACTATTTTTTACTGAATCAGTACCACTGCCTACTTTTTGATCCTTACAACCAAAAAGCACCAGAAGCCCAATACATGAAACCATAACAATCAATCGATCCTTCATTTACTAATCAATGTTTTTTTTGACAAACGACAAATATATGAAAACTCATCCTGGAAAGCTTTAAAACAAGAGCCAAAGGTCGTAAAGTGTTTTCAGAATTACTTGTAAGCCAAACAATATTATTTTAAGTATTAAAAAAGTTACTTACAAATAGCCAAAATGACGTCAACCATTTTAAATTTATTGGTTTACCTTCTTTATGTTTTGATTAGCTTACTTGAATGAGTATCAAGATTTGTTATAGCTCATATCAAATGAAAAAATTCATGTACTTTTGCATAAATTAAAAACATCCGTTTATGATTTATTCAATGACAGGTTATGGAAAATCTGTTTTACAATTACCTACAAAAAAAATCACAATTGAGTTAAAATCCCTTAACAGTAAGAATCTGGATTTAAATGCCAGAATGCCTACCATATACAGAGAAAAAGAACTTGTCATTAGAAAACTACTTGCAGATGCTTTAGGACGTGGTAAAATAGATTTTTCTATCTATGTGGAAGCAACTGCCGAAGATACTTCTACACAAATTAACACGCCTGTTGTGAAACAATACATCCAACAGCTAAAACAAGTTGTTAATGGTGACGAAATAGAACTTCTCAAAATGGCTGTTCGGTTTCCCGATGCTTTAAATACTGTTAGAGAAGAAATTGATGAACGTGAATGGCAAGCTATAGAAGAAGAAATCAAAATAGCTGTAGCCCAATTAAATACTTATAGACTTGACGAAGGCAAAGTACTTGAAATCGATTTTAACAACCGTATTACTATTATTGGCGATTTACTCGATCAAGTTATAGCAATGGATCCTGAGCGGATTGAAGGCGTTCGTGAACGCTTGCTTAAGGGTGTTGAAGAACTCAAGGAAAAATACGACGAAAACCGCTTTGAACAAGAGTTGGTATATTATATTGAAAAATTTGACATTACCGAAGAAAAAGTCCGTTTAAAAAATCATTTAAACTATTTTACTGAAAGTATTAATTCTAAAGATTCCAACGGGAAAAAACTTGGCTTCATTGGCCAAGAAATTGGACGTGAAATCAACACCATAGGTTCTAAAAGTAATTATGCACCAATGCAACAATTAGTGGTACAAATGAAAGACGAGCTCGAAAAAATCAAAGAACAGCTACTTAACGTACTTTAGTTACTATAAATTAAAAAGAAGCGTGATAAATAACAATTTAAAAGAAGGCAAGCTTATTGTATTTTCTGCCCCTTCTGGCTCGGGAAAAACAACTATTGTAAGACACTTGCTTGGCATCGATAATTTAAATCTGGAGTTTTCAATTTCTGCAACGTCTAGGGCTAAACGCGGAACAGAAGTAGATGGTAAAGATTATTATTTTTTATCGGCCGATGCCTTTAAAGACAAAATCAAGCACGGCGAATTTTTAGAATGGGAAGAGGTATACCGTGATAATTTTTACGGCACCCTAAAATCGGAAGTAGAGCGCATTTGGGCAAAAGGAAAACATGTTATTTTTGATATTGATGTTTCTGGCGGCTTACGTATTAAACGCAAATTCCCTGAGCAAACGTTAGCTGTTTTTGTTAAACCGCCGAGTATTGATGAATTAAAGATTAGGTTAAAAAAACGAAAAACCGAAACCGAGGACAAAATAAACATGCGTGTTGCCAAAGCATCAGCCGAATTAGCCACCGCTCCCCTGTTTGATGTAATTATAGAAAATGACGACTTACAAAAAGCATTTAACGATGCCGAAAATGTAGTAGGCAACTTTGTGAATTCATAAACGGTAAATCATGCAAATAGGATTGTTTTTTGGTTCTTTTAACCCTATACACATAGGACATCTTATCATTGCCAATTATATTGTTGAATACAGTAACCTCGACCAAGTGTGGTTTGTAGTTACTCCTCACAGCCCCTTTAAAAAGAAAAGTACTTTGCTTGATAATTATCAACGATTAGAGATGGTTTATCGTGCCACCAAAGATCACCCTAAGCTCAAACCAAGTGATATTGAATTTAACTTGCCTCAACCCAACTATACAATTAATACGCTCACTTATTTACAAGAAAAACACCCCGAACATACATTTTCTTTAATTATGGGACAAGACAATCTAAAAAGCTTTCATAAATGGAAAAACTATGAACTCATTCTGAAAAATCACCACATTTATGTTTATCCCCGAATTACTCAAGACAACACAACCCCTCCTTTGATTGAGCACAATAACATTCTTCCTATAGATGCCCCTATTATCGAACTGTCTTCTTCTTTTATTCGTCAGGCCATTAAAGCTGGTAAAAATGTAAAACCCATGTTACCAGAAAATGTTTGGAACTATTTAGATGAGACCAGCTTTTATAAATGACCACAGCTAACCATTAAAAAAAAGAAACTGCCTAAGAAAAAGCATCTTAAACAGTTTCACAACTAAATAACCAACCAAATTATTACTTAACCCGAGTATGCTCTCTCGGATTTTCTACTTTATCTTTTCTATGTTTACGCATCTTATCGGTGGTAGTTTCTCCTTTAACATTAGCTTTCTTTAAATACTGTATATAGCCTCTACCCTCAAATTCATATACCGTCTCCGATGCTGGGTGATATAATTCTATCTTTCCATCATTTATAACGCTCAATTCAAAGAATTCATTGTCGAAGTAATCATAATCTAATGTTAAAGTTTTCAAATACATATTCCCGTTAACATCCCCTACACCATAAATACCTGTATAATCCCACTCCAACTGATCTATGGGCGTTCCGTTTTCGCTTTGGGAACTTTGAAAAGTCGAATCGTTCCCTCCTGCCAAAAATTGCAAGAATGTTTCATTATCAAATTCATTTATAGCACCATATTCGCTCGTATATGTTTTTTCCCATGCTTCGTATTCCTGTAAGAAATAATGAATGTTATCATAAAATACAAAATCGTAATCAAAAGTGCTACGCTGATAGCCTTCTAAAAAGTAAGACGTATCATTATTGGGATTATAAAGTTCTATCGTGTTATTATCGATTTGAAACACATCAAAAGTCTCAAAACCATCAATATCATGATTTACATCCAATATCATATCATTAGCATCGTAATCGGCCACTGCAATGCCAAAACCATTTCCTGTAGCTCCTAACCCAACAATATTATTGTTTGCATATAGTGTACCATTTCTAAATGAAATAGTAAAGGCCTTTTGTAAAAATGGAGTTTCTCCATAACCTATGGTCTTATTAATATCGACGTACCACAACTCATAAGAGCGCAATAACTGATTTATTGAAATTGTAGGCTCTTCATAATCATCTACCACTACCTCTGTATAACACGAGGTAAACAACATCGCAATTAAAGAAAAGCTTAAAAGTAATTTTACTGGCTTCATAATCATACTGTTTTAAAGTTCATATTTCAAGGAATTCAAAACACGTGCCAAAAAAAAGAAAGCTATGGCTTTATGTTTAAAAAGAGGTTAATATTTTTGTGTACTTTTGATACCTCAATGATATTTTTATTTATATGAGTAACCATTTAAAATATGCCGTTTTTGGAGCTGGCAGTTGGGCCACCGCTATTGTAAAAATGCTTTGTGAAAACTTGGATGAAGTAGGTTGGTATATGAGGAGCGTTTACACAAAGGAGCACTTATTAAAAGAACAGCATAATCCAAATTATTTAAGTTCTGTTGAATTTCACTTAAATCAATTAAAACTTAGTAATGATATTAATGAAATGGCAACTTATGCCGACGTGTTAATTTTTGTAATCCCGTCTGCCTTTATCCACAGTGAATTAGAAAAATTAACCGTAGACATATCAAATAAAACCATTGTATCGGCAGTAAAAGGCATTATGCCTGAAACTGGCTTATTAGTTGGCGAACATTTTCATGAGGCTTATAAAATTCCTTATAAAAACATTGCTGTTATTGCAGGACCTTGCCATGCCGAAGAGGTCGCTTTGGAACGCTTATCTTACCTTACTATTTCATGTGCTGACGATGAAAAAGCACAAGATATAGCTAACGCCCTATCAAGCGACTATATAAAGACCAAAATTAGTGATGACATTATAGGTGTAGAATACGCCGTGATGCTCAAAAACATTTACGCTATTGCTGCCGGAATTGCACATGGCCTGGGATATGGGGACAACTTCCAAAGTGTTCTAATGAGCAATGCCATTAGGGAAATGAAACGCTTTATTAAAAAAATGCATAAAATGAAACGTAACATAAATAATTCGGCTTACCTAGGCGATTTACTAGTTACTGGCTATTCCGTATTTTCCAGAAACCGCATGTTTGGGAATATGATAGGTAAAGGGTACACAGTAAAATCGGCCCAAATGGAAATGAGTATGATTGCTGAAGGCTATTACGCCAGCAAAAGTGCTCATTTACTTAACGAAAAAAACAAAAAGAAAACACGCTTACCTATTATAAATGCTGTATATGATATTTTATACGAAGGCAAAGACCCTAAAAAAACCTTTAAAAAACTAACTGAAAAATTGGACTGAGAATATGGTTTTTCGGCTTCTGAGCATCTGTTTGCTAACAACACTTTTTTACTGCAACCCTATCAAAACAGATAGTTTACAGGTCATTGCCAAACCCATAGATGCTACAATTAAAGGTAATATTCTTATAGGACCATCTGTATTAAACGATCCCAATCGCTTTGTTTGGGGTGGCAGTGTAGTTAAAGGCAATGATGGTAAATACCATATGTTATATAGTACTTGGGAGTGTGGCGACTCACTCCCTGCTTTTAGCAACTCTTGGGTGCTCCATTCCAAAATAGCCTATGCCGTTTCCGATTTTCCCGATAGGGATTTTAACTTTCAAAAAATAGTGCTTAAGGGCAGGGCGCTAATGGGAGATTCACTGGCTTGGGATGCACAGATGGTGCACAACCCACACCTTAAAAAGTTTAATGGCAAATACTACCTATACTACATAGGTTCAAAAGACCCAGGAATACAACCAGAAGGTTCTCCTGGCTCTCAATTGAGCAAGCGGGATCGTGTACAGCAAAACCAAAAAATAGGCCTTATTGTATTTGACAACTTCGAACAATTACTGGCTGGTAATTTTAAACGTTCCAATACACCTCTACTAGCTCCAAGAACGCGTGTTAAGCCTAATAATATTATAAACCCTTCTCCGGAAGGCACTGTTACAAAACCAGACAACATTATAGTTGTTAATCCATCTGTCGTACAACGTCCCTCCGACGGCAAATACTTACTGTATTTTAAAGGCAATATATACAGCCCCTCATGGCGTGGGGTTCATGGTGTAGCCCTTTCTGATAGTCCAACAGGCCCTTTTACACCATTGGATTCTTATGTTTTTGATATAAAAATGGATGATGGCTCAATAGCTTCTGCAGAAGATCCTTTTGTGTGGTATCATGAAACACACGAAAAATTTTATGTGGTGTTTAAGGATTTCTCAGGAAGAATCACTGATAATCAACCTGGGTTAGCCATCTTAGAATCGAATGATGGCATTATATGGGTAAAACCTTCTAATTCTTTTTTCATGAAAAAAGAAATCATACTTAAAAATGGTGACACCCTTAAAGTTAATCGCTTAGAACGCCCACAACTCCTTATCGAAACCGATGGATCACCAAGTACTTTATATTGTGCTTCTGCTCTTACAAATGTAAACAAACGCAAAGACGGCAGTTCCTTTAATGTACATATTCCGTTAAAAGTAAATCTCTCAAAAAAATAAAAACAGCCAATCTAGCTCACCAAAACCCCTTTAGCCTGCATTAAAGGAATGGGTCGTAGTGCGTTACCATTAATCGTGTTTTTTCTAAAAGTATAGGTTTTGTCGAACATTTTATTGCCTTCAAAAAAGGACACTTTAAAGGTATTGGTCAATGCAAACAATTCTTCTTGCATCAGCTCAATTTTAGCATAACTTTTTGCCGGCAATTTATCCAATCTTTTCCTAAAAGTTGAAGTGGTCTTAGATTCGGAATACCCACTGGTAACTATAAGCACAATTTCCAAATCAACGGCTTTATCATTAACAATATACGCATTCCAATCTTGGGTTTTGTATATATCGTTATACTCATTCACTACAGCTATATAAACGTTTTCTACTTTAGGAATTTCAATATCTTTCTTCACTTTTAAATTTTATCGTTCTTATCCTAATGGATTCCAAGGCAAATACCATCAAGAAATACTAATTAAAGTGCAGATTTAAACTGCTCTAAGAAGCGCACATCGTTCTCACTTAACAACCTAATGTCGCTTATTTGATGAAGTAGTAAAGCAATGCGATCTATTCCCATACCAAATGCGAAACCTGAATATTCTTTAGAGTCAATCCCACAATTATCAAGTACATTAGGATCTACCATACCACATCCCATAATCTCCAACCAACCAGTTCCTTTGGTCATTTTATAATCTGTCTCGGTTTCTAAGCCCCAATACACATCTACCTCAGCACTTGGCTCGGTAAACGGGAAATATGAAGGCCTTAAGCGTATTTTGGATTTACCAAACATCTCGGTTGTAAAATATTGCAGTGTTTGTTTTAAATCTGCAAAACTCACATTCTTATCAATGTAAAGCCCTTCCACTTGATGAAAAAAACAGTGAGAGCGTGCCGAAATAGCTTCATTTCTATAAACACGGCCTGGTGAAATTGTTCGAATAGGTGGTTTATTATTTTCCATATAACGCACTTGAACCGAACTGGTATGTGTACGTAATAAAATATCTGGATTGGTTTGAATAAAAAAGGTATCCTGCATATCACGTGCCGGATGGTATTCCGGTAAATTCAGGGCTGTAAAGTTATGCCAGTCGTCTTCAATCTCAGGGCCTTCACTTACATTAAAACCAATACGGGAAAAAATATCGATTATTTGATTTTTAACGATAGAGATAGGATGTCTTGCTCCAAGTTGTATCGGTTCTCCAGGGCGTGATAAATCGCCATAAACACCTTTTACATCTTCCTTACTTTCCAGTTCAGCCTTAAGTTCATTCACCTTTTCTTCAGCTGTTTTTTTAAGCTTATTAATAGTCTGTCCAAACTCCTTTTTTTGGTCGTTGGCTACATTTTTAAACTCAGCAAAAAAATCATTTAACACCCCTTTTTTACCCAAATACTTAATTCGGAATGCTTCTACTTCTTCTTTAGACTGTGCTGTAAAGGCTTCTGCCTCACCTATAAGTTCTTTTATCTTATCTATCATAATCTCCTTAAAATGATGGCAAATTTACTATTTTTTACGCGAACTGCATTACATGATTACTAGAGAATGTTACTGTTCTAACAATAAGCACTACAAAAGAATACCTCTAGAGTAAATTATAATTAACACGCCTCAATGCTAAAAAACTAGTCTATAAATTCAGTTTCTAGAAAATAATTTACAATGGCCTCCTTCATTAAAACACTTTGTTCTCCTGCTTTAAGAAAGGGTAACTTTTCTTTAGCCCTATAATGTGGCCAACCTTCATTGTCTACATATTCCAATTCGTAATAGCCATAAGGCACCAACAACTTACAAATAGCTATATGCATTAAATCCAGCTTTTGGTCTTTTTTATAACTTCTGTCCAATTGCCCAAGTTCCTGTACTCCTATTAAATAAATAATAGCATCTAGATCTAAGGTATCACCATCGGCAAATTGATTGGAAAGTTTTTCGACCAACAATTCCCAGCGTTCTTTTAATTGTATATCTCTGGACATTTTTATGTAAGGAGCTAAGTTATTAAATGGCAAAGTTAACTTATATTTGATAAATTTCTGTGTAACATGAGCATAATTGATATTGTTTTAGGTGCTTCAATTCTATTTGGGTTAGTACGTGGCTTTATGAAAGGGCTATTTGTTGAAGTTGCTTCCCTTATCGCTTTAATAGCTGGAGTTTATGGAGCCATTCACTTTAGTGATTTTGCTGCCGATTTTTTGCAAAATAACGTAGATTGGAACAAGGAAACCATACACATTGTAGCTTTTGCCATCACTTTTATAGGTATTGTTGTAATTATAGCATTGGCGGGAAAAGCATTAACAAAACTTGCCAATCTTGCTGCCCTTGGCATTATTAACAAACTACTTGGCGGTGTTTTTGGAGCTTTAAAAATTGGCTTGGTTTTAAGTGTTCTTTTAATTGTCTTCGACCGAATGAACAATACCATTCCCTTTACGGAGACCAAAGATTTAGAAGATTCTGTATTGTACGAACCGGTAAAGTCGTTAGTGCCACTTGTTTTCCCTACAATACTGCAAACAGAAACAGACAACGAAACATCTTCTGAAAGTAACGAATAAAACAGCTTTTAATTTCTTATAAAACGACTTACAAAATTTATACCTCACTTTGTTTACAATACCTCCCTCCAATTTGAACTTACTGCGTTAAAACAAAAAAACCTTGTCTCAATTCCGAAATACATCGGCAGAAACAAGGTTATATAAATTGATTAATAGCATGACAAATATAGTCATATTTTTATTACACGTTATAGCTTTAGCCAAATTATGTAAATAATAACGTTCTTTTTAGTTGTATTTCACCTTTCTTAATATTCTCAACGTTTCTTTGTAAATACTATAAATTTCTGGACTATATCCTTTTAAATAAGGTTTCGCTTCATTTAGCTTATCAATAGCTTCATGAAATTGATTGAAATAACAAATCAAATAAGTCGCAGGTAAATTTTTTAAATCCAAAGCTTCACCCTTCGTTAGAGCCCTTCCTTTTTTTAATTTTTCCAAAATACTATTATTGGAATTGTAAATGTGGTACAGTGTTTTTTTATCAAACTGAGGCGGCTCAAATAACAACGTTGTATCTATATGGTAATTGGCATTATTTTCAAAGTGAATAACAGTTTCTTCCAAAGGATAAAACTTATAGGTGTTTTGAAGTCCGAGATTAACGTACTCAACTATTTTAAAACTATCATTATCGTAAGTTATGGCCACTTCATCCAATGCAGAAAAAAACAGTCGCACTTGCTCATTAATAAGTTCTATATCGACCCTAGAAAAGAATACTTCATCCTTTACGATCTTCTTTTGCCCCGCCCAACACATTACAAAGTATTCTTTAAACACTTTATATTGCGCATTGTAATCCTTTCGCTTATTTAAAAAATGAAAAACACCATCTAGAGTATGCTCAATATTATTTTGGGCATTGTTCTCAATAGCCTGAACAATCTCAGAATTAATATCTTTAATTTCAATATCGAATACTTTAGGCATACTTATACTACCCTCTCTAAAAAACACAGCACCCCCATAATATTTCCAAATATTCTTTCGCAATGAAGTAATCTCATTATTAGGCCTAATAGTTACCAAGCCAACAACCTTATCATCTGACAAATGTGGAAAAGGAATGTTTTCATATTGTACAACAGGCGGATTGGTTAAATACGCATTAATGAGGTTTTGTATTTTGCTATCATCAAAAAAATCTACGCCAATAATATTATTATCCTCATCTTCAACACCAATAACGATATATGAATTGTTTTTGGGGTTGCTATTAGAAAGCGCACAAACATGCTTTAAAAACTTGGCTTTCCCTTCTTTTTGACCAATATCTATTTTTCGTTTTTTGTCATAAAAACTGTTTTCATCATTATGGGCCAAAAGGTGTTTTATAAGTAAGCGCTTGTTAATCATACTTGTTTACTTTGCAAAGACTAGCCTAATTTAAAGATTTTTTCACCACAGTAGAACTGGCCTGTGCTGTTGGAAGCACTAATAAATCTGCGATATTTACATGTGGTGGTCGTGATATTGCAAAATAAATAATATCGGCAATATCCTCTGCCTGTAAAGCACTATAGCCTTCATATACAGTATCGGCCAAACTGTTATCTCCTTTAAAACGAACTTTAGAGAATTCGGTCTCTACCAAACCAGGGTTTACGGCTCCTACTCTTATTCCAAACGGATTTAAATCGATACGCATACCTTCGGTAATTGCTAAAACAGCATGCTTACTACCACAATACACATTCCCATTTGGATAGGTTTCTTTCCCTGCCAGTGAACCAATATTGATTATATGCCCAGATTGACGTTCAATCATTAGCGGCATAACCGCTTTACTAACATAAAGCAATCCCTTTACATTAATATCGATCATAGCATCCCAATCTTCAACACTTCCAGATTGGATAGGATCAAGACCATGCGCATTACCAGCATTGTTTATCAGAATATCTATATCTTTAAAATTGAAAGGAAGCGATGCTATGGCTTCAAAAACCGCACTTTTATCACGCACATCAAAATGTAAAACATGAACTTTTACGCCTTCCAAATCTTTCTTCATAGCTTCTAAACGCTCTATGCGTCTACCACAAAGTATTAAGTCAATCCCACACGCTGCAAATTTGTAAGCTGTAGCCTTTCCAATACCACTAGTCGCTCCTGTAATAAGGGCTATTTTATTCATATTTTAATAGTTTTAACTTAAAAGGCATTCGTTGACCGGTTCTTTTAACATTATACTACAGTTTATATCTCTTTTTTGGTAATTCACATATAAAAATACTTAAATAGCCTATAATATTGTATAATTGTTTGTTAATTCTAAACCGATAGGAATTACAAATTAGACATATTTTAGTAAAAAACTTACGAGTGTATTTTTAAACTGTTCACAATGTTGTCTCTATTTAAACTTATATTTTTCACTAACTTTTTAGATGTCAACAATTTGCCCTTGCCAATACAATAAGATCGGGACACTAATAATCCAAACATTAAAAGACACCGTATATATTATTGTATAAATTTTTTAAAAGAATAAAATGACTATGAAAACATTAAAAAAATTAAAATTAATTGCTTTTTCATTATTGTTGATTTCATTTTTTGGGTGTAATGATTCGGAATCAGGCAGTGCTAACAAAGAAGCTCCAACGATTTCTGTAAGACTTGTAGATGCTCCTGGGGATTTTGAAGCTGTAAATGTTGAGATTGTAGATGTTATGATCAAGATGGATGATGATAGCGACGATGACAATGGATGGCTATCTCTTGAAGCAAACAATGAAACTGTTAACCTGTTAGACTTTACAGGCGGGTTTAGCAAGGTGCTTGTAGAGCGTTTCCCGATTCCAGAAGGAACATTATCCCAAATGCGATTGGTTTTAGGTGATGGCAATACCATTGTTATAAAAAATGATAACGATGAGGATGAAACATTCGATTTAAAAACACCAAGTGCCCAACAATCGGGTTTAAAACTTAAAGTTGATGCCCTTATCGAAGAAGGTTTTACCTATGATTTTATTTTAGATTTTGATGTTGAAAAATCTATTGTAATGGCTGGAAACTCCAACAATATTATTTTAAAACCCGTATTATATGTTAGTGCCGAAGCCAGCTCTGGTATAATTGAGGGAACTGTAAGCCCTACGGAAGTACCATCGATGGTTTCAGTATTGGTTAACGATATGGAAACTCCGGAAACCGATGACGACTTTATCATTTCGGCTTACACCGACGAGAATGGCGCATTTGCTTTATGGGGTGTACCAGCAGGAACTTACGAAGTTGTTGCAACACCTATTGATGAAGCATCTGATTATGGCAGCGGAAGTGCCATGGATATAACGGTTATTAATGGTGAAATCACAACCATTGGCGATCCAATTGAATTACAGTTAAAACCAGGATCAATTAGTGGCGATGTTACTAATGATATTGTGGTTACAGTAACCGTGAAAGATGGAGACGATGTCGTGATAGCTACACAAGACTCAAACGAAGCAGGAGAATTTTTGTTAGAAAACATTCCTGCTGGAACTTATACCGTAACCATTAGTGCTACTGGGTATGTTTCACATGATACTGAAAATGTCCTTGTAGAAGTAAATGCAGAAACTGCATTAGAAGCAATTACTTTAGTAGAAGAATAAAGAAAATACGACAATATTTTGCAAATAGGCAGCCCTTTGAGCTGCCTATTTCTTTTTAACCAATTATTAACAGGAAGTAATGAAATATTTTAACCAATCATTAACAGGGGATAAAGAAATATTTTAACAATTTGCATTGCTCAAATAAGGACTGTATATTCGAGGTTTTTAAAAAACAAACATAATGGAAGAGATAGGTACAATTGACATTAAAACAATTAATGAAAAGATAGAGAAAGAAAGTGCTTTTGTTGATTTGTTAATATTAGAAATGAACAAAGTTATAGTTGGACAAAGGCACATGGTAGAACGTTTACTTATTGGGTTGCTTGGTCAAGGCCATATTTTGTTAGAAGGTGTTCCCGGATTAGCAAAAACATTAGCCATTAACACATTAGCCAAAGCGGTACATGGTAGTTTTAGTAGAATACAATTTACTCCCGATTTATTACCTGCCGATGTAACAGGGACGCTGATTTACAACATGAAGGTTAACGATTTCTCTATAAAAAAGGGACCTATTTTTGCAAATTTTGTCTTAGCCGATGAGATTAACAGAGCTCCCGCCAAAGTACAATCGGCTTTGCTTGAAGCCATGCAAGAAAAACAGGTTACCATTGGAGACGAAACCTTTAATCTGGATAAGCCGTTTTTAGTAATGGCAACCCAAAACCCGGTAGAACAAGAAGGGACATATCCATTACCAGAAGCACAAGTAGACCGTTTCATGTTAAAAACGGTAATCGACTACCCTAAACTAGACGAAGAACAACTTATCATGCGCGCTAATTTAAAAGGCGTTTGGGATAAAGTGAACCCTGTGGTATCCATTGAGCAAATCTTAAACGCCCAAAAAGCAGTTCGAGACGTCTATATGGATGAAAAAATAGAAAAATACATTCTGGATATTATTTTTGCTACTCGCTATCCAGAAAAATATAAACTTGCCGATTTAAAACCATTAATTTCCTTCGGAGCATCACCACGTGGTAGCATTAACTTAGCAACAGCAGCAAAATGCTATGCCTTTATAAAACGCCGTGGCTATGTAATTCCCGAAGATGTTAGAGCCGTTGTTTACGACGTATTAAGACACAGAATTGGTATTACCTACGAAGCCGAAGCTGAAAATGTTACTTCAGTGGACATCATCAACAAAATAGTAAATGAAATAGAAGTACCTTAAAAGTTAACAGTACTCAGTAGCAGATAGTTGTTACTTGCCCTACTGAATACTAAAAAGACTCAACAGCTAATTATAATAACTGTGAACTGAGGCTGAAAACTGTTTACTGAATAAATGGATACTAAGGAATTACTAAAAAAAGTACGAAAAATAGAGATCAAGACACGACGGTTGTCCGATCATATTTTTGGAGGCGAATACCATTCGACCTTTAAAGGCCGTGGTATGACCTTTAGTGAAGTGCGTCAATATCAATTTGGCGACGACGTACGGAATATAGACTGGAACGTGACGGCTCGTTACAACGAACCCTTCGTTAAAGTTTTTGAAGAAGAACGTGAACTTACCATGATGCTCATGGTAGACGTTTCAGGTTCAGAGCTATTTGGTACCGAGTCCCAATTTAAAAATGAAGTAGTTACTGAGATAGCAGCCACCTTAGCTTTCTCTGCAACACAAAACAATGATAAAATTGGCTTGATTTTATTTTCCGACAAGGTTGAGCTTTATATTCCACCTAAAAAAGGGCGTTCACACGTGCTTAGAATTATTAGGGAACTTATAGAATTTCAACCTGAAAGTAAACAAACCAATGTAGTAGAGGCTTTAAAGTTTATGTCTAATGTGATGAAGAAAAAAGCTATTGTTTTTGTTTTATCCGATTTTATAGCAGATGACTACCATCAAACAATGAAGATTGTTGCAGGCAAACATGATGTTACTGGCATTCGAATCTACGATAAACGTGAGGAAGAAATTCCAAACTTAGGTATGGTACAAATGCAAGATGAAGAAACGGGTGAGCTTATGTTGGTAAATACAGCTTCCAAAAAAGTACGCCGAAATTATAGCAAATTCTATCATGAAAAAGTAGGTTATTATAAAGAGAGTTTCAATAAATCGGGTGCAGGAACAATAGATTGTCGCGTAGACGAAAGTTATGTAAAAAAACTTTTAGGCTATTTTAAACAAAGAGGATAATAAGATTAACGATTTATGATTAACGATTTTAGATTTACAAATTTTAAAATAAAACAGGGGAAGAAGCTTGTTTTGTCTTTACTCTTTGTTTTTTATTCTTTGTTTTCCTTTGCACAAGTAAAAGCTGCTATCGATTCTACAAGCATAAAAATAGGAGAACAAATAACCTATCATATTCAAGTGGAAACCGACACTACAAGCTTAGTGGTTTTCCCAGAAGGGCAAACATTCAATCCTCTGGAAATGATAGTATCCTATCCTATAGATACTTTAAAAAATCAAGACAAGTACAACCTTATAAAAAAGTATGGCTTAACACAATTCGATTCAGGAGCCTATACTATACCTAGACAAAAAGTAATAATAGGAGATAAAACGTTTTTTACCGACTCCTTAAAAGTTGAAGTAAACAATATACTAATAGATACAACCAAACAAGGACTCTACGATATAAAACCCATTATCGAGGTAAAAAAATCGTCGAGTAAATGGTGGCAATATGTTTTGCTAACACTTTTAATACTTGGCATTATTGGCTTTTTAATGTTTTGGTTTATTTGGCGTAAAAAACCGTTAACAGAAGCAGAACAAATAGCCTTATTGCCGCCTTATGACCGTGCTAAATTAGCATTGAAAAAACTGGATGAAAGCCATTATTTAGAACACTCCGAATTAAAAGAATACTACTCCGAATTAACGCTAATCATTCGTAAATATTTAGACGAAAAAGTATATGACCATTCTTTAGAAAGTACCACAGAAGAATTAATTGCAAGGCTACAATTGCTAAAAGAAGCCAATCAAATAGACCTTAGCAAAGACACCATAAAGAACATTGAAAACATCTTAAAAAGAGCCGATTTAGTAAAATTTGCCAAATCGGCTCCCGATATTGCTTTAGCCGAACTGGACAGAGAAACAATTGATGCAGAAATAGACCATGTAAAAGAAGTACTGCCCGAGCCTACAGAAGAGGAAAAACTTTTAGATGAAAAATATAGAGAGACTTTAGAACGCAAAAAAAGGCGTAAAAAAATCATCATAACCGCTGTTATAAGCCTGTTCCTAATATGTGCTACTGTAACAGGGTTTTCAATAAAATATGGGTTTAATTATGTAAAGGACACTATTATTGGCCACAGTAGCATGGAGCTTTTAAAAAGCGATTGGGTGACCAGTGCTTATGGTTTCCCTCCTATAACCGTATCGACGCCAAAAGTACTAAAACGGATGGATCCTCAATTACCTAAAGATTTACTTGCTCAAGTAGACATGACCATGTTTGGCTATGGTAGTTTAATAGATAAATTCAATGTTGTTGTAGCCACTTCCAAAGTTAAAAACCTAGGCGAAAATAAAATTGATATTGAACAGGCTCTAGATGGAAGTCTGAAAACATTTGAAGCGGCAGGTGCTCAAAATATTGTTACCTTGAACGAAAAATTCGTTACCCCTAATGGTGCTGAAGGATTAAAGGTATTTGGTACTCTGGATTTACCTGTTCCTAATTCAGATCAATTGGAAAGAGGCAATTATGTGATTTTAGGATTTACCGCAGAAAATGTTATTCAGCAACTTGTTCTTAAATGGCGGAAAGATGACGTATATGCTGATCAAATAGTAGAGCGTATTTTAAATTCAGTTGAACTTAAAGAAGCAGCAGAATAATGTTTGAAGGTATCCAATTTTTAAATAAAGAATTTTTCTGGTTATTATTAGCACTACCCCTAGCCATACTTTGGTATAGTTTTAAAAACAAAAAACAAACTGCAGAGCTTAAAATTTCCAGTTTAAAAGGGTTCAAGCTCACCAATTCCTGGTTGCCAAAAGTTAAGCACCTATTGTTTATATTTCGCCTAATCGCTTTAGCCTTGCTAATCACTGCCCTGGCCAGACCCCAAACGGTCGATGTATCTACAAGAACAAAAACCACGCGCGGTATAGATATCGTCATGGCAATAGACGTATCGGCAAGTATGCTAGCAAAAGACTTGTCGCCTAACAGGCTGGAAGCCTTAAAAAATGTGGCTGCCGAATTCATTAAAGACCGTCCAAACGATAGAATTGGTCTCGTAGAATATGCAGGTGAAAGCTATACAAAAACACCCATTACAAGCGACAAAGCCATTGTATTAAGATCGTTAAGGGACATAAAATACAATACCATTATTGAAGGAGGAACAGCCATAGGCATGGGATTAGCTACTGCCGTAAACCGATTAAAGGACAGTAAGGCCAAGAGCAAAGTAATCATTTTACTCACCGATGGTGTAAACAATTCTGGCTTCATAGATCCTAAAATAGCCAGTGAACTGGCTGTTGAATACGGTATTAAGACTTACACTATTGGATTAGGTACCAATGGCATGGCCTTGTCTCCAATAGCAATAGACCCAAGGACAGGCGATTTTCAATACGGACGTGTACAGGTAGAAATTGACGAAGAACTCTTAAAAGAAATAGCCAATGTTACGGGAGGTAAATATTTTAGAGCAACCAATAACAAAAAGCTTCAGGAGATTTACAGTGAAATTAACAAGCTTGAAAAGACAGATATAGAAGAGTTTAAATACTATAATTACCAAGAAAAGTATCGATCCTTAGTGATCTTAGCCGGACTACTTTTAATAGTTGAATTACTTTTGCGATTTACTTTTTTTAGAAGTTTTATATAACAATAAGGTGTATAATAGTAGGAAAGAGAAAAATAAATCTAAATAAGCTTATAAAACATATAAATAGTAAAAATATAAGATAATTTGGTGTATTTGAAGAGCGTAACTAAACAACAAATCCACGAAAAACAAACAAAAGATTAATGTATCAATTAGAAGAAAAAATATGGTTTTGGGCATTGGTTATTATTCCAGTAATAATGCTATTCTTTTTGGTGCTCCAAATATGGAAACACAAAACACAAGCTCGTTTTGCCGATAAACAATTACTTAAAAGATTAAGCCCTAACAGGTCGTTATTCAAATCTATTCTCAAAATCATTGTTCTAAGCTTAGCCTTTGCCTGTTTGGCTATAGCCTTGGTAAACCCCAAAGTTGGAACAAAATTAGAAACGGTAAAACGTGAAGGGGTAGATATTGTCTTTGCCGTAGATGTTTCTAAAAGTATGCTGGCCGAGGATATTGCACCAAACCGATTGGAAAAAGCAAAACAATTGGTAACACAAATAATAAACAATTTAGCTAGCGACCGTATTGGCGTTATTGCATATGCAGGGAAGGCTTTTCCCCAATTACCAATTACCACCGACTATGCAGCCGCTAAGATGTTTTTACAAAACATGAACACCGATATGCTATCCTCACAAGGAACCGCAATAAATGAAGCTATTAAATTAGCAAAGACCTACTTTGACGATGAAGAACAAACCAATCGCGTATTGATTATTATTTCTGATGGTGAAGATCATAGTGAAGAAGCAGCTCTTGTTGCAGAAGAAGCAAACGAAGAAGGCATTCGCATTTTTACCATTGGTGTAGGCGATGTAAAAGGCGGTCCTATTCCCGAGAAGCGTAATGGGATTGTACTAAACTACAAGAAAGATAGCAAAGGAGAAACAGTAATTACACGCTTAAACGAAGAAACACTTCAAAACATTGCAAGTAAAGCCAATGGCATTTACATTAACGGAAAAAACACTAATAGCGTCGTAGAAAATATTCGTGACATATTAAATGCCATGGACAAAACAGAATTTGAAGCAAAACAGTTTGCCGATTTTAAGGATCAATTTCAATGGTTTTTAGGCTTTGGTGTTTTCTTTCTGCTATTAGATATTTTCTTGCTAGAACGCAAAACGGCTTGGCTTAAAAAGTTGAATTTATTTAACGAAAATTTATAGTTATATAATAAAGCAACCCCATTTATTAAAGAGTAGATTAAACATTTATAATTTTTTTAACGATAGGAAAAATGAGGTTTTATATCTTAGAAAGAAAAATGAAACAGATAACAACACTTATCTTGGTATTGATTGCTTCATTTTCTTTTTCGCAAGAAATGGACAAAGAACAATTATTGGCGCTAAAAAAAGCAAATGATTATGTATACAAAGCCAATAATTTAATAGGCAAAGAAGATTTTGTTTCGGCCGAAATGGCCTACCGAAAAGCCATTTCCAAACAACCAGAAAATATTGCAGGCATCTATAACTTAGGTAATTCTTATTATAGCGAGGGCAATTTTGAAGAAGCACTATACCGACTTCAGGAAGCAGCCAAAAATGCCGCGACAAAAGCTGAAAAACACAAAGCTTTCCATAACATTGGCAATGCTCTAATGCAGAATAAGCAATGTAAAGAAGCTGTTGAAGCCTTTAAAAATGCTTTAAGAAATGATCCTACCGACGATGAAACTCGCTATAACTTAGGAATAGCAAAAGCCTGCGAAGAACAGCAAAAACAAGACCAAAAAGACGATAATAAGGACGACCAAAACAAAGATAACGAAGACAAAAAGGATCAAGATAAAAATCAGGACAACAAGGAAGATCAAGACAAAAAAGATAAGGAAGGAGACAATAAAGAAGAAGATAAAAAGGACGAAGGCGATCAGGATAAAAAAGAAGGAGAAGACAAAAAAGATGAGGAAGGAAAACCCAAGGACGAAAAAGAAAATAAGGGCAAAGGCGACAAAGACGAAGACAAACAACAACCCAAACCAAAACCACAGCCCGGACAGTTGTCACCTCAACAAATAAAAAGTTTGTTAGAAGCCATGAATAACCAAGAACAAAAAGTTCAAGAAAAAATGAATGCCGAAAAGCAGAAAGGCATCAAAGTAAAAACAGATAAAGACTGGTAAAATAGATTGCGATTAATAGATTACAAATTTTGAGATATGCCGTTAATGCAAAAAATGTAAATCGTAAACTTAATATCGTATACAAAAATGAATTTTCTAAAAAAACATATAACACTAATTTTATTGCTTACAGTAGGTTGCTTATCTGCACAGGTAACATTCGAAGCAAAAGTTAGTAAACAAAAACTAGGCGTTAATGAACGTTTACGCATTGATTTTGTAATGAACCAAGATGGCGATAATTTTAATCCTCCCGATTTTAATGGTTTTACGGTAGTAGGGGGGCCTAATCAATCGGTAAGCAATTCGTGGGTTAATGGAGTTAGAAGCTATAAGAAAACCTATAGTTATTTTTTAGCCCCCAAAAAGCGTGGCAACTTCACTATTAACCAAGCAACTATCAGCATTAAAGGGAATGTCTATAAAACACTCCCAATAAAAATTGAGGTCACAGCCGCTGTAGACAAACCCAAAGACCCTAACGACCCAGACTATATTGCTTCTGAAAATATTCATCTAGTTGCCGAAGTATCTAAAACCAATCCTTATTTAAACGAAGCTATTACAGTTGTTTACAAGCTTTATGTAGCTTTGGATACCGGTGTAAACAATTGGCGTGAAATAGACAGCCCCAGATACAACGATTTCTGGAGCCAAAATATGGATACACAAGGGCAAAAAGTCCAAAATGGCACCTATAATGGCGAGGATTATCGTTACTTGGTATTACGAAAAACAGTCCTGTATCCCCAAAAAACAGGGAAATTAAATATAGAGCCATTAACCTTAGACATTTCGGTACAAGTCCCCACTAACAGGCGTGACATTTTTGGAAGCCGATTAATGAAGCGTGTTAACAGAACGGTTTCTGCAGGTAATAAAACAATTAATGTCAAACCATTGCCAGAAGCAGGAAAACCAGTGGATTTCACAGGAGCTGTTGGCGATTTTAGCTTTGATGTTACTGCATCGAAAACAGAACTCAATGCTACCGAGTCCTTACAAATAAAAGTTGGTGTTAGAGGTAATGGTAATTTAAAGTTGTTTAATCTTCCCAAAGTTTCTCTACCAAGTTCGCTTGAGGTCTACGAACCAGAACACACCGAAAATGTTAAAACAACTTTATCCGGTATGCAAGGAAGTATTTCAGATACTTATACTGTGGTACCACAATACAAGGGCAAATATCCAATACCCAACATATCGTTTGCATACTTCGATTTAAAAACCGAAAGTTACAAGCGACTATCTTCCAAAGATATTGTTATTGATGTACTGGAAGGCCCTACAAATAATACCGATGTAAATAACAATGCAGCTACTTCCAACATTGGAAAACAACGCGTTGTTTTAAATAGTGATCAATTCGCATTTATTAAAACCAAAACAGCATTTAAAAGTATTGAAGAATCGTTTTTCTTCAAAACAAAATTGTTTTGGAATTTGTTATTACTGCCATTCATAGCGATTCCATTGGCTATTGTAATTCGCAAAAAGAAAGCCAGTCGTGATGCCGATATTTTAGGTAACAAAATTAGACGAGCAGACCGTTTAGCTAAAAAATATTTAAGCAATGCAAAAAAATCACTTGGCAAGAAAGAAGCATTTTATATAGCTTTAGAAAAAGCATTACATAATTATTTAAAAGCGAGATTACTTATTGAGACAAGTGACTTAAGCAAAGATAAAATTAGCAGTTTACTTAAAGAAAAGCAGGTCGATGAAACTGTTATCAATGATTTTATTCAAATTATTGAGAGCTGTGACTTGGCACGCTATACCCCAATTAATAATGTGACTATGCAGGACGACTATAACAAGGCTGCAAAAACTATTTCTTTAATCGATAAACAAGCAAGTTAAGATGAGAAATATCCTTTATATCCTAATATTTTTGTCTAACCTAGTTGGTTTTAGTCAAAATGATGCTTTATTCGAGCAAGGAAACACCTTGTATAATGATGGAAAATATGCAGAAGCTATAGAAAAATACCAGGCTATTTTAGATGCTAAGCAGCATTCGGCTGACTTGTACTTTAATTTGGCAAATGCACACTATAAGCTTAATAATATTGCGCCAAGCATTTACTTTTATGAAAAGGCACTTCAGCTAGCCCCTAACGACACCGATATAAAAAACAATCTTTCCTTTGCAAAAAACATGACTATTGATGCTATTGATATAGTTCCCGAAGGTTGGGTTGCCAAGCTCATAAAAAATATTACTAATAGCTTGTCTTTTGATAACTGGGCCAGACTTGCCATAGTTTGGGTGTTCTCCTTCGTGATCCTATTTTTAATTTATTATTTTGCTTACTCTACCTTTAAAAAACGACTGGCATTTATTGCGAGTTTAGCATCCTTGTTTCTATTGTGCATCACTCTTGTATTGGCTTTTCATAGCTACAACTTAGCTAAAAAGGATCGACCTGCAATTGTATTTGCTCAGGAAAGCAAGGTGAAAAGCGAGCCCAATTCCCGAAGTGAAGAATCCTTTAGATTGCATGAAGGTACCAAAGTTCAAATTCTGGACACCGTTAACAACTGGAAAAAAATTAAATTAACCGACGGAAAAACTGGGTGGGTTCCCAATCAAGATATTAAAGCCCTTTAATAGCTTACTTTTCATTACCTTGTAAACTAATACTATCTCCTATTCTTTTTAATTTTAGGACGGTTAAACACATTGTACAAATAATTCAAAGGATGCATTCTATGGATATAAATAAAGTTTTTGAAAACAATAAAACGTGGATTCAAAATAAACTAGAGGAAAGTGAAAATTATTTTGAAGAATTGGGTAAAGGCCAAAACCCAGATTTGTTATACATAGGTTGTTCCGATAGTCGTGTAGCTGCCGAAGACCTCATGGGAGCTCAACCAGGCGAAGTTTTTGTACACCGCAACATAGCCAATATGGTAATAAGTATTGACCTTAACGTGATGTCCGTTGTAAATTATGCTGTTGACCACCTAAAAGTAAACCATATTGTTGTTTGTGGACATTATGCCTGCGGTGGTGTAAAAGCAGCCATGCAGTCGGCAGATTTAGGAATATTAAACCCTTGGCTACGCAATATTAGGGATGTATACCGTATTCATAAAGAAGAATTGAATGCAATAACCGATGAAGACAAGAAATACAATCGCCTCGTTGAACTTAATGTAAAAGAACAGTGTGTTAACCTAATCAAAACAGCAGCAGTTCAACGAGCATATAGAGATAGAGGCCTTAAAGTACATGGTTGGGTTTTCGATGTGCATACAGGAAAACTTATAGATTTAAAAATTGACTTTATAAAATATCTAAAAAACATCATGGAAATTTACCATTTAGATTAGGCATCCATCCCAATAGCCCTCCAAGATTTGAGCAGGTATGCTAAACCCGATTAATCAAATCAGGTTTAGTCTATACCTTACATTTTTAAGATAAAACGACTTTACAAATCGAACTTTATCCCTTGAGCCAATGGCAATTCAGTTGTATAATTAATCGTATTTGTTTGGCGCCTCATATACACTTTCCACGCATCGGAACCAGATTCTCGACCACCTCCGGTTTCTTTTTCACCACCAAAAGCACCTCCTATCTCTGCTCCAGAAGTACCAATATTTACGTTTGCTATACCACAATCGGAACCTGCTGCCGATAAGAATCGCTCGGCTTCTCTTAAATTATTAGTCATTATCGCCGAACTCAATCCTTGGGCAACTTCATTTTGAATAGCAATAGCATTCTCAACATCTCCAGAATATTTCAACAAATATAATACTGGAGCAAATGTTTCATGCTGTACAATGTTATAGTCTGGTTGTGCTTCAGCTATTGCTGGCTTTACATAGCAGCCACTCTCATATCCTTTTCCCAAAAGCACACCTCCTTCAACAACAATCTTTCCGCCTTCATCAACCACTTTTTCTAAGGCACTTTTATACATCTCAACAGCATCCAAATCAATTAACGGCCCTACATGATTGTTCTCATCCAACGGATTACCAATGCGCAATTGCCCGTAAGCTTCAACCAGGGCATTTTTAACCTTTTCGTAAACACTTTCGTGAATAATTAGACGGCGTGTTGATGTACAACGCTGTCCAGCTGTTCCAACAGCACCAAAAACAGCACCAATAACTGTCATTTTTATATCGGCATCGGGCGTCACAATAATAGCATTATTACCTCCTAGTTCCAGTAGTGATTTTCCTAAACGTGCCGCCACTTCCTGTGCTACTATTTTGCCCATTCTAGTCGATCCTGTTGCAGAAATCAAAGGAATACGCTTGTCTTTAGTCATAAACTCACCCACCCTATAGTCGCCATTTATTAGACACGAAATGCCTTCTGGCAAGTTATTTTCAGCTAGAACTTCTGCAATTATGTTTTGACAAGCAACACCGCATAACGGTGTTTTTTCACTTGGTTTCCAAACGCAAACATCACCACAAATCCATGCCAAAGCAGTATTCCAAGCCCAAACAGCAACGGGAAAATTAAAAGCTGAGATAATCCCCACTACTCCTAATGGATGGTATTGTTCGTACATTCGATGTCCTGGACGCTCAGAATGCATCGTCAAACCATGCAACTGCCGCGACAACCCTACAGCAAAATCACAGATATCTATCATTTCTTGAACTTCTCCCAACCCTTCTTGATAGCTTTTTCCCATTTCATAAGACACTAACGCCCCTAATGCTTCCTTCTTTTCTCGTAACCTTTCACCAAACTGACGCACAATTTCGCCACGCTGTGGAGCAGGCATAATCTTCCATGTTTTAAAAGCTGAGATAGCAGAATCCATCACTTTTTCATAATCCGATTGGGTAGTTGTTTTTACCTGTCCAATTAATAGCCCGTCTACAGGCGAATAGCTTTCAATAACAGATCCACTGGAAAAACTATTAGTTCCTGTAGAGGTTCCTTCATTTATATATACAACACCTAAGGTTTTAAGTGCTTTATCTATGCCCATATCAGTAGCAATTGCTTTCATAAATTATCAATTTAATATTTGCAATGGATTTATTTGCGAATATACTAATAATAAGCTTTTATATTAGTAAAAACACACCAATCTTATACAAAACTACGTAACAGAATTAGGCTTCTTTTTACTTATTAGAAATCTTAATATAATATACCCTAAAATACCTGAAACAAAGGATCCTAATATAACACCTATTTTAGCAGAACTCAATAAAACAGGATCCAAAAAGGCAAGATTAGCAATAAACAATGACATTGTAAAACCGAGTCCACCAAGAAAAGCAACACCGATTATATACTTAAAGTTAACGCCTTTAGGCAAATAAGCTATTTTTAGTTTTACTGCCACCCAAGAAGCTAGCGTAATTCCAACAAACTTACCTCCCACTAAAGCAATAGCAATAGGCAATACTAACTCAAAATCAACTAGAGTACTACTTGTTAAAGTTACCCCTGCATTAGCAAAAGCAAAAACCGGCATAATAAAGAACACAATCCACGGACGTAAATCATGCTCTATTTTCTGTAAAGGTGAATTGATTTTTTCGGAAGCTATTCTTATATCTACCGCAGCATGTACTTGCTCCATTTTTAATATCTGATGCGAGCGCACATGCTCCTTCTCCTTTACAAAACTTTGCAACGACGCCCTAATGTTTTCAAAAAACATATCAAGAGTAGTCCTCCTTGTTGCAGGAATGGTTAAAGCCAACAGCACACCTGCAATAGTAGGATGAATACCAGATTTTAAAAACAGTATCCATACCACAACACTAAGTGGAAAAAAGATAAATTTTGAAAAGTATTTTTTAAGCCCTAAAAAGACCATAAAAGCTAAGATGACACCTGCGTATAAAATCAGCGTTAATTGAATATCCGCAGCATAAAAAACAGCTATAACTATAACAGCCGCCAAGTCGTCTACAATGGCAAATGCTGTTAAAAACACCTTTAGACCAATGGGTACTTTTTTTCCAAACAATTGCAAAATCCCCAGTGAAAATGCGATATCAGTTGCCATGGGGATTCCCCAACCCTGGACTAAATCTGGATTAGAAATAGAATTAATATAAATAATAATTGGCACTAAAACACCTCCTAATGCAGCAATTACGGGTAACGATGCTTTTCGAACAGATGAGAGCTCTCCATCCAATATTTCTCGCTTGATCTCCAAACCAACATGAAAAAAGAAAACAGCCATTAAACCATCATTTATCCAAAGATAAAAGGGTTCTGTTAACTCAAAACCTTTCTCTACAAACCCAAAGGTGAATTCACTTTTTAAAAGATCATGGTATAAATACCCCCACGGTGAATTGGCTGCAATTAATGCCATTACAGTGGCAAACAACAACAAAAAACTGCCAGAGTTGGAAGCATTGATTATGCGATCAACAGGTTTTAAGAAGGTATTCATTAAACTATTCTTTTCGATTTTCAATATACACAGACCAATAAAAGCATCATATGACGATTATCATGTTTTGAGACTAAGTCTACCCAGATTAATCAATTTCAACCCTGCTTCCATTTAAGCTACTATAAAATCAGGTGCACTATTTACGTCATGTACCACAATAAAAAATCTTTTTAGTGAAAATTCTCAATGAACTCATCTTGACTTTTTTGATTGAAGTGAAAATTAGCTATTTTGAGCTTGATGGAAGGCATTTTTAAGTTGCATAGCAGGGCTACGGAATGAGAAAATGACGAAAAGCAGGCTCAAAAGAGCAATTTTTTAACCAATTGGGAAAAGTCAAAATGAGTTCAATTATAAAACTGCTACCTTTATTACTTAAAACACATTAAAAATTGCTGGTGTCACAATAATAATTCATTAAAATGAAAAAAATCATATATCTGCTTACCTTGGTTTTCACTTTTGCATCTTGTAAAAAAGAAACCAAATCAACAACTACGGAGATGATAGACAAACAACAAAGTCCTAAATTCGCAATAGTTATTCACGGTGGTGCGGGAACCATTTTAAAAGAAAACATGAGTTCCGAAACAGAACAGGAGTACAAAGAAAAACTTGAGGAGGCCATTCGTGTAGGTCATGACATTTTAAAAAACGGGGGCAGTAGTCTGGATGCCGTCACGAAATCCATAAGTGTTTTAGAAAACTCTCCTTTGTTTAATGCTGGAAAAGGCGCGGTGTTTACCAATTCGGGCACCAACGAACACGATGCCTCAATAATGGATGGAAACACGTTAAATGCAGGGGCTTCAGCCGGAACAACAACTGTTAAAAACCCTATCAATCTAGCACGATCCGTTATGGACAAGTCTCCCCATGTCATGTTATCGGGAAAGGGGGCGGAAGACTTTGCAAAAAAACAAAGACTTGAAATTGTTGACCCCAGTTATTTTTATACACAACCTCGTTATGAATCGCTACAAAGAATAAAAGAATCCGAAAAAACAGAACTTGATCACGATAATAAAACAGCTTTTTATGACCCCTCAATTAGAGATTCAAAATTTGGAACTGTTGGTTGCGTAGCTTTAGACCAATCTGGTAATTTAGCCGCAGGAACCTCTACTGGAGGGATGACCAACAAACGTTGGGGGCGTATTGGCGATTCTCCAATAATAGGTGCAGGCACCTATGCCAACAATAACACCTGTGCGGTTTCCAGTACTGGATGGGGGGAATATTTTATTCGTGCCGTGGTGGCTCATGACATATCCGCACTTATGGAATACAAAGGTTTGTCTCTAGAAGCTGCTGCAAAAGAAGTCATTCAAAAAAAACTACCAAAACTTGGAGGTAACGGTGGCATTATAGCCGTTGATAAAAATGGGAATATGGTCATGGAATTTAATACGGCAGGCATGTTTCGAGCAACCATGAACAGCCTTGGTGAGGTTTTTGTTGGTATGTACAAGGAATAATTAAGAAGAATTTCTTGAAACGATTTAGTCCTTAAGATAGCCCATTCTAAGCCTGAGTTGACCGTGTTTTGGTATATTGACAAACATTACATAGGTAGCACTAACGATATTCACGAAATGGCTGTTAAACCAAGGAAAGGTGAACACCTAATTACTGTGGTTGATGAATTAGGGAATGAGGCTAAACGTCACATAACCATTTCAGAATAGTGCCTACCGTAAAGGGAATCCTTTTGCAGCCCACCAAGGATGTATTTCAACTTCTAAGCGCTTTGCTTTTACCATAGGATCGGCATTTGCCAAGCTATCGGCCATTTTTAAAGTTGGCACATTGTAAATAGTCATTCCACGAATATCACCATCGTCTCCGAAAGGCCCTGAAATATCTGCATAACCCAGCTCATACATCTTAGTTAAATGCGCTAAATGGGCTTCTTGTAACATAGCAGCTTCTTCTTCGTTTTGAGATCGGATAGGCCCCTTTTTCAAAAACACTATAAAATACTGCTGCATTAAAATAGTATCTTGCGATTTTTCATCAACATAATCAAAAAACTTAACCCCTTTTGCCTCTAGCTCATCTTTTATTTGCTTAACCGTTTTTTTCGCTGGTACTTCAACAACCTCATTAAAAACAGAATCTTTTTCTTTATCGACATTTTCGAAAGTATGCCTATCTAAATCAACTTGATTGTCTTTTGACTCTTTCTTACAAGCGATTAACAGACTAATTAGTATATAAAATACAAGTATTTTTCTCATCTGTATAAATTTTTAATTATTGTTTATATTGACTACTCAAAACACCTTCCTCAGCAATATCTTTAATTTTTACCAGGTATTAAAAGGTTGTTTACTTAATTGTGAGTTATAATATTGTACCAATCCGGTAACTTCTTTTCCTAACCATAAAGGTCTTTCAAAATTTTCATCCACATCATCTAATTCTATTTCGGCCACTACCAAACCTTTATTATCTCCGTAAAACTCATCTACTTCAAAAACATGGTTTCCTACCTTTACCTCATAGCGCATTTTATCAATTATGCCCGGCTCACACAACTTAAAAAGTAATTCGGCATCCTGTTGGGAAATTTCTTTTTCCCATTCAAAACGAGATAATCCATCGGCCGAAGACACCCCTTTAACAGTTATATAGCCTATCTCTCCTTTTAACCTTACACGTACAGTTCGCTCTTTATCGGTATTTAAAAAGCCTTGAATAATTCTTGTTTTTTTTAATGTCCCAACTTTAAAAGCATCAGAAATTACTAAAAATTTACGTTCTATTTCTATCAATTGTCAATAATTTTAATTGTTTATCATGATATTTACCAAATAAGGTCAATGCAATAATTGCTCCTATAGTAGCATATAGCATATCTGACTGTGTATCCCAAATATACCCTTGCGTACCTAGAAACGCATTACCTCCTTCTCCTGTTGATAAAGAGACACCCCATTCAATAAATTCATAAGTAGCACTAATTGCCAAAGCAATACACACAACAATAAAATACAACCATTTATAATTGTTAACCACTTGTTTTCTAATAAGCAATTCTCTGGCTATCATCGCAGGTACAAAACCTTGTGCAAAATGCCCTAATTTATCGTAGTTGTTCCTTTGCTGGTTAAAAATTTCCTGTATCCAATCAAAAAGAGGTACTTCGGCATAAGTATAATGTCCCCCAATAATTAGAATGGCACAGTGAATAAAAATGAGCGTGTATATTAAATTAGTAAACCTAAATCTTTTAAAACTAAAAACTAAAATTACAATTCCTAAAACTGCTGGTAAAACTTCTAAAAACCATGTAAAGTAATCGTAAGGCTTAATTGACGACCAGATAAACAATGCACATAATAACCCAAAAAGCAGGTAAATTAATCTCATGATTATAAACGTTAATAGTATCTCATCCAAAGATATCTTATTTTTGAAATATTCAAGTTTAAAAAGTGTCTAACAATCTCCACATACGAAAAATTATCCATGTTGATATGGATGCATTTTATGCCTCCGTAGAACAAATGGATAATCCCGATCTTAAGGGAAAGCCCATAGCGGTTGGAGGTGGTGGCAAGCGGGGTGTAATAAGTGCGGCTAGTTATGAAGCCAGAAAATTTGGTGTAAAAAGTGCCATGTCTGGCAATTTAGCCATAAAACTATGCCCTGAACTTATTTTTGTAAAACCTCGCTTTGAACGCTACCATGATATCTCTAAAAAAATAAGACGCATTTTCTTTGACTATACCGATCTGGTCGAACCTTTATCATTGGATGAAGCGTATCTGGACGTTACCCACAACAAAAAAGGTAATCCAAGTGCTTCACTTATTGCTAAAGAAATACGTGAGCGTATTTTAAATGAAGTAGGGCTAACAGCTTCAGCCGGTATTTCCATTAACAAATTTATTGCTAAGGTTGCTAGTGATTACAATAAACCCAATGGACAAAAAACCGTAAATCCAGAAGAAGTTATCTCTTTTTTAGAACAACTGGACATTCGTAAATTCTACGGCGTTGGAAAGGTAACCGCAGAGAAAATGTACCAATTGGGCATCTTTACGGGAAAGGATTTAAAATCCAAATCCATTGAATTTCTAAACGATCACTTTGGAAAATCGGGCAAGTTTTATTATTATGTTGTTAGGGGCATCCATAACAGTGAAGTAAAACCAAACAGGATACGTAAATCCCTAGCTGCCGAACGTACTTTTAAAGAAAATTTGTCGAGTGAAGTATTTTTACTTGAAAAACTAGACCATATAGCCGATGAAGTATCTCGGCGCTTATCAAAAAGTAAGGTAGCAGGAAAAACTGTGACCTTAAAAATTAAATATAGCGATTTCACCCTACAAACCCGAAGTAAGACCCTTCCTTACTTTGTAAGTGACAAGGAACTTATTCTTGAAACAGCCAAAGAATTATTATACCAAGAAAAGCTTAATAACTCGGTACGGCTATTGGGCATTTCTCTTTCCAATTTAAATACTGAACCAAAGAAAAGACCAGAACAAAATAGCGTAAGTGCTCAGTTAAAGTTTGAGTTTTAAAATCGTTGTAAATTTTACCCCCAATTAAATAAAAAAGCGGTGTAAATCGAAATTAAGACTACACCGCTTTAAATTTATTACAAAAAGGATCTTTTACGATTTGCAAGAACCTATTTCTGTTACCCTTAAAGTATTTACCATTCCCTTTTCTTGAATAGGCATTGCCGCTAAACTAATTACCATATCACCATCGTGTAAATAACCTTCCTTACAGGCTATCGCATTTACATCCTCTATGGTTTCGTCTGTACTTACAAATTTATCATAGTAAAATGCACGAACTCCCCAAAGCAAACTTAGGCGCGTTAAAATACGTTTATTAGAAGTAAAGACTAAAATATGACAGGAAGGACGCCAAGCAGAAATTTGAAAAGCTGTATACCCACTATTCGTTAAAGTTGAAATCGCTCTGGCATTAATCTCATTAGCCATATTTGCTGCATGGTAACAAATAGATTTTGTTATGTAACGGTTTGTGCGTATATGTGGTGGCAATTGTGGCACCTGAATGAGATCGGAGTTTTCTACACTGTCAAGGATACTGGCCATTTGCTTGATTACTTGTACTGGATAACTCCCAACGGAGGTTTCTCCAGAAAGCATCACGGCATCGGCTCCGTCCATAACAGAGTTCGCAACGTCATTCACTTCTGCCCTGGTAGGTGTTAAACTAGAAATCATTGTTTCCATCATCTGCGTCGCAATAATCACCGGAATTCGAGCCTTTTTTGCTCTTAATACCAATTGCTTTTGAATAAGTGGTACTTCTTGAGCAGGAACTTCAACTCCTAAATCTCCACGTGCTACCATTAATCCGTCACAATATGCTACAATCTTATCGATATTAACAACAGCTTCGGGTTTTTCTATTTTAGCAATAATCGGAATTTTATGGTCGCAATGTTCACTAATTAAATCCCTAAGCTCTATTAAATCATCGGCATGACGTACAAAAGATAAGGCAATCCAGTCTACATCTTGACTAATAGCAAAAATAGCATCCTCAATATCTTTTTCAGTAAGCGCGGGTTGTGAAATATTGGTATTGGGCAAATTCACCCCTTTTTTTGACTTTAACGGGCCACCTTGAATAACGCGCGCCTTAACTTCACTCTTTTTATCGGTAGAAACAACTTCGAAAATAAGTTTTCCATCATCCAAAAGTATACGTTCTCCTGGTTTCGCATCTTGGGGAAACCTATCGTAAGTCATATATACGCGCTCCTTAGTGCCCTCAAAACGCTCTCCTGTAGCAAATATTATCTCATCATTCTCGTTAACAACAACTTCGTCCTTCATTACGCCTACACGTAATTTAGGGCCTTGCAAATCAGCTAGAATAGCTGCTGTATAACCATATTCATTATTTAATTCCCGTATTATTTTTATACGTTCTGCAACATCGGCATAATCGGCATGAGAAAAATTTATCCTAAAAACATTAACGCCCGCATCGAGCATTCCCTTTAAAATTTCTTTTGAGCTTGAGGCCGGACCTAAGGTGGCTACTATTTTAGTTTTTTTTGTTGTTGACATTAGTTAAAAATTAAATTGTCTTTAGATTTTAATTGATTTATATCAATACTGTAAGCTGTGGCAATTTGGGGTATTTTTAATATTGCGCTTAAAATATACTTTTCTTTACTATAATTAAATTCACTTTCTATTTTTAAAAAATAGTTAACCCGTTTATATTCGGGTATCAAACTATAAGTATTTGTTATTTTTTCTTGCGTATCGAATAACGACACACTATTTTTTGTTTGATACATTTCTGTCTTACAAATATTAGAAATTAAATTCCATGTTGTAAGCTGCTTTTCATCTTCCCACTCAAAAATGGAAAATGATGATTTGCCATTATCAAAGTCAATGTCTGCTGGTTTTCTTGAGAGTTTTACACTCAAATCCTTGTTAAGAAGATAAGCCAATCGATAATCTTCAATTGTACAATGAATTGCAATTAAAGCATATTGCTCCTCCTCAAAAACATCCTCAAGAATAAGCTTATGAACAGCCATAACTTAAATTAAACGCCGTAAATATAACATTTAAATAATTGGTCTTGATATGTTTTACGCAATCTTAAGGATAAAATATAACTAAAACGTTATAGTTAATTTGTTTTGGAAAAAGAAACTTACAGCATCTTAGATATCTTTTTCTGGAAAGCAAAAAAAGCGCGTTTTGAAGCTTTTTCCTCTGCCTTTTTCTTTGAAGTTGCCCGAGCTTTGGCAATAACTTTATTGTCTATGGATAGTTTTACTGAAAAATGCCTAACGTCGTCATTTCCTGTGTCTTCGTATACATTATAACTAAATGTCTTCTTCTCCTTTTGGCACCATTCTATTAGCAAACTTTTGTAGCTAATAACTTTTCCTTCAAGTTTTTCTATATCTACATAAGGAATGATAACGCGATTGTAAATAAATTTTTCACAATACTTATAACCTCTATCCAAAAATATAGCACCTATTAAAGCCTCGAATAAATTACCATGAATATTATCCCCAAACTGTCCTGAAGGTATTCTACTTTGTACTAAATCTATTAGGTTCAATTCTTTTCCTAACTCATTTAAATGTTCTCTACTAACTACTTTCGATCGCATTTTGGTTAAGTAACCCTCATCCCCTCCTGGCACTTCAAGATACAAATGAGAGGCAATAACAGCTCCAAGCATAGCATCTCCAAGAAATTCCAACCGTTCATAATTTATAGCATTTCCATGCTTATCCTTTATGTTCATGGAACGGTGTGTAAATGCCGTTTGATAAAATTTAAGATGCTTAGGTTTAAACCGTAGAACCTTAGTTAATACCATAAAAAAATTCCCGTTGCGTTTAAAACGGGAATTTAATATGTTACGAATGTATTTCATCTGATATTTAATATCTTATTTTAATGTCAGATGCATTAAACCATGTTTCATTTTACTAGATGATTTAAATTACCACTATGGTTTACCTCATTCGAAATTTAATCTAGTTTTTTGAACAATACACAGGCGTTATGTCCACCAAATCCGAATGTATTACTCATTGCTACTTTAATATCTCGCTTTTGAGCTTTATTTAATGTTAAATTCAATTCAGGATCTATGTTTTCATCTACTACTTCATGATTAATAGTTGGAGGAACAATACCATGTTCTATTGCCATTATAGTAGAAATAGCTTCAATAGCACCTGCTGCGCCCAACAAATGCCCAGTCATAGACTTAGTTGAATTAATATTTATATGCTTTGCGTGATCTCCAAATACTTCCGATATAGCTTTAAGCTCAGCAACATCACCTAGTGGTGTAGATGTACCATGTGTATTAATATGGTGTACATCCTCTGGGTTAAGTCCTGCATTCTCCAAGCAATTCTTCATAACTGCAATAACACCTATTCCATCTGGGTGAGGAGCCGTCATATGATGTGCATCAGAAGATAAACCACCTCCTAAAAACTCGGCATAAATTTTAGCACCTCTGGCTTTTGCATGCTCATATTCTTCAAGCACCAATGCACCTGCACCTTCCCCTAAAACAAAGCCATCTCTAGTAGCATCAAACGGACGAGATGCTGTCTCTGGACTTTCATTTCTAGTCGATAATGCGTGCATTGCGTTAAAGCCTCCCATACCAGCTATAGTAACTGCAGCTTCACTTCCTCCAGTAACAATCACGTCACAATGCCCTAATCGTATTGAATTTAAAGCATCAAACATGGCGTTAGCAGAAGATGCACATGCCGAAACAGTCGTATAATTTGGTCCCATAAAGCCATACTTTATGGAGATGTTTGCCGGCGCAATATCTGCAATCATTTTAGGAATAAAAAACGGGTTAAACCTTGGGGTTCCATCTCCATCAGCAAAATTTAAAACTTCTTGCTGAAACGTTTCTAAACCTCCAATTCCTGCCCCCCATATAACACCAACACGCAATTTATTTACCGCTTCCAGATCAATTTTGGCATCGGCTATGGCTTCATCGGCAGCAACCATAGCGTATTGTGCAAACTTATCCATTTTACGAGCCTCTTTTCTATCTAGAAAATCGGTTGCATTAAAGTTCTTTAATTCGCAAGCGAACTTTGTTTTAAACTTTTCGGTGTCATAATATGTTATAGGCGCAGCACCGCTTTTACCACTAATTAGACCTTCCCAATATTCTTCCTTGGTATTCCCAATAGGTGTTAAAGCGCCCAATCCTGTGACTACAACTCGCTTTAATTCCATAAAGTATCTTGCTTATTTTGCAGCTTCTATATATGAAATAGCTTGACCAACTGTTGCGATATTCTCTGCTTGATCATCAGGAATTTGAATATCAAATTCTTTTTCGAATTCCATGATTAACTCTACAGTATCTAATGAGTCTGCTCCTAAATCGTTTGTGAAGCTTGCTTCAGTAACAACTTCGTTCTCATCAACTCCCAATTTGTCTACGATAATCGCTTTTACTCTTGATGCAATGTCTGACATAATCTTTTAAATTTAAGTTTTAATTAAGTGGCAAAAATAAAAAACTTTATTTTAAAACACACTTTTACTTTAAAAATGTGTTTGTAATTTACTAAAATTACTTTTAAGTATTTCAAATTTACCTTCTAATTGTTAATATTTATTCTTTTTTTTGTCTCAAATAATTAATGTTACAACAATAGCTTGATGCAATAGGTATATTATACAAAACAGTATACCATTTATTCATATAGCTAACTCAAAATTATAAAAGCAACTGATGAAACGTATCGTAATTTTTGCATCTGGAAGCGGCTCTAATGCTGAAAATTTAATCAAGTTTTTTCAAAAAAGCCAAAAGGCTTCTGTTGTACAGGTTCTTACCAACAACCCACAGGCCAAAGTACTGGATCGTTGTAAAACTTTAAAAGTTAGTGCACTCTCGTTTAACAACATTGCTTTAAACCAAACGCCTGATGTCCTCAATATATTAAAAGCATCACAACCAGACCTTATTATATTAGCTGGCTTTTTGTGGAAATTCCCCGAAACCATTTTAAATGAGTTTCCAAATAAAGTCATTAATATACACCCTGCCTTACTACCTAAATATGGCGGCAAGGGCATGTATGGCATGCACGTTCATAATGCCGTTGTTAAAAATAATGAAAAAGAGACGGGCATTACGATACACTATGTAAATGAGCATTACGACGAAGGAGCTATTATCTTTCAAGCAAAGTGCTCTGTTTCCCCTACCGATTCGGCAGAAGATATTGCCGCCAAAATCCATGAATTGGAGATGGAACATTTTCCAAAAGTTGTAGAAAAGCTATTAATATAGAATTTGGTCTTATACGATTTTCGCCTTAGTGGAAATAAAAAATGAGCAAAAAAAAGAAAAAATATTATACTGTTTGGAAAGGACACCATACTGGTGTTTTTGAATCTTGGAATGATTGTAAAGCGCAAATTAAAAATTTTCAAGGCGCTCAATACAAATCGTTTTCCACGTTTGAAGCTGCAAAAGCAGCATTAAAGGGAAACTATAAAGACTATATAGGTAAAACAGCCTCTTTTAAAAGCGATCTAACTCCCGAACAACTAAAAAAAATAGGACAGCCCAACTACAACTCCATTTCGGTAGATGCTGCATCAAGTGGCAATCCTGGCATAATGGAATATCGCGGTGTAGATACCAAAACTAAAAAGCAATTGTTTATCCAAGGGCCTTTTGAAGAAGGCACTAATAACATTGGAGAATTTTTAGCCATAGTACATGGATTGGCATTTTTAAAAAACAACAATAGCGACCGTATTATCTATACAGATTCCAAAACAGCAATAAGTTGGGTGAAAAAAAAATCCTGTAACACAAAGTTAGAACGTAACGACAAAAACAAATCGTTGTTTGAATTAGTCGACAGAGCTGTCCATTGGCTAAAAAAGAACACCTACACGACAGTTATTGTAAAATGGGAAACTAAGGCATGGGGGGAAATCCCTGCTGATTTTGGAAGAAAATAAAACAACTATTCTACCAATAATTCATTATTAAATAAGAATTTACATTCCTAAAAATATTCTTGAATTAGTAGCCAAAAGGCGTATATTTGCAAAAAATTATCGCTTCTTTTTATGAGCAAATTAGTAATAGTTGGCACCGTAGCATTTGATGCTATTGAAACGCCTTTCGGGAAAACCGATAAAATTCTAGGTGGTGCCGCTACTTACATTGGCCTATCGGCTTCACAATTTAACTTAGATGCTTCTATAGTTTCTATAGTAGGAGGTGACTTTCCCCAAAAACATTTAGATTTATTATCCAATAAAAACATAGATATTTCTGGTATTGAAATAGTAAAAGAAGGCAAAACATTCTTTTGGAGCGGACGCTACCATAACGACATGAATTCCCGGGACACATTAGCGACAGAATTAAATACGCTTGGTGATTTTAATCCGGTTGTTCCTAAAAATTATAAGAATGCCGAAATAGTTATGTTAGGAAATCTGCATCCTATCGTCCAATCTAGTGTTTTAGACCAAATGGAAACTAAACCTAAATTGGTGATTTTGGACACCATGAACTTTTGGATGGACACTGCTTTAAATGATTTGCATAATATTATTAAGCGCGTGGATGTTATTACCATAAACGATGAAGAAGCTAGACAACTGACCAAAGAATATTCCTTAGTGGTTGCTGCTAAAAAAATTCAAACTATGGGCCCAAAATATGTGGTCATTAAAAAAGGAGAACATGGGGCCTTACTATTTCACAATGATAATGTCTTTTACGCTCCTGCATTACCTTTAGAAGAGGTTTTTGACCCTACTGGTGCAGGAGACACGTTTGCCGGTGGGTTCGCTGGTTATCTTGCAAAAACCGAAGATTTATCTTTTGAGAACATGAAAAATGCTGTTATTTACGGATCAACACTTGCTTCTTTTTGTGTCGAGAAATTTGGCACCGAACGCATGGAAAATTTATCAAGGAACGAAGTCCATAAAAGGCTGTTACAGTTTAAACAATTAACACAATTTGAAATAGAATTAACATAACCCAACGCGCTCTAAAACGAGTGCGTTTTTAATTTAAATAAAACCCAAAAGTGACGTTATTTATTTTTGGTATAAAACATTATCTTTCCTAGTATATTATACAGGAAACTAACACAAACACTAATTTGTAATGAGTGATGCTTTAAAACATGAATGCGGAATAGCACTTATAAGGCTTTTAAAACCTTTAGAGTTTTATAAAGAAAAATACGGTAGCGCATTTTATGGCGTAAACAAAATGTATCTTATGATGGAAAAACAGCACAATCGAGGTCAAGACGGTGCTGGATTTGCTAGTATTAAGCTCGATACGCAACCGGGTGAACGCTATATTAGTAGAGTACGTTCCATTGCGCAACAACCCATTCAGGATATTTTTGGTCAGATTAACGAGCGCATTAATAAAGAATTTACAGAACACCCCGAATACGCAAGCGATGTTGCCTTACAAAAAAGGCATATCCCATACATAGGTGAAGTATTACTAGGTCATGTACGTTATGGTACTTTTGGCAAGAATAGTGTAGAAAGTGTCCATCCGTTTTTAAGACAGAACAATTGGATGCATAGAAACCTAATTATGGCCGGTAACTTTAACATGACAAATGTTAAAGAGCTTTTTAGCAACCTTATCGAGTTAGGTCAGCACCCTAAAGAATATACCGATACAATCACCATCATGGAGAAAATTGGTCATTTCTTAGATGATGCCGTAAGCAAAATATATAAAACCCTCAAAAAAGAAGGCTATAGTAAAAGAGAGGCTTCTCCATTAATAGCAGAACGCTTGAATGTAGCCAAGATTTTAAGGCGTGCAGCCAAAAATTGGGATGGCGGCTATGCCATGGCTGGACTCATTGGACACGGCGATTCTTTTGTTTTAAGAGATCCTGCAGGTATTAGGCCAACCTACTATTACCAAGACGAAGAAGTGGTTGTAGTGGCTTCAGAACGCTCTGTAATACAAACGGTATTTAATGTAAACTTTGAAGACGTTAAAGAACTAACTCCTGGGTATGCTATTATTACCAAAAAATCTGGCAAAGTCGTTATTAAAAAAATATTGGAGCCCTTAGAAAGAAAATCGTGTTCCTTTGAACGTATTTATTTTTCCAGAGGTAGTGATGCCGAGATATACCAAGAACGTAAAAAACTAGGTAAATTGGTAATGCCAAATGTACTTGACGAAATTAACCAAGACATTTCTAACACGGTGTTTTCATACATTCCCAATACAGCAGAAACCTCATTCTATGGTATGATAGAAACAGCCGAGGAATTTTTAAATAAAAAGAAAACAGCCACCATTTTAAATGGCCAACGCTCATTATCGGCCGAAAAGGTAACTGAAATTTTATCTGAGCATACACGGATCGAAAAAATTGCTATTAAGGACGTAAAACTTAGAACCTTTATTACAGAAGATAGCAGCCGTGATGATTTAGTAGCACACGTCTACGACATAACTTACGGTGTCATTAGACCTAATGATAATTTGGTTATAATAGACGATAGTATCGTTAGAGGGACTACACTAAAAAAGAGTATCATAAAAATGCTCGACCGCTTAAATCCTAAAAAAATCGTTATTGTGTCTTCTGCGCCTCAAATTAGGTATCCAGACTGTTACGGCATTGATATGGCAAACCTTGAAAGCTTAATTGCTTTTAGAGCTGCCCTTGAGCTTTTAAAAGACATCAACCAATACCATATTGTAAAAGATGTGTACAATAAATGTATCGCACAAACAGATCTTGAAGATAAGGACGTAAGAAATTTTGTAAAAGAGATATATGACCCATTTACGGATCAAGAAATATCGGATAAAATAGCCGAGCTATTAAGCGACGAAAGTATTAAAGCCGAAGTGAAGATCATTTTCCAATCGGTCGAAAATTTACACAAAGCTTGTCCTGAGCATTTAGGAGATTGGTACTTTACAGGAAATTACCCAACCGTTGGAGGCAATAGAGTTGTTAACCGTGCTTTCATTAATTTTTATGAAGGGAACAAAGAAAGAGCGTACTAATTTTACCACACTCATTTTCTGACAGTTAAACCTAAAAAATTACGGTTTATCTGAAAAAAACGCGGTTTATCTAATAAATAATTGAGTTATTTAAAATAAACATAAATTAGCATCACCATAACATAAGTAGGTTAAGTTCATGGTAGATTTGGGGCAAAAAAAGGTGAACTTCTGTTCGCCTTTTTTTATGCCCAACACTCTCAAAAAAGTAATCCTATTCCTTCTTTTTTACAAGAAAAAAAACCTCAACTTCATTTAAACCAATATATTAGTAGTTGACCTAAAAAAATATTAGAATCCTATATAGATATATACTTTTGGATTTACCATAACATAAGTAGGTTAAGTTTATGGTAGATTTGGGGCAAAAAGGGTGAACGAAAGTTCACCTTTTTTATTATACTTCACTTTTAATCAAAAAGTAATTTACCTTTCTCCTTCAAAAAACTCTAAATCCGTTTAAGCTAATATATTAGCAGTTGACCTAAATTTTTTTTAGGATCTCTTTTAGTTCTATATCTTTGGATTCACCATAACATAAGTAGGTTAAGTTTATGGTAGATTTGGGGCAAAAAGGTGAACGAAAGTTCACCTTTTTCATTTTAACAAGCTTTTTGCCATAAAAAAACGCCTAGAATACATTTTTCTAGACGTTTATATCTTTTTATACGCTATTATTTAGCTTCAGCATAACGCCTTTCAACTTCATTCCAGTTAATTACATTAAAAAATGCGTTGATGTAGTCTGGACGTCTATTTTGATAGTTTAAATAATAAGCATGTTCCCATACATCCAACCCTAAAATTGGCGCACCAGCACATCCAACACCCGGCATTAAAGGGTTGTCTTGGTTTGGTGTAGAACATACTTCTACTTTACCTCCTTTATGAACGCATAACCAAGCCCAACCAGAACCAAATCGTGTTGCTGCCGCTTTACTAAAAGCGTCCATAAATCCTTCCTTAGAACCATAGGCTGCTTCAATAGCATCTTTTAATTCTCCAGACAAATATCCTTTCCCTTCAGGGTTCATTACATTCCAAAACAACGTGTGATTATAAAATCCACCACCATTATTTCTAACCGCAGCATTGTTCATATCAAGATTTGCAAGAATATCTTCAATAGATTTTCCTTCTAAATCGGTTCCTGCAATAGCATTATTTAAATTGTTTGTATACCCCTGGTGATGTTTCGTATGATGTATTTCCATTGTACGTGCATCAATATGAGGCTCTAAAGCATCATACGCATAACCCAATTCCGGTAATTCGAAAGCCATAATTTATAGTTTTAAATATTAGTATTTATTTTCATTCAAATTTACACATAAAAGCCTTTAATTAAAAATAATTAATTGCTATCAAACCATTGATAGTTTTTATCTTGTATGCAAATTCATGTTTATGCAAAAAAATCATTCTTTTACAATCTATAATGCCTCTGCCGGTAGCGGCAAAACCTTTACCCTAGTAAAAGAGTATCTCAAGATTTTATTTAAGTCGAATAATTACGACCAGTTTAAACGTATATTGGCAATTACCTTTACAAACAAAGCTGTTGCCGAAATGAAAGAGCGTATTATTGAAAAATTAAAAGCGTTTTCGGACGCGTCCGTTTTAGAATCATCAGATAGCATGTTCGACACAATTTGTAAGGAACTGGAAATAGCTCCTAGAACCCTACATACAAAATCAAAAACCTTACTTAACACCATTATACACAATTATGCGGCTTTCGATATTTCTACGATTGATGGCTTTACCCATAAATTAATACGCACCTTTGCTCACGATTTAAAATTACCTCTAAATTTTGAAGTAGAACTTGAACAAGAGTCATTACTAAATGAAGCTGTAGATAGTTTAATTGCTAAAGCAGGTACCGACAAAAAACTAACCAAAACGCTTGTAGATTTTGCTCTTGAAAAAGCTGATGACGATAAAAGCTGGGATCTTTCTATAGACTTTAATAAAATGGCGAAGCGCCTTGTTAACGAAAACGACATACCTTTTATAGAAACCTTAAAAGACAAAACACTTGAAGACTTTAAATCCCTTAAATCGTATTTACAAAAACAAATTCTCCAAACACAAGACAACATCGTAGAAACGGCAAAAACTGTTTTGAACACAATAGAAAATGCAGGTTTGGACTTTAATGACTTTACCAGAGGCACACTCCCTAATCATTTTAAAAAAGCCTCAGAACTAAACATAAATGGTCTTTACAGCAATAACCTAGAAACAAACATCACTGAAGGAAAGGGCATTTATAATAAGTCCTTAAGCCCCGATAAAGCTACTACAATTGACCATTTATTACCAGATATCGCTTTGTCATTTAGAGATATAAAATCACAGGTATACTATTTAAAGTTTTTAAGTTCTTTCTATAAAAACATTACGCCCCTTTCTGTTTTAAATGCGATAAACAAAGAATTGGCAGCATTAAAAAAGGATCAAAATAAAATACTTATTTCAGAATTTAACGCCATTATAAGTAAGGAAATAAAAAACCAACCTACACCCTTTATTTATGAACGTCTAGGTGAAAAATTCAACAACTATTTTATTGACGAATTTCAAGATACTTCGGTTACACAATGGGAAAACCTAATTCCGCTTATAGACAATTCACTATCAAGTGGCACCGGAAACACCATGTTAGTAGGGGATGCAAAACAATCTATTTATAGGTGGCGAGGTGGCAAAGCTGAACAGTTTATTGATTTATTTAACAAGAAAGCGATTCCATTTCAAGTTGAACAAACCATACAAGACCTTAAAACCAACTACCGTAGTTCCAAAGAAATAATACGATTCAACAATGGTTTCTTTAAATATCTGGCGCATACCGTCTTTCAAGAGAAAACCTATGAGGATCTGTATGAAAAGGCTTTTCAAAATACACATATAGAAAATGAAGGCTACGTAAATATAAACTTTCTGGATTTTGACAAAAATGAGGACAAAAACGTACTTTACCCCGAAGCTGTTTTAAAAACAATACACGCCTGTTTAAATCAGGGCTATCGTTTGGCCGACCTTTGTGTACTGGTTCGTAAAAAAACCGAAGGTGTTGCCATAGCTAATCATTTAAGCCAAAATACCATACCTATATTGTCTTCTGAAACATTATTACTGAACAACGCTCCTGAAGTTAATTTTGTAAATAACATGTTAACTTTATTGATCCAACCAAAAAACAAAGAGGTAAAAATAGCTGTGCTTAACTTCCTAACTGATCTATTAAAAACCAAAAACAAACACGATTTTTTTAGTCAGCACATTAACCTTCCGCTTTCAGAACTATTTAAGAGCTTTGAGTCGTTTCAAGTCTATATCGACCCCGACGATTTACTAGCACAACCACTTCTCGATATGGCCGAAACCATAGTTAGAGAGTTTAAATTAATTAAAACATCTAATGCCTATCTTCAGTTTTACTTAGACGTGGTACTCGAATTCTCTCAAAAAAAAGGCACTAATGTTTCTGATTTCCTGAATTATTTCGATAAGAAAAAAGAACAGCTAACCATCATATCTCCCGAAGGGCAAAATGCTGTTCAAATTATGACCATACATAAATCGAAGGGCTTAGAATTTCCTGTGGTCATTTTTCCATATGCCGATTTAGACATCTACAAAGAACAAGATCCTATGGAGTGGGTTTCGCTTGATAAAGAACAATACCTAGGTTTTTCACATACGTTACTAAATTTTAATTCAGATTTTGAACATTATGGCGACGAAGGATTTCGCATTTACCAAACACACCGTTCCGAACAAGAATTGGACAATATTAACCTACTCTATGTAACGCTAACACGTCCAGTAGAGCAGCTATATATTATTTCAAAAAAAGAAATGACACCCAAAGGAGTTGTTAACTCCAATAAATATTCTGGTCTATTAATCAATTATTTAAAACATATTGGTATATGGGACAACACACAATTGAGCTACACTTTTGGAACAGCAAACACATATACGCAAAAAAGCCTCATAAAAAAAGAAGTCACAATTCAGCAAGATTTTATTTCAACCAAAAAAGAAAAGCATAATGTAAAAATTGTGACCAACGTGGCTTATCTATGGGACACAAATCAACGTGAAGCTATTGAAAAAGGAAACCTCATACATAACATTATGTCCAAAATACTAACCCGTGAAGATGTAGATTCTGTTTTTAAAGATTTTATCAATACATCTAATATTAGTGAGGAACAAGCAGACATCTTAAAACAATTGGTCGTTAAAATTATCGAGCACCCTAAGCTTAAAGACTATTATAGCCCACAATATAAGGTATACAATGAACAAGATATTATTAGTAAGCACGGCTATATTTTAAGACCGGACAGAGTGGTGATCAATAAAAATAACGAGGCAATTATTATTGATTATAAAACAGGCTCCGAGGACATAAAACACAAGCAACAACTCCAATCATACCAAGACATTTTAGAAAGCATGAAGCTACATACAACTAAAAAAATGCTTGTTTATATTAATAACGACATACAAGTAAAAACGCTGTAACCTCCAAGTTCATTATTAATATTATCCCTAAAATATTAAAATACAGCTCATGTGTTCCTTTATCGAGGTGGGAAAAACACTAAATATTATCTAAAACCATTCTGAACTACAAACAAATAGCACGAAATTGTCAATAATTTTATACATTTAACTTTGTAAATAACATTTAACAACTTACTTTTGTTAGCAATTAACACTTAAAAATTAAACTTTTGAATATGAAAAATCTTAGCAGATTAATGTTCGCTATGTTGCTTGTACTTGGTTATAGCAACGCTAATGCGCAAGACAAAAACAACCCCTGGCAAATTACTATTGGGGCAAACGCAGTTGACTTCTACCCTACTGGTGAAGATGGACAAGGTACAATCTTTGACGAATATTTCAATGTTAGTGACCACTGGAATATATTACCGTCTTTATCTACAATCTCTGTTTCTAAATATTTAGGTGACGGGTTCTCTTTTGGAGCTGCTGGTTCATTAAATAAAATTGAGAATTGGGGAGATACTACTGTTGATGATCTATCTTACTACGGAATAGATGGAACCATCAAGTATAGCCTTGGAGAATTAATTGGATGCGAAACATTCGAGCCTTATTTAGGTGTTGGTGGTGGTTACACTTGGGTTGACGAAATTGGTGCCGGTACTTTAAACGGAACTTTAGGATTTAACTTATGGTTTAACGACAACATTGGCTTAACTTTTCAATCTGCGTACAAACATGCGTTTGAAGATTATTTAGCTACACATTTCCAACATACAGTTGGTCTCTCTATTAAATTTGGAGGTGCTGATACTGATGGCGATGGCATTTACGATAAAGACGATGCTTGTCCAGATGTTGCTGGTTTAGAAGCTTTCAACGGGTGTCCTGATACTGACGGTGACGGCATCGAAGACAGTAAGGATTCTTGTCCTAACGAAGCTGGTTTAGCTGAGTTAAACGGGTGTCCTGATACTGACGGTGACGGCATTGCTGATAAAGATGATAACTGTCCTACTGTTGCTGGGTTAAAAGCATTATCTGGTTGTCCAGATGCTGACGGTGACGGTATCACTGATGCTGATGACAAATGTCCAAACACTGCTGGTCCAGCTGCTAACAAAGGATGCCCATGGCCAGATACTGACGGTGACGGTGTATTAGATAAAGACGATAAATGTCCTGACGTAAAAGGTACTGTTGCTAATAACGGTTGTCCAGAAGTAACTGCTGAAGTTCAAAAAACATTGAATGAGTACGCTAAAACCATTTTATTTGATACTGGTAAGTCTACAATAAAAGCACAATCTGCAGAGGTGTTAAAAGACATTGTTAGTATTTTAAAGGAGTATCCAACTGCTAAATTTACAGTAGAAGGTCATACAGATAGCACTGGTAGCGATGCTACTAACCAAAAATTATCTGATGCAAGAGCTAATGCTGTTAAAGAATACTTAGTAGAAAATGGTATCGATGAATTTAGATTATCTGCTCTTGGATATGGTGAGTCTAAACCAATAGACACTAACAAAACTAGAGCTGGTAGAGCTAACAACAGACGTGTAGAAATTAACTTAGCTAAATAAGAACAAACCTCTTTTTTTAGTATTCTAAATAAGTTTAAAAAACGCTTCGGATATCCGAAGCGTTTTTTATTTTTATAACATGACAACTTTCATTTTCGATGTTCTAAAAGATTTACAGAACAATAATGCAACCCTATCCAATATTACCTTTATCTTGCCCAGTAAACGTGCTGGCCTGTTTTTAAAGTCCCAACTAGCACAGATAACTGAAGAAACCATTTTTTCCCCAGAAATCATAAGTATCGAAGCGTTTGTTGAAGACTTGTCGCAACTCAAAAAAGTTACAAATACAGAGCTTCTTTTCGAATTTTACAATACTTACGTTCAACATACAAAAAAAGAGACCAGAGATACATTCGAGCCCTTTTCAAAATGGGCACAAATCTTACTTCAAGATTTTAATGAAATAGACCGTTACCTTATTCCACAAGAACGCATTTTTAATTACCTAAGTGCCATAAAAGAAATAGAACTCTTCCATTGGTCGCAAGAAGAAAATCAAACAGACTTTATTAAAAATTATTTAAGCTTCTGGAACAAGCTAGGCTCCTATTACACAAACTTTACTGAACAACTTTTAAGTAAAGGTATAGGCTATCAAGGACTTATTTATAGACAAGCTGTTGAAAAGTTAGAAACTTACATTAAAAATAATGTAAACAAACAACATGTTTTTTTAGGCTTTAATGCGCTTAATACTGCTGAAGAAACAATTATTCAAGCTTTGCTTAAAAGGAAACTGGCGAAGATCTATTGGGATATCGATACCGTTTTCATTAAAAATCCACTGCATGATGCTGCCCTATTTACAAGGCAACATAAAACAAATTGGCCTTACTTTACTGAAAACAAGTTTAATTGGATAACCAATAACTATTCTAAATCAAAGAATATCTCAATTTATGGTGTTCCCAAAAACATAGGACAAGCAAAATGTATTGGATCCATACTCAATAAAATAAAAAAAGAACATCAAACCTTACAAAACACCGCAATTGTTTTGGGAGATGAAAACCTTTTAATCCCGGTATTAAATTCGCTCCCAGAATCGATAGGACCTCTTAATATCACTATGGGCTTTCCCTTAAAGTCTATTCCTTTGGCTTCCCTATTTGAAATTGTATTTCATATCCATAAAAATACTTCAGGCCGCTTTTACTATAAAGATGTTATTAACCTTTTATCACACCAATACATAAGACCATTATTTAAGATAGATGATAGTGATCATGCTTCAAAAATTATTGAAACTATCGATACTAATAACATTATTTACTTAACATCCGAACGCTTAAAGCAAATTGCCGGAAGCTCTAATAATTATATTGACCTTTTATTCTCCAATTGGAATAAAGACATCCCTAAAACCTTAAAAAATTGCCAGCAGCTCATCCTAGCAATTAAAAACCACTTTGATAAAAGCAAAGCCTCCAACCTTCTTTCTTTGGAATACCTATACCGTTTTAATGAATTGTTTAATGAATTAATTCGACTGAATTCCAAATACGAACATATCCATGACCTTAATGCTTTGTATAGTATATACAAAGAGCTTTTAAGTTCCGAAACCTTGGATTTTCAAGGTGAACCCTTGGAAGGACTCCAAATTATGGGAATGCTGGAATCTCGTGTTTTAGATTTTGAAACGGTTATAATAGCATCGGTTAATGAGGGTATACTCCCATCAGGAAAGACTAACAACTCTTTTATTCCTTTCGATGTGAAATTGGAAAATAAGCTTCCAACGTATAAAGAAAAAGACGCTGTCTATACCTATCATTTTTACCGATTGTTACAACGTGCCAAAAACATCTACCTTACTTATAATACTGAAGCCGATGTACTAACAGCCGGAGAAAAAAGCAGGTTCATTACACAACTGGAACTAGAAGGCATTCACAACATAACCCATGAAATCGTGACTCCTCAAGTTCCCGTAATACCTTCCTCCTTAAATACGATTAATAAAACTAAAGCATTACACAAAGAACTCATTAAAGTAGCAGAAAAAGGATTTTCTCCATCGTCTCTTACAAACTATATGAGAAACCCCATCGATTTTTATTATCAAAAAATATTAAAAATAAAGGAACATGACAATGTTGAAGAAACTGTTGCTGCTAATACCTTGGGAACAGTAGTGCATAACACTCTTGAAGATTTCTACAAACCTTTATCGGATGAATTTTTAACGATCGAACACGTTAAGAATATGAAAAAAGACATTAGTAAAACCGTTAAGCATCATTTTAAAGACATCTACAAAGAAGGTGATATCACCAAAGGCAAAAACCTAATCATCTTTGAAATAGCAAAACGTTACGTGTCAAACTTTTTGGATTTAGAAATTCAAGACTTGAAAGCAGGTAATCAAATAAAAATAATAGCCATAGAAACCGATAATAAAGTAGTGATAGACCTCCCCGAACTAGATTTTCCCGTTAGGATAACAGGAAAAGTAGATCGTGTTGATGAATATAATGGCATTACAAGAATTATAGATTATAAAACGGGGCGTGTAGATCAAAATAGTGTAGAAATTGTAAATTGGGGAGATATTACTACAGATTACAAAAAGTTTAGCAAAAGCTTTCAAGTTCTTAGCTATGCCTATATGATGCAGTTGTCGGGACAAATACAACTTCCCGTTGAGGCTGGCATTATATCCTTTAAAAATTTAAACCAAGGGGTTTTAAAATTTGCTAAAAAAGACCGGACAGGTGCCTATGCTAAAAAGGATGTGTTAATTACACGAGACACGCTTGACAATTTTGAAAAAGAGCTAAAACAGCTAATTTTGGAAATATGCAACCCCAATATTCCCTTCATCGAAAAAGAGGTATAAAATGGTATTTGACAAAAATATAATCTTAGAGACTGTTTAAATTCCACCTTTCGGTTTTGTTATGCCCCTTTTTTCACCACTTTTCGTTATGAAAATCCTCATTTAGCGCTGCTAAACTCCGGTTTTAAAGCCTTAATTGGCAAAAAAATGACCTATAACTAATTTCAAAAACGAATTTTAAACAGTCTCTTAAAAAGCCATCATGGCAAACCGATTTTAGTTGATCTTTTTTATCTAAAAAACAATAAAAGTAAACCCATTGTAAACTTTTGCCATGGTTACAAAGGATTTAAAAATTGAAGGGCTTGGGATTTAATGGCCAAAACATTTGCTAACGCAGGTTTTCTTTTTATAAAGTTTAATTTTTCCCATAATGGAGGAACCATCGAGCAACCCATAGATTCTCCAGACTTAGAAGCCTTTGCTCTCAACAACTACACCAAGGAACTTAATGATTTAGATACCGTAATCAGTTGGGTTTTTAAAAATAGTATAATAAGCAAAGAAGGAAACCTAAAAACCATCTAGAAATTATCTCCAATGCCAACCATGTTTTTGGTGCTTCGCACCCTTGGAACAAATCTATATTGCCAGAATAGTTAAAGACCGTTGTAAATCAAATATCCACTTTTATAAAAGACCAGAACCTTTATATAGAGGGGAAATAATCTTGTCCTGGTTCTGTCTCAAAACTCACGGTTTTTCCTTTATAACTTATCTCACAACTCCCACCGAGTTTAGAATGAATCTTTACTTCAGTAAGTTTAGCATCTGTCCATGCCATATCAACAACAAACCCGCCTCGGGCACAAAGCCCTTTAACCGATCCTGTACCCCATTCACCTGGTAAGGCAGGGAGCAATCTAATAGCTCCTGATTGGCTTTGTAGCAGCATTTCGGCTATACCCGCTGTAGCCCCAAAGTTAGCATCCATTTGAAATGGTGGATGCTGCCCGAATAAATTAGGACTTGTGCTTTTAGTTAAAACAGTTTGTAAGCTATGGTAAGCATTTTCGGCTTCTCCCAAACGCGCATATTGGTTTATCAACCATGCTGCACTCCAACCTGTATGCCCTCCTCCGTTTTTTATTCTAAAATCGAGCGATTTCTTTGCAGCTTGAGCCAACTCAGGAGTGGTTTCCATATCAATCTGATACCCTGGATGCAAAGCAAATAAATGTGATATGTGCCTATGCCCAGGTTCTACCTCCTCAAAAGCCTCATTCCATTCCATTAGGCGCCCGTCCGATCCAATCTTAGGTTTTGCCAATAGCCCTTGGGCTTCTTTTACCTCAGCCAAAAAGGTATTGTCAATTTCTAACGCCTGAGACGCTTCAATAAAGTTCTTAAAGAGCTGCCAAATAACTTGTTGGTCGTGAGCTGGCCCCATACATATCTGACTCTTACTCCCGTCGGGTGCAATGAATGTGTTTTCAGGCGACACGGATGGTCCTGACACCAATTCTCCCGTTTTAGGATCTGGAATCAACCAATCCATATAAAACTGAGTAGAAGCCTTTAAAATAGGATAGGTTTGCTTTAAAAAATCCGTATCTAAAGTAAAATAATAATGCTCCATAATATGCGTAGTCAACCAAGCACCGCCACCTACATGCATACCCCAACTGGCTGATTCTCCAGGAGCAGTATAGCCCCATACATTTGTTATAGGGTGCACTACCCAACCTCCTGCATTATAATGCACTTTGGCTGTTTTGGCTCCTGGCTCTTGAATTGATGCCATTAAATCAAACAATGGCAAATGCATTTCACCTAAATTTGTAGCTTCTGCCATCCAATAATTCATTTGGACATTTACGTCGGTATGGTAATCGCCGTTCCAAGGTGTTTGAATTTTATTAGCCCAAATACCTTGTAAGTTAGCAGGTAAAGTACCCGGTCTAGATGAAGATATCATTAAGTACCTACCAAATTGAAATAGCTGCTCTACCAAACGTAAATCGGAAGATGATGATGCTTTTATTTTTTGAATCCTAAGATTAGTAGGAATGGTATCTGGAACTTGGCTTAAGTTAAGGCTTACACGTCCAAAATAGCTTTGGTAATCTTTTTTGTGTGCATTTAAAAGCACTTCATACGTTTTTGCCTTCCCTATTTCTAGATTATCAGCCGTTAGTTTTTTATAATCTCGGCCTTTATAGGTAGGATACTCTAATACATAATTAGTAGAAGCCGTTAATAACAGAACCACTTCATCGGCCTTTTCTACCACAATACTATCGTCATTATAATTTACCGTTCCATTCTTATTTAACGCTGTTAGGCGTGTCATATATTCTAGACCTTCACCTCCCTTGCCATCATTTAGGGCACCATACATAATAAGCTGGTTTCCTTCCAATTTTGTTTGGAATCTTTCAGGTCTGGTCAATGTACTTTTAAAAGAGATCGCTCCAGGCTTATCGGCTGTTAATTTAACAACCATTACCTGATCGGGATGGCTTATAAACACTTCTCTTCGATAGTGTACGCCTTCTTGTGTATAGCTTACACGAACTATTGCCTCTTCTAAATCCAATTCCCTATGGTAATTGTCGTAATCGCTTTGGTTTTCAAAATCTATCCATAAATCGCCTAAAGTTTGAAAGCAACCAAAAGGTACTGTAGCACCATTGCCATGTCCAGAGCCTTTGCCTTTACAAATTTGTGTTTCTTGCGTTAATTTAGTTGCTTCTTTATACTTGCCTTCAAATAATAGTTCCCTTATTTTAGCTTGAGCAGGGTAGGCTTCTGGATTATCATTATCATCTGGACTACCAGACCACATACTTTCTTCGTTAAGCTGGATACGCTCTTTATTAACATCACCAAAAACCATAGCCCCTAAAGATCCATTACCGAGAGGTAAGGCTTTTAGCCATTCCGGATCGTCTTTCCAGCCATTCGGGTTATCTACTACCGTAGCTTTTGCTGGTTCTGTGTACCAAAGTTTTAGATTCTCTTTTTGATTTGGTCGCTCACTACAGGATATTATCAATAATGCCAGACAAGATATCCGACCTAAACGTTTTAAAATAGCCATATGTATAACATTTTATTAAATAAATTGTGCCAATTATTGCTTGGTAATCGTATTATTCTTGACAGTTGTACCGTCGCATTCACTAAAATAGAGCAAATCTTTAACAGTTACATCTCTTGCAATATTAATACTGTTATTTGCAAACATAATACCATCAGTACTCTTTGCCCCAACAAGGATTCCTGTAGTTATTTGAAATTGATTATCGGTAATTATAATGTTTTTGTGTACAAAGTTACCTTTTACAACTTCGGCATTCTCTGGATGAATATTAATTACCGGAGAACCACAATCTACAAACTTGTTATTCTTAACCATCACATCGCGCACATAACCAGACTCAAACCAACTATTAGCATCATCCGCAATTAAGATGGCACTCATCTGTGTTTTTAGAAAGGCATTGTTTTCTATGCGCACCTTACCTCTTGTTGTTACTAAAATTCCTCGTGTGGGAATATGGGTTATGGTATTATCAACAATGGTTACATCTGGTGTCCATGTTACATTTTCTACAACATCATTAGGTTCAATATTGGCTGGCAAGGAACTTTGCAATGTGAGTTCCATATCGGTTGCATTGAGCAATTTTGCTTCAACAACTTTAGCCTTAGAATAAGGTAGTAGGCTGGTTGCTCTAATAAATTCAATTTCATCTCCATTATTAAAGGCCTTAAATCCATACGTTTGTGGGTGCATAAAACGAACCTTAATCTTATTATCGGCAAGTGCTTCTACTATGCGTAAATGGGTACCGTGCACATTAATAGCATCGTCGTTAGCAGCCGATAAAAACGAATTCTTTACCAAAATTTCACCTTTGCACCCCGAAAAATGTAAAATATCGGCCCAGGCAGCACAGGTTCTACCCGAACCTTCTTTTGGGGCTACCCGAAGTCCGTCGAACGTAATGTTTTCACTAAACTGTGAAACAAAACCCATTCCGTGCATAAAATTAACATCTACATCTTTCCATACAACACCTTCACTGCCCTCTGTAAATATGGCTGCATAATCCCGAAAGGTGTCTCTATTTTGATAGATAAGTCCTTCTTTCAAACCTGGGTTTTTATCAAAATGAATAGCTATTTTGTCGGATCCTATTTTAGAAAACCGAAGTTTATCCAACGGCAATGTTTTTCTAGCCACACGTTGATTCTTGCCGTCGAATACCTGAAAAAGCCTGTATGCTTTATGTTCCCATCCTTCGCCTTTCCAAACCAACATACTATCCACAATATCGAACTTCGAATCTGGATGTATTTTAGCTTCGGCAACATGATCTTTTACAGTAGCAATTTCAAATTCTGAAACCGTGGGATGTTTATAATCAAAACTTATGTTTTCAATACGTATTGCTTTTGAGTTCCGAATACACGTTTCCATAACTTTACCCCTAAAAACAATCTCGGCTCCCATACCTTTAAATGCTACATGTTCGGCTTCCAAAAAATAAAAGGCTACGGCTTTTAAACCTTCTGGGGCATCATTGGTATTAGAAATATTAAACGCTGCCTTGTATGCTAACTCTGGATAAAAATTATAGACCCCAGAAGCAAACTTAACAGTGATAGGAGCTTCTTTAGTGCCTTTACCTGATAAAACCAAGGATGTTTTAAAATCTCCAGCTGATAATATTTCGATCGTATTCCCTTCGGTTAACAACAACTGATTGACTGGTTTGAACGACTTCCACGGCATATCCTTTGATGTCCCGGAATTGGTATCTTCCCCTTGATTGGGATCTATATAATAAGTTGAATGGGGTTTTGACTCCTTTCGCTCAACAACCGGCAAATAAGGATTCTTTATAAGTTGCAACGCTTTCTTATCGGTACAGCCCAAAACCACTAACAATAGTAAAATCCTTAAGTATATTATTCTCATAGTTAGGTTTTATTCAGTTAAGTTAATTATCATAATAAAGCGAATGCTAATCCAAGTTAACATAAAAACGATATTCAGGTTTTATCTCGATGTTTTTTATTTGTGCCGTATCTATCTCGGAAGTATCGACATTTTTCTCAAAATAGATTTCTGGCTTATTGGTATTGAACGCTTCCACCCTAAGGACAATAGGGTTCCCCTGTAATCCATCTATAAAGCGATCCAAGCCTATAATCCAAGGTGTTCCATCGAACAAATAATCACTAAAAAGTGTTTCGCCCAAGAAGGCATCAGCCCGATCGCCCACAAACGAGATATACAATCGCTGTGCTGCCCCATCTTCTTTAAGGGGTTTTAAAAGCTTTACTTCATAATATGCCAACCGATCTTCTTTCTTCCAGGCAAATTGAGGCAAATTACCTGTACCCTGTTTTCCTAAAACCTCAACAGGTTGTATTTTGTCCGTGCCGCTTTCCCAAGTGTTATCAGTTTGCCATGTTAAGCGACTTCCGTTTTCGAGCAAAATTTCGATTTCTCCTATAAATTGTAAACCGGAAGTTACCGATTCAATTTGAATGGTATTATGTTCCTGCCATTGTTCTTTAGGTAAGGGCACATTAAAATAATTTCCATTTTGTACCAGTTCCAAAGGTGTTCCGTTTAACAAAAGGGTAAACCCTGCCGAACCGGCACAACGTATAGTAGTCATTTTAACTTTGGACATCGCAGTATGCCCCACACTTTTACGTATTACACTTTTCCCTCCTGCACTTTTTGCCCGAACCCAATGGGCTTGTTCCATAGGACGGTACTTAACCAAGGCTACTGGCTGTTCTTTAACAGCTTCTCTTAATTTGAACTCCGAGAATATCCCATCTTTATTAGTGGCTTTTTGCAAATTGGGAAACACCAACAATTGGGTTTCGTTACTTTCAGAAAATGTGGTTATCGTATTATTTTCTAAAAAAACACCCGATTCACTAAGTACCAGATAATCTTGACCTTTCGCCTTTAGCTTCCATATGGCATCAGACTGCGCCCCTGTTAATGTTAATATCTTTAGTATTGTACCATCTGTTTGCTCAACTTCAATAACACAATTTGTGCCCGGCTTAAGTTGTGACACAAAATACCCGTGTTTTTCTTCCTTAACCATTCCATTGGTACAAGTCACTTTTTTAACCAGTGCTTTGTTAAAGACGTATTCGGCAGGTATGGCGTCGTCTTCAAAAAACACCCAGAGGTTGGTTTTCTTGTCGTTTAGTTTGCATATGGGTTGAGCTGTCGCATACTTTAATTGCACGTCACCCAAAGCCATGTTGAACGGCCATAAAAAATAGGCGCCATCTTGAATGGTTATTGGTTTACGTGGTATTTGTAATGTTTCGTTATTTAATTTAACTTGAAACTGAACATCTTTATAAGCCTTTCGCTTTTTTTTGTACAAATAGTTTGAGCAAAACAAAAAGCCTTGTCCATTTTTTGAGCGTACAGCCCATTGTAAATTATCTGTATTATTATTCGATGTTGGCAAATAGGCTACCATAGGTGCTAAATCGGAGCCAAAATCGTTCATAAAATAATTGTACTTTTTTGTCTCGTTCATGACCGCCCCTAAAGTACCAAACTCTTTTAATGGTGCCTGGTAATCGTATGAGACCCTACTGGTAGATGACTCCAAAGTTGTTAGTTCACCTATTTTATGGCTACCACCGCTGTACATATAATACCCCATCAAGTTTACCCCGCACCCCAACCTAAGGTTAATGTTCTCACCCGCCATTTCTTCGGGGACTACAGGGCGTCTATGGTAGAAACTAGGCGTTCCCAGTCCCACTTCGCAGGTAAAATAAGGCGATTCAACTTCTTTAGAATTTAAGGACTGTACACCGCCTTCAATTGTTATTAAGTCGGTACCAATATTATCTGATAAGCGATTGTATGAGAAAAACTCAAAATTGCCTACAGGCAACTCATCGTAACCTCTGGTCCAGGGCGTTTCAATATAGTAACCTGCATAGGGTATAACATCTTTTTTTGGATAATCGGAAGCCATCCAATGGGTCATCGAATAAAGGGGCGTATCGAACCCTACTTCAACAGCCATTTTCTTTAAGGCCATTAAGTGTGGCACCACATGGCCTTTGGTTACATATTCATTTTCCAATTGAACGCCCATAATGGGACCACCATCTTTATACAACAAACCTTCTACTTGCTTGTAAATAGCCTTATACCAATTTTGGGAATAGGCCAAATAAAGTGGATCGTTATAACGTTTTCGAATGTGGGTCTTTTTCATCAGCCAATCGGGGAGTCCCCCATTGCGACACTCGGCATTACAGTAAGGCCCTATACGTAAATGCACCAAAAGCCCTACCTCTTGGCATAGTTCTACAAAAGCTCTAATATTATTATTACCAGTCCAATCTAATTGCCCTTCTATTTCTTCATGGTAAATCCAAAGTAAATACGTGCTTACAATGTTTACGCCCGATGCCTTCATTTTAAGTAAGGTTTCTTTCCAGTATCGGTGATCGTAACGACTAAAATGGAACTCTCCCATTACCGGGAGCATTGGCTCACCTCCCTTGGTCAAGTACAAGCTATTAACCTTAATTTCTTCTCCCGTCCTACCTGGATGCCCCATATTGAAATCCTCGATAAGGCTGGGGTATTCCACCTGGCTTAAATCAATTTGATAGTCTTGGGAAAACAATAGTGATACGCTATTGAAAATTGATATTAATAAAACCCACTTTAAACTGTAATACTCTTTTTTCACACACATTAGTTTCTTGTAACTTGTTTTATCTATGCGAAGTATAAAAAGGTCACATCCAAATTTAATGTTAATAATGACTCTAAACTATGGACAAATACACCATATTCATGGATCATTTCACGGCATCGCAACAATCATTCAATCGTTTGAGCAAATATATATAAAACGAATGAAAATCCAAGCTGTTCGATTTTATCGACTACCATCTTAACCAAAAAAATTAAACATAGAGATGCGAGCATTAAAAAAAGAGTTGTGCAGAAGCAAGAACGTATTAATCAATTAATTCACTAAATTACATGATCTTTAACCATGTAATCATGCCCAAAAAGCACTTTATTACTTTTTTATATATCCTTATAAACAGCCTATGCATTAATGCCCAATTACAATATGCAACACCTGAGTCTGTTGGATTGGATACTAACTATATCCAAACCAAGGTTGATTCCATTATGGCGCAGGGCATACAACAACAAGCTTTTCCGGGGGCACAATTATTAGTGGCTAAGCAGGGCAATATTATCTTCCATCAAGCTTATGGCTATCACACTTACGACAGTATTCAAAAAGTAAGTCTGGACGATGTTTACGATCTAGCCTCTGTTACCAAAATAATTGGTCCTTTACCAGCCTTAATGAAGCTTTATGAAGAAGGCAAACTCGATTTAGATGTCCCTTTTAGCACCTATTGGAAACCCTGGAGGCATAGAAAAGACAAAAAAGACATTACACTTAGAGAACTATTAGCCCATCAATCTGGTTTACAGCCCTATATTATTTTCTTAAAAGAAGTGCTTCGAAAGGATCATTTAAAAAAACGCTTTGCGAGAAACCATATATCAAAACGCTTTCCCTATGAAGCTTATCCGGGCATCTTTATAAACCACCGTTTTAAGAAAAAGGCTTACCGAATGATCACACGTTCAAAAGTTAATGACAAAAAGGAATACCTGTATTCGGGATTGGCCTCATTAATCTATCCGCAACTTATTGAGGATATTACAGGAACCTATTATGTTACTTATCTTCAATCACATTTTTACACTCCATTGGGATGCCACACTTTAGGATACTTACCAGCTAAAAAAGACTTTAAAAACAATATTGTTCCAACAGAAATGGACTCAATATTTAGAAAACAACTCACTAAAGCCTGGGTCCATGACGAAAATGCCGCCCTTTTTGGTGGTATCTCGGGTAATGCGGGACTGTTCTCTACAGCTAAAGACCTTGCTACTTTCATGCAAATGTATATGCAAAAAGGTGAATACGCTGGGAAACACTATTTCAAAAAAGAAACGGTCAATATGTTTATTAAAGTACAATACCCAGAAAACGAGAACCGCCGCGGACTTGGTTTCGACAAACCTCTTTTAGGTAATGACACCCTCAATTTAAAAAAGGCTTACCCTGCCCCACAAGTAAGCCCCGACAGCTTTGGGCATGCAGGTTTTACCGGTACTTTTGTTTGGGCCGACCCTCAAAACGAACTGGTGTTTATTTTCCTTTCTAACCGTGTGTACCCATCCAGAACCCACAGGAATATTTATAATCTAAACATTCGACCAGCATTACAACAAGTATTTTATATGACGCAAAAAACAAAAGGCTAATTCATAAATAATTTAGTACTTTTAGTGTTTTAAAACAAACTATGGGTCTACTCGTTTTCTACGCTTTAATTTCTATTTTTTTTTCATTTTTATGTTCCATTCTAGAGGCTGTTCTATTAAGTGTTACACCCACTTTTATTAACTTAAAAAAGAAAGAAGGCAAAGGTTATGCTATACACCTTGAACATTTAAAAAAAGATGTAGATAGACCATTAATCGCTATTCTTACCCTAAACACCATTGCACATACTGTTGGAGCTATTTTAGTTGGTGTACAGGCAAAAGTGGCTTATACAGACCTTTACGGAACCAAAACCCAACAAATTTTCGGAATACAGTTTACAGAAGACGTTATGGTAGGAATCGTCTCGACCATAATGACCGTTCTAATATTAGTAGCTTCTGAAATAATACCAAAAACCATTGGCGCCACTTACTGGAAACAGCTAGCAAACTTTACAGCAAAAGCACTCGATATTTTAATTTTTCCTTTAAAATATACAGGCGCATTATGGTTATTACAACTCACCACAAAACTTATTGGTGGCTCTGGTCATGGTAGCGTATTAAATAGAGAAAGTTTTATGGCAATGACCGATTTAGCTCAAGAAGAGGGTGTTTTTCAGGAAAATGAAAGCAAGGTTATAAAAAATCTGTTAACATTTAAAGAGGTGTTTGCCAAAGACATCATGACCCCCAGGACCGTTATGAAAACCGAAGACGAAACGACTACTGTTGAAGCGTTCTTCAATAAAAACTTAAACCTCAGGTTTTCCAGAATTCCTGTTTATATGGACGAACCGGATAACATTAAAGGACTCGTTTTAAAAGATGATGTCTTTAAAGAAATGGCTCTTAATAATGGTTCAAAAAAGCTATCCGATATTAAGCGAGATATTATTGTTGTACACAGAAACATCCCTATTCCTATTCTTTTTGAAAAACTTATTGAAAGCAAAAACCACATGGCTTTAGTTGTTGATGAATACGGCTCTATAAGTGGTATTGTTACCATGGAAGATGTTATTGAGACTTTACTTGGTCTGGAAATCATGGATGAAAGCGATACCATTTCAGATCTTCAGCTTCTAGCACGAAAAAGCTGGGAAGCCAGAGCTAAAAAGCTAGGGATTTTTGAAGATAAAGACCCCACGGACTAATGGAATCGTGTATCATTAAATCACCTATAGGCTATACAAAGATTAGCGGAGACATTAATGGTATTACTTCCATAACGGTACTTAATTCTGAAGAAACCATAACCAATATTATCCCCGAAGTACTTCAGGATTGTGACTACCAACTCAAAGAGTATTTTGAGGGCTCAAGAAAGATATTCACTTTAAAATTGAATCCATCTGGCACACCCTTTCAAAAACAAGTTTGGGAAGAACTGCTTAAAATCCCATATGGCAAGACGATAACATATCTGGAACTTTCCAAAAAAATGGGTGATGCTAAAGCCATCAGGGCGGTAGCAAGTGCCAATGGCAAAAACCCACTGTGGATCGTTGTGCCTTGCCACCGCGTTATTGGAAGCGATGGCAGTTTAACAGGTTATGCCGGCGGCCTACACCGCAAACAATGGTTACTTGAGCACGAAAGCCCCTATAAACAACAAAGTTTATTTTAGTTTAACACTTAAAAACGGACATCTCCATTAGAATTGCTATATTTAGTTTTCGTAAAACGTACTCCAAATGAAATTTCTCCGCAAACTCCTTAAATGGTTTTTAATTCTTTTCGGACTGTTAATTATTACCTTATATGCTACAGACACCGATTACCTGCTAAAAGCCGTTAGAACCATTTACCTTAAAGGTCACACAACAGCATATCTGGAAGATTACAAAGAATTTGACAATCAAGTTATTGAGGCGGGCACACCCCTACCCTGGCCAAATCACAAGGACTATAACACTGCAGCTACAACAAAAAAACTAAACCAGGTAAATGCCGCATGGGGAACCATCGCTTATGTGATTATAAAAAATGATAGTATTTGGTTTGAAGCTTACTACGACGGCTATAACGAAGACTCTCAATCTAATTCCTTTTCCATGGCTAAAAGCTATGTATCTGGTTTAATGGGTAAAGCCATTATGGATGGTTACATTAAAAGTTTAGATCAGCCTGTAAGTGATTTTTTGCCAGAATTTAGTGAAGGCTTAGCTGCAAAAATGACTGTGGGAGACTTGTCTAGCATGGCTTCTGGAACCAACTGGGATGAAGCTTATTATTCACCGCTTTCTATAACGACCCGTGCTTATTTTGACGATGATCTAGCCAAAGTAGTACTTGGATTAAAAGTGGTTAACGAACCAGGGAAAGCTTTTAAATATGCTAGTGGAGACACCCAAATGCTAGCCATGGTTATCGAAAAAGCGACTGGCAAAAAAATGTACGACTATCTTGAAGAAAGTTTTTGGAAGCCTTTGGGTTGTGAAAACCCAACCATTTGGCAAGTAGACAGCAAACAACACGATCTGGTTAAGGCTTATTGCTGTATAGCCAGTAATGCTAAGGACTTTGCGCGTTTTGGAAAACTGTATAAGGATCACGGGAAATGGAACGGCAAACAACTATTGGACTCCGCTTTTGTTGCTAAAAGTATAACACCGCGCTTTAAAGAAAGCCCACAATACGGCTATGGGTGGTGGATGAAAAATGTTATAGGCAAACATTTTTTCATGATGCGAGGCCACCTAGGGCAATACGTTATGGTGCAGCCCGAAGATAATGTTATTATTGTACGCTTAGGCCATAAAAAGTCTCCCGATCAAGTAGGCGACTTTACCACTGATATTGATATCTATATTGAAGAAGCTTATAAAATGTTAGATCAATGATCCGCAAACTTAACTTAGAAAACATACTCTTTCTGGACATTGAAACCGTTCCAGAAACACAACATTTCTCTGATTTAGATACAACAAAGCAAACGCTTTGGGAACAGAAAACACAATACCAGCGTAAAGATGAGTTTACCCCTGAGGACTTTTACGATCGCGCTGGTATTTGGGCCGAATTTGGTAAGATCGTTTGTATATCAGTTGGTTATTTTAGCTTTCAAGGTGAAGAAAGAACGTTTCGGGTAACATCATTTCATGGCGATGAAAAACACCTTCTAAACGACTTTAAAAATTTACTGATCTCACATTTTAGTCAAACAAAACATTTACTCTGTGCGCATAATGGAAAAGAATTCGACTTTCCATATATTGCCCGACGTATGATAATTAACAACATCGAATTACCCTATAAACTTAACTTATTTGGAAAAAAACCTTGGGAAGTGCCACATTTGGACACCCTGGAGCTCTGGAAGTTTGGCGACTACAAAGCCTACACCTCCCTAAAATTGCTTACCAATGTTTTGGGTGTACCGTCCCCTAAAGACGACATAGACGGAAGCGAAGTCTACCGAGTTTACTACGAAGAAAATGATATAGACCGTATTATTGTATATTGTGAAAAAGATACAATTGCCGTGGCGCAAATATTATTACGCCTTAGAGGAGATGATCTCTTAACAGATGATGAAATTAAACATATATAAACATTCATTTTTTACCCTAATGAAATCATTGTCAAAACTGACAAAGAGAAGTGATTATTTGTGTATTTTTTCTGTTCAATTAGAGTTGGGAACAAAGCCATGACCATGAAATCAAACCCTATTTTAAGCATTAAAGACCTTTCTATTTCTTTTGGGAATAATGAAGTAATTCACACTATTTCGTACCACCTCAATAAAAATGAAATACTGGGTATTGTTGGTGAATCTGGATCGGGAAAATCGGTTTCTTCTTTGGCCATTTTAAACCTACTTCCAAAGAAAATATCAAGCATAACATCCGGTAGCATTATATATAACGAAACAGATTTAACCACACTTTCCCCAAAAAACCTTCAACAAATACGCGGCAAGAAAATTGCGATGATATTTCAAGAACCCATGAGTTCTTTAAATCCGTCTATGACATGCGGGAAACAAGTCATTGAAATTTTATTACAACATACGCAGCTAACACAAGAACAAGCAAAAAACGAAACCATAACCCTTTTCGAACAGGTAAAACTTCCCGAACCAAAACGTATTTATAACGCCTACCCACATGAAATATCGGGTGGTCAAAAACAGCGGGTTATGATTGCCATGGCCATTGCCTGCAAACCCGATATATTAATTGCAGATGAACCAACAACTGCCTTAGATGTTACTGTACAAAAAGACATTATTACACTTCTTAAAAGTTTACAGGAGCAAACCAAAATGAGCATCATTTTTATCACCCACGATCTGGCATTAATTTCTGAAATAGCCAATCGTGTTTTGGTCATGTATAAAGGTAAGATTGTAGAACAAGGCAATGTAAGTAGTATTTTTAAAACACCTCAGCATAATTATACAAAAGCGCTTATAAACTCACGGCCTTCATTAAAAACACGTTTAAAAGTACTGCCTACAATTCAAGATTACCTAAACAATACAACACAACATGATATTGTAAGCCCTGAAGATCGAAAAGAGAGACACAAAGCCCTATACAACCAGCAACCGTTATTGGAAATCATTAATGTTGAAAAGGAATACTTCTCCAAATCCGGGTGGTTTACAAAACCGAAATCCTTTAAAGCCGTTAATAATGTTAGTTTTAAGGTATACGAAGGAGAAACGCTGGGACTAGTTGGTGAATCCGGTTGCGGGAAATCCACTTTGGGTAATGCCATTCTTCAATTAGACAAAGCTACATCGGGACAAATTTTATATAAAGGCACCGATATTACCAAACTGTCTAATTCGGCAGTAAAAGTACTTCGAAAAGATATCCAGATCATTTTTCAGGATCCTTACGCATCCCTGAACCCAAGAATCCCGGTTGGCGAAGCCATTATGGAACCTATGAAAGTGCACAAACTGTTTAATTCAGATAAGGAGCGCAAAGATAAGGTCATCGATATATTAGATCGGGTGGGTCTGTCTGAAGCTTATTTTAATAGATACCCACACGAATTCTCCGGTGGGCAAAGACAACGCATCGGTATAGCAAGAACCATCGCCTTACAACCAAAACTTGTTGTTTGCGATGAATCGGTTTCTGCACTTGACATCTCGGTTCAGGCACAAGTACTAAATTTACTTAACGAACTTAAGGAAAGTTTCGGATTTACTTATATTTTTATTTCACATGACCTAGCCGTTGTAAAATACATGTCCGATCAACTACTGGTAATGAATAAGGGACAAATTGAAGAACTAGATGATGCTGACACCATTTACAACACACCTAAAAAAGCCTATACCAAAAAATTAATAAACGCTATTCCAAAAGGATTATAAGGAGAATACTTTTTTTGTCAAATACAGCAACCCCTTAAAAAACTGGATCTGCTCACGCAATGTTTCTTTGAATTTGCTGTCTTCATTTGTAGGTTGTTCAGGTAGATTTGCTGCAAAATTCATAAGCCTTTAAATTTATGGTAGATTTGGGGAAATCTATAATTATTAGGTTTCTTTGGGGATTGTAAATATGAAACATTTTCTTGGGATATCAGATTAAAAACATATTAAATCGACAAAATGCATATTTTTTTAACATTTACCCCATTTATATAATCATTTACACAACCAATTAATGCCTTTACTTTTTCTTTCATTATTCAAAACCAATACGCTTTTGATTGAAGATTGCTTATATTTAACACCAATTTTTTTAGTACATGACAAAAACTTTTCAAATGCTTTTCAATGTCAGGTCGAGACCTCTTTATTATTGATTATATTGATAAAAACCTCTCGACTGCGCTCGAAGAGGCAGAGCAACCATGTGTTTAGTTAAAACATTGAAGTGTTTTGAACGAATTCAATAATAGAAATTTCATTTTTTGTCATGTATTAAGACCAATTTTATAAAATGTCAGACAATAAACTATGGGAAGGCTCAACGCCCTTTAAAGAAAAGAGCCATCTATTTAAATATCGAAACTGGTTGGCAGATAATCGCAACATATATTTTAATTCCTACGAAGAAATATGGCAGTGGTCTGTTGATAATATTGGAGATTTTTGGGAAAGTCTTTGGGATTATTTTAACATTATTGCCCACAGTCCATACAAGTCTGTTTTAGAAACGACTACTATGCCAGATTTTAAATGGTTTGATGGCGCCCGATTAAATTATTCAGAACACATTTTTAGACATGCCCAACTTGAGCAATCGGCAATTATTTTTGGGAATGAGCAAGGTGATTATTCAGAATTATCTTGGAAGGATTTAAAGAAAAAAGTAGCATCTATGGCTACTTACTTAAAATCGATAGGTGTCACTAAAGGCGACTGTGTTGTTGCTTTTTTACCTAATGTTCCAGAGGCCACCATTTCGTTTCTGGCTGTTAACGCCATTGGAGCTATCTGGTCGAGTACCTCACCCGATTTTGGAACCGAAAGTGTTATAGACAGGTTTGCCCAAATTAAACCTAAAGTTTTTATAACAGTTGATGGCTATTTTTATAACGGTAAACCACACGACAAAACAACTGTTGCGAATAACATTGCCAGTGCTTTACCTACTTTAGAAAAGGTTATTGTGCTTCCTTATTTAAAAAAAGAGGATGTATCAGGTTTCCCAAAAGACTTTATAGACATTCATACTATATTTAAAACTGATGGTGGCGAATTGGTTTTCGAACCGGTAGACTTTAATCACCCTATCTGGGTGCTATACTCTTCGGGAACAACCGGTTTACCCAAAGCCATTGTGCACTCCCATGGTGGCATTTTATTGGAACACCTTAAGTATATGGCTTTCCACAATGATGTACATAAAGGAGAACACTATTTTTGGTATACCACCACAGGATGGATGATGTGGAATTTTTTACAATCTGCTTTATTAATGGGAGCAACTATTGTTTTATACGACGGATCGCCAACCTATCCTGATTTTTACAAGCTATGGGCATTTTCAGAAAACGTTAAAATTAATCATTTTGGCACCAGTGCACCATTTTTAGTAGCCAGTATGAAAAATAAGATTGCACCAAAAAATAACTGTAACTTGTCCTCCATACGTTCAATTAGCTCTACTGGGGCGCCTTTACCATACGAAGCATTTGAATATGTCTATAAAAATATTAAATCTGATGTATGGCTCTGTTCTATGGCAGGCGGTACCGATGTTTGTACAGCCTTTGTTGGCGGCACTCCTTTTTACGCAGTTTACCCTAGTGAAATACAGTGTAGAGCCTTGGGCGTGTCGCTTTATGCCTACAACGATGATGGGCAACCGGTAGTGGACGATCTCGGTGAAATGGTCATTGACAAACCAATGCCATCCATGCCTATTTATTTTTGGAACGACCCTAATAAAGAACGCTATAAAGCGAGCTACTTTGAACATTTTCCGGGCAAATGGCGGCATGGTGATTTCATAAAGATCAATTCAAAAACAAACGGCCTGGTTATCTATGGCCGATCGGACGCAACATTAAACCGTCACGGTATTAGAATAGGCACGAGTGAAATCTATAGAAGTATCAACAAAATTGACACTATTGAAGATTCCCTTATTGTTAATCTTGAACTAGAAGGCGGCAACCATTATATGCCACTATTTGTAAAAATGAAACCCACTTATAAGTTAACCGATACTGTAAAAAACCAAATAAACGGGCTTCTTAAAAAAGAATATTCGCCCAGACATGTACCAGACGAGATCATTGAGGTTACAGACATACCTTATACCATAAGCGGGAAAAAAATGGAAGCCCCGGTTAAAAAAATCTTACTAAAAATGCCGATAGAAAAATCCATTAACATTGATTCTATGAAAAATCCAGAATCAATCGATTTCTTTTTACAGTTTGCGAAACAAATTTAAAATTCTTGAAATTACCTTTAAAACATAGCAGAATACTGTATTATTTTAATTCACCTTATGAAATCACTACTAAAAACAACCACCTTTTTATTAATCTTTATCTGTTTTGTTTTTAACTACAATTGCAAATCTGATAAGGATTCCAACAAACCCAATATTATTATAATATATGCTGATGATTTAGGGAAAGGCCTCCTTAGCCATGAAGGTCAAGACATAATCAAAACACCAAATATCGATAAATTGGCCACAGAAGGCTTACGCTTTGAAAATGCTTACGCTGGTATGCTCTGTGCACCATCACGGGCTTCTCTCATTTCAGGAAAGCACGATTGCCACGAAGAAGCATTCGAAATCACGCCAGCTGGAATCTATAAAAATATTAGCAATCGACGAATGACTTTCGATTCCATTCAAACAACAATAAACAATACGCTATCCCCAATTTCCGATAACCAAATATTTCTAGGACAAGTAGCCAAGGAAGCTGGATATATTACAGGACAAATAGGCAAACTGGAGTGGGGTTTTGCAGCTACGGACCAACAAATGAAACGCCATGGTTGGGATTACTATTATGGGTATTTAGACCATGTGCGTGCCCATGGATTCTATCCGCCTTTTCTTTTTGAAAACGGAAAAACCATTCACATTGAAGGTAATACGCTTGCAGATTGCGGGAAGTCCCATGAACCTGAAACGTCGGCTTCCTACAAACAACGCTGGGATATGACGGGCAAAGGGATTTACTCACAGACCTTGTTTATGGAAAAAGCACTGGACTTCATCTCCGCACATAAGGATCAGCCCTTCTTCTTATACTTTCCAACACAATTACCGCATGGCCCTGTATCCATTCCAAAGGTAAACCCAGCCTTTGAAAATGACGATCGGTTAACACAAATAGAAAAAGAATATGCCTCTATGGTTACCTTACTGGATGATAATGTAGGACAAATTATGCAACATTTAAAAGCACTTGACATTGACGACAATACCATTGTTATATTTACTTCCGATAACGGTCATGAAATCTATTACGCTCTAGAAGGCCGTGTGCATAAGCCCTATACAAATATGACAACCAAAGACTTTTTTGATAATCTAGAACACAAATATTACAGTGAACTGGCAGGTGATGTTTTTAATGGCAATGATGGCAGAGCAGGTATGAAGCGCAGCAACTTACAAGGCGGCATAGAAGTGCCATTAATCATCAGGTGGCCAAAAAGAATAAAAGGCGGGACAGTATCACAGCGCCTAACAGCCAATTACGATATCCTAGCTACCTTAGCCGATATTACAGGATTCACAAAACCCCTTGCTTCCGATGGCAAATCCTTTTATAGTGAACTGAATAGTGCACATCCAATATCCGAGCACGAATTTGTTGTTTACTCTTCATTTGAAGGACCTACCCTTATTACCAACGATGGCTGGAAAATTAGAACTTACCTAAAAAAGGATGTTTTTGCACTCTATTATCTGCCTGATGATTATCGCGAAGAAAACAATCTAGCAAACTCATACCCTGAAAAGCTTGAAATACTTAAAACCAAACTTCTTGAAGCATGTGACAACAGCTTAATTAATGGCCTTTTTAATAATAAGAAGTATGTAAAACTATAATGATTTTTAATCCTTTTTTCAGAATCTCTTAACACAAAAAATATTGAGATCCTGAAAATAAATTCAATGTGATGCACTACCATTATCAGTTAACTTTATGAACTGTTTAGGCAACATTATATTTAAAACAACAAATTTCGAGTCGAACCCAAGCTAATTTAGCAGAAAAGGCAAATCGAATTAACTCACTTCTTTAAAACAATTCTAACTGACCGTTTTTATATTGTTTGTATAATTCTGTATTCAACTTTGGCATCCCCTTATCTTTAAAATATTTCCTTTTTGCCAACCTTACCAAGTCATGTATTTGCTTGGCTATCTGTCCTTCTCCATGCATCCTTGCTCCATAACGGCTATCATTTAAATGACCACCATGACAACTCTCTATCTGGTGTAAAACCTTTTCTGCTCTATCTGGCATGGTTTTTTTAATCCAATCCGTAAAAAGTGACCCAATAGCTCCGTTTAACCGTACTATTGTATGCGCTATAGACGACGCACCATGATCTGAAGCCAACTTGGCTAAATGCAAAATTTCATGACTATTAATTGAAGGGATAATAGGCGCTAACATTACATTAACCGGAATCCCACTATTGCTTAATTCCCGAACCGTATCAAGGCGCCTTTTTGTAGTTGCAGTTCTCGGCTCCAAAATACGTCGTGTATCTTCAGACAGAGTAGTAATTGACACATTAACACCAATCAAATTATCTTTAGCCAATGCCTTCAAAATATCCAAATCCCGAAGTATCAAAGCGTTTTTCGTAATGATAGCTACAGGGTGCTTATACTTTAAAAAAACACTTAAACACTTTCTTGTAATTTCAAATTCATTCTCTGCAGGCTGATAACAATCTGTATTACCAGACATAACTATTGGATGAGCCTGCCAGCTTTTCTTTTGCAATAGGGCTTCCAATAATTCGGGCGCGTCTTTTTTTACCAAAATACGTCGCTCAAAATCCAAACCAGCACTATACCCCCAAAACTCATGACTATTACGCGCATAACAATAAACACATCCATGCTCACACCCTTGATAAGGGTTCATGGAATACAACATGCCAACATCGGGACTCGTTAATTTATTTACAATGGTTTTTGGAAAGACTTCCAAATAATGTGTTTTATTTTTATCGCTTACCTCTCCTTCTTTACGACAAAACTCCAAAAAATCGTCACGTATTTCATGACTTAACTCAAAGAAACGATTGGGCACATTAATCTGTGCTCCACGTCCTTTTATAGTGGTTTTTGGATTCATTGTATTATCAAATAAAATGGCATCCCTAAATTAGTTATTATTTTACATGATTAATTTTAGTACATGACAAAAATATAATTCATTGACTATCAGCAAATTAATCGCTTGAATATTAGGTTAAAGCATTGATTTTCAGTATATTAGAATAATAATTCGACCTATTTATCTAATGAA
>NZ_JAELVQ010000039.1 GCF_016428595.1 Snuella sedimenti | reverse complement strand
GAACGGGACTTTTTTTTTTGCCTTTTTTTTCTCCATGCCCCAAAATGGATTGTCTGGTTCACTTTCTCTTTACTTTTAGGTTTATCTTTTTAATTATTGTTTTAAGAGATGGAGTTTTTTTATACCTTCGAGGCATTGCTTTGTTTCTATGGGTATAACAAAAAAAATAGTGATACTTTATTGGTGTTTATTTATAGGAATGTCCTACGGACAGACATCAATTGATACACTTCAAACCAATTTAGATACTACTACATATACCGTTACAGCAGAAATTAATGGTGAGCCGTTAAGAGATGTTTCATGGAAGGAACTTCCAGGAAAAGTGACTACTGGGATTTTTAACTCTACATCCGAAATACTTACACCTCAAAAGCGTGGCTTTTGGTTTTCTCCCGATATTTTTAATTTTAATGATTTTAATAATAATAAGCCAAAAATATTTAGAGCATTTAAATATGACATAAAGGAAAAATTAAAAGTCTACATGCCTTTAAATGGGACTGTAAATAATTTAATCTCACTTGAAGATGTGAAAGCGTATAGTGATATTGCATTTTCAAAGGATGAACAGTTTGGTAAAGTCGCCATTTTTAATGGTGTTTCTAGTTATATTGATTTAAGGAACGAAAAAGATATTGTATTTAACGAACTAACAATTGCTGCTTGGGTTAAACCTGCGACAACAGTAGGAAGGTTAAGTATTGTTGGAAAGGGAAAGGTGTTTTCTGCTAAAATCAGTAATGGACATTTACAGTTTACCACGCCTGGTATAAAAGATCATTTTAGTGATCGTGTGGCTGTTAAAGCTGGTGTATGGACTCATGTGGCTTTTGTATACTTGCCTAGTAACGAATTATGTTTTTATGTTAATGGTGAATTGGTTTATAAGATTATAGCTTCCAGAATTGAGCAAACCAACCATTCAATACTCGTTGGAACTAATCTATGGGGAGAAAATTACGAGGGTTTAATGGCTAATTTAGGGATGTGGCAGCGTGCTTTAAGCGATAATGAAATTAAGCAGATCTATAGTGTAGGTGTTTCAGTTGAAAATGAAGAACTCCATATATTGCCATTAATTGTATTAGGGATAGTTGTTTGTTTTTTAATTGTTTTTTTATCTGTTAAAAATAGAAAAAGGGCAAGTCCTAGGCGGGTAATTAAATACAATAAGATAGAGTTGGAATTAAGTACAGGTGTTTTAGCAACACATTATACGATTCAATGTTTAGGAGGATTTAAAGTTCTTAATTCAAAAAGAGAGGATATTACGCATAAATTTTCTCCAAAACGTCGTGAGCTATTATTGTGCCTAATTTTGTATACACTAAGGGAAGGCGGTATAACATCAAAGAAAATGGGGCAAATTCTTTGGCCCGGTTTTTCATCTGCTCGAGTAAAAAATAATAGGAGTACACAAATTAAAGAAATTCGAAAGGTTTTTGTTGAAGAACCCGATTTAGAAATAGTCTATTCTGATAAGAAATGGAAGCTTGAAATAGGCAAATCTTCTGCGATAGATCTTTTTGAATTACAAAAAAACTTGCCTAATTTATTTAATTCTAAGCAAGATGTAAATGTTTTAGGCGATATACATAATATATTACCTATTGTAAATTCTGGTGTTCTTTTGCCTAATTTTGATGTGGATTGGATAGATCCATTTAAGGCCAGATATGACAGTTTTATTTTGGAAATTTTAACACCTTATTTAAGCAAGAACAATCTGGATGATACTTATCTAATAGAAATAATTGATGCCATTTTGATTATAGATCCTTTACACGAGGATGCTGTTAAATCAAAAATTGAAATTTTAATTCGACAAGGGAAGCATATGTCTGCTCAAAAAGTGACGGAACATTTTAAAAGGTTATACGAACAATTCTATGAAGAACCTTATTTAAAAGAACTTATTTAGTTTAAATGGATTTATTTTAAGCTAATTACCCTTTTTATTACCCCTATTACTACATCGCAGCCTCCTAGATTTACAACTCAATTGAATTATATCACAACCTAATTCAATAATCTTAATGTTTACCTTATTATAAAATTAACTATATGAAGAAACAGTTAAATACTAGGAGGGACTTTGTGAAAAAAGCAATAGTCGCTACAGCAGGAATCAGTATTATTCCAAGACATGTTATGGGAGGTCCTAACTTTTTAGCTCCAAGTGATCAATTAACTAAGGCAGTGATAGGCGTTGGAGGTATGGGACAAGGCCATCTAAATTATGAAGGGACTAAGTTGCTTGCTATTTGTGATGCTGATGGCAAACACCTAGCCAATACTTTGAAAAAAGTAGGCAACGATGTGAAGGGATATAGAGATTTTAGAGACGTTTTACAACGTCCAGATATTGATATTGTACATATAGCTACACCACCACACTGGCATGGAATAATGTCTGTAATGGCAGCCGAAGCAGGAAAAGATGTTTGGTGTGAAAAACCAATGACACGAACCATTGGAGAAGGAAAACGTGTTGTTGAAGCCATGAAGCAACACGGAAGAATGTTTCGATTAAACACATGGTTCCGATTTAAAGATAACTTTTACGGTATGGGAACACCTGTTAAAAAATTAAAAAAGGTTGTAGATAGTGGTGCATTAGGGTGGCCGCTAAAGGTTACTATTAGCGGCGTTACTGGTTTTAATTGGAAGTTCTACTGGGTAGGGAAAGAGAATCTTAAACCAGAAGCTGTACCAGCACATTTAGATTACAATATGTGGTTAGGACCTGCTCCCGAAAAACCATACAATCCACATAGAGTACACTCAACTTTTAGAGGTTATTGGGATTATGATGGCGGTGGACTGGGCGATATGGGGCAACATTATATAGATCCTGTACAATATTTTTTAGGGAAAGATAATACAAGTCCGATTAAAGTTGAAGTAGATGCTCCTCAGCAACATTATGATGCGATTGGCACTTGGAGAAAAATAGTTTTTACTTATGCCGATGGTTGTCAGATTATTTTAGATGGCGCTAATCAAGACAAAGGAGCAGCTTATATAGAAGGTCCTAATGGAAAGATATTTAATGGATTTAAATCCACAATTCCTAATATAGAGGGGATTGTTAACAGTATTCCCGATCCAGAAGAACAAATATCAACGTTTACCGAATCGGTAAAAACGCGTCAAAAGTTTGCCTTAAATGAAGAAAATGGGCACCGATCGGCTACCGTAGTAAACATGGGAGTCATAGCACTTCGATTGGGAAGAACTTTAGAATTCGATCCAGTAAAGCAAGAGTTTATTAACGACGAAGAAGCGAACAGATTAATAAATCAACCAATGCGAAGCTCTTGGGCTTATTAATAAAAAAAGTAACAACATGAAACGATCATTAATAAATTTTAAAAATAGCTTCAAATAAAAGGTATGTTTAAAATTTTTAATGGGAGAGCGAAGCGGTTGCGTACGTTCTCAATTTTATAATTAGTATATAATCAAATAATTAACTAAAATTTAAACGTGTGAAAAGAATAATAACAATTATAAGTACAGTTGTTTTATTTATAGGTGCCTCACAAATTGCAACAGGACAAATAAATAGAACGCTAGAAACTAAAGTAGCTGATATTTTAGCACAGTTACCAACTAAAGACCTAAATCATTCCAACAGATTAATGGAGGAGGTGATAAGTTTGGATATAGAAGGTATTTTGAAGTTTACTGATATGTTGGTGCCCCTGGGAACAGGAGACGATACAAAAGCACGCTATGCCATACAAAGTGTGGCTGTATACGGAGGTGCTCATCAAAATGCCAATTCAAATAATGTTGTAGAACAAGCTTTGCTTAAAGCTTTGAATAAGGCTTCGGATAATGAAGTGAAAACTTTTTTAATGGAACGTTTAATTGTTTGTGGAACAAATGAAAGTATTCCACAACTAAGTAAGTATTTATCCGATAAAAACTTACACAAACCAGCACTTGCAACATTAAGAGCTGTTGGAACTGATGAAGCAGCGCAAACTGTTTTAGAGGCCACTAAAACGGCAGATAATGTATATAAGCCTGCTTTTATTGAAGTTTTGGGGCAACTGCAATATGCTCCAGCTAAATCTTTATTGTATGAATTAGGAAAGTCAGCCACTAAAGATATTCAGCAAAGAGCCATTATGGCCTTGGCCGAAATAGGCTCTGTAGATACTATGGGGTATTTAATTTCAGCAGCAAGAGCATCAAACTATAAATTAGATGATTCCAAAGCTATTTTAGCCTTAATACATTATGGTAATAAGTTAGCAGAAAGTGGAAAAACTGATTTAAGTTTAGAAATAGGAACATTATTGCTTAAAAATTGTACTGCTGAAGATCAGTTGCATTTTAGATCTGCGGGGATTTATTTAATCAATGACTTCAAAAATAAAGAAGCAACTAAGACATTACTAAAAGAAATTAAAAAAGGTGATGTAGCTTATAAGGCTGTTGTGTTAGATGCTGCCTCGGAAAACCTTTCAGCTGAAAATGTTATAAAATGGGTGAAAGCATATAAAAAGGCTTCAGATGAAGTCAAACCTTTAATTGTAAACATGCTAAGCAAAAGTGATGACGCTGTAGTTTTTGAAAAATGTTTGGTTCCAGCCATTCAATCTAGTAATGAAGCGGTGAAGGTAGCAGGTATCAAAGAACTGGCTTATCAAAAGAAAGAAAAAGCGTTACCCGCTTTATTAAAGTCTTTAAAAATAGCTGCTTCTGATGCAGAGTATAAAGCTTTGGAAGCGACATTACTTAGAGTGGTTTCGATAGAAGATTCAGCAGTGTTAGCAAATACATTAACTAGCTCCAATTCTAAAGCAAAGCAGGTACTGGTTAATGTACTGGCCCTACGTAATGCGAATGATCAATTCGATACTATTGTTGGACTTTTAAATGGTGCCGATAACGATTTAAAACAAACTATTTATGCTGCAATGCCATTAATGGCATCGTCCGATAACTTATCCGATTTAATAGCGTTGCTCCCAGAAGCAACAGAGGATGTCAATATAAGCAATATTCAAAAAGGTATTATCTCTATATTAAAGACCAATGAAGGAGTAGATTCAGAGCTTATTTATAGAGCCTATCAAAATGCTTCAGAACAATCTAAATGGGTGCCCCTACTGTCTGCATTGGGTAGTAATAAAGCTTTAACATTGGTGTCAGATCAATTAAAAACAGGAAGTGCTAAGGCTAAAGATTTGGCTTTACAGACCTTATCCGATTGGCAAAATAATGATGCCCTTCCTGTATTATTTCAAACAGTAAAAAATGGAGATGCTTCATTACAAGCCAACGCTTTTAATAACTATTTAAAGAAAGTTGGTAAATCTGGTGTGCCGGAGGATCAAAAATTACTGCTGGTACGAAAACTAATGCCGTATGCTAATACGAAAGATCAGAAAAAGAAAATTATACAGGCAGCTGGTAACATTAAAACCTTTTTGTCATTAATATTTGTTTCGGAGTTTTTAGATGAAAAGGAATTGTTAACAACAGCTTCCAATGCTGTTATTAAAATAGCACTCCCAACTCCTGGAAAGAATAATGGGTTAAGTGGAACGCTGGTTAGAAATATTGTATCTAAAAGTGTTGACAATTTAACAGGGCCAGATAGTCAATATATTAAGATTGATGTGAAAGAGTTTTTAGAGAATATGCCTAAAGAGGAAGGTTTTGTTTCCATTTTTAATGGTAAGGACCTTTCAGGTTGGGAAGGTTTGGTTAAAAATCCAATAGCGCGACAAAAAATGTCCAAGAAGGCTCTGGAAAAAGCGCAATCTGCGGCTAATGAGCAAATGTTGAGAGACTGGTTTGTTAAGGATGGCGTTATAGGGTTTAAAGGTGAGGGCTATAATAATATATGTACTATTAAGGATTATGGTGATTTTGAAATGCTCGTAGATTGGAAAATAACAAATGGAGGTGATAGTGGTATATATCTTCGGGGAACGCCACAAGTGCAGATATGGGATATTGCAAGAACCAATGTTGGAGCTCAAGTTGGAAGTGGAGGTTTGTATAATAACCAAAAGCATGAAAGTAAGCCGCTTGTAGTTGCAGATAATCCGGTTGACGAATGGAACACCTTCCGTATAAAAATGATAGGCGATCGCGTTACCGTTTACTTAAATGGTGTATTGGTGACCGATAACGTACCTCTTGAGAATTACTGGGACCGTAGTCAAAAAATCTTCCCAAAGGAAGCGATAGAATTACAGGCTCATGGAGAGGATTTAGGGTTTAGGAATGTGTATGTTAGGGAAATTGTTTCAGGAGATAATTTATTAACCAAGGAAGAAAGACAAGAAGGGTTTAAATCGTTGTTTAATGGTAAAGACCTGGACCATTGGATTGGAAATAAAGTAGATTATGTTGTAGATAATAATGAAATAGCCGTACGCCCAAAGCAAGGTGGACATGGTAATCTTTTTACGGCTCAGGAGTATTCCGATTTCATTTTTCGCTTTGAATTCAAATTAACACCGGGAGCAAATAACGGTTTAGGGATTCATGCTCCACTTAAGGGAGATGCAGCCTATGTTGGTAAAGAGTTGCAAATATTGGATAACACCGCTTCAATTTATGCTAATTTGAAACCTTACCAGTATCATGGTTCGGTTTATGGAATTATAGCTGCAAAGCGAGGATTTTTAAAGCCAGTAGGTGAATGGAACTATGAGGAAGTTCAAGTTAAGGGTGATCATATTAAAATAACGCTTAACGGTACTGTAATTGTCGACGGAAACATCAAGGAAGCAACAAAGAACGGTACAGCGGATCATAAAGATCATCCAGGATTAAAAAGAACAAAAGGGCATATAGGCTTTTTGGGTCATGGCTCTGAGCTTTGGTTCCGTAATATTAGAATTAAAGACCTGGCAAAATAGATAACCGTTAAAAGTACAGGGGCAGTAATAAGTATTATTTGTGCTGTCCCCGTATTTAATAAATGAACGTTTATTTAAATTGTAATTAAAAAACTATTGTATATGAAACAGATTGTTAATGTATTTGTTGTTTTTCTATTAATAGTTGCTTGTAAAAATACCAGCAAGCAAACTAATCAAGCTGAAACTGTGAATGAAGATAAGGGCAATGAAACTCCTGAATGGCAATACTTATTTGATGGGACTTCAACCCAAGGTTGGAGAGGATTTAATAGTGATAAATTACCAGAAAGTTGGATTATAGAAGATGGTACCTTAAAGTCTTTAGGCAAAGGAGGCGATATAGGTGGCGATATTGTTTATGGAGCTGAGGCTTTTGGTGAGTTTGAACTGTCTTTAGAGTGGAAAATAGCTGAAGGTGGTAATAGTGGTATTTTTTATCATGTGATAGAAGGAGAACAATACAAAGCACCGTATTACAATGCACCAGAATATCAGGTAATTGATCAACTAGGATTTCCCCAGAAGTTAGAACCTTGGCAGTCTGTTGCTGCGGATTATGGTATGTACAATCCAGATTTTGAAGGTGCCGTAAAAAAGGCAGGAGAATGGAACACATCCCGTATTGTTTTTACCAATAAAAAGGTTAGCTACTGGTTAAATGGGAAAAAAACGGTGGAATTTGTGCCGTGGTCTGAGGATTGGGAAACGCGTAAAAGTTCGGAAAAATGGAAAGATTATCCAGATTATGGAAAAGCCAAATCTGGATTAATAGGACTCCAGGACCATGGAAGTTTTATTTGGTATAAAAACATAAAAATTAGAAAGTTATAAGCTTTATTGAATACCATTAAAGGAAAGCCACTTGAGAATAAATGTTAGCTCAAGTGGCTTTTTTAAATCATTCTGAAATGGTAAATGTTTTGAGCATTCCTTTTTTTAAAGCGTTTGGGACTTCCGATATAAATGCATAATTGCCAGGTGATAAATGAACGGTAAAGTAACCTGTACTCCCTTTGGGAGAATCATTTACACCTCCTAAGAATACAACACCATTAGGAACAGGGGTTATAAGGCCTTTAGGGTCTGCCCAGTTCATCCATATTTCAAGAGCATCTATATTGGCATTAGCATCTAGCTTTACCAGGTTAACATCATGACCTACAAAGTTTTCGTGAACAATCTGATCTTTAAAATAGACAGAAAATGTGTTTTCCCCTTTCTTAATTTCCTCGTTAAAAGTGATGCCTTCTGTGCTTGATATGGTAATGTGTACATTAGCACTTGGCGGTGTGTTACCACTGTCATCATCATTTACAATAATGGCTTTAGCCATGCCCATGGAACTATGGAATTTTCCGTTAGGCATTTTAACGTAACATTCCAAAATATAATAGCCAGGACTAAGCTTAATGGTACTTGTTGCTGTTTGTTTGGGAGCAATGAGTCCAGTGCCTCCTAAAAATTGAATTTCAGAAAACCATTCAGGTAAAGCACCAAATGCAGCAAAACCTTCCTCCATTTTACCTGCATTGATTAAATCCATACCTTTTGTAAAAACAGGAACAACCACAGTCTCCAATGTGTCTATAGTTTTTCCAGGCGGATATTTCTCGACCAAAAGAAAATGCGTTTCGTTGGAAAGGTTATGGTATTTAAATGTATTCCATCCAGAGCGGATGGTATCAACCGACATAAATTCCATACTTTTTGTTGTAACGTCAACAAATCTTTTATTTGTTTTAGTAGTTTCAGTTTGGTCAGACGATGGTTCTTTTTCTGTAGCCTCTTTTTTATCAGATTTACAGCTAAATAAAAATATGAGAATCAAAAAAACAGTTAGTGAATTAGTTAATTTCTTCATGATTTAAAAATTTGATAATTAGCTAGTTGAGTAAATTTAGTAAAAAAACGCTAAACTGCATCGGGGCATATAAACCTCAATTATCGCGTAAAATTTTAAGTTGAAATAGTGCCTGCAAGAAATATAAGAGCCAATCTTGAAAGGATTGGCTTTACTTATATGCTATGAATGTTAGTTTTTCTATTTTTTTGTAATGCTTCTAGATATTACAATTTTCTGAATTTCAGAAGTTCCCTCATAAATCTGGGTTATTTTGGCATCGCGCATTAGCCTTTCTACGTGATAGTCTTTTACAAAGCCATTACCGCCATGTATTTGAACAGCTTCAACGGTGTGTTTCATTGCTACCTGTGAGGCGTAAAGTTTTGCCATGGCACTGGATACATCGTAATTGTTATTTTGGTCTTTGTCCCATGCAGCTTTCAAAACCATATGCCGCGCAGCAGAAATTTCAGTATGCATATCGGCTAGTTTAAAAGCTATGGCCTGATGGTTGGCGATTTCAGTTCCAAAAGCTTTACGTTCTTTAGAATATTTTAAAGCCAATTCGTAAGCTCCTTGCGCAATACCTAAAGCTTGAGCAGCAATGCCAATACGGCCTCCAGAAATTGTTTTCATTGCAAATCGAAACCCAAAACCATCGTCTCCAATTCTGTTTTCTTTTGGAACTTTAACATCGTTAAATTGTAATGTATGCGTGTCGCTACCACGTATTCCCAGTTTATTTTCTTTAGGGCCAACATGAAAACCTTCCATCCCTTTCTCTATAATAAATACATTAATGCCATGGGAACCCTTATCTCTGTCTGTTTGTGCCATTACTAAATATACATCTGCCCGTCCACCATTAGTTATCCAGTTTTTTGTGCCATTAAGAATATAATGGTCTCCTTTATCAATAGCTGTCGTTTTTTGGGAAGTAGCATCGCTGCCTGCTTCAGGTTCACTTAAACAGAAAGCACCGATAAACTCACCAGTAGCCAGTTTTGTGAGATATTTTTGCTTTTGGGTTTTAGAGCCATAGGCTTCAATACCATAACAAACTAATGAGTTATTTACAGAAACAATAACAGATGCTGAAGCATCAATTTTTGAAAGCTCTTCCATAATCAAGACATAAGAAATAGTATCCATGCCACTTCCTCCATATTTTGGATCTACCATTATCCCCATAAAACCAAGGTCTCCCATTTTTTTTACAAGCTCATCCGGAAAGTATTGTTCTTCATCACGCTGAATAACACCGGGAAGTAGTTCATTTTGAGCAAAATCGCGAGCAGCGTCGCGTATCATTTTATGTTCTTCAGAAAGGCTAAAATCCATAAGTGAAACAATGAATTATTGATTTGATAAAATATACATGTAAATATAGTGTTTTAGTGTTATATCTTTAATGGATATTGTTATTTTTGTTGAATATGATAAAAAATATTTATAGTATAGTCGGGGTAATGTCGGGGACATCTTTAGATGGAATAGATTTAGTATATGCTGAGTTTCAGTTGAAAGATAGATGGAATTTTAAAATTTTGGCTGCTGAAACGGTTAATTATAGTGAAAATTGGCGTCGTAGGTTAAAGAAGTTGGTGTCTTTGCCTATTCAACAATTAGAAGCGATTGATGATGACTATACCGAATTCTTGTCAGGTGTTATAAATCAATTTCTGTTCAAAAACAGCATTCAGCATATTGATGCTGTTTGTTCGCATGGGCATACTGCATTGCATCAACCAGATAAGAAAGTGACTTATCAAATAGGTAATAAACCGAAGCTGGCTCAATTGTTAGAGCAAACAGTTGTTTGTGATTTTAGAGTACAAGATGTAGAGTTAGGTGGGCAAGGAGCTCCTTTAGTCCCTATAGGCGACAAATTGTTGTTTTCTGAATACGATTTTTGTTTGAATTTGGGTGGCTTTGCAAATATTTCGACCGAAAGCGCAGGACAGCGAATTGCTTACGATATTTGCCCTGTGAATATTGTGCTAAACAAGCATGTAAACCATCTTGGTTTTGATTTTGATCAAGACGGACAAATAGCGGCTTCTGGAACGGTTCATGAAGATTTGTTGAAAAAATTGAATAATCTACACTTTTATAAAGAAGTACCACCTAAATCGTTAGGATTAGAATGGGTTGATGCCAATGTTTATCCTTTAATCAATACCTTTGAAATTAATACAAAAGATGTATTAAGAACCTTTGTTGAGCATATCGCTGTTCAAGTTGCTTCCGAAGTAAATAAAAAGAATAAAGCCAATGTGTTCATTACTGGAGGAGGTGCATACAATAACTTTCTTATAGAACGACTCAAACATAATACAAATCATACCATTTTAATTCCTTCTAATGACATTGTTGAATTTAAAGAAGCCTTAATATTTGGTTTTTTGGGAGTGCTAAAACTTAGAGATGAAGTCAATTGCCTTCAAAGTGTTACCGGAGCATCTAAAAATCATAGTTCCGGAAAAATATACCACCCATAAAAATAATTGAAAATTAATCCTAAAGGGACTTTTGTTTTTTATATTTGTTGCTTAATGATTTTAAATATATTTCTTATGACTCAGCTTTAGCTTCGTTTGTAGTGTTTACCTATAGAATTAGACCATTAGCTAAAAAATGAATCAAACGAATATACATAAATGAAAGAATTATTAAAGAAGTACGAGGATAAAGCTCCAGAAATTGTTTTTAATTGGAAAGATATTGAGACAGATGCTGAAGGTTGGGTAGTTATAAACTCGTTAAGAGGTGGAGCAGCAGGAGGAGGAACGCGCATGCGCAAGGGACTTGATATGAATGAAGTATTGTCCTTGGCCAAAACAATGGAGATCAAATTTACCATATCGGGTCCAGCAATAGGAGGTGCTAAATCAGGAATTAATTTTGATCCTAACGACCCAAGAAAAAAAGAGGTATTAGAACGTTGGTATAAAGTAGTTTCTCCATTGTTAAAAAGTTATTATGGAACAGGAGGTGATTTAAATGTAGATGAAATCCATGAAGTAATCCCAATAACAGAAGAAAGTGGTGTATGGCATCCGCAGGAAGGCGTTTTTAATGGACATTTTAGACCAACTGAAGCGGATAAAATTAATAGAATAGGGCAATTAAGGCAAGGTGTTATAAAAGTTATTGAAAATCCTGATTACTCACCTAGTGTTTTAAGAAAATACACTGTAGCCGATATGATTACAGGTTTTGGTGTAGCCGAGGCTGTTAAGCAGTATTATGCTACTTATGGAGGCGCCTTAAAGGATAAAAGAGCAGTCATACAGGGGTTTGGAAATGTTGGGGCAGCAGCGGCATTTTATCTGTCACAAATGGGAGCAAAGATTGTAGGGATAATTGATATTGTAGGAGGGCTTATAAAAGAAGAAGGGTTTACGTTTGAAGAGATAACAGATTTATTTTTGGCTAAAAAAGGAAATACATTAGTAAGCGAAAATTTAATTCCGTTTGAGGAAATTAACGAAAGAATATGGTCTCTAGAAACCGAAATTTTCGCGCCTTGTGCAGCATCTCGTTTAATAACCATCGATCAAATTGATAGGATGATACACAGTGGTTTGGAAGTTATTTCATGTGGCGCCAATGTGCCATTTGCAGATAAGGAAATATTTTTTGGTCCTATTATGGAACATACCGATTCCAAGATAAGTGTCATTCCCGATTTTATATCCAATTGTGGTATGGCACGTGTATTTGCCTATTTTATGGAGCGTCGCGTACAAATGACCGATGAAGCCATATTCAATGATACATCCAATATTATTAAAAAAGCAATAGAAAACGTATATAATAAAAATCAGTCTAAAACAGGCATTAGCGCAACGGCATTTGAGATTGCATTAAGCCAACTTATATAATAACAGTTAATATATGGAATCACTAATTATTTTGGTATTTGTAATGGGGTATTTAGCCATTACTTTAGAGCATAGTTTGAAAATGGATAAGCTTGTCCCAGCATTGATAATGATGGCAATTTGTTGGGCTACAATTGCATTGGGATTAGATAGTTTCACCCAATGGTTCGATTCCGCAAAACATGCATTGTTAGATGGGTTTGGTAGTTACACTTCTGAAGAGAAAATGCATCTTATGGAAGAGACGTTATTGCACCATTTAGGAAAGACAGCCGAAATATTAGTGTTTTTGTTGGGTGCGATGACCATTGTAGAGATTATCGATTATTTTGATGGATTTTCTACCATTAAAGACTTTGTAAAGACCAAAAAGAAGGTGAAAATCTTATGGGTTTTTTCCATTTTGGCCTTTATTTTATCTGCCATTATCGATAACCTTACAGCAACAATTGTGCTAATTTCTATTCTGCAAAAGATCGTAAAAGACAGAAATGTTCGTATTTGGTATGCAGGACTAATTATTATAGCAGCGAATGCTGGTGGAGCATGGTCTCCAATAGGGGATGTGACAACCACTATGCTTTGGATAGGGAAAAAAGTAACATCTGGACATTTATTTGGCTATTTATTTGTGCCATCACTTTTATGTATGGTCGTGCCATCGTTTATAGCTTCTTTCTTGCCAGCATTCAAGGGAGATTTGGATATAGAAGAGGAAGTTGAAGTTAAAAAGAAATCTAAGTTTAGTAGTATCATGTTATATTTAGGGCTTGGCGCTATTGTTTTTGTTCCTATATTTAAAATGGCTACCCATTTACCTCCTTATGTGGGGATGATGTTGTCTCTTGGAGTTGTTGCTATTTTTGCAGAGATTTATAGTAATTCAAAATTTAGTATGACACATTTTGATTCAGAAGAAAGCGATGCGCATGCCCATCACAGCCCTGTGCACTATTCATTATCTAAAATTGAATTACCTAGTATTTTATTCTTTTTAGGAATTTTAATGGCTGTTGCAGCATTGGAATCGTTGGGGATCTTATTTGATTTTGCGTCGGCATTACAAGATTCCATGCCTATGTTGGGAACTGAATTACATCACGAAGGTGTTTCAGATTTGGTTGTGTTGTTACTAGGTATCGGATCGGCTGTTATTGATAACGTACCGTTGGTAGCCGCCAGTTTAGGAATGTTTCACGAACCTATTGATAACGAACTATGGCATTTTATAGCCTATTCAGCAGGAACAGGAGGAAGTATGTTAATTATTGGGTCGGCAGCTGGAGTTGTAGCTATGGGAATGGAAAAAATAGATTTCTTTTGGTATTTAAAAAAGATATCTTGGTTAGCATTAATAGGGTTCCTTGTTGGGGCTGCTGCTTTTATGGTAACCAGAACCTTGTTCTAATACCAGTTATTACTTGGATTTACTATAAGAGAACGTTTTTATGACACATTTAATTTGATAAACCAAGTATACTTTAAAGAAAAAACAAGCGTTATACAATTGCAAGAAATTTAATTTATATGCTAAATACATTATTACAAAACACACAAGAAGGTACAGAGGTACTTCAAGATGGTGAATCTGTTGAAAAAACACTTTCAATCATAGAACTTATAGGTAGTGGCGGTACAGCAGGACAAGTTATAATATTTTTGTTGTTCATGTTGTTAATACTAGCAACGTATATTTACTTTGAGAGGCTATTTGCAGTTAAGGCGGCTTCAAAGATCGATGCCAATTTTATGAACCAGATAAAAGATCATGTGAGCAATGGTAAAATTGATTCAGCGCAAATATTATGCGCACAAGTTAATTCTCCTGTATCGCGATTAATAGGAAAAGGTATATCAAGGATAGGTAAGCCTTTGGCCGATATCAATACAGCTATAGAAAATGCTGGACGATTGGAGATTTACGGTTTGGAAAAAAATGTCAGTATATTGGCTACCATTTCAGGAGCGGCTCCAATGATTGGATTTCTAGGTACAGTTATTGGAATGATACTTTCTATATTTGAAATAGCAAATTCTGGAGGACAAATAGATATTAAATTGTTGGCCGATGGTTTATATACGGCAATGACAACAACAGTTGGTGGATTAATTGTTGGTATTGTGGCTTATATTGCTTATAACCATTTGGTGGTGAGAACCGATAAAGTGGTATACCAAATGGAAGCAAATTCTTTAGAGTTTCTAGATCATTTAAACGAACCTACTTAAGATGAATTTTAGAGGGAGGAACAAGGTAACACCAGAATTCAACATGTCATCGATGACGGATATTGTATTTCTGCTGCTCATATTTTTTATGCTGGCTTCTACTTTGGTAACTACCAATGCTATCGATATTTTGTTGCCTAAAGCTAGTGGCAAAACCGAGAATAAGAAGTCGGTTGCTGTAAGCATTAAAAAGGATTTAACATATTATATCGATCAAAAACGCGTTGGAGAAAGTGTTTTGGAAAATGAGTTATTGGCGGCACTTACGAATCAAACGAAGCCTACTATTGTATTACGAGCAGAAAAATCGGTGCCTGTTGAGAATGTGGTAAAGGTTATGGATATAGCCAATAGAAATAAGTTTAAAGTAATTTTAGCGGTAAGGCCAGGTAATTAGGGAAACGAGCATGAATTTTTTTAATTTTTAAATAGTTTATATTTAAGTGGTTAAAAACTTCAAATACATGAAATGAAATATTTCAACACTCAACACGAAAAAGATTCAGCGAAATTAACAGCGCTTATAACGGTTATTCTAATATTGCTGTTGTTTGTTGTTGGAACACCTTATATGGATCCTCCTGAAGAGTATGGCGTGGCCGTAAATTTTGGTACGACCAATTTTGGTAAAGGAACAGTACAGCCCCAAAAGCCTGTAAAGTCAGAGCCAAAACAGATAAACGAACCGCCACAACCCGAAGCTTCAAAAGCCGAACCAGTGAAGTCTTCAGAAGCTAAGGAAGAAGTTCTGACCCAAGAAGATGAAGAAGCTATAGCCATAAAGAAGCAAAAAGAAGCTGAGGCTAAGGCAAAAGCTATTGCGGAGGCTAAAGCCAAGGCCGAAGCCGAGCGTATAGCAAAAGAAAAAGCAGAACAAGAAGCTAAGAAGAAAAAACTGGATGCTTTAATAGGTGGCGTAAGTAAGTCAGAAGGTAGTGAGACAGGAAGTGAAGGAAACGATTCAAAGGTTGGGGATAAAGGACAATTAGATGGAGATCCGTATGCCCCTAGTTATTTTGGTGATCCTGGTACCGGAAGTGGAGGTGTAGGTTATGGATTAAATGGAAGAGGAAGGGCTTCCTATGAAACACTCAGGCAAGACTGTAATGAATCAGGTATGGTAATAGTTAAAATTATAGTCAATAATAACGGAAATGTTATTAATGCTGAACCAGGCGTTAAGGGTACAACCAATACAGCGCCTTGTTTATTGGAGCCAGCTAAAAAGATAGCTTTGTCGCACAAATGGAGACCAGATCCTAATGCACCGGCAAAACAAATTGGCTTTGTGAAAGTAAACTTTAATTTAGGGCAGTAGTAAAATGACATATCAAGATACACTTAATTGGATGTTTTCCCAACTACCAATGTATCAAAGGCAAGGTAAGACCGCATTTAAAAAAGACCTGTCCAATACCTTAAAATTAGCAGAACACTTAAATCATCCTGAGAATACTTTTAAGACCATTCATGTAGCAGGTACTAATGGCAAAGGATCTACTAGTCATATGTTAGCGTCTATTTTACAGAAAGCAGGTTACAAAGTTGGACTTTACACGTCTCCTCACTTAAAAGATTTCAGGGAGCGGATTAAGGTTAATGGAGAGATGGCAAGTGAACAATTTGTTGTGGACTTTATTAACACTAATAAAATTTTCTTTGAGCAGAACACTTTATCCTTTTTTGAAATGACCGTAGGTATGGCATTCGATTATTTTGCAAAACAAGCGGTAGATGTAGCAGTTGTAGAAGTTGGTTTAGGAGGTCGTTTGGATTCTACAAACATTATAACGCCCGAAGTATCGGTAATTACAAATATAGGTAAGGATCATATGCAGTTTTTGGGCGATACACTTGAGGCAATAGCTTTTGAAAAGGGAGGTATCATAAAACCGAACGTTCCTGTTGTAATTGGAGAGACACAACCCGAAACGGCTTCTGTGTTTACAGCTATAGCAGAAAATAATAATGCCAATATTGTATTTGCGGATCAGGTGGGGGCTATAAACTATAAATGTGACTTATTAGGAAGCTATCAAGATAAAAATATGGTTACAGTTGCTCAAACTGTTAAGGTGCTCCAAAATGGTGGTTTTACTATTTCGGAAGCGCATATAAAAGAAGGATTGATGAACGTTGTTAAAAACACTGGGCTTATGGGGCGCTGGCAGGTTTTAAGAACAGAACCTAAAGTTGTTTGTGATACAGGTCATAACCGTGAAGGGCTTACCTGTGTAATGGATCAGCTGTCAAAAGAAACATTTAAGACATTGCACGTTGTTTTTGGCGTTGTAAATGACAAGGATTTAAACGATATTATAGATTTGTTGCCCCAAAAAGCGGTCTATTATTTTTGTAAACCAGATATTCCGCGCGGTCTAGATGAAAGAACGTTGAAGTCATTTTTTAATAATCACGGATTAAGAGGAAATGCCTATAACTCTGTAAAAGAGGCTTATAATAAAGCCTTATTAAATGCTGCTGCCAATGATTTAATTTTTATAGGAGGCAGTACTTTTGTAGTAGCTGAAATTATTTGAAAATTTCTTAAAAAAGTTTTTGCCAATTGAAAATCTAATTTATCTTTGCAGTCCAATTACAAGGGCGCGTAGCTCAGTTGGTTCAGAGCACTTGGTTTACACCCAAGGGGTCAGGGGTTCGAATCCCTTCGCGCCCACAACAGCTTAAGGTTGTCCATGATAAATGGGTAACCTTTTTTGCTTTTATGGAGTATTACGTTTATATATTGTATTCTGAATTACTGGACAAGTACTACATAGGTTCCAGTAAAGATGTTCAGGACAGGTTGGAAAGGCATTTGCAGAATCATAAAGGGTTTACCTCAAGAGCAAAGGATTGGTGTTTGGTCTATAAGGAAGCCTATATTTCCAAATTGGAAGCCATGGCGCGGGAACGGCAGATAAAGAATTGGAAAAGCCGTAAGAAGGTAGAGCATTTAATAGGATTGAGGACAAATTAAGGATCGGGGCATCCCGATTTACATCGGGAGGGTCAGGGGTTCGAATCCCTTCGCGCCCACAACATATAAAATCCCGATACCATAGGTGTTGGGATTTTTATTTTCAAAACATTAAAAACATTTTATATTTTTACATTGTAATAGGGTCATTAACTCAGTTGGTTTAGAGTGTTACCTTGACAGGGTAGAAGTCACTGGTTCGAATCCAGTATGACCCACAGATATTTTAATCGAAATTTACCTTATTTTACTGTATTTAAGTTTGTTAACCCCTTTATATAAGGGGTTTTTTGATTTAACGAGATAAGCGGAAATTAAATGAAATTAAAATATTTCGTCCCCTCATTCGTCCCCTAATTAGGAATTTTACTATATATTTGTTTTATGTCAAAAGCTAAATTTATATTAAAAGAGCCTAATTCGAAAGAGGAAACTTTAGTCTACTTGCTTTATAATTACCAGTATAAAAGGTTTAAATATTCTACTGGTGAGAAACTTAATCCCAAATTTTGGAATAAATCTACACAGCGGGTTAAGGCTACAAAACAATTTAAAGAGTATCCCGAATTTAATGCGAGGCTGGACAAAATTGAAAATGGCATTAATACAGCTTTTAGAAAATTATTGAATGATGGCATTCAGCCGAACAATATTAATATAAATGGAAAATTCGGTTAAAGTGAACCACCCGTGCCGGATGAAAGTGAGCAGTGTAAATGAAGTGCCAAAAATCGTTTTATTTGAGTGTTAAAATTAGTGATTCTTTTTTAATTTTTTTCTCA
>NZ_JAELVQ010000038.1 GCF_016428595.1 Snuella sedimenti | reverse complement strand
CTTTTTTCGTAAATTGTAGTTCTTTCATGTCAGGTGGTATTATTTAAGTTAATTTTATCTTTAACAAGTTAATAATACCTCCTGGTTTTAGAACGACGCTTTAAACATACAAACTCGATTGTTATTTGATTGGTAAAGTCATTGGTAGGGCTCATAGCAACCGAAGTAATCTTATGTTTAGGTCGCCGAGCTTACAGGTTGCTTTGCCATACTCTCAATGGCGGATGATTATGTTAATAATCCAAACAAAAAAACAGTGACGTCATGGCGAGGGAGGTAGGGCCGAAGCCATCTCTTGGTTGAGAACACCCTACTTAAAGATTGCTTCACTGCGTTCGCAATGACGCTATAAATTGATTAGCTATACAAATAATGACCCATCTTTCCTTCAATTAATTGTCCACCTTTGTTACAAATCCAGGTAGTGTTTTTCGACCTAAGGAGAAAAATGTATCGAGAAGTTATCTATGAATAGTTCTTGATACAAATTTGTTCGTTCCTCGCAAATTCACTCGAACTGACCATCGGTTTGTTATCTTATTCAGGGAAGATTGAGCTAAGACTCATAATGCGAAAAAATAGTGTTTTGTCATTCAGAAGTTGGCTGTGGCCAACTGAAGAATCTGTTGCTTTTGAGTAGGCGATTCTTCGCTTTGCTGTGCGCGCTCTGAAAGACAGTGGAAAATGGAAAGTGGGAAGTGGAAAGTGAAAAATGAAAAAGTGAAAAGTGAAAAGTGAAAAGTGAAAAGGCCAAAGACCTAAGACCTAAATAAAAGTTAGAGGGTTAGAGAAGGTTAAGAAGTTATGATGTTATGGAGCTATGGTGTTATCCAGTTACAAGTACATGGAAATTAACTGTAAATACCTATAGAGATTCTTAATTCTAAGATCCAAGATCCAATAGCTAAAAGTGAAAAGTGGAAAGTTTCAAGTTTGTAGCGAAACAAGGTTCATGCGCAATAATCAATAATCAATAATCAATAGAAAATAGTCAATAGAAAATAGTCAATAGAAAATAACGTGAATAAGGAATTTATGTCAGTTTGAGTGTCAAATCTTAAGGTTTTGCCCAGAGGCTGTTGAAATTTATCGCCCCGAATATTGAAAAGCAATAGTAAAGGCAAGAACACTTATAATAATACCAATTACAAAAACAGTATAGGTTATTCGTAAAATACGGTATTTTCGATGCAATACCAATCCTAGAAAATAGAGATCTTTTTTCATAGATGAGTAAAGGTAATCGCGATCCTGCATCATTTCCCCCATGGCCCATTCAAAATCGTTAAGTTTCATTTTGTGAAAATTTCCGAAGAAAAGTAGATTTACTTTTTTGTTGGCAACATCTTCCTTTGTGAATTTCCCGCTTGTTACATTAGGACGTGTAGCTAAAACAGATAAGATCATTGAGGTGACGGTAGAGAACACAAAAATAGCCGTGGGGTATATTAGGTAATAGTTGGAGGGGTTGTCCAGTTTTGGAATTAAATTAGCTAGCACCAATGAAACGATAATAGCATTTACCGATAATAAGATATTTGCTTTGGTGTCGGCAATGTTGCTTAGTGTGATATGGTTTTTAAGAGTAACTCTAAACATCGTTTCTATACCACGCTCTGGTAGCTCTTTTTTGTCTTTTTTTAATGCCAGTGTTTCTTTTTTGTGTTTTAGTTTAAGGTGTTCGTCTTTTAATTTTTTTTGAGCTTTTAACAATTGGGATAAGTTCTTTCCTTTGCCCTTGTCCCAATTGGATGAAGCAGCATCAGAATAGAATCGGTGGTGAATGGATAAAAAATCAATATTTTCTTTAAGCCATTCTTCTTCTGTTAGGGTTTTGTTACAAGTTAACTCCCATTCCTTACGAAGTAACTCAGATACTGTTGCATAGTTCTTATTGCCTAAATGGGCACAATCGGCATCACGAATAATTTTTTCCAGAAGGTTTATAGGCTCATACTCTTTACGAGTGGCTAAAATTAAATGTTTTATGGCTGTAATGTCATCATCTGCTCTACTATGCGCTTTTAAAAACGAAACCGCTATCCTTACGCTCTCTTCTTCATGATTCTCGAAACCCTTCGTATAGCCAGTGTCATGAAACCATGTAGCCACTAAAAGTAATTTCTTGTCATTATCATTTAGATTTGATAAATCGGCCAGTTCTTTAGCTTTTTCAACAACACGTTGTGTGTGTGCAAGGTTGTGATATACGTATCTGTTATCAAGTTTCTCGTTTAAGAGCTGGATGACATATTTTTCAGATTCAAGAATAAGATTGTCCATAAAACACAGCTATTTTAGTAAACAACCTCGGGATAAGCCTACAAGGCATTTACAGAATACATTTTGATTTCGAGGTAAGCACAAAGCATTTAGATCTCGATTATCGAGTAAAAATACTAAACTTTAATTAATGTTTGTTCATGAGTGGCGGCGTACTTTAAATAGCCACGCAAGTTTTTACACGCGATCACTAAATGTAAGGCTGTCCATGCTATTTCGACTATCTTTGTCTTAAACTTTAGGTATTACTAACAAAAAGAAAAGAATTAAAAGTATGTTAACCTGGAAAGATGTTATCAACTTTTCTGTAAATGGCAACCCAGTGCCAAACAGACGCGTCGAAAAAAGTGAAGCGGAATGGCAGGCGCAATTAACTCCGGAGCAATTTAGGATTACCAGATTAAAAGGAACCGAACGGCCTCATAGTGGAGCGCTTTGTAAAACCTATGATGAAGGAAAGTACAATTGCGTATGTTGTGATACGCCTTTGTTTGATTCTACAATCAAGTTTAGTTCAGGAACAGGTTGGCCCAGTTTCACTCAGCCTATCAAAGAAAACGCTATAAAGTATGAGAGGGATACCTCCTATGGGATGGTTCGTGTTGAGGTGTTGTGTAATACCTGCGATGCGCATTTAGGGCATGTTTTTCCAGATGGTCCAGAGCCTAGCGGATTACGTTATTGTATTAATTCGGAGTCGATGGTGTTGGAGTTGGAAGTTAAAAGTTAAAAGAGGAAAGCTTGAAGACGGAAGAGGGAAGTGAAAAGTGAAAAGTGAAAAGTTTGTAGCGAAACAAGATTCATGTTAAATAGTCAATAATCAATAATCAATAGAAAATAGCCAATAGAGAATAGCCAAATCATAAATCGTAAATTGTAATTCGTCAATCCTAAATCATAGAAATGGTAAATAAAAATTTCGAATTGACCACAGTTGGTGGTGGGTGTTTTTGGTGTACAGAAGCAGTATTTCAAGAAGTAAAAGGGGTGGAACGGGTTGTTTCTGGATATTCTGGAGGTGATGTTCCAGGGAAACCTACCTATCGAGAAGTGTGTTCTGGATTGACAGGACATGCAGAAGTCGTTCAAATAGCTTTTGATGCCAATGTGGTTTCTTATAAAGATATTTTAAAAATTTTTATGACCACGCACGACCCCACAACATTGAACCGTCAAGGAGCCGACCGAGGAACACAATATAGATCGGTTATTTTTTATCATGATGATAACCAAAAGCATGTAGCAGAAGAAGTTTTAAAAGAAATGGCTTCGTACTATGAAGAGCCTATTGTGACAGAGCTTTCCCCTTTGGGGGTGTTTTATGATGCCGAAGATTACCATCAGGACTATTATAAAAACAATCAATCACAAAGCTATTGTAGTTTTGTAATTTCACCTAAACTGTCAAAGTTTAGAAAAAGCCATGCCGACAAGTTAAAAGAATAATGATGGCTAATAACGTTCGTAATGATACATAAGATAGGCTTAGGAGGAGGTTGTCATTGGTGTACAGAAGCTGTCTTTCAATCTTTAAAAGGTGTTGAAAAGGTAGAGCAGGGTTATGTGTCTTCGGTAGAAGAGGATGCATTTTCAGAAGCCGTTATTGTTCATTTTAATCCCGACAGCATACCATTAAAGGTTCTTATAGAAGTCCATTTGTATACCCATAAAAGTACAAGTAACCATAGTATGAGAACTAAATACCGTTCGGGAGTATATGTGTTTTCAAAGTTTCAAGCTCTAACAGTAGAAGCTATTATTGATAAGTTTCAATATAATTTTGAAAAGCCATTGGTAACAAAAGTATACACCTTTAAACGTTTTAAGGCATCTCGATCAGCACTTTTAGATTATTATAATAAGAACCCGAAGAAGCCATTTTGCAAAACCTATATTAATCCAAAACTGAAGTTGTTGTTGGATCAATTTTCAGAATTTGTAAGAGTACAAAGGGATGCACAAATAAAAGTTCTGGAATAGCCCTTTAAAGAATAATGAAATATAAATCTTATATTTATAAGGCTAATTAGCCAACCTAATGAATGCACTAAACAGTAAAATTATATTTTTAATAGTGGTGATCTTAAATGCCTGTGCCACTTATAATCCACAATATAAAGGAGTAATTGAGAAGGATTCGGATATTGTTTCCAAGAAAGAAATAGAACATTCTTTTTATTTAATTGGCGATGCCGGAAACTCGCCTTTAGGAACTGAGTCTACAGCATTAAAGATTTTTAAGGAAGCTTTAAAACGAGCTTCTAAAAATAGTACAGCTATTTTTTTAGGCGATAATATTTATCCGAAAGGAATGCCTAAAAAAGGAGCAGAAGCGCGTGCTTTTGCTGAGTACCAATTAGATGTTCAGACGAATGCCGTAAAAGACTTTAAAGGGAAGGCCATTTTTATTCCTGGGAATCATGATTGGTATAGTGATGGTCTTAAAGGTTTAAAGCGTCAAGAAAATTTTGTAGAGGATAAGCTTGGTAAGAATACATTCTTGCCAGAAAATGGTTGCCCACTTGAGAAAATAAATATTTCAGACAATTGCGTTTTAATTCTTGTCGATTCAGAGTGGTATCTTACCAATTGGGATAAGCACCCAACAATAAATGATGATTGTGACATAAAAACGAGAACCAAGTTTTTTGATGAATTTGAAAGTGAAATTAAGAAAGCCAGGGGAAAGACTGTTATTGTAGCCGTGCACCATCCCATGTTTACGAATGGATCTCATGGTGGCCAGTATACATTTGGGAGCCATATGTCGCCACTGCCTGTGTTTGGAACCTTAAAAAATATTATCAGAAAAACCGGAGGCGTTACTACCGTCGATATTCAAAATACCTTATACAACGAATTTAGAAAGCGTATTATAACACTATCCCAGGAAAACGATAAAACCATTTTTGTTTCAGGACATGACCACAATTTGCAATATATCGTTCAGGATAATTTACCTCAGATTATAAGTGGAGCTGGATCTAAAACAATGGGAACACGCTTGGCGGGAGGTGGCCAGTTTTCTTATGGGGCATCTGGCTATGTGAGGTTGGATGTGTTTTCAGATGGTTCATCCTATGTGCATTTTTTTTCAACGGAATCCAACGAAGCTGTATTTCAGACAGAGGTTATTGTTGCTGATAAAAATGAAAAGCTAGTAGATTTTAAAAACACATTTCCAGCAAAACAATCAGCATCTGTTTATACAAAAGAGGAAACTGATAAGGGGGGGCTTTATAAAATATTTTGGGGAGAACGCTACCGAAAGGACTATAGCCAACAGGTTATGGTTCCAACAGTTAATATCGATACCTTATTTGGAGGTTTAGAGCCTGTTAGAAAAGGTGGTGGACACCAATCGAAATCGTTACGATTGCGGGACAAACAAGGAAGAGAATATGTTATGAGGGCACTTCGTAAGGATGCACTTCAGTATTTGCAAGCAGTTGCGTTTAGAGATCAATATATTGAAGGTCAATTTAACGATAGTTATACCGAAGCCTTATTACTGGATGTTTTTGCAGGGGCACATCCTTATGCACCTTTTACAATAGGAACTTTGTCGGATGCTGTAGGTGTGTATCATGCCAATCCGGTGTTGTATTATGTGCCAAAACAGAAAGGACTGGGAAGGTTTAATAATGAATTTGGAAATACTTTGTACATGATAGAAGAACGTGTTAGTTCTGGACATGGAGATAAGGCAAGTTTTGGTTTTTCAAATCAAATAATAAGTACGGACGACTTGTTGAAAAAACTACATAAAGATGAAGATTTTGAGCTAGATGAGGCTTCATACATACGAGCCCGACTGTTCGATATGCTTATTGGAGATTGGGATAGGCACGAAGATCAGTGGCGTTGGGCAAGTTTTAAAGAAAAAGGGAAAACAATATACCGCCCAGTTCCAAGGGATAGAGATCAAGCTTTTTCAATCATGGCAGATGGTGCTCTACTAGGATTTGTGACTAAAATTGTACCAGGTTTACGTTTAATGCAGAGCTACGATGCAGAATTAAAAAGCACAAAATGGTTTAATCAGGAACCCTATCCGTTGGATATGGCTTTGATCAATCAATCGGATCGCGGTGTATGGGATGCACAGGTAAAACATATTGTAGATAATTTAACAGATGAGGTTATCGACAAAGCATTTATGTATTTCCCTTCAGAAGTAAATGCAAAAACAATTGAAGAAATAAAGAAGAAATTAAAAGGGCGGCGTAGTAATTTACAAGAAATATCAGATCGCTATTATAAGCATATAAACAAGTATGCAGTGATAAAAGGCACTAATAAAGATGATTGGTTTGATGTAGTGCGTTTGGGCAACGGACTAACTAAAGTAACGGCTTATCGTATTAAAAAAGGTGAGAAATCTGATGTTTTTCATCAGAGAACATATACCTATGGGGAAACAAAGGAAATTTGGATTTATGGATTGGATGATAAGGATGTCTTTAAGGTATATGGGGTAGGTAGTAAGCCTATTAAAGTACGCGTCATTGGAGGGCAAAACAATGATACTTATATGGTCGAGAATGGTCAAAGTCTTAAAATCTATGACTATAAGTCTAAAGATAATACGTTTACCACTAAAAAAGGAACTTTAAAGTTAACGGACGATTACGAAACCAATGTCTACGATTATAAAAAGTTAAAGAACAGTTCCAATCAGTTTATTCCAACAATAGGAGCCAATCAGGACGATGGTTTTAAAGTTGGGTTTGCTAACACCTATACTAACTATGGGTTTGAGCGGAATCCGTATACTTATAAGCACATGTTGTCTGGTGCCTATTACTTTGCGACCAATGGTTTTGAATTGGGATATACAGGCGAATTTGCTAACTTTATGAAGAATGTCAATTTAGGAATAACGACTCTTTTTACTAGCCCTAATTATGCTGTCAATTTTTTCGGTTATGGGAATAATACACCAAATCCGCAAGCAGATGAAAATGATGGTTTGGATGTAGGGTTTAATTATAACCGTGTTAAATTGGAAACTTTTAAGGCGGCACCTTATTTAATATGGCGCGGGCGTTTAGGAGCTGATTTTAAGATTGGGGTTTCTTATGAGGTCATTGAAGTAGAAGAAACGGTAGGCCGGTTTATAAATCAGTTTATAGATGACAATACTGATGTTAGTAATCGTTTTTTTGGAACTGAAATAGCCTATAGTTATGAGAGTCTGGACAATAAGGCATTCCCAACCATGGGTATGCAGGTAAGCGTTACAGGGGGCTATAAGTCGAATGTGGATAACGCTAATGATTACGTCTATGTTATACCAGAACTAGGTTTTACTTATAAGATGGTATCCAATGGGCAGTTGGTATTGGCAACAAAACTACGAGGACATGTTAATTTTGGAAATGATTTTGAATTTTATCAAGGGGCTAATATTGGTGCTAAAAGTGGGTTGAGAGGTTATAGAAGCGAACGCTTTACAGGAAAGCGCGCATTTGTACAAAGTACAGATATTCGTTTAAACCTTAAGAGGTTAAAAACAACTCTTTTTCCATTACAAATAGGTGTTTATGGAGGAGCCGACTATGGGTGTGTGTGGGTTGGAGAGTCGTTTTTACAAGATGCTAATCACCATTCCGATACATGGAATACTTCTGTAGGAGGTGGTTTTTTTGCTAATGTAGCCGATATGATTACCGCTAATATTTCAGCCTTTCATAGTGATGATGGTTTGCGGTTAGCATTTAGAATGGGATTCGGTTTTTAAAATAATTGAGATATGGAGAGGATAAATGCTTGTATTAATTTTTTTTATTAATATTGTGCATTATCAAATTGATGTTTTTTTTGATAAACTTTTCTATTTAAACGAGTTAAAGTGCCTAGGGGCTATATATGCGGGATGTTAAATTTTCAAATATTAATTCGCTTTTATCTTTAATAAAAAATGGGGATAAATTTGCATACCGGGTACTGTACAATGTTTATTACCCTAAGCTTTTGCATATAGCGAAAAGCTATGTAGCAAATAAAGAAGATGCAGAAGAAATTGTCCAAGACGTTTTTATTAAAATATGGCATAAAAAGGATACCATTGACATTAATACAAACATTAATGGGTATATCTATCAAATCACTAGGAATGCATGTATTGATTTTTTACGTGCAGCCAAAAACCGTCTTAGCGTAGAGGGTAATATTGAACAATTAGAAGCTGCACTTAATTTTCATGTTTTATCCGATGATACCGCTTCTAGTATTTTAGAAGAAGAACTTAAGCAGCAAATTTTGAGTGCTATAGATTCACTCCCTGATAAATGCAAAAGTATTTTTATAAAAAGTAGGATGGAAGGTTTGAAAAATAGGGAGATATCTGAAGAATTGAAAATTTCCAAGAAAACTGTAGAAGGGCATATATCTAAGGCAATCAAGCATTTACGACTTCATTTGAAGCATTATTTCTTCTTTTTTTAAAAAAAAACGACTTTCAAACGAGGGTGGTGTCTTCTTTTTTACGTCATGCGTAATATAAGGTCGTGTTAAAACTTAATCATGCAAAAGAAAGACATTGAGGGTCTGTTGGAGGATAAGATAGATTCTGAGGAAAGAAAGCAATTAGTCAAACAGGTGTTGAAAGACCCTGAAAAGATAAAAGCGTTAGCAATTCAAAAAGCTAAACAAGTTTCTAAATTTGAGAATAGTGAAGTAAGTGAGCCAGAGTTAGACTCTCAGTTTAGCAAGGTACTGAGGAGAATTGGTGTAAAACCCCGTGTCAAGTATTTCTCTGCAGCAGCAGTTGTTGTTTTATTCTTATCGTTTGGTCTGTATTATTTTAACCCTGTTTCTTCTAATAATGAAATAGTTATGGTTAATACCTCCATAGGAGGTCAAGAGCACGTGGTGTTGCCAGACGGAACCAAAGTCCTGTTGAATGCCAATAGTGAGATACAATACCCTAAAGTATTTAAAGACAATATAAGAGAAGTTACTTTAATTGGAGAAGCTCTTTTTGAAGTTGTAAGAAATGAACACAAACCCTTGGTGGTAAAAACAGATAATGGTTTGTCTGTGAGAGTGCTGGGGACTGTTTTTAATGTTAAGTCCTATCCCGACGATAAAGAAATTCAGACCACTTTAATATCTGGAAAAGTTGAAGTTATCAAGCAGAATGATTCAAAAGATCCTATTGTACTAAAACCATCACAGCAAGCCGCGTATCATAAAAAAGAGAAACGATTAATTGTAGATACGGTTAATGCCCTAGATGCTATTTCATGGAAAGATAATAAACTCATTTTTAATGAAACCCCATTGGAGCAAGTTGTATTGGATTTACAACGTAAGTACAATGTTAAGTTTAAAATTACTTCAAAAGAACTGCTTGATTATAAATATTCAGGAACATTTGACAATTTGACCGTAAAGGAATGTATGAGGCTGTTAAAAGTGTCATCGCCTATAGATTACACCATCACTAACAATATAATAACGTTAAAACAGGAATAAGTATGAAATAAAAAAAATCAAAAAAAGGAGTGCTGGAGACACTCCTTTAGTTACTAGCTAATCATTTAGCAATACATATTGTAAATAATTAAAACCAAACAAAATTATGAAAAAAAACCAACATGTTTTTTCATTAGGACTCTTTGTATCCAGAATTATGAAAATTTATCTTTTTTTATTGTGTATAACCATGTCAAATATCTTTGCCTTTGATAGTTATGCGCAGAAAATTTCTTTAGATGAAGAAAACGTTACAATAAAAAAGATTTTAAATCACATTGAACGTAAAAGTGGGTTAAACTTCTTTTATAACACCAACATGGTTGATGTATCTTCCAAGGTTTCTTTAAAAATAGAAAATGAAGAATTGGAAAAGACATTGAATCTGTTATTTGAAGGGACAGATATAGATTATAGCATTATTAAAGAGCATATTGTTCTATTCCCAAAGAACAATGAGGAAATGCGTATTAAGATAGAAAGTATCTTTAAAGATGATGACGTTAATGTTGATTCAAAGACCAACGAGAAGAATAAAGAATTTAATAGAATGATCTCCCAGGCCATTTCAAGTCTGGTTCAAGCTGAAATTAGTGGTACTATAGTGGATGAAGGCGGTGTGCCTTTGCCTGGTGTTAGTGTGGTGATTAAAGGTACTACCAAAGGAACTGTGACCGATATTGATGGTAACTATAATATAAACGTCAATTCAAGTTCGGATGTACTGGTGTTTTCGTATTTGGGTTTTATGTCCCAAGAGATTGCAGTCGGCAACCAGAAAACGATTAATATAACGATGATCGAGGATGTTGCTACACTTGAAGAAGTAGTAGTAGTTGGTTATGGGACACAAAAGAAAAAGGAAGTAACCAGTGCAGTGGTATCAGTAGATAGTGAAGAGTTAAATCAGAGTTCTGTTGCCAATATAAGCAATGCATTGGTAGGTAGATTGCCAGGTTTAGTAGCTACACAAAGAGGTGGACAACCGGGGTCTAATGGTTCTAATTTATTAGTTAGGGGTATTAGTACAACTGGAAGTTCGGCTCCATTAATTATTGTTGATGGGGTACAGCGCTCTTTTTCTCAATTCGACCCAAACACTATTGAGACCATAACTGTGTTAAAAGATGCGTCAGCAGCAGCCGTTTACGGGGTTAGAGGTGCAAATGGGGTGATCTTAATCACCACTAAGCGTGGTAAATCGGGTAAGCCGGTTATATCGTATACTTCGGAGATTACTACTACCAAGCCTACTCAGTTGCCCAATTATTTGGGTAGTTACGATTATGCTGTTTTGTTTAATGAAGCCAAAAGAAATGAAGGTAAGGCAGAATTGTATACGGCTGACGATTTAGAAAAATACAGAACAGGATCAGACCCATTAACGCATCCTAATACCGATTGGTACGATGTTGGTCTAAAAGATTCAGCCATCCAGCAACAACATACCATTTCCATCTCTGGAGGATCAGAAAAGGTACGGTATTTTGCATCAGGAGGTTTTATTTCTGAAGGAGGTTTAATGCCTTTTTCTGATTATAAACGTTATAATTTTAGAGCCAATCTTGATTTTGATATTACAGAGCGCTTGAAAGTGTCGTTAGACATGGCTGGTCGTCAGGAAAATAGAATGTCACCAAGTTCCGGTGTGGGATCCTATTTTAGTGGACTGTCAAGAATGGCGCCTAATACAATTGCGTATTATTCAAATGGATTACCGGGGCCAGCAGCATTTGGTTCTAATCCAATTGAAGCGGCGAGAAGTGGAGGCGTAAGCGAATCTACAAACAATATTTTCTTGGCAAATGTAAATTTTGAATATAAAATCCCTTATATAGAAGGTCTAACTTTAAAGGGGTATGTAGCAATAGATAGATTATATAACGCAACTAAAACAATACAAAAAGAATATCAAATCTATAATTACAACGAATCTACTCAGGAGTACAATCCGTCAACACAAGGACAGTCTAGTTTAAGTCAAAGTTACTTCCAAGGAGCACCAAACAGTGGTTCTGGCGCAATAGATCCTACAATGACATACAATGCAACGTTAAATTATGATACAACTATAGATGATGTACATCATATTACAGGCTTGCTTGGCGTTGAAAAAGCTATTAATAAATCCAGTGGTTTTAATGCTAGTCGCCTTAATCTAGTATCTGATGCATTGCCTCAGTTGGATTTTGGTGATTCGGGAACAGCACAAAATGGAGGTATTGCTTTTAATTCAGCAAGATTGGGATATATTGCAAGGGTGACTTATGCTTATGATGAAAAATACTTGTTCGAATCGGCTTTTAGATATGATGCATCTGAAAATTTTGCTAAAGAAAACAGATTCGGATTTTTCCCTTCTTTTTCACTTGGGTGGCGATTGTCCCAAGAAGATTTTATGCAAAATGTTGATTTCATCAATGAGTTAAAATTGAGAGGTTCTTGGGGGCGTCTAGGTAATGACAGGATTAGTCAATTCCAATATTTAGATGCATTTAATTTTTCGGGATCTTATATTTTAGGGGGAAGTCCAGTTCAGGCTATTCGACCAGGAGTTATTCCTAATACTGAGGTGACTTGGGAAACCGCTACCACAACCAATATTGGATTTAATTTGGAAGTAATGGAGCGAAAACTAGGAATAGAGTTCGATTATTTTACAAAACGAACAGAGGATATTTTAGAAGCTCCTACTCGAATTGTTCCTAATTTTGTTGGAGCATCTTTGCCAAGAGAAAATTTTGGAATTGTAGATAATAAAGGTTTCGAAATATCTACATCATATAGAAATCACGTTGGAGACTTCGATTATTGGATAAAAGCCAACTATACAAAAGCCAAGAATGAGATTATTGAAATAGGAGAATCTACTGAGGTTCCCGTAAATTTACGCGAAACGGGTAGGTCTATTGGTTCTCGATTTGGATTGATAGCTGAAGGCTTTTTTCAATCGCAAGATGAGATTGATAATCATGCCGATCAAGGTCCTAATATAGCGCCAGGAGATATTAAATACAAAGATATTAATGGAGATGGTACAATCAATAATGACGATAGAGATTTTATAGGTGTTGTGTCATCACCAAACATTATTTATGGATTCTCTTTTGGAGGAAGCTATAAAGGGTTTGACTTCAGTGCCCAGTTCCAAGGGGCGGCAGACTTTAATGTATATCTATCTGAAGAAGCAGCCTTTCCATTCTTTAACGGTGGTAAAGTGCTAGCGCAACATTTGGATAGATGGACACCAGAGACACCCAATGCAAGATTTCCAAGGACACTTACGGAAGACACAAATAACAGAAGAGTATCGTCTTTTTGGTTACAAAATGCAGACTATATAAGATTGAAGAACGTTGAGATCGGTTATAATTTTTCAAGTGATTTAATATCTAAGCTTAAATTAGATCAATTAAGACTGTATGTATCCGGGTTAAATATTTTTACAATCAGTGACATTGAGAACTTTGATCCAGAAGCTCCTAGCGGACGAGGCGCTTTTTATCCTCAAACCAGATCATTTACATTAGGTCTTAACGTTAGTTTCTAATTATGGTAAATTTAAATTTAAAAAAGATGAAAAGAATATATATAGTATCATTCATTGCTTTAACCGCCTTGTTTTTTGGTTGTCAGGAAGATTTTCTTGATTTAACGCCCCAAGACAAACTTAATTCAGGTGATGTATGGAAAGATCCTAAATTAATTGAACTGGTAATCAATGAAATGTACCAGCAATTACCCGATGGTTTTAATCGAGGGTGGTACATGATGGCTTCTACCACTGATGATGCCGAGAACAGTTATGGTTGGACTGGTGGCCAGGCATTTAATCGTGGTGATTTTAATGCCAGTAGCTATCCTTATGGTGGTATTTGGAATAATAATTACCAAATGATCAGGCAAGCCAATCTGTTTTTTGACAATGTCGATCAAGTAGAAAATATCGATGCAGATGTTAAAAACAGGATGATTGGAGAAGCTAATTTTTTGAGAGCCTTTTATTATTTTGACCTAATGCGTCATTACGGCGGTGTGCCACTTTTAGATACAGCACTGTCTTTGGATGATGATTTCAATATTTCGCGAAGTACAAAAGATGAAACCATAGCATTTATTGTAAAGGATCTAGATGATGCCATTACCATGTTACCGGTTTCTCATCCTGGAAACCTTTTAGGGAAAGCAACAAAAGGTGCAGCACAAGCACTAAAAGGGCGGGTGCTTTTATATGCTGAAAAATGGGCTGAGTCCGCTGCGGCTAGTAAACAGGTAATAGATTCAGGAAACTACGATTTGTTTTCAGATTATCATAGTTTATTTACTGAAGCAGGGGATAATAATGAAGAAGTAATCTTTGATAAACAGTTTCAAGATCCTGATTTTGGTCATTGGGCACATTTGTTTAACCAACCTATTGGTTATTCAGGAGGCTGGGGAGGTACTAGTCCAACACAAGATTTAGTAGATGCTTACGAAATGACCGATGGTATGTCTATTGAAGAATCGCCACTTTATGACGAAGCAAATCCATACGATAATAGAGATCCAAGATTTGAAGCTTCTATATTGCATGAGGGTAGTATGTGGAGAGATAGAGCTGTTGAAACAAGGTTAGGTGGTCTTGATGGCATCGAAAAGAATGGTGATGCCACTAAGACAGGTTATTATATGAAGAAGTTCATGGATGAGTCTTTCGAGGCGTGGAACAATTTACCAGGAAGTAATAACTGGATATACATTCGCTATGCTGAAGTATTATTAAATTACGCTGAAGCTCAAAACGAAGCTGTTGGTCCAGATGCAAACGTCTATGCAGCAATAAATGCTGTTAGAGGAAGGGCAGGGGTTAACATGCCTGAGTTGCCTACTGGTTTGACCAAGGAAGAAATGCGTGAAAAGATAAGACATGAACGCCGTATAGAGTTGGCATTTGAAGAACACAGGTTCTTTGATCTGCGAAGATGGGGAACAGCCGAGACAATTCTCAACCAACCCATACACGGTATGCGTATTGGGCCTAACGGCGAATTGACAGGTGCCGATGCGCAAGGAAAACCATACGGTGTGTTTGAAGTAGAACCTAGGATATTTTTACCACACCACTATCTTGCTCCTATTCCGCAAGGAGAAATAGATAAGTTGGGTGAAGCGGTACTTCAACAAAATCCAGGGTACTAATACATTTAAATAAAGAAAAGCCCAACTATTTTTTAGTTGGGCTTTTCTTTATTTAAAGAAGATGTTAGAATGAAAATGCGTATAATTAAATATTTTGACACCGGTCTAAATAATTAATAATACTATATTATGTTAGAATGAATAAATAGATAAGACACAAACAGATGAAAAGAAGGTATTTAGTAAGCTCCATTTTACTCCTGTTGCTAAGTGCAGGGTGTAAAAAAAGTATGGTTTCTAAAAATGATGAAGCGTCTAAGACAAATGTAGAACAATCGATTTTTACAGTTGTGCCGGAAGAACAATCAAATATTCATTTTACCAATGTATTAAAAGAGAATGAATACATGAACGGTATTTTCTATGAGTATTTTTATAATGGTAGCGGCGTGGCCGTAGGTGATTTTAATAATGATGGTTGGGAAGATATTTATTTTGTTTCGACAATAAGTAAAAATAAATTATACATCAATAATAAAAACATGAGCTTTATTGATGTAACAAAACAGGCTAATGCCGATAGTGGTGTAGGTTTTGATTCTGGAATAACGACAGTAGATATAAATCAAGACGGTTTGTTGGATATTTACATTTGTAGAACGGGTCGGTTTCAAGATGAAGACCCAAGAAGAAATGTCTTATTGGTTAATAAGGGGATAAAGAATGGCATACCGTATTTTGAGGATATGGCTTCAGCTTATGGATTGGATTCTCCTGCATTTTCCACGCAGGCAGGTTTTTTCGACTACGACAATGATGGTGACTTGGATATGTTTCTTATTAACCACGGTATAGATACCTATCCAGAAGATGAAATAAGTAAACTTAAAAGTATAGCATCAAAGTATAGAGGAGAACGGTTATTTCGTAATGACAGTGGTAAATTTAAAGATGTTACTACGGAATCAGGAATTATAAATAACATGTTAGGTTATGGACTTGGACTGGCGTTTGGGGATTTAAATAATGATGGATGGGCAGATATTTATATCAGCAATGATTTTTCAGGTCAAGATCATTTGTATATTAATAATCGGAACGGCACGTTTAGCGAAGTGGCCAAACAGGCAACAAGACATATATCTAATTTTTCCATGGGTAATGATATTGCCGATTTTAATAATGACGGTTGGTTAGATATAGTTGCATTAGATATGATGGCCGAAGATAATTACGGTATAAAAACAAGTATGAGCAGTATGAATCCAGCTCGTTTTTATAGGCATGTAGATGCTGGATTGCATTATCAATATATGTACAACACATTGCAGCTTAACAATGGCGTGGATACAAAAAGTGGTTTGCCTAAATTTTCAGATATTGCCCAAATGGCTGGTATTTCCAGTACCGATTGGAGCTGGGCGTCTTTATTTATGGATATGGATAATGATGGCAATAAAGATTTGTTTATTTCCAACGGAATTAAACGGGATTTTAGAAATAATGACTTTGTAAAATATCGAAGTAAAAAAGAACAAGCACTAAGATCGGGTGATGTTAATGTAAAAAAAACGTTTATCGACGACTTGTTGAGCAAAATGCCTACAAAGAAAAAACATAATTATTTTTATGTTAATGATGGCGATTTAACTTTCAAAAAAGTCCTTATAGAGCAGCCAGAAACGAATTCGAATGGTGCAGCTTATGCCGATTTTGATAATGATGGCGATATGGATATTGTTGTAAATAATTCAGAAAGCCCTTCTTATATTTATGAAAACAAGTCCGATAAAAATACCGCTAATACTTATATGAAGTTCTTGTTCGAAGGTCCGCAAAGTAATCGAAACGGGATCGGTACGCGTGTAAAAGTATATCAAAACGATAAGATACAATTACAGGAACAATATGTTACAAAAGGATTTCAGTCCTCGGTATCTCACATCATGCACTTTGGACTTGGTAATGATAAAGAGATCGATAGTATTGAAGTTACCTGGTTTGATGGAAAGAAACAAGTTATTAAAGATGCAGAGGCCAATCAATTACTTAAAGTAAGTTACAGTGAAGCCAAACAAAAACCGGTTAAAGCATCAAAAGAAAGCTTGATGTTTAAGGATATTACAAAACAAAGTAACCTGGTTGTAAAACATGACGAAAATGAATTCTTTGATTTCGACAGAGAGGAATTGTTACCGCATAAAATGTCTATCATGGGCCCGGCATTGGCAATAACTGATTTAAATAATGATGGCTTAGATGATTTTTATGTGGGTGGTGCCAGTGGTTATCCCGGACAACTATTTATTCAACTGGATAATGGCAATTTTCAAAAAGCAAAAACACCTGTTTTTGAAAGCGATAAGATCCATGAAGACGTAGACGCCTTATTCGTTGATGTGGAAGGCGATGGCGATATGGATCTGTATGTTGTTAGTGGAGGTAATGAGTTTGAGCAAGGGCATGCTAATCTGGGAGACCGGCTATACATAAATGACGGTTCTGGAGGATTTAAAAGAGATAAAAGCGCATTACCCGCTATAGCTGTAAGTGGCTCTAGAGTAAAAGCCGCCGATTTCGATAATGATGGCGATCTGGATTTCTTTGTAGGTGGCCGTCAACTACCCGGTAAGTACCCGTTTCCTGGAAGAAGCTTGTTGCTGGAAAACAGAACCGAAAACGGGGTGTTGAAATTTATAGAGATATCCAACGATAAAGCACCATTTTTAAAAGACTTGGGTATGGTTACCGATGCAGTATGGATGGATTTTAACAACGATAAATTACTGGATTTGATCGTTGTGGGTGAGTGGATGCCCGTAACGTTCCTTAAAAATAACGGCAAGGCATTTACCAATGAAACAAAAACCTATGAAATGGAAAATCAAACCGGATGGTGGAATAGTATCGAGGCAGCCGACTTTGACGGCGATGGTGATACCGATCTTATTGTTGGAAATCTAGGCTTAAATTATAAATATAAGGCCACACAAAATGAGCCTTTTGAAGTCTATGCTAAGGATTTTGATAACAATAGTTCCCTGGATATCGTTTTGGGATATTACAATGGAGGTGATTTATTCCCGTTACGAGGCAGGCAGTGTTCTTCGAACCAAATGCCTTTCATTAAGGAAAAGTTTCCTACCTATAATGAATTTGGATCGGCTACATTGGTAAAAGTCTACGGGGAACGAAATTTAGAAGATGCCTTACATTATAAAGCAAATACCTTTGCGACGACCTATTTTGAAAATGTAAATAATAAATCGTTTAATGCATATCCTTTAAGTAATGAAGTGCAGACATCATCTGTCAATGATATACTTGTTAACGATTTCGATAAAGATACTAAATTGGATGTACTCATGGTTGGTAATTTGTACGGTTCAGAAGTTGAAACACCAAGGAACGATGCTAGTTATGGTTTTTATTTGAAAGGTTTAGGACGTACAGGTATAACTAATTTTGAAGTTGTTCCGGCACAGAAAAACGGTTTGTATATTGAAGGAGATAGTAAAGCGGTAAGATTGTTACATACCAAGGAAGGCTCCGTGCTGTTAGTTGCAAAAAATAATGATTATTTGCAGTTGATAAAGATTAAATAAAAAAGTATTTCATAGGAATATGGATAGAGAAGCGGCGTGCAAGTAAAGCATGTCGCTTCTTTGTTTTAAGCAGGTTCAACGTGAAGTACGATATACTAAGAGGTTGTCACCTTTAGCGTAGTCGAAAGGTCTTAAAATTTAGTTATGTCTTATAGGTTTTGACTGCGCTCAACCTGACATACTTTTTTAGGTCTTAACTTTCTATCGAAACGCTACTATCTCAATTTAAACTCATACAAATAACCAGCACTTCCATGTGTTTTTTCGTCAGTAATATAGAGTGTATTAGGGTCTTTAAAACAAACGCTTTCCTTTTGGGAATTATGGTAAAAAGGGAGTTGGGTAGCGGTACCTCCTAAAAAGTCTGTACCCTTAAAATTATTGAAAAGCCAAACAGACGTATGAGTAAGTAGAACAATTTGTTTTCCATGCATGTCGATATCTGCAGAAGTGATTTTAGAATCGCTATCTGCGCCAGCATTAAAAGACCCTATAAGTTCGGCCGTATAATGCCCTTTCATGGCGGGAACTTTATATAGGTTTGTGTGGCCGCCATTGCCTTTAACATGACTTTTAGTAAATAGATACAAGCTATCGTTAAAATGAAAAAAGGCCTCGCAGTCGTAAAAGAAGTTATGCTTCTTAGGAGGGAACTTTTTTTGATCAGGATAACGAAAGCTAATACGCTCCACGCCTGTTTCTTTTGCATTTTTTAAGGAGTCTGCTCTAACAATCAAAATAGCCAGATCTTTTCGTTTGTTGGTATTGTTTCCGAAGTCCCCTATATAAAGGTTGCCTTTGGTATCTGAGGTCAGATCTTCCCAGTCCTTATTCTTGGCGTTCAACTTTAATTTTTTTACGATGTTGCCATTATGATCTGTCCCGAATAAAACAGGAGGATTACCACTATCGTTCAGCATCCAGATTAAATCGGAATGTACAGTAGTGTCGATGCCAGACGCTTCATTTAAAGTGCTTGGCAAATCAGAAATAATGGTTAGATTGCCAGTGTTACAAGCCAATATGAAAAGTAACATAAATGACAATAGGAATTTGTTCATGTGGGGTTTCGTAATTTATAGTTTAAATTTACAGATATATTTCATATTAAATAAATTTTATGAATAAATCATGTCTGGTTATGGGACATCGTGGTGCTAAAGCATATATAGCAGAAAATACATTACCGTCCATTCAAAAAGCCTTGGATTTTGGAGTTGATGGTGTCGAAATAGATGTGCATACTTGTGCTACTGGCGAATTGGTGGTATTTCATGATTTTACTTTAGATAGGGTAACCAACGGAAGAGGTGAGCTTTCTAAGCATACGCTTGCGGAATTAAAAAAACTTAAGGTAGATAATCGGTATAGTATTCCAACACTACAAGAGGTTATTGATCTTATCGATAAGAAATGTATGTTGAATATAGAATTAAAAGGCCGTTATACAGCTGAAAAAACCTGTGAAACGATTAAGGATTGTGTTGAAAATAAAGGCTGGAAATATAGTGATTTTATTGTGTCCAGTTTTCAGCATCATGAACTAGAGGATGTTTTTCGTATAAACAAAAATATACCTTTAGCAGTTTTAACAAAGGCGAGTGTCGCCGAAGCCATGGAATTTGCTGAAACTATAGGAGCTAAAATTATTCATCCTAATTTTGCCTTACTGACGAAAGAAAACGTGAAATTTGCACAAAGTAAAGGTTATAAAGTAAATACATGGACGGTAAATGATCCTGAGACCATAGCGCGAATGAGGCGTTATGGTGTAGATGGTATTATTTCAGACGTTCCAGATAAAGTATGATAGATAAAGATGTTATTATTGTTGGCGGTGGTGCAGCAGGTTTTTTTGCAGCTATTAATATTGCCGAACAAAATCCCAAACTGAATATTGCGATACTTGAGCGAGGCAAAGAAGTGCTTACTAAGGTGAAAGTGTCTGGAGGTGGACGTTGTAATGTGACACATGCAGAGTTTATCCCGTCAGAGTTAGTTCAAAATTATCCCCGTGGGAAAAAGGAGTTGCTGGGGCCGTTTCATCAATTTATGACTGGCGATACCATGGCGTGGTTTGAAGCGCGAGGTGTCGCATTAAAAATTGAGGAAGATGGCAGGGTATTTCCAGAAACAGATACTTCTCAAACCATTATCGATTGTTTTTTAAGGGAGGCCAGTAAGCATAACGTATCCGTTTTATATAACCATGCACTTAAGACAATTTGTAAACGACAAGATACTTGGCAAATAGAATCAACCCAAGGGGCGTTTCGTTCAAAGCAGGTGCTTATTGCAACTGGAAGTAACCCAAAGGTATGGAAGCTTTTAGAAACACTAGGTCATACAATAACACCTGCAGTTCCTTCGCTGTTTACCTTTAACATTAAAGACTCAAGAATTAAGGATATTCCGGGCGTTGTAGTTACCGATGTAATTATTAAAGTTTTAGGTGAAAATGATTTGTGCTCTGAAGGGCCGTTGTTAATTACCCATTGGGGAATGAGTGCCCCAGCGATCTTAAAATTGTCAGCTTTTGGAGCATTAGAACTAGCAAAAAGAGAGTATAAGTTTCAAATAGAAGTTAATTTTATAAAGACACCGTTTGAGGACTGTATAGATACATTAAAAGCATTAAAACAAACCTTGGCAAGAAAAACAGTGCTTAAACTGCCTCAATTTAATTTGCCTAAACGCTTTTGGCAACAACTGGTTTTGGCGTCTGGTTTGACGGCTGAAACACGGTGGGCAGATTTAAATAAACAAGAGCTGGAAGTTCTTGCAGAGCAGTTAACCAAGGCTGTGTTTCAAGTAGATGGTAAAAGCACCTTCAAAGAAGAATTCGTTACGGCTGGAGGTGTGGATTTAAGAGAGGTTAATTTTAAAACATTTGAGAGCAAATTACATGAGCATTTGTATTTTGCAGGCGAAGTATTAAATATTGATGCCATTACCGGTGGGTTTAATTTTCAGAATGCCTGGACTGGTGGTTACCTAGCGGCGCAAGCAATTTTAGAGAGGTGAATACGTATATTGCATTACTAAGAGGGATAAATGTTAGCGGACAAAAGAAAGTGCCTATGGAAACACTACGGAAGGTGCTTACTAATATGGGATTGAAAAATGTTAAAACTTATATACAAAGTGGTAATGTAGTCTTTCAAACGATGGAAACCAATAATAGTATTTTAGAACAGACTATTTTTGATGCTATTCAGAGCCAATTTGGATTTGAAGTGCCTGTTTTGGTTTTAACAACAAACAGGTTACAGACATAGCCGTCCGAAAGTTTTTTCCAAACATTTAAAAAAAGCTCAGCATCTCTTTGTTTATAGGGCTATTCTCAGTTGGCTACCATAATTATCTCTATCGAAGAGTGTTTTATCAGGAGG
>NZ_JAELVQ010000037.1 GCF_016428595.1 Snuella sedimenti | reverse complement strand
CTCCTGATAAAACACTCTTCGATAGAGATAATTATGGTAGCCAACTGAGAATAGCCCTATAAACAAAGAGATGCTGAGCTTTTTTTAAATGTTTGGAAAAAACTTTCGGACGGCTATGACAAATAATCTTATTGATTTTTTTATTTCAATTTTTTTTTTGTAGGTTTGTTCTTCTTCGATTGTAAGATGAAGTTTTTTTTGTGTAGAGGAAATTTACTTCTTGTAGTGAAGTGGCGGAGCTATATTTAATAGTGAGTGAAGAATCCCTGTTTATTTTGATAATGCATAAATCCATCTCATTTTAGTTTTTGTGTTTAGTATTGATAGTAGTTTTATCGCAACTGTCTAAACAAATTCTTTATCTGGTATATAAATCAAAATGAAGAAGTAGAAAGTTAGATTTAAATCTTGATTTTTATATGAATATAAGTAAGTTTAGAGAGGGTTGGTACGTTATGTATACCAAGTCCAATTATGAGAAAAAAGTATTTCAAGAGTTAAAAGTTCATTTTGACATTTTTTTCCCCACAACCAAGAAGATTGTTCAAAAGAGTCAAGCTAAAAGGGTATTGGAAAAACCTTTGTTTAAATCATACGTTTTTATTTATTTGAAAAATGAGAAAGAAAGATTAAAAGCATTGAGGACAAATGGGGTTTTCAATTATGTAAATATAGCGGGTAAACCTGTAATCGTAACTAAAAAAGAAATAGATACAATTAAGCTTTTCATTGGTGAGTTGTCTAATATAGAATTAGCTCCATATGAAATCTGCATTGGACAGAAAAGAAGAATTAACTTTGGCCCCTTTTCGGGTTATGATTGTTATATTGTGGATTATAATGGCAATGATAAAGTGATAGTTCGTATAGATTCTTTAAAAAGTTGTGTAAGTGCCGAATTAAAGAAAGTACATTTAGCTGAACTTTGTTGAATTTGGTCGAGTGTTAATTTGGATAAGGCTACATTATGATGAAGAATAGCTCTTTAATTTTAGAAAAATTTAAAGAACAAGGAGTCCGAATTAATTCTATTTCTCATTCTATTTTTGGAATATTAACGTCGCCAATTTGTTCTGATGAAAAGGTTTCGAAAAAACCTTTAGTTGTCTTGATACCCGCAATTAGCGGAACTAGAATAGGGCCTCAGCGAATATTTGTGGAAATTGCTCGAGATGTTGCTACACTTGGTTATTCTTGCTATAGGATGGATATGGCTGCAGCGGGAGATGCCATGGAATATTCTTCTTACGAGAGCGAAAATAACCAGGAACACCCATTGATATTATGGTATAAAGGGTATTTGGACGCTGTTACTTCTTATTTTAGTAAAGGAGACTATAGTTATAGAGATTATATATTTTTAAGTATATCTTTAGGATGTGAACCAGTACTGAAATATGCCGTTGATAACTCATATACTCAGGTTATCTTTTTATCCCCAACTTACATGGATTATGTAGAAAAAAAGACTGTTAATAAAAGGAATGTAAGATCATATTATTATAAGTTGTTTAATAAAGAAACTTGGATTAAACTAATTCATTTTCAGTTAAATTGGAAGAATATATTTCGAAATATAATTCCGAAAAGAAAGAAGTTTATCTCTAAAAGGAAGCCTTTATTTGAAAGCATTAATATCAAACCGCAAGTGTTTAGCATTTTTGGTGAGTTAGATAAAGAGTTTGAAGATTCAAAGACCTACTGGAATAAACTTGTTGAAAGTAATGTTTTGTCTGGGTTCGAATATAAACTGGTAAAAGGTTCTGACCATAATTTTTTTGGATACCAATTTAAAAAGGATCTAAAGTTAGCATTAAAGCATTGGTTAACTAGTTCATGATAGAAAAGCTAATATTCAAAACCTATAAGAACAATAACAAGGAGATTAGGTTATGTATACATTTACATTATTCTAAAACTCCAAATAAGAAAGCTTTCCTTTTTATAAATCCCTTATTTGATGAAAAGAAGAGATCGCAAAAATTCCAAGCAACCACGGCTAGGGCATTAGCAATTCGCGGATTCAATGTTGTAAGATTTGATTTTTTTGGAACAGGAGATAGTTACGGAAATTTTCAAGAATTAAGTGTTAGAACCTGTTTAGAAAACAGTAAATCTTTATTGTCTTTTATTCGTGAAGAACTTGATATTTCCGATGTTTACGTTTTGGGTATAAGATGGGGGGCGAGCATTGCACTTGAATTAGCATCAACAGAAACAGAAATAAATAAATTAATTTTGATAGACCCCATCATTTCGGGAAAACGGTATCTCACTGAACTTCGTTTAAGGAGAAAAGCATTTTTTATGCTGAATAACATGAAAGATATTCAAGAGGTGCAACATCTTGACGGAGAACCTTATGAAGATCATCAAGGTTTTTTGCTTAGTCCATATTTTATCAAAGAACTGGAGGAGTTTAATTTACTTAATGGTTCGGCCTCAGATAAAAGCGTAGTCCTTTTTTCATTAGATACTCTCAATTATAAAAAACTGATCAAACTGAAGAGTGCTTTGAGTCTTAATAACAAAACTGTCTTGATTCAAGATGAGACAAGAACGTTTTGGAATAATTTGGAAATAATTAAAACGGAGGGATTAACAGAAAAAATTTTAGAAAATGTTTAGTTTTTTTGAGAATAAAAAGGAAAAAGAGAGTAGCTCGAGTAATGAAAAGTCTTCTTTGGATATAGTAAAAGAATTAGTATTAAGGATTAATGAAGATATAGATACAGATAAAATTAAACCAGAAGAGCTTTTAGAAAATTTGGGACTTGATTCCATAAAATTTATGGATATTTTGTTGTCACTTGAAGATATTTTGGGAATGGAGTTGGAATATTTCATAGAGGAAATAGAACTTTCAGAGATAGTAAGAGTTGAAGATCTTGTTAATACAATAGATAAACTTAAATCTTGAATTTTTAATCCTAAACGGTGAAAAACTATTTATTTAACAAGTATTTAGAACTTAAAAAGAACACTTCCAACTCCATTGCGTTTTTTGAAAAAAATGTACGATACGAAAAATCATTTTCAGAATTAGCGAAGGATATTGATAAGTATATTAAGGTTCTGAATGCAATTGCTAATGAAAATGGGGGGATAACGAGAGTTGGGATTTTAGGACCGACATCATACAAATGGGCTGTTCTGGATCATGCGTGCATAAAGGGAGGTTATAAATCTGCAGGGCTTCCTGAAACATTTTCAATAGAAGTACTTAATAAAATTATTAAGGATATCAACATTGACCTATTGCTGATAGATTTTAATTTGAAAGGGACTTATGAAGTCCTTAAATGCAGCAATATTTATTATTTTAATTGCAAGGAGTCTTTAAATGAAGATATTGAATTAATAGATTATCATAAGGAATCAGTGTCTGAAGAAAATTTGATTCAAGAGGACTATAGCATTGTTTTTTCATCCGGGACATCTCAAAATATAAAGTACATTAATCAAACTTTTTCAGAAAACCCTAAGCAAAAAAAATCACTCTTAACTGTTGTAAAATTAATAAAAGATTATTGGTATTACAGAGGCTCTATTTGGTATATCATAAAAAACAAAAAATCAAATAAATTGATTATTTACCTTCCTTTTTCACACCCAATGCAAAGAGGTTTTTTTCTTATAGCAATTTTTAATAAAATAGATGTAGTTCTATCTGAACCTAAGAACTGCATTAAACATATTATGCTGGAGAAGCCAAACATAATGATTTCCATACCGCCAATATATGATGCTTTAGCATATATGATAGAAGCCAGGCTTAAACGTTTTAATCATAAGCAACGGAAGTTGTTTAATATTTTTATTAAGTATAAAATAAACAGGTTAAGCGACAAAAATCTTATCAAACGATATTTTTCAAAACGTTTATTTAAGAAAGTAAAAAAGGTTTACGGGGGGAGAGCTGATTTATTTATCACCGGAAGTGCTCCCACTAAGTTGGAGACGCTTGAAACTTTTGATAAAATTGGAGTTCGGGTATATGAAGCATACGGTCAGAGTGAATTATCGGTTAATATTATGAATTCACCGAGGCATTTTAAATTGGGGAGCGTTGGTAAGCCTCCCAGAGGAGTTAAAGTTAAAATAGGTAAAAACAGTGAGGTTTTGCTTAAGTTTAATAAAGAATCCGACACCGTTAATGAGCATGTTTTGAATGTTAGGGATGGGTATATCCATACAGGGGATTCTGGTTATATCGACAAACAAGGTTTCCTTTTTATTACTGGACGGTTAGATGATGTGATTGTTTTAAAGCGGGGTAAAAAAGTTCATCCAATACCCATTGAAAATAAGCTTTCCGGTAGGTTGGGCAATACTACAGTTCTCATATATTCCAAGGCTAAGGAGTTCATTGAATGTTTAATTCTATCAAAGAGTTTAGATTTGCCAGAGGTTCAGTTTCAAATAAATCAATTAAATCTGGAATTGGCCTCTTATGAACAGATTAAGGGCTTTACAATCATAAAAGAAGAACCTTCGATCGAAAATGGATTGTTAACATCTACTTTAAAATTAAAGCGAAAAATGGTTTTGGACAAATATCAAAAATTAGAAAGACCATTGGCTAAGGTATGATTACAGATTTTCATACCCATTTGGCATACCACAAAATATATCCTGATAGGTTTTTGGCAAGCTTATTTGGAATGGAGGAAACAGATTTGAAAAAATCTAAACATTTGAAGCTACTTAAGTTGTTTTTAAGGGATCATTCAGCCAAGAAATTGATAAAACAAATGGATGATGCCAATATACAGAAAGCTGTTTTATTGATTGTAGATGATAATAATTATTTAGGGAGGTCTGAAGTAGACATTTATGACAAATTCGAAATCCATAGGATGGTTCTAGAAAAGTATCAGGATAGGTTTTATGTATTTGCAGGGTATCATCCTTTGAGGAATGATCGCTTAGAATTGTTACAAAAAGGAATTGAAGAATATGGATTTTGTGGTATTAAGTTATACCCACCTTTTAATTTTAGAGTAAATGATTCTATAATGACGGAATGTTATGAATATGCTAATGAGAAAGGATTGACAATTTTATCACATACGGGGTTTTCAATGAAAGGCCTTAAAAATACGTACGCAGACCCGAAAGACTTTTTAGATATAGTAGACAGGTATCCTAATGTAAATTTTGTTTTGGCGCATGCAGGTTATAAACTTAGTGACCCAATAGTTAATAAATTGATTAGGAAACATAATGTATATGCTGACTTAGCGGGACACAAGACTGCCACTAGAGAGGAATTGGCCTTAATATTTGAACCATCTTACAATCCTAAAATTTTATTTGGATCCGACTGGCCTATAAATAATATGATGAAACCCTTAAGTTATTTGATCAATTCCCTGGAATCATTATATCATGAAAAAAAAATTAATAATCCAGAGTTATTAGAGAATATCCTATACAATAATGCCTCAAAACTTTTATCTAAGTAAAAGGACGACTTCTAAATTATATGGGTATAAAAAAGTATAATTCAATTTCAGAAATAGTAGCATTTAGGGCAAGATTTTCTCCGGACAAAATAGCCTATACTTTTTTGGGAAATGAATTGGATGAAGAATTTCATTTAACGTATGAAGAACTACATAGTAGTGCTTCAAATATTGCAAAAAAACTACTAACTAAGTTTAAAAAACAGGATAGAATTGTTCTTTTTTTTCCACCTGGCTTGGATTTTATCAAGTCATTTTTTGGTTGTTTATATGCGGGAATGATTGCGGTGCCTTCGTATCCGCCTAAAATGAACAGAAGTGGAGATAGGATGAAAGGGATTTTGGAAGATTCGCAACCATCGGCAATTTTGACACAATCAGGACTAGGTTACGAAAAGGTTTTAGCAAAAATTGATAATCTTGTTACCCCCATTATTTATGTAGATCAGTTAGAAAAAGCTTCAAAGAATATTATTTTACCGCAAAACAATTCAGATGAAATTGCTTTTTTACAATATACCTCAGGATCAACAGGTAATCCTAAGGGCGTAATAATATCTCATGAGAATATCATGGATAATCAAAGGTTGATAAAAAATGTTTTTCAACTTAATGAATCCTCCATATTGGTTGGTTGGTTGCCTTTTTATCATGACATGGGGCTGGTTGGTAATATATTACACCCCATGTATATTGGATTTAGAGCTATATTATTTGGACCTGTTCAATTTTTGAGGTCCCCTGAATTTTGGTTGCAAACAATTTCGAGATATAAAGCAACTGTTAGTGGAGGGCCTAATTTCGCGTATGAATTGTGTTATAAAAGTATAAGTGATTTCATTTTAGGTAGTTTGGATTTGAGTAGTTGGGAGATCGCTTTTAATGGAGCAGAACCAATTTCGGTAGAGACTATAAATAAGTTTAGCAATCGGTTTAAAACTTGTGGCTTCAATAAAAATAGCTTTTTACCCTGTTACGGTATGGCCGAAACAACACTATTGGTTTCTGGAATTAGTGCAAAACAGTCAGTTATTACAAATACTTTTTCAGAGAAACAGTTGCAATTTAATACGTCAGGACCAATGTATTCCGGGAGGGATATTGAATTGGTTTCATGTGGAGAAGTTGGCAATGGTTTTAACATTAAAATTATTGATGTTAATGGTGATGAAGTAACTGAAAATTCTGTTGGTGAAATTTGTTTGCAAGGCTCAAGTGTATCTAAAGGGTATTGGCAAAGCTCTCAAAAAAATGTTAAAGACCTTCAGTATAGAATAGATGGAATAGAGGGGAAGTTTTTTAAAACAGGAGATTTGGGGCTTTTAAAAGATAAGCATCTTTATATTACCGGTCGCCTAAAAGATATCTTGATAATAAATGGTAAAAATTATTACCCTCAGGATATAGAAGAAGTGGTAGGTCAGATATGTGGGGAGATTATTACCGGTAGAATAGCTGCATTTAGTGTACAAGTAAATAATTCGGAAAGACTTGTAGTTATAGCAGAGTGTAAATTAGGTAATGAAATTAATGTATTTGATATTATTCATCAGATACAGCGCAAGATAATTGAAATATATACTATACCGGTGTATGATATTGTACTCATTAGAAGTGGCAGTATTTTTAAAACGTCCAGTGGTAAAATTCAGCGTTCTGTATGCAAAGAAGCATATTTAAATGCAGAACTTAGAAAAATTGATTCGCTTTTAGATAAAAAACAACCTAACCGTGTTTCTTTAGAAAGAGATTTAGAAAATAATCATACATCTAAAAAAATATTCGAATTTTTTAAATCAGAATTAGGGCAAATACAGCCATTTGAGGTTCACAATAATTTTTTTGAATCTGGATTAGATTCTATTTTGTTGATGCGATTGATATTTTTTATTGAAGATGAATTCAACAAGGAAATTTCGTTGGAAGAGCTATATAAATATGCAACTATCGCAGAGTTGGCGTCATATATAGATACATGCAAAGAAGATACATTAACAGTAGAAGAGGTTAACGAAAATAAAAAATGGAAAGCAACTTATTTGCAACAAAGTATTTGGGTTAATCAGCAAAGAGAGCTTTCTAATTCCGGTTACAATATCCCGGTGTTGTTAAAATTGGAGACCCCCATTTCTCTTAAAAATGTAAAGAGAGCCTTGAATTATTTGGTAGATAAATATGATGTCTTAAGAACAATATTTCGATTAGAAAACGAGTCCATCTATCAAATGGTTAATGACAATTTTGATTTTGAATTCGAAACTCTATCAGTAAATAAAATGGATGAGCAGGAAGTATTTATTAAGGCTTTTTCAAGAAAACCATTTTTATTAGATAAAGGGCCTTTATTAAGATCTTCTTGCGTTTCCCTTGGTACAGATGAGTCTATATTGCTGATAGTAATACATCATATATTGCTTGATGCAAAATCTGTTGCCCTGTTAGTTGAAGAATTCAAAACCATATACAGTCTTTTAAATGACAATGTTACTTTGTTGCAAAGTGAAAAATGTCACAATCAATTTATAGACTTCTGTAAAGAAGAAGTTAATCTAGAGAGGAACAAGGGGACGTATCAAAGAGAGTTTTGGAATAAATACCTAAAGCCATTACCACCTCCTTTACAATTGCCAAAGAGGGCTACTCATAATAAGGAGTTATCTGCCGAAAGTATTTCTTTTTTAATAGATGGGAAGCAGTTGTCAAATATTAAGCAATATATTCAAAATGAAAAAATCAACCTGTTTGCATTTCTTTTATCTGGTTATTATATTTTATTAAACCTCCTAACAGGTAGTAATTCGATTGTAATAGGAGCACCCTTATCTTTAAGGAATAAGAAAAAGTTCCAGGAGACAATCGGGTTATTTATCAACAGTATCATGCTTAAAGCGGTTATAAAGGAAAATGAGTGTCTGGAAAGCTTTGTAAAAAAAGTATATGATGAATCCCGAGAAGCAGTTCTATATGGAAGTTATCCATTTCAGAAGATTGTAGAAGATTTAAATTTAGGAATTGCTGAAAATAGATTAGGTATTACGAGTGTATTTTTTAATTATCTGGACAATCAAGAAGAAATAAGCGGGGATACTTTGGATACTATTTATAGATCAAACCCGGGGGTTGACTTGAATTTTGATTTGAATTTATATGTTTTACCTACAGATAATGAAGTAAAGTTTCGATTGGATTACAATAAGGGAGACTTCTCTATAGTTTCTATAAAAAATGTGATCTATTGTTATAAGGAAGTACTTAATGAAATTATTAAGAATTCCGATGAACTTATAAGCGATTTAAGCTATTGGTCTTTTGTAAAACAAGGAATAAGCAAGACTGTAAATCACGGATTATTTTCATTAGAAGATAGAGAAAAACTTGTTTGGGAGAAATTTGAAGATGTTGTTCATTCAAATTCAAATAAAATGGCAATACAGGGGATCGATAAAGACTATAGTTATTTAGAAGTATTTCAACTATCAAATAGTATTTGCGATCAGATAAGAGAAGTTCTCGAGTTTGAAAAAACTGAAAATATTGGATTGTGTTTCGGGCATCATGAACATATGATCTTAAGTATGTTGGCAGTCCTAAAATCTGGTAATGCTTATGTGCCAATAGACTTGACCTTGCCTCAAGAAAGAAAAGAATATTTTATAAAGGATGCCGATATTCGTTTTGTATTAACAGATAGTTCAAATTATAAAGCCGTGCAGCATTTGGTGGCTATTATGAAAACTCCAGTTGAAATTATTGTAATAAACAACTCCTCGGAATCTTTAAGAGATATTCAGTTAAATACCTCACGTAATTTCAATTCTGATTCTCGAGCTTATATTCTTTATACTTCTGGCTCAACAGGGAACCCCAAGGGCGTCATTCAGTCACAGCAATATATTATGCATATTGCTTATAGTTTCATCAATAGTTTAAAAATAGATTCGGACGATTGTATATCCTTAATACCAACATTTAATTTTAGTGCGTCCATGATGGATGTATTTGGAGCGTTATTAAGTGGCGCTTCCCTTAAAATTGTAGATATAAAAGAAGGAGGGGTCACAGGATTAATAGATGCAATTAACACGTCCAAGATCACAATTTATCATTCAGTACCTACAATATTTAGAGAATTGGTAAATATAGGAGAGAAAATGAATGCCCATAAAGAATTATTAAATTCGGTTAGAATAATTTATTTGGCCGGAGAGCCTCTTCTAAAAAAGGATGTAGTATCCTATCAACAGCTGTTTAATGATGATTGTTTGATGGTCAATGGACTGGGGTGTACTGAGTTTAATATTTGTAGCCAGTATTTTATTGATAAAACGACCCAGGTAGTTTCTCCATATGTTCCTTTAGGGTTTGACGGCTTAGACGTGGAGGTAATTATTTTAGATGAAAGTCAATTTCCTGTTCGAGAATTGAAAGAGGGAGAAATTGCTTTAAAAAGTAAATACTTGTCCAAAGGTTATTGGAAACTTCCTGAACTTACAAAGGAGCGATTTATTACTATAGATCAGGAGCGATATTATCTAACTGGAGACTTAGGTAGAAGATTACCAGATGGCAAGTTGATTCATTCAGGAAGAAAGGATTTTCAGGTAAAATTAAGAGGACAGCGTATTGAGTTGGGGGAAATAGAGTCTGGACTTAACAAGATTCCAGGTATAAATGACGCAGTTGTTATTCTAAAAAAAATAAACGATTCTAACGAACTATGTGCCTATTATATTTCAGAAAAACCTTTTGAACGTAATGTGCTCATAAAACAGTTAGCTGCATTTCTGCCTTCTTACATGGTACCCCAATATTATGAGCAGCTGGATTCATTTCCTTTAACGACATCAAATAAGGTAGATCGAAGAAATCTTCCGGACCCCACACAAACATATTTATTAAAAAATAAGGGTGCTGAAAATATAAGAACAGAAAAAGCAGAACAATTAGCTATGCTTTGGGCTGAGATCTTAAACTGTGATCCCAATACAATAGAAATGGATTCTGATTTTCTCATTTTAGGAGGAACGAGTTTAAAGGCAATAGAACTTATTAATCAAATACATGTTAAATTTCATGTGAAATTAGCTTTTTCGGAATTAATACAAAACCTGGTGCTATCTGAAATGAATCACCTAATACAAAATAAAGAAAAGATAAGTATAGAAGTAATACCAAGTCTTTCAAAATTTAAGAAAGAATCTTCTGGTCCTGAGTTGATTACTAAGAAAAATAAAATAACCTTATGATTTTAGATTTGATTGAAAATCTCGAAAGTCAGGGTGTGTTCTTAACACTCAATGGAGAAGATATAGATGTGCAATTTGATGGAGATGTGTTATCTGACTTAATTGTATCTGAATTAAAAACACATAAAAAATCAATTGTAGAGTTTTTGAAATCAGAAGATCGATATGCTTATAAGTTATCTCCCCAACAGATGAATTTATGGTTAGAATGCCAGTTTGAAGGAGCAAATGAAGCATACAATCAGCATCTTAGTCTTAGAATATTAGGAGAGGTAAATCTTGATATACTAAAGGATACATGTCTGTATTTGATTCAAAAGCATGAGGTTTTTAGAACATGTTTTAAATATAGTGAAACATATCAGGAGATAAGACAATATGTTGTATCAATAGATGAAGTAGAATTTAATTTGGAGTTTCAAAAATTGATGGCTCCGAAAAATCATGACAAACTTGTAAAAAAGTATATAGAAAAACCGTTTAATTTAGAGAAGCCACCATTATTTCGATGTTGCATTTTTGAAATCAAAAAAAATGAATATGTAATTGTTTTTATATTACATCATTTGATTTGTGATGGATGGAGTCTTAGTGTACTTTTATCAGATTTTCAGGAAGCTTATAATTTAATATCAAATGGAGGTATTTTTGTGCAGGATAAATTGAGTATTCAATACAAGGACTTTTGTAATTGGCAACTCAATAATATTTCAAAAATTCAAGATCAAAAAAGATATTGGCAGGAAGAACTTAAAGGGAAACTTCCCAAATCAAGTTTATTAGACGCTTCTTTACAATCTGGTGTGAGGAGTTATAATGGTGAGAACTATCATAGTCCTTTTTCAAAAGAATTGGTTAATAGAATGGTATTATTTAATAAAGCTCATGGAGGGACTTTATTTATGCTATTACTTGCCGGTGTTAGAGCCATAATATATAAATATAATAATCAGGAAGATTTGGTTTTAGGGACACCTGTGGCAAATAGAGACCATATTGAGTTTAAAAGACAAGTAGGTTTATATTTAAATGTGCTACCCATCCGCATTCCTATACTTAACAGTGATAGTTTTATAAATATCTTCAAGAAAGTAAAAGAAAAGGTAATAGATGCATACGATAATAAAGACTTCCCGATTTCAGAACTACAGGATGAACTTAAATTAAAAAGGGAAAAGCAAAGTACGTCATCATTATACGATATATTAGTGACCTTGGATGAATTTATAATTCCACCAATCAATATGAAATCGATTGAAACGGAAGTGTTTAAATTCGACTCCACCAAAAGTAAGTTAGATTTAACGTTTTCTTTTAGAAAAGAAAGCAATAGTTCTATAGTGTTGGATTTAGAGTATAATACAGACTTGTTCAATAAAGACTTTATTGCAAAGCTCTGTGATAATTTGCAATATTTCTTATTACAGGCATTAGAAGAAGCAGATAAGTCCGTTGGAGATATTAATTACATTTCGGATCAGGAAAAACAACAATTACTCTTCGGGTTTAATAATACTGAGGCATACTACCCTAGAAATATAACCTTGGCAGATCTATTTCAAGTACAGGTGAAAAAACAACCTGATAATGTTGCTCTTCTATTTAAAGCCAAAGCATTTACATTTAAGGAACTGGATGTTTTAAGTAATCAATTGGGGAACTATTTAAAGGAAGAATATAAGATTGTTCCAGATGACTTAATAGGTATAAAGTTAGAAAGAAGCGAATGGATGATAATTTCCATACTTGGGGTCTTAAAATCCGGAGGAGCCTATGTGCCAATGGATCCAGAGTTTCCAAAAGAAAGAATAAAGTATATAGAACAGGATAGTGGTTGCAGGCTTGTATTGGATGATAATGCCTTGAAAAAATTTACAGCCAAACAGTCAGATTTAGATGTAACAAGGCCTGTTATCAATACAAAAAGTACGGATTTAGCATATGTAATTTACACTTCCGGAAGTACAGGAAAGCCCAAAGGGTGTATGCTGGAACATCAGGGAGTTGTTAATCGGATAGACTGGATGTGGAACGCATATGAATTTAATGATAAGGATATCATTTTGCAGAAGACCACTTTTACGTTTGACGTGTCCGTATGGGAAATATTTATGCCACTTTGTTGGGGATGTAAAATGGTTTTGGCAACAAAAGAAGATGTGCTTTCTCCTCAAAACATATTTGAACTTATATCCAAGCACAAAATTACCGGGCTTCATTTTGTTCCTAGTCTATTGAATGTTTTTGTAAAGTCAATTAGTGACCAAAATAAAAGGGAGCTACTAAAAATTAGAAGTTTAAAACGAATTATTACAAGTGGAGAAGCTTTAACTTCAAACCTGGCAGATCAATGGTTTACGTTAACCTCTATTCCCATTTACAATTTATATGGTCCTACTGAGGCTTCTATAGATGTAACACACTATAAGGTTAAATACAAAGAACAAGTATTGATAGGCAGTCCTATAAACAATACACAGATTTATATTTTAAACAATGATAAGGAAATAGTCCCAATAGGAGTTGTGGGAGAGATTTGTATTGGAGGAGATGGCCTGTCAAGAGGATATTTAAACAATGAGGGTTTAACAGTCTCAAAATTTATAGAACATCCTTTTAAAAAAGAAGGGAGGATTTACAAAACGGGCGATTTAGGCAGGTGGCTGCCAGATGGAAATATAGAGTTTAGGGGAAGAAGAGACAATCAAGTAAAAATAAGAGGATATAGAATAGAACTTGGAGAAATTGAAAATGTGTTGAGAAGCTATGAAATGGTTTCTGACTGTGTTGTAATTTTAGCAGAGTTGGAATCGGAAGATAAGTCATTAATAGCGTATATAACAGGAAGTGTAGAGGAATTTAATATTTCAGATGTCCGTATTTATTTAAGAAGTAAGTTGCCCAAATATATGGTTCCTAATTATTTTGTCGAATTAGATGAGTTTCCATTGACCACTAATGGGAAAATAGATAAAAAATCTTTGCCTGACCCAAAGGAATTAAAGAAGAGCTCCGGAGTTAAATTTGTACCACCAAAGGATGAATTGGAAATCCAATTGGCAGAAATTTGGTCTGAAGTCTTAGGAATAGATAAAAAGGAAATTGGGATTCATGATGATTTTTTTGTTATAGGGGGGCATAGTTTAAATGTAATTAAGGTGATTAATAAAATTAATGATAGACTAGATGCCAAGATTCAAATTAATCATTTTTTTAATTACCCATTTATTAAGGACATTTCCGAAATAATAAAATTTGAAAGAGGTCAGAAGAAGCTTGACTTACATGAAGATTTTGATGAAGTCATTTTATGATTTTAATACAAAAACTCATTCCAATCTGCTAATTTAGCTATCTACATTAAAGTATTTGTTATTTCTATTAAGTTATTGCAAATAGTCTAATTAACATACAGCATTAAAATATATTTGAATTTAATCACTACATATTGTTCGAATGTAAAAGTCATGATCAATAAACTTGACTATTAGTTTGGTAAAGCTCTTTCATTTAAAAAACAGAAGTTTATATAAAAATTATGAGAAATATATTAAATATACTAAAAAAAGCTAATGACAAAGGAGTGATAATCTCTTATGAAAATGAAAAACTATTAGTTAACATTTTAGATAATAAAGAAATAGATCATGATTTTTTACAAGTTTTAAAAAATGAAAAAGAGAATTTAATCAAGTATTTTCAAAATCATGGATCAAAAACAACAGTTTCTTCTGTACAAAAATTGATACGCCCTGAACGTATCCCATTATCATTTTCACAAGAGCGACTTTGGTTTCTGGATAAATTGCAAGGAGGGAGTTTAGAATACCATGTGCCCATGGTATTGCGTTTTCATGGAGTTTTAGCTAAGGCACATATTGAAGCTGCTTTTCAAGATGTAGTTAATAGACATGAAGTATTAAGAACAATATATTTAGAAGATGAAGATGGTAAAGGGTATCAAAAAATACTTCCAAAGGATAAATGGTTTCTAAAGCATATTACTCAATATTTAGAAGATGAAGCGCTAGATACAGTGATTATAAATGAAATTAATGCACCATTTGATTTAAGCAAAGATCATATGGTGCGGGCAACCCTAATAAGAATCAATGAAGACGAATATGTATTAGTATTGGTAACACATCATATTGCCAGTGATGGTTGGTCACTTTCTATATTTATCAACGAATTAGTGGCGTATTATCAACATTATAAAGAAGGTAAACCTTTAAATTTGGAACCATTGGAAATCCAATATGGTGATTATTCAGTATGGCAGCGAAATTACTTAAAGGGCGAAGTTCTTGAAAATAAACTGAGCTATTGGAAAGAAAAATTAACGGGTGCATGTGGTGTAGATTTTCCATCTGATTATAAGATCACAGGAATAAGATCTTATGAAGGAGCGAGATACAGTCACCAAATCAATTATGAAGTGCTTAGAGGGTTAAAGCAAGTCTGTCAACATGAAGAAGTAACACTCTTTATGATTCTCTTAGCATCGTTCAAGGTATTGTTATATAGATATTCCGGTCAAGATGATATCACTATTGCTAGTCCTATCGCAAATAGAAGCCAAGCAGAAATTGAAACACTTATAGGTTTCTTTTTAAATCCATTAGTACTGCGAAGTGACCTTTCTGGAACTCCTGAATTCAAAGAACTATTACATCGCGTAAAGAAAACATTATTAGGTGCTTATATACATCAGGATATTCCATATGAAAAAGTAATTGGAATCATAGAAGATGAACGTAACTTAAATAGTAGATCAGCCATTCAAGATATTGTATTCGTACTTCAAAATACAGAAAAAGTAGCCGATGTTGAATTGGATGAACTTCAATTATTCGAGGAACCAATATCAGAAGTAAAAGTAGATTATAATCTCCACTTTAGCGCTCAGGAAACTTCGGAGGGAATCAATTTTGTTGTTACCTACAGTAAAGAACTTTATGCGTTAGAAACCATTGAACGCTTTATGAAGCATTATGAAAATATTCTAAAAGCAATTATTAAAAATCCAACAACTAAAATACATGAGTTGGAAATGTTAACGAAGCAGGATATTTCATTATTAAACGGGTTTAATGATACAAAAACGAATTATAATTTAGATCAAACCGTTGTTGATTTATTCGAAGAACAAGTCGAAAAGACACCAAATAATATAGCTTTAATTGACGGAAATTCAAAATATACATATAAAGAACTCAACGTAAAAGCAAATCAACTGGCACATTATTTACGATCACAATATAAAGTAAAGCCTAATGATCTTATAGGTATAATGATGAATCGTTCCGAATGGATGATTATTTCCATATTAGGAATTTTAAAATCAGGTGCGGCCTACGTACCAATTGATATTGACTACCCAGAATCGCGTAAGCAATTTATTATCGAAGATTCTGGATTGAGTTTAATGCTTATCAATTCAGAAAGTCTTTTCGATATCTTAGAATTTGAAACACAAGCTCTTTCCATTGACATCGAGTTTGAAAGTATTCCAAATACCTCAGAACAGAAACGAAATCCACTTGCTATAGCTAAAAGTAACCATTTAGTATATGCAATCTATACATCTGGTTCTACAGGAAAGCCAAAAGGAGTTATGATTGAACATAGCAACTTGGTCAATACAATTTTAGACCAAAAAGAAAGAATAGAAGTTACTGAAAATGATTGTTTATCCCAATTTGTATCACTTACGTTTGATGTGTCTTGTAGTGAAATATTCACAAGTTTAGTTTCTGGAGCAAGTTTGTTATTACTATCTGTAGAATTGATAAAAAATGGAGAGAATTTTATTGATTATTTACAAGAAAACAAGGTAAGTGTTGTGAGCATGCCATCTTCATATTTAATGAGTTTAACATATGAAAGGTTAGGTTTTTTGCGAGCTTTAAAAGTTGGAGGGGAAGTTGTAAATATAAATATCGTATTAAAATGTGCTAAAAACATTGATGTTTACAATGAATATGGACTAACGGAATGTACTATTGTTTCTAGCATTTATAAAATAAAGGCTTCAGATGAAGATAGAAAACAACTGCCAATTGGAAAGCCAATTGCAAATACTGAAATCTTCATTTTAGGAAATCATGAAGAGCTATTACCAGTTGGAGTTGTTGGAGAGCTTTGTATTAGTGGTGCTGGGTTATCTAGAGGATATATCAATAATGGAGCACTTAATAGAGAAAAATTTATTCATAACCCTTACAGGGAAGGAGAATTGTTATATAAAACGGGTGATTTAGCACGTTGGTTACCAGATGGTAACATAGACTTTATAGGTAGAAAAGATTATCAGGTAAAAATAAGAGGAAACCGTATTGAGCTTGGAGAAATTGAAACAGTGCTTCAAAATGCGCCACACATTATTCAGGCTGTAGTATTGGTTAGAGAAAGTGAAATACTTGGAAAACGTTTAGTAGGATACATTACAACGGAAGAAATGTACGATAAAGCAACGGTACAAAGTTTTTTAGAAGAACGATTACCACAATACATGTTGCCGTCTTTATTGGTAGAACTGGAAACAATGCCATTAAATCAAAATGGTAAAATTGATCGAAAACAAATACCAGAGGCCGATTTAACAGAATTGAAAACTACTAGTTATGTAGCCCCAATTTCAAAAACAGAAATGACACTTGTGAATCTTTGGGAAGATTTATTAAATGTATCTAAAGTGGGGATTGATGATAACTTCTTTGAATTAGGAGGCGATTCAATTATTACAATTCAATTAGTAAGTCGAGCAAAACGAGAGGGATACTATTTTACACCAAAAGATGCATTTGAGAATCAGACGATACGTTTATTAGCAAACTTTTTAGAGAATAAATTTGAAAATGAAGTTGTTACTGAGCAGGGGTTATTGCATGGTTCTTTTGAACTAACACCAGTTCAAAATTGGTTTTTTGACAATGAATTTCCAGAAATGGCACATTATAATCAATCTTTATTGTTAGATGTTACTAAAAAAGTATCACGAACCGACTTGGTAAAAATTATAGATATTCTTGTAGATCACCATGATGCTTTTCGTTTACAATTTGAAAAAAAGGAAGGCAAATGGGAACAATATTATACCGTACAAAATGGAGAATTAGTTTATGAAAGTATTCAAACTGTTTCAAAGGAAAAACTTTCAGAAACTATTACAGAAATATGTAATCGCGCACAAAAAAGTCTGGCACTGGATGGAGGTGATTTGGTTCGATTTGTCTTTATAGAAACTCCAGAAAATGAAAATGCAAATAGACTGTTCATTGCAGCACATCACCTAGTTATTGATGCAGTTTCATGGAGAATTTTATTGGACGATTTAGGAGAATGTTTAACACAACTAGCTGCGGGAAAAGAATTTGATTTAGGACAAAAAGGAAGTTCCTACAGGCAATTTAATTCTGCATTGATTAAATATGCAGAAAGTGAAGCTATGGAAACACAAATTTCATATTGGAAAAATGTGGCTAATGGTTTGTTAAAACTTCCCGTAGATATGGAAGGAGAAAAATCGTTGCTAAAAGATGTTGAACACTTTAACATTTCTTTAAGCCAAGAAGTAACAAAACTACTTATAAAGGAAGCAAATAAAGCCTATAATACTGAGATCAATGATCTCTTATTAAGTGGGCTAGCCAGTTGTGTTGGTGCATACTTCAACACGTCTAAAGTCATGGTTGGTTTAGAAGGTCATGGGCGTGAAGATATATTCAATGCTATAGATGTTACCGGAACAATAGGTTGGTTTACAAGTTTTTATCCTTTGCAAATTGATATCAATACTGTAAGAAATACAAGTGATCTTATTAAATCAACAAAAGAACAATTACGACTAATTCCAGACAAAGGAATGGGATATGGTGTATTGCGTTATTTCCATCCGTCTGAAGAGGTACGTGAAACGTTAGCTAATGTACCATGGGATATTGGATTTAACTATTTTGGACAATTTGATAACACAATGTCTGGAGGAACCAGCGAATGGTTAATACGATCTACGGAAAGTATTGGGGAAAATCTAAGTCCACAAACCCCATTTAGAACACGTTTAGAAATCAATTGCTCCATCACAGGAGGACAATTACATATTGTATTTGGCTATTCTCCAAGAGAATACCAACAAGAAACAATTGTTGCTATAGCAGAGGGCTACATACAAAAACTACAAGAAATCGTACAGCATTGCTGCGAAAAAGGAGGTGTTGACTTTACACCTGCAGATTATGGACTCAATGGAAAAATAGATTATAAAGAATTGGAAGAATTTTTGGAATCAGACGAAATAGAAGGAGATGAAATTCTAAAGTTTTAAAAAATAACAATTACGTCTAGAAAAGTAACTAACTAAAATTATATCGCAAAAACAATAAAAACTATGAAAATGTTAGACTATTTGATTATTGGTGAAGGTCCAGTTTGTTTACAAATAGGGTATTTTGTGGGAAAATCAAATAGATTCTACATTTTTCTTTAGAAAAGGGAGAAACCAGATAGTTTTTCTAAAATTCCCATTATTATAAGGTTAATTTTTTATAATAAAATATATACCAGACACGAAGATTTGTGAATCAATCTTCGTTGGGATTAGTATTAACTTTTATGTAATGATTTTGAAATCCGTATGACAAGTTATTCGTAAGCCTATTTGCCAAATGCAGATTGCTTGGTTATGTATTTAAATGATTTTGCAAATATATAAGAACTCAATATAATCTATAACGGAGTCGCACATTAGAATAGGTGGATAGAATTTGAATGTAACTTGTAACTCCACAAAATGCTACAAATACATGGCAAAACTTGTTATTGCTGCTTCCGGAATGTTCATTGCATATTAGGCTGATATTGAAGGTTTAAGGCTTTGTGATCATTACAAATGATGTTCAGGAGATTCAAAAGATAATAAAAATTCAGGAGGGTTCTTGCATCCTAAAGTTCGTTAATAAGATGCCGGAGAATAAATAGAAAATCATCATATGATAGAATATTTAGAATTAGATTATACCAGTAAAGAGTTGTGCACTAGTTCTTTGAATAGTTTTGTGGAATAATCTTGGAATACATACGTGTATATGTCATAAACTCCTGTTAGTTAAGATAAAAGAAACAAACTTCTATTTTTAAATTAGATTATTCCTTTTAAAAATGCATCAGAAATAAAGAAAACACTTACATCTTCATTTCTAACTGATCTATAAAATATCACATAAATGAAACAATTTATTCAGAAGCTTGCTGAAAAGAATTTATTCTTAAAAGAAGTTAACGGAGATCTTATCCTAAATGGGAAAAAAGAAAAGTTATCTAAGGAAGATATTCTAGCTATAAAGAATGATTATACCATAGTTGACTTTATTAAAAAGCATAAGGAAGCACTTATTGATTACTTAAGAACTAATGCTACCAATAGTAAATCGGAGAATATTTCTTCAATTTATGGACTCAGTCCAATGCAAGAAGGTATGTTGTTTCATGAGTTATTCGACAGTACATCTGTTGCGTATACCAATCAAATGGTGATGGATTTTCCAGATGGACTAGATCTGGAAGCGTTCAAGTCAGCATGTAATTATGTGTTAAAAAACCATAGTATTCTCAGAACAGCTTTCTTCTATGAAAATTTGAGTATTCCCATTCAAAGTGTATACAAAAAAGTTGAAATGCCTATTACGATAATTGATTTTAGCCAATTATCAGAAGAAGAACAAGAAAAAACACTTCAAAAAGCAATTGCGAAAGATCTGCATACGGGTTTTGATTTAACTGTTCCACCATTGATGAGATTTAAGTTATTCAAAATTAATGGACATGCATATCAAATGATTTGGACACATCATCATATCATAATTGATGGATGGTCAATGCCAATAATAATGGGTGAGCTATTAAAGGCATACGATATCTACAAAGCAGGAAATGAACCAGAAATACCAAAAGAAGATCAATACAAGGATTATATTGATTACATAACCTCAAAAGACAAAAAAGAAGAAACTACTTATTGGGAAACGTATTTGGAAACTTTGGAAGAAGGCAGTCTCTTACCGTTTGTAGAAAACAATGTAGCCAGAAACACAGGAGTTGGGGAATTTCAAAATGAGAAACTCCTCTTTGATATCAAAGCTACCAAAAAAATCACAGCATTTTGTCAATTACATCATTTAACGACGAATACTTTAGTACAAGGCGTTTGGTCATATTTATTATCAAGATATACAGGTAAAAATGACGTAGTATTTGGCGTAACGGTCTCTGGTCGTCCTTCTGATCTTGAAGACACAGAAGAACGTGTTGGGTTGTATATCAATACCTTGCCACTATATGTTTCTTTAAAAGGGAACCAGTCGATTCTTGACTTCTTGAAAACCATCCAAAGAGATCAAACTGCAGCTCGCGAATATCAATATAGCGCATTGAGCTCTGTGAAAAAATGGGGAGGCATTCAAGGTGAATTCTTTGATAGTTTATTGGTTTACGAAAGTTACCCTACGGGAGATTTAGACCTGCAAGAAATTTCGACAAAATCAAGTACGATAGAAGTTTTAGAGAAAACAAATTACTTGCTTACATTTAAAATTAGTTTAGGAACGGTCCTTGGAATTGACTTGGGGTTCAACGCTTCTTTATTGGATGTAAAACATGTACGCATGATCAAAGAGCATTTTGAAATCGCTTTACTAGAATTTATAAACAATGCTGAGAAATCAATTTTAGAGGTAAACTATTTAACAGAGAAGGAAAAACAAGTTCTTATTGGAGGATACAATCGAACGGAAGTTTTGTGCCCAAAAGAAAAAACAGTAATTGATTTATTTAAAGCACAAGTATTTAAAACACCAGAAGCAATAGCCGTAGTTTATGAAGATACCGCATTAACCTATAAAGAACTGGATGAAAGGTCCAATCAGTTGGCAAATTACCTAGCTAAGCAAAATTTGCAATCAGAAAGCTATATTCCATTATGCTTACATCGTTCTGTGGAAATGATTATAGGAATCTTAGGAGTTCTAAAAGCGGGTTATGCCTATGTTCCCATTGATCCAACAAATCCGCAAGCTAGAATCGATTTTATCTTAAGCGATATTTCTGCAGAAATTGTGTTGACAGAAAGCTCATTGGAAAACTTGTTTTCAGAAGTAGTCCAGACTGTATTTTCGTTAGACCGATTAGTTGTTGAAAACGAATCAACCACGTTTGAAACCAACATAAATGAACATCAATTAGCGTACGTTATTTACACCTCTGGAACGACAGGTGTTCCTAAAGGAGTGATGATTGAACATAAATCTTTGAATAATTTCTTAAACGGTTTTTCTGAGTTGTATAGTTTTTCAG
>NZ_JAELVQ010000036.1 GCF_016428595.1 Snuella sedimenti | reverse complement strand
ACCTTGGTTTTGACCAAAGTTATTCTGTAAATCAAATCAAAAAATCAAAGAACGTATCGTATATGTTGTATTTACTGCATTTTTAGAGAATTAAACTTTAACAAACGCATCACTACTAATGGTCAATCTACAATTTAAGCTTTTCTTGCTTTATTTATCTTTGGGAATATTAATTTAATATTATCTACATTTCTCAAACGGTTAAAATATGTTCTTATATCGCTTGTGCTTTTAGCGATCTCTTCTTTAGCAGCGTTGATATCTATAATTAAGGAATCCTCTATTTTTTCAGAAAGATTAGATGAATCACTTACTTGAGCTTTTTCTTTAACCTCTTTAGAAACAACTACCAATTTATCAGCATCAGCATCAACAGTATTTGTTTGTGCATTTACAAAAGAAAAAGAAAAAAGTAAAACGATTAATATGAAGTAATTTGTTCTCATCTTGATTTGGGGTTGTTTAACGATTCAAATATAGAATCAGATCCTCCGCCAACATAAAAAAATAGTTGTATCTCACTGTATTTTCGATTATTAGAAAATGTGCATTATTTCACCGATTATAAGATAAAAACAACCTTTTTACCGATCAAAAACCCCTTACTGTGCTGTTCACCTATTTAATTAATACATTCAAGGAAAAAACACAGCTTTCTAAGCCAAAAAAAGCGGATAATCATACTTCACTTTCCTGACAAAATACACATTATCTGCATTTCATTCCTGTTTTTAAATCTTACACATTATATTTGCCCAAAATATAATTACACATGACAGAATTACGACATATTATAGAGGAAGCTTGGGAAAACAGAGCACTTTTGAATGATGATAAGACAACAACTGCAATTAGAAAAGTAATAAGTTTACTAGATCAAGGTGAACTTAGGGTTGCTGAACCAATTGCCGACGGTTGGCAAGTTAACGAATGGGTAAAAAAAGCTGTTGTTTTATATTTTCCAATTCAAAAAATGGAAACTATAGAGGCAGGACCTTTAGAGTTTCATGATAAAATACCTTTAAAGCGCGGTTATGCTGAAAAAGGCATTCGTGTAGTACCGCATGCCGTAGCAAGACATGGTGCCTACATTTCCAAAGGCACTATTTTAATGCCTAGTTATGTAAACATTGGTGCTTATGTAGACGAAGGTACTATGGTCGACACTTGGGCTACCGTTGGAAGCTGTGCACAAATAGGCAAAAATGTCCACCTTTCTGGTGGTGTTGGTATTGGTGGCGTTTTAGAACCTTTACAAGCTGCTCCCGTTATTATAGAAGACAATGTTTTTGTTGGATCGCGTTGTATTGTTGTTGAAGGTGTTCATGTTGAAACCGAAGCAGTACTTGGAGCGAATGTTGTTTTAACGGCATCAACAAAAATAATTGATGTTACAGGAGATACACCCATTCAAATGAAAGGAAAAGTACCAGCACGTTCGGTTGTTATACCTGGTAGTTACACCAAAGAATTCCCTGCAGGCAATTATAATGTCCCTTGTGCGTTAATTATTGGACAACGTAAAGAAAGTACAAATAAAAAAACATCACTTAACGACGCTTTGCGCGAACATGATGTAGCAGTATAAGTAAAATATTTAATCCTCTTAACTATTATGAAGACTATTTTGATCGATGCATGGAATACTCTTGTCTCTAAAAATGGCATCAATCAAGAGTTAAAGACACTTCTAGATAGTTACCCTCATCAAAAAATTATTGTTACCAATGCCGATAGAAATGAATTAATTTCTTTCGGCATTGTAAATATGCCATACCCTATTTTTAGCTTATATCATAGACCTGACAAAACTAATCCTAAATACTTTAAAGTATTATTCTCAGAATACAACCTTACTACAGAAGACGTTCTTTATATTGAGCATAATGAAGATGCAATAAAATCTGCTAAATCAATACATATCAAATGCTTTTGGTTAAAACCTAAAGACCCCATAAATAAATTAAAACTATTTCTAGATTCTAACCTATACGATCATGGCATATAATATTAACTTAGAAGGAGAGAATATGCTAGAAGCAGAAAGAATGCTGAAAAATGTTGCTATAATACTAGATGATTGTAATATAAACTATTGGCTTGAAGGTGGCACCTTATTAGGTTTAAGAAGAGAAAACAGATTGCTTCCTTGGGATAATGATATTGATATATCAATAATGATAGATGAAAAGCATAAATTTGATGATTTTTTTAAAACGCTAAAGAAAAAAAAATATAGAGTGAAGACTCGTCAATTTAAAAATTCAATTCCTCCATTTAAACAAAAAGATATTCGTATGATTAAAATTCGTGAACGTCGTTTTTTTGGATTAATTAAAGGAATTGTATGTCTTGATGTTTTTATTAAATACCCTAAAAATGAACATACCTATTGGGAAATAGACAACAAAATTAAATCGGTTCCAAGTAAATTTTATAAATCTTTTAAAATTATCAACTTCAAAGGCTATTGTTATTCAATTCCAAAATTAACAGATGAATATTTAGAATATCGCTATGGTAATTGGCAAAAAACTGTTAAAGACTGGAATACATCTAAAGATGATAATGCTTTAATTTAAATAAACTTTAAAGCAATTGTAACGTGTTTTTTATTATCGTACTACTAATATTCTCTGTATAAGAAAAATACTCTACTGGACAACTAGTCTTAGGAAATTTGCCCAACCAATCATCTCCAACAGAAATAGCATCAATATTATACTTATCAACAATTCGCTGCTTATTTTTGTCTACTTGCGGAATAACCTCATCAACAAATTTAATAGCCCTAACTAACTTTATACGCTCCTCAAAAGGTATAATAGGTCTTTTACCTTTTTCTTTTTCTATCAATTCATCAGTAGATACTCCTACAATCAAATAATCACAAAGCTCCTTACTCTTTTCTAAAATATTCAAATGTCCATAATGAAAAATATCAAAACAACCTGAAGTATACATTTTAAAATACTTCTTTTTTTTACCCCCTTTTTTTACAAGGACATTAATTTTGTTTTCATTTCTCAACTCAATAGTTAAATTATATTTATTGACAAGACATATTTCCTTTAATAATTCGAATAGTTCATTTGAACAGTTATCAAGAGCTCCTGTCACTTTAATTGATTCATCAGATTCATTAAAATTAATGTCCCATTTTTCAAATCTTAACTCAAGTAGGTCAATATCAATATCCTGAAGCATTTTTCACATTATTTATGTTCAGCGCAAAACTACAAAAATCCTTAAACCTAACAAGTTTCTAGTTGTACTATAATAAAATAACCTTCATTAAAAAGTAAAGTGTTATTTACTAAATGAAGTATCATAATATTACTGTAATTTTAATTTTATTTTAACTTTGCGGTAGAATTCCTAATTCCAAAAGGAAAAAGCGATAAGTAATAAGGCAACTAACTAATCTATTGTCTTATTCTTTTAAAACCATTTTACTGCATGAAAATAATCATCCTTGCTGCTGGCATCGGTTCTCGACTAGGTAACCCATTTCCAAAACCATTAACCCCACTAAAGAACGGGAAGAGCATCATGAGAATGCAAACCGATAATATTGCTTCAAAATATAATATTGATGATATTAATGTGGTGGTAGGGTTTAAAAAAGACCTCATCATGGAGCGTTTTCCCGAACTCACCTATGTTTACAATCCCTTTTTTGATCGTACCAACACCTCTAAGAGTTTATTACAAGCATTAAAAAAGCACCGAGACAAATCCGTACTTTGGCTTAATGGTGATGTGGTTTTTGATGAAAAATTATTAAATGTCTTAAACCCTTTTATTGATGCCAACGAATCATTTGTTGCTGTAAACACTAGTAAAGTTGCAGAAGAAGAAGTTAAATACACACTAAAAAACGGATATATTAACGAACTTTCAAAAACTGTAAAGAATGGCTTAGGAGAAGCCGTAGGTATTAACTTTATTTCATCCGATGATATTTTGAAATTTATTGATCGACTAGAAGAGTGTGATGATAATGACTATTTTGAAAGAGGATTGGAACTTGCTATAGAAAAAGACAACCTAAAAGTAAAAGCTGTAGATATCTCAGCCTATAATTGCATGGAAATCGACTTTATTGAAGATTTGGAAAGTGTAAATAATTTGTTGTAATGAAGGTTATTCTTTTTTGTCAAAATAATTATGCATTTGGTATTCTAAACCCCATTAAAGAAGTGTTAAGGGACAGGGGTTATGATTACCTTTGGTTTATTACAGAAAAGATAGTTAAGGACTTTCCATATAGAGAAGATAATTACACTACTTCCGTAGCCCAATTGAAGGCTTTTTCAAGCGACGCCATTTTTGTCCCCGGTAATGAAGTCCCATACTATTTAAGAGGGCTGAAAGTTCAGGTTTTTCATGGATTGGCCGGAGAGAAAAAAGGCCATTTTAGAATTCGGCATTATTTTGACCTGTACCTTACACAAGGGCCTTATTTCACTAAAAAATTTAATGAATTAAAACGTATACACCGCAACTTTGATGTGATTGAAACAGGATGGCCCAAGCTAGATGTGTATGCAACCGATAAAATACGTTATGAAGAGGAAAAAGAAGAATTACTAAAAAAGCATAACGCCAAAAAGGTGATTCTATATGCACCAACCTTCTCGCCCAAACTCACTTCTGCTCCTTTTTTAGTTAATCAAATAAAAGAATTGGCTAAAAACAGTAACTACGTTATTCTATTAAAGTTTCACCCCTTAATGGATGCGCAGTGGATAGAAACTTACAAAACCTTGGCTGAGGAAGTGGAAAATATTATTTTTCAAACAGAAAAAAATATTATTAAATTTTTATTGATTGCCGATATTTTAGTTAGTGACACATCATCGGTAATTTATGAATACTTACTGTTGGATAAACCCGTAATAACCTTCAATAATATTTCCGATTTTAACAACCATTGGTACGATACCGACGATTACAACAATCTGGTGAACCTAGTAGACCATAACTTAAAAGAGGACCCTTACGCCAAAAGCCGTCAAGCTATTAATGAACAATTTCACCCATATCAAGATGGCAAGTCCGCTTTAAGAATGGTGGAATCAACCATTCAATACATTAAAGCCAATGGTGTTCCTAAAAAGCGTAAACTTTCATTCTTGAGACGCTTAAAAATTCATTCCATGTTTGGAAAACCCTAAGAAGATTTGTCTTTAACAATACCATAATGGCTAAAAGTTACATTTTGCCTTTTAGTTGTTGACCGTATTGCTTTATTTTTTAAAATAACTGCTTCATTTTTATAAGGCCTTTCGTGGTATAAATGCACGCAAATAGCACTATAACGTATTTGTTTGAATTTAACGCCTTTATTCATTAACCGTTCTCCAATTTCCCTGTCCTCACCACCGTATTGCATACGTTCATCAAAACCATTCACGGCTAAAACCAATGCTTTCCATCCGGAAACATTCATGCCATCAAAAGTCGCCTTAGTTGGTGTAAACGTATTTAACAACCAAGCCTTAAAACCTTTAGCTGTTAACTTATTAGCCTTAAAATTCTTTTTTAGGCCATTCTTTACCAACCAACTCAAATCAAAACAAGTTTGGTTAACAATATCTTGTTTAGAAATAAGCTTAGAAATAGTTTCAGGTAATTTAAAATAGCCTCCAGATAAAAAACAGTTCTCCTTTTTTAATCTTAAATGTGTAGCAACAAAATCATTTCTAGGAATGCAATCGCCATCTGTAAAGATTACATAATCCGAAGACGTTTTTAAAACGGCCTTATTTAAAATCACCGTTTTTTGAAAGCCATTATCCTCATGCCAAACATGCGCTATTTTTAATCGAGATGTAGCAACAAATCTATCAATAAGCTTTCTAGTCGTCTCTTTAGATCCATCATCGGCAATAATAATTTCAAAATTCGATTCCGTTTGTTGTTCATAACCCCAAAGTACTTTTTCCAACCATTCTGGCTGATTATAAGTACTGATAATTACGGATGCTTTAAATGTGCTCATTGCAACAAAATTAACTATTTTTACCTACTAATAATGACACTACATACTTTATTTTGAAAGACGTTTCCACCCAGATTTCTGCACTACTAATTACGTATAATGAGATTGAGCATATTGATGCTGTGATTGACAATATTAATTTTGCTGATGAAATTATTGTGATCGATAGCTTTAGTACAGATGGTACTTATGAAAGGTTAAAATCCATGGAACATGTAAAAGTGCTACAGCGCGAATTTATAAATTTTGCCGACCAACGTAATTTCGCCATCAAACAAGCTAATTGTAAATGGGTATTATTTATTGATGCCGACGAACGTATTTCTCCAAACTTAAAGACCGAAATACTAAACACCACTAAGTTTCCACATAATTTTGTAGCATTTAAATTTAAGAGAAACTTTGTATTTGAAGACAGAATTATGAAGTTTAGCGGATTACAATCAGACGCTGTTTTTAGATTGTTTATAAAGGGAACTGCTAAATATAAAGAGGACAGGATTGTTCATGAACTTCTAGAAGTTCAAGGCAATAGCAAAACACTTGAAAATACCATGCTCCACTATTCCTTTAGTGATTACAATAGTTATAAAGCAAAAGCCGAACACTATGCTAAGTTAAAAGCCTTGGAACTTTTTGAAAAAGGTAAAAAGCCCAATGCATTCCATTTTTACCTAAAACCACTTTATAAATTTGTAATAAACTACTTTTTTAGATTGGGCTTTTTGGATGGAAAAGCTGGTTATACAATATGTACTTTAAATGCTTATGGGGTATATTATCGTTACCGAGAACTCAAACGATTAGTTAGTAGCCGATCTCCAGAACTTTAATCGCTTTTTCAATTGCTTCTTACGGTAAAACCGTTCTTGAAAATCTTCCGTTTCCTTCCACATTAACTCAAAAATTTTACCATAGTCCTCACCAGTACATTTAGCATATTCATCACTCATCACTTCAACCATGGATTTATGAATTGTAAGTCGGGAAAAATTCTTAATACGAGATTTAAACCCCATGTTTCCAAATTTCATCCTATTTAAATCCACGAGATAGAAATCATAAGAATCTTCATTTTTCTTAATTAAAGTATTCCCTGGTGAATGGTCTAAAAAATGAACCCCTTTTTTATGCAAGGTATATGTAAATCTTGTAAATGCCCTTAAAATAATATCGTAATCGGGTAGATTAAAGTCTTTTGTAAGCTCTCTATAAGTTATATCATAATCCAATTGTTCGCTTACATAGAAACTTTTTTTAAATAACAACGGTGTCTTAAATTCGTAGTAGGCTATAGGAGCTGGTGTGCCTATCCCCAAGGCTAATAATTTATTAGCATACTCGAAAGAACGTTGTGCCTTGCTTTTTCTAAAAAAATTATAAACCAGCTGATTTATAATATTAGGAATTTTAAAAGCCTTAATGTTTATGGTTTGTCCATTTAATTGAAATAACTTTAACCTATTCCTAGAATCTTTGATAGACTCCCCCGCACTGTCAAAATCCATTATTAGATTGTCTATTGACGTACCAAATGCTTCGTATTGGCTATGATAAACCTTCTTCATTTGGCAATATTACAAAGATTTAGACAATGTAAAAAACTAATACTAAATTTGCCATCAAAAGTAATTTCTATTCCATGCATAAAGAAATAAACAGTGCCGTTCAAGTCTTAAAAGAAGGCGGCCTTATACTCTACCCTACCGATACCGTTTGGGGCATAGGCTGCGATGCTAATAACCCTGATGCTGTAAACAAAATTTACAAACTAAAGGAACGTGAAGACAGCAAAGCGCTTATCTGTCTGGTCGCAGATGACAGAATGTTAACAAAGTATGTGAAAACTGTGCCCCAAGTGGCTTTCAACATCATAGAGGTTGCCGAATCTCCAACAACAATAATTTATGACGAAGCACAAAACCTGGCAGCTAATTTAATTGCCGAAGACGGTACGATTGCTATTCGAATCCCGGATAATGATTTTTGTTTTCAACTATTACGACGATTTAACGGAGCCATCGTTTCGACATCGGCAAATATAAGCGGACAACCAACTCCAAAATCATTTAAAGAAATAGCTCCACCTATTTTAAAAGGTGTAGACTATGTTGTAAATTTGCACCAAGAAAAAATCTGTGCCAAGCCATCTTCAATCATTAAATTGAAAAATAATGGTGAAGTAAAAATTATAAGACAATAAAATGCTAATTTTCAAATTCCAAATCCCAATATTAATTGGAATTTGGTGCTTGAAATTTGATCATTATGAATCATAAACAAGCTCTAAAACACCCTATTTTTAAAATCATCTCGCAATCGGCAGAAGCCTTACAAATGGATGCTTATGTTATTGGGGGATTTGTACGCGACTTCGCTTTAAACCGAGGTAACGCAAAAGATATTGACGTTGTTGCTATAGGAGATGGTATAAAACTTGCAAAACACGTTTCAAGAAGTCTTCATAACACTCCCAAAGTGCAGGTATTCAAAACCTATGGTACCGCTATGCTTCGTTATGAGGATATTGAAATTGAATTTGTGGGAGCCCGTAAGGAATCCTATACCGAAGACAGTAGAAACCCAGCTGTTGAAAGTGGCTCATTACAAGATGACCAAAATCGTCGTGATTTTACTATCAATGCCTTAGCCTTAAGTCTAAATTCGAATGATTTTGGAGATTTACTTGACCCTTTTAATGGTATCTCAGATTTAAACAATAAGATCATCCGTACACCATTGGATCCAGACATTACTTATAGTGACGATCCGTTACGCATGATGCGTGCCATACGATTTGCTTCCCAGTTAAACTTTAAAATTGAGGAAACATCTCTACAAGCAATTAAAAAGAATAAAGAGCGCATAAAAATAATAACCAAAGAGCGTATCGTCGTTGAGCTTAATAAAATACTTGAAAGCGAGATACCTTCCATTGGTTTTTTATTATTAGAAAAAACAGGACTTCTCGATTTTATCCTACCTGAGTTAACAGCCTTAAAAGGCATTGACGAAATTGAAGGACAACGGCATAAGGACAACTTCTACCATACACTTGAAGTTGTTGACAATATTGCGAAAAACACCAATAACCTTTGGCTAAGATGGGCTGCATTGCTACATGATATAGGCAAGGCCCCAACAAAAAAATTCAACAAAAAAGTTGGATGGACCTTCCACGGACATGAGTTTGAAGGCTCTAAAATGGTCTTTCGATTGTTTAAGAGGCTAAAAATGCCCTTAAACGATAAAATGAAATTCGTTCAAAAAATGGTATTTATGAGCTCTAGACCAATTGTATTGGCTCAAGATATTGTTACAGATTCTGCTGTAAGACGTTTAATTTTCGATGCTGGTGACTATGTAGAGGATTTAATGATATTATGCGAAGCAGATATCACAACCAAAAACCCTAAAAGATTCAAAAAATACCACAACAATTTTAAAATTGTTCGTGAGAAAATCGTTGAAGTTGAAGAACGCGACCATGTTCGTAATTTTCAACCACCAATTTCTGGAGAGGAGATTATGAAAACCTTCAACTTAAAACCATCACGCGAGATAGGAATTATTAAAGATGTTATAAAAGAAGCCATATTAGAAGGTGACATACCTAACGAATATGAAGCTGCTTATCAACTCATGCTAAAAAAAGGAAAAAAATTAGGTTTAAAAGTAACTAAGCAACAAAGCCCCTAAGTTACAAAGCTTTAAAAAAGCAACTAATAAATTTGGGTTACTATGGAAAATACAAAGACATTTAGAAAATTACTCATCTGGCAAAAATCCATGGTTTTTGTGACTAAAATTTATTCTGAAACGAAATTGTTTCCCAATTACGAATTATACGCTTTAACCTCGCAAATCAAACGTTCTTCTATATCGCATTCTAACCAGTTTTATTAAAAAACTAAAACGTTAACCATTAAAACTCTGCAACTCTGGAACTTTGAAACTTTGAAACTCTGAAACTTTGAAAAACAAAAAAGACAACAAAAAAGTGGTTTACTGGTTACTTACTGGTTGCTCATTAATTTTCATAATGGTAGTTATAGGTGGTATCACTAGGCTCACCGATTCTGGTTTATCCATTTCCAACTACAAATTAATAACAGGTACCATTCCGCCCCTAAATGAAACGGAGTGGCAAGAGGCCTTCGAACTCTACCAACAATTTCCCGAATACCAAAAACTACATTATCATTTTACCTTAGAAGACTTTAAGGGTATTTACTTTTGGGAATGGTTACACCGTTTAATTGGTAGACTTATTGGTTTAGTATTTATTATCCCCTTTATCTATTTTTTAGCTACCAAACAGCTAACACAAAAGACCGTCAAGAAATGTTTAGTTTTATTAGTACTAGGAGGCTTTCAAGGCTTTTTAGGTTGGTATATGGTTAAAAGTGGCTTGGTCGATATGCCAGACGTAAGCCATTTTAGATTAGCCGCCCATTTAACGACAGCATTTTTAACTTTTGCAGCTACCCTTTGGGTTGCTTTAGATTTATTATATCCCAATAAAAAACAGATAAACATTAAATTTAGGAACTTGATAATTGTAAGCTATCTTATACTTATCGTTCAAATAGTTTATGGTGCATTTGTCGCCGGCCTAAAAGCAGGTCTATTACATAACCATTGGCCACTCATGAACGAAAACAAGTTTATACATGAAACTGTTTACATCTTAGAACCTTTTTATCTGAATCTTATTGAGAATCCTAGTGGTGTGCAATTTGTTCATAGAATGATAGCCTATTTGGTACTTGCCTCTATTTTAGTTATTTGGCTTAAGGCCAAAAATATGTCGCTTACGCCATCTCAAAATACAGGTATTAGTGCTTTAATAATTTTTGTTTTATTTCAGTTTTTATTAGGAGTACTCACTATAATCTATGCCGTACCGCTTTGGCTGGGCATAGCACACCAGATAGGTGCATTTTTATTACTAACAGCTATGACATTTACACTGCATCGTTTCAGCAAATAATCTAAAAAGTATACCTTTGTAGCATAATTTTTTCACCATGATCTATAGATTTAGAGTTATTTTAGATAACGATACTGAAGATGATGTGTTCCGGGATTTAGAAATTCGTGACACAGATACACTTGAAGATTTACACAATATAATTACACAATCCTTTGGTTTTGATGGCACTGAAATGGCTTCGTTTTATCTTAGTGACGACCAATGGAATCAAGGTGAAGAAATCTCGTTATTCGATTTAAGCGACGATAACCACGCACGCTTAATGAACGAAACCTGTCTAAGTGATACTGTACACGAAAAGCAAACAAAACTTATATATGTATATGATTTTTTGAGCATGTGGACTTTTTATGTAGAATTGGCAGAAGTTGTTGAAGAAACCCATGGCATTGACTACCCTAACCTAATGTTTGTTCATGGACAAATTCCAGATGTAGCTCCAGATAAATCATTTCATGCGGATGACACAGAAGATCATTTCGATGAATTTGACGATGGGCTGGATATCGACGATTACGATACTTTTGACTTCGATGAAAACTGGAATTAAGAGTTGCTTAAAGAGTGCTTATAAATTTTTAATTTTTACATTTTCATAATTGCGGGTTAAATATTCTAAAGATCGCTTTAGAATTTCCCCCATGCCCTTACAACGCTTAAACTTAACATCCTGAGTATATTCAAAAATTTTGGATTTTAACATAGCAATATGTTCTTCCTTAGAAATAGAATCGGAAACCATACAATTCAACAATTTGTCTATTCTTCCGTGAAAACTTTTTAAACGCTTTACAAGTATAGAACGCTCTTCTATTTTATATTGATCTATAGATAGCTTTTGTATGGTATCAGTAACCAATTCAACCATTTTTAAATTTTCCTTAAAAAACTGTGGTCTGTAAATATTAAACTTACCTTCATACGATTGTTGATCAAAATCAATGGCACGTATCTTATATACCACATGATCGAAGTCGTGTGTGGGAACAATTACATAATTGTATGAACGCATATCGCCCAAAAGCCTAATCATACACCGTTCATTAAACTTTACAAATTCCTTGGCTATTTGTGATTTTTCGGCTTTACTGCATTTGGGCAACATGTTCTTTATAAACTCATCCCCCGGAATACCAGTAATATGCTCTTCTATTAAGGTGTTTTTATACACCAAAAAATTTAAATTATAGGGAGATAACATATGCTCTAGTTCTAGTCCATAAATACGTGACGCATCTGCTGTTTTTACATAAAAATAGGTGTAATTATCATTTAAAACATTCCGGATCTTTATCCTAAAAGGTTTTGAATTTCCAAACGTACAATAATCTATGGCGTCCACATTAAGAAATGGAATGGTACTCTCATTACCATCAGAATGTAGGATAGTGTAAACCTTTTTTAATGACAGATCGATCTCTTCCCGTTCAAACTCATCGTAATAAACACGAATCCAAAGGGTATCGTTATCCTCTTTATCATAAACAACTACCGATCCTTGAAAACGCAATAAATCATCATAAAATATAGGTATTTTTATATTTCTGTTATACTCCGTAAGATAATTATGTAATCTGTCTATTACAGGGTATGAAGGCTTCTTTTTAGATATCTTTAGATCTTGCATAAATATTCGAATTAGTCAAATTTAAAGCTTTTATCAATATACTTGTAACAAAATGAATGCAGCATCGTCGAATAACCATAACTAATTTTAGTTTCAACACAAACTTTATACCTTGGAACCCATTCTTTCAATTAATAATCTAACAAAAAAATTTGGGCATATAACTGCTGTTAACAATTTGTCATTTACCATTAACAAAGGCAATGTTTATGGCATATTAGGACCTAACGGTAGTGGCAAATCGACTACTTTGGGAATTGTTTTAAACGTTGTCAACAAAACACATGGCGAATTTCATTGGTTCGATGGGCAAACATCAACCCATGATGCTTTAAAAAAGGTAGGAGCCATTATTGAGCGCCCAAACTTTTACCCTTATATGACAGCTGTACAAAACCTAAAACTAGTGTGTAAAATTAAAGGTGTTGCTTACGACAACATAGACGAAAAACTTAAAATAGTTGGACTTTTAGAACGCAAGAACAGCAAATTTAAAACGTACTCTTTGGGTATGAAACAGCGTCTAGCTATTGCTTCGGCACTATTAAACGACCCTGAAATTCTAATTTTAGACGAACCCACCAATGGTTTGGATCCTCAAGGTATTCATCAAATACGTGAAATCATTAAGAATATTGCTGCAAAAGGCACAACTATTTTATTGGCTTCCCATTTGCTAGATGAAGTCGAAAAAGTATGTTCACATGTTGTGGTATTGCGTAAGGGCGTAAAACTATATTCCGGTCGCGTAGATGAAATGATTTCCAGTCACGGTTTTTTTGAATTACAGTGTGACAACATCCCTGATTTAACAAAAACGCTTAAAGAACACCCTGCCTTTGGAACAATTAAAATAGAAGGCAATACCGTTAGAGCTTTTTTAAATGAACCCATGGAATCCCAAACGCTTAACAAACTACTGTTTGATAAAGGCATTGTATTAAGCTACTTAATACAGCGAAAAGAAAGTCTTGAAGAGCAATTCCTCCAACTAACGGATAACCAACCATCAACTATCTAATTAACTACATGCTACGTCTTTTAAACTTAGAATTACAAAAACTATTACTTAATAAAACGAGTAAAGTCCTTATTTTTATTTCGTTTATCCTTCCCTTTTTCATCATTCTTCTTTCTTCCCTAAAGATTAATGTTTTTGGCTTTTTCACATTGGAATTGGGAGAGTTGGGAATCTTTAATTTCCCCATTATATGGCATTTAACAACCTTTTTTGCTGCCCAGTTTAAATTCTTTTTTGCAATAGTAGTTGTTAGTATGATCGGTAACGAGTATAGCAACAAGACCATTAAACAAAATTTGATCGATGGACTAAGTAAAAAGGAATTTATTCTTTCTAAATTCTATACCATTGTTTTCTTTTCTTTAGTGTCTTCACTACTAATCTGTTTACTTTCATTATGCATTGGACTCTACTATTCAAGTTACACAGAAGCCTCTATCATTTTTCAAGAAACAGAATTCTTACTAGCCTATTTCATTAAACTTATGGGCTTCTTCAGTTTATGCCTATTCTTTGGCATATTAGCAAAACGTTCTGCTTTTGCTCTAGCTTTTTTATTTATATTATTTATTTTGGAATGGATTACATTTGGCCTTATTACTTGGAAGTTCAATGCTGATATAGCCGAAAAAATACAGAATTTTTTCCCTTTAAAATCCATGCACAAACTCATAGATCAACCCTTTCAACGTATAGCCATGTCTAAATTTCCAGATAAAGAAACCTTAGCGTACGATTATGCCGTGCATTGGCATGAAATTGCAATCGTTATGGGCTGGACTGCTCTCTTCGTCTTTTTATCGTATAGATTATTAAAACATCGGGATTTATAATATCTTTGATAGCTATTGCTATTAAAAGATGAAATGAACATTAATAATTTTATACATTTTTTCACATTGAAGAATGTATGAAAGTTTTAGTGAGGGAACGTAGTGGTTGCATGCGTTCTTAATTTTATAATTAATTTCATTATAAAATAATTATTAAAATTCAAATGCGTGAAAAAGGCTATCCTTCTGATATTTTGTTTTGTAAACCTAAATACTTTCGCTCAAAATGAAGCTGCAAACTGGTATTTTGGATATAATGCCGGTATAAAATTTAATCAGGCCAATAGTAACATTACAAAACTTACTGACGGACAATTATTTACCAACGAAGGGTGTGCTTCTATTTCAGATGGCTTCGGCAACTTACTTTTCTACACCGATGGTTCTAATGTTTGGAATAAAAATCACAATTTAATGCAAAATGGCTCTGGATTATATGGAGATGCCTCCAGTACACAATCTGCCATCATTGTACCAAAACCAAAAGATCCAAACATCTATTATATTTTTACTGTTGATAGTAGAAACCAAAGAAATGTAAATCTAGGCTTGAATTATTCTATCGTAGACATCACATCAGATGGTGGATTAGGAGCTGTTACAGTTAAAAATATGCCCTTACTCAAAAAATGCTCAGAAAAACTAACAGCTGTTTTAAAAGATTGTGTTAGTAAATCAATTTGGGTCATGACATTTGCCTCTGAAGATGGAACTGAAAACACATACAATACATTTCATGCTTTTGAAGTTAGTGAATCTGGAGTTAATTCAACTTCCGTAAAAACAACTTTCCAAACACTTATAGGAGATGCCAGAGGGTATTTAAAGTTATCTCCAGATGGATCCAAAGTAGCTTGTGCCAATGTAAGGGATGGCATGTATATATACGATTTTGATGCAACATCGGGAAAGCTCTCTAACAACACCGCCCTCACTATAAAATCAGGAAATGGAGGCATCTATCCCTATGGCATCGAATTCTCTCCCAATAGTCAACTATTATACGTAAGCGCTTCAAACGATTTTTTTTCTCAAAGTGCAGCCGATAATAACCCTGCAAACCATCAATCTACCTTAACACAATTTGATTTAATGGTTGCCGACATACAAAACAGTCAAATAACAATAGAAGAAAGACAGATGTATCGAGGCGGTCTTCAATTAGGACCCGATGGAAAAATATATCGAGCTCTAAGCATTACTTACGAACAAGGGTCGCCTTTTCTTGGAGTTATAAATAATCCTAACGAAATAGGTACATCTAGCAACTATAAGCACAACGCAATAAACTTAGCGCCCTTTGAATCTTCACAAGGTTTGCCTCCATTTATTACATCATTTTTTAATATAGAAATAGATATCATTCAAAACGGACAAAGCTCTGTAAGCCTGCTATTGTGTGAAGAAGATTCATATACTTTAAAAGCTGAAGATATTACTGGCGCTACTTATATATGGCAACAAGATGGCGCTACTTTAAGTGAAAATACATACCAGCTTGAAATTACAGAAAGTGGTCATTACGAGGTGCTTATTGATCGTAATAATGGAGACTGTCCAATTGAAGGAGAAGCCTATGTTAGTTTTAATCAAAACCCAGAAGCTTTTAATACAACGCTTCTGCAATGCGACGAAGATGGTTTAAAGGATGGAATTTCGCTATTCAATCTTAATGAAGCCAATGAAGAACTAACGGGAAATGTAACAAACCTTTCCACCGTGTTCTATTTGGACGCATCCATGAGCAATATGGTAACAAATAGCAATGCGTTCAACAATACAAGCAATCCACAAACCCTATACGTTGAAGTTATTAACGACGACACTGGGTGTTCCAATACCTGCGAATTAACCCTTTCCGTTAGTCTTACAGATTCCAATGATGTAGAACTCCCTGCCGTTTGCGATGATGATGGTACCGAAGACGGATTTCATGTTTTTAATTTAAGCGAGGCAGATACTTTAATCATTGCTGGGCTCCCCAGTGGTTTAAACATTTCCTATTTTGAAACTTACGAAGATGCACTAACCGAGCTAAACAATATCGGAACAACCTACACTAATACGGTTCCTTATTCCCAAACCATTTACGCCCGCGTTGAAAATGCAAATAACTGCTACGGTATTAGCGAAGTACAATTAAAAGTTAACAAATTACCTGAAATCATTACTGAAGATTTAACATATTACTGTCTTAATAAATACCCCGAAACCATTAGTTTAAATGCAGGGATTAGCATTGGCGAATCCTCCAACTATACGTACCTCTGGTCTACAGGAGAAAGCACATACGAAATACCTGTTAATGAACCCGGTTTGTATACTGTAGAGGTTACAAACTCCAATAACTGTTCTAAAACAAGAACCATCACCGTTGAAGCTTCAAATACTGCTAGCTTTCAATCTATAGAAGTCGTTGACGTCTCTCCGAATAACACAATCACTGTAACGGTCTCTGGAGAAGGTACATACGAGTATGCGCTGTTAAATGAAAACGGTGGGGTTTACAAACCTTTCCAAGAAAATCCTACTTTTGAGAATGTTTTTCCCGGAATTTATACTATTTCTGTAAAGGATGTAAAAAATGATTGTGGCACTGTACAAGAGCCCGTGTCGGTTATCGGCTTCCCGAAATACTTTACGCCCAATAATGACGGCTTTCATGATACCTGGCAAGTATATGGAATCTCTAATATGTTCCAACCAAACACTAAAATCCTTATTTATAACAGGTATGGCAAATTATTAAAACAATTAAATCCTCTTGGCAAGGGATGGGATGGCACCTTTAATGGCAAAAAACTACCGTCAGACGATTATTGGTTTGTAATTAAACTACAAGATGGTAGAGTCGTTAAAGATCATTTTAGCCTAAAACTATAATTTTCTGCCAAAAAACCCTCCAAAATTACTTTTCATCTGATTTTTTTTGCATTTCATCTAAATTATACCTATTTTTCGCCTTGAATTAATCCGTTGGAACGGTGCTATTTATGCCTAAAACACCAAATAAAGAGAAACCTACTTTAGTATGAGATCGATCCGTCTTATCTTGATTACATGTATTTGCTGTTATAACGTAGCATTGTCGCAACAAATTACTGTTGATAATAATATTCCTGTTCAAGATCTTATAGAAAATAATTTAGCCGATGGCTGTGTGGAAATTTCCAATGTTACTTCGTCTCTTAATGGCAGTACAGATGGTTTTTCCAGTTTTGGTTCTTTTCAAAGAGGCAACTCCAATTTTCCGTTAAGTAGTGGTATCCTACTCACTACAGGAAATGCTGCCTCAGCTGGTAATACTTCAAATACAACAGACCTAAGTGATGGTACACTTGGTTGGGGTACCGATCCCGATATAGAAACAGCACTAGGCGTTAGTAACACTGTAAATGCCACCGTTATAGAATTTGATTTTATCGCGCTTTCAGACAACATACAATTTAATTACTTATTGGCTTCCGAAGAGTATTACGCCAATTACCCTTGTAATTCGTCCGACGGTTTTGCCTTTTTAATACGGGAAAGTACAAGTACAGGGCCGTATCAAAATATAGCCCTTATCCCGGGAACCAATACACCTGTAACAGTCAATAATATCCATGATGAAATTTTAACCCAGTGTTCCGCTGCCAACGACACCTATTTTGACGGTTATAGCTTTGGTGATACAAATTACAATGGTAGAACAACTGTTCTTACCGCAGCAAGTAACGTAACACCTAACGTACAATACCATGTAAAACTAATAGTTGCCGACCAAGGTAACGACCCTTCCTATGACACCGCAGTATTTATTGAAGCCAATACCTTTACCGAATTAGAACTTGGCGACGCTATTAGTAGCTGCACGGGAAATGTTATACTTAACGGTGAAATACAAAACCCATTAGCTACCTATTCTTGGTATAGAGATGGCGGACTTATTTCTGGAGAAACCAATCCTACAATAAATGCCTCATTAAGCGGTCTGTATCGAGTTGATATTGATATTAATGGCGTTAGCTGTACGATATCGGACGAAGTCAACGTTACCATCGATAGTGAACTCACCACCAACCCCATAGCACCTTATTTGCTCTGTGATGATAATGGTGATGGAGAGGAAATATTTGATCTTTCAACTAAAGACCAAGATGTTATCAATGCCATTCCTAACCTACCGGCAAACTATACCATTGCCTACTATTATACAGATGCTGATGCTAGAAACGATTCCGGTAACATAACATCACCAATACCATCCGGTTCCCGTACTATATATGTTCGTGTAGAAGATTCCGATCAAGGCTGTGTTATTTATGGCACTATTGCTCTGGAAGTCAATAATCCACCAACAATTACCCAACAGGTAACTTGGGATGTATGTGATAACGACAACGTTCCGGACAATAGCACACAAATAGACTTAAGAGAAAAAGATAATGAATTCACAAACAGTCAAGCAAACCTTAATGTAAGTTACCACTATACACCTTTAGATGCTGCTAATGGTAACAGCCCAATCCCTCCACCCTATGTAAACTCAAACGCCAATGAAACGCTTTACGTTAGAGTTCTTAACACAATGACAGGCTGTATTGCGACTGGCTCGTTGGATCTTAATATAACAAATGGTAATACAGGTATTATTAGAGATACTCAGTACATTGATGCATGCGATGCAGACCACGATGGCACATCTAATTTTAACCTGACAGAAGTTATCAACACCATTTTGAATGGTGAAACCGGTTTCTTACCCCCTACGTACCATACAAGTCAAAGTGATGCCGAATCAGGAACTAACCCCATTTCAAATCCTACAAACTATCAAAATACAAATCCAGAAGAACAAACTATTTATGTTAGACTGGAAGACAGCACAACAGGCTGTTATGCCATTATACCTATAGAAATACATACCAATCTTTTATTAACCGCTACAAACATACCAGAATTAGGCTTTGCTTTTTGTGACGATGACAATGATGGGAGCGTTGATGTCTATCTAAATCCGTTAGAATCTGTTATTGCAAACGGCCTCCCCAATGTTACCGTTACCTTTTATCATACTGAAAACAACAGAGATAACAACATAGGAGCCATAGATACCTCTTCACCATTAACCATATCAAACGACGTTATCCTTTACATTAACCTTGAAAATGGTAGCTGCTCTGAAGTATCAGAAGTCTTATTACGTATTAACCCAGTTGTTACCTTCCCAAATACAGAACCTATAAATTATTGCGACAACGATGATGATGGTTTTACGACCATTGATTTCGACTCTCTAGATCCCCAAATAACTGGAGGCGTCCCTGGCTTTAGCGTACGCTATTTTTTAGATCCCAACGATGCTGACTCTGGCACAAACCAGTTACCAAGATATTACGACTCAGCATCAAACACCTTTTATGCTCGAATTGAAAATACCACTACAAATTGTTATACGGTCAATGAATTTGAGGTGAATGTCGTTCCGGCTCCCACTGTAAATCAGCCTTCCAATATTGTAATTTGTAACAATACTGGCACAGCAACAATAAGCCTTGATGATAAAATTTCGGAAGTGGTATCAGACCCCACAGGTCTTTCAATTGATTTTTATGAATCTTATGACGATGCTCTTAATAATGTAGGCGCATTAGACGAGCAATCCTACAACACTGTTTCTAGAACTATTTATGTTAGAGTACAAACAATAGCCCCACCTGGTTGCTTTAATATTGTTTCTTTTGATGTTGTAATAAATACAATTCCGGTAATCCCTAACATCGTCCCTTATCAAATATGTGTAGATGAAGGCGTTACATCGACCAACTTTATTTTAGCCGACAAAGACGGTGAAATATTAAATGGTCAAAGCGGCAAAGAAGTCTTTTACTATGAAGACGCAGCATTTGCAAACCCTATTGACAAACACAGTCCCTACGCTAGTTCTGGAGCACAAACCATTTATGTTCGTGTAGAAAATATAACAGATCCAGATTGTAACAGCACGGCCTCCTTTACTTTAGAAATCGCTTCTAACCCTGATTACAACAGAGACTTTGATGACTTCCCTCCAGTATGTCAAACCACTGCTGGAAACCACACATTTAACCTTGAAGCCAAACGCCAAGAAATAGCACAAGGAAGTACCGATACTTTAAGCATTGAATTTTATTTATCTGAAAATGATGCCTATAACAACACTGGTACGCCGTTACCTGATCAATATACATCTCAAGCACTCCAAGGACAATTCTATGTAAGAATTGAAAATACAGGAAACACTTGTGTTGTTGTTGAAGAAGTTAGATTTATAACATTTCCAACACCTCACATTATTTCAGCTTCAATAGCACCTGTATGTGATAGCGATTACGATGGTAATACAACCATCGATTTAAACAACGCCGTATTCGACATAGAAAATGTACGATTCAGCGATGTTAGCATTTCATATTATGAGGATGTTGATTTAATAACAGAAATACCAACCGCACAGCTAACCAATTATCCCATAAGTACGAGCAAAACGATTTATGTTAAAGCTGAAGTCGATACAGGCTGCTTCGATTCATCCACTTTAGACTTACAGGTTAACCTACCTCCAACTTTATTAGATATAAACACAGTTGCTGATTGCCAAACCCCAAACAACACCTACGACTTAAGTCAGGTAGACACCTTCTTGATTCACAGTAGTACCAATGCCACTATAAGCTACCATGATTCTCAAGCTAACGCCGAAAACAATACAGGGACATATACCAACAAGCAATTTAGTTATACAAGTCCGGGAAGCTATACCATCTACGCAAGAGTCGAAGATGCTGTTACCGGATGTCCAGCTTTTACCTCTTTTACATTACAAATAAACACCAACCCTATTGCCAACAGACCTCCAAACCTTACTGAATGTGATGATGATTTTGACGGAGACTTTGAATTTGACCTTACACAATATGAACAAACAATATTAGGAAATCAGAATCCAAATAACTTTTCTGTTTATTATTATAACACCTTCGACAATGCTGAAGCTGACGCCAACAGACTTGACACATTACACGAAGCAACTAATGGAGATACCATTTACGTACGTGTAGAAAACAATAGTTCCGAGTGTTATGCCCTTACTGAATTTAATACCATCGTTTACCCGTTGCCCTTAATTCCTATTAACGAAACCGAAGCATTGTGTAGTAGAGACGTTCCCAGAACCCTGAATGCTGATACAGGTAATCAAGGCGATACCTATTTATGGTGGAACGGTGCTACAACATCCGTAATATCAGTTGATGATAATGACTTAGGCACCCATTGGGTTTCAGTAACCACTCCTAATGGCTGTATCCACACAAAAAACTTCACATTAATAGAATCTGAAGCAGCTACCATAAACTTTACGACAACCGTCGACTTTGCCGATCCTAACAGCATTACCGTCGATGTAAGCGGCATGGGAGACTATGTCTATATCCTGGATGATGGTGAACCTCAAACCTCCAATGTATTTGAAAATGTTTGGCTTGGGTTACACACGGTTACCGTAAGGGATTTAAATGGTTGTAACGATGTAAGTAAAGAAGTAATTGTTATCGATGCTCCTAAATTTGTAACACCTAATAACGATGGCGCTTTTGATTACTGGCATATAGTCGGCATTGAAGAACTTCCGGGAACAGTCATTTATATTTATGATCGTTATGGAAAACTGCTTAAAACCTTACCACACACTTCTGTCGGTTGGGACGGCACTTTTAACGGTCAAAATATGCCAGCAGATGATTATTGGTTCTTTGCAAAAGTTAAAAAAGATGGTGAGGCATTCGACTTAAAAGGGCATTTTGCATTAAAACGCTAGGCACTTTGATTACTAAAAGCATAGTTATATATTTGTTAGCTACGCTAACAGTATAATCATTGAAAAACCAAACCATTAACAACCATTTTAAAATTATAATAAATTCTATTATAATTTTATTCTTTTTCACTCAAAATTCCCATACGCAAACCACATGTTCATTAGGAGACCCCGTGTTTGTTGAAAACTTTGGCTCAGGCACCAACCGTTTGGGACCATCCTTAAACCAAGACCCCAATACGAATGTACACCCCAATTACAGACCAGCCGGTTTATACACCTATGTCGGTACAGGCAGTGTTTCGCAAGACCAATACGGCATCATGAAAGACCCAAAGGATGCCGCTCCCGGTGGTGCTGGATGGAATGATAGTTTCCGGGATCATACAGGCAACCCTAATGGCTATTTATACTATTGCGATGCAAAAGAAGATCTCAATGTATTTTATGCTCAAAAGATAGATGGTTTATGCGACGATATTGAGTACGAACTATCCGCCTGGTTCGCAAAAACAAACGCTCCCGATTATTTCATAGACCCTAATATTAAACTAATAATAGGCTTTACGGATGCAAACGACCAAAACATTGGTAGCATTGTTCAAACTGATACCGGTCCAATAGAAGGCGTAGGCGCAAACAGATGGCATCGTAAAAGTTTGGTCTTTACCGTACCAACAGGAACTGAAAACATCTACTTTATGTTAAAAAATAACGTCTCCGGTGTAGCAGGAAACGACTTGGCCATTGATGATATAGAAGTAAGGCCCTGTGGTCCACAAATCGACATTACCGATACTGTTACAAGTAACATAATAAGTAATGAAACCTATTGCATTACCAATCCTAATGATACCTCCATTAGTATTTCCGCAAATATTGCCAATACTTTTGTCATGCAATGGCAAGAGTCTACAGCATCAGGCGTATGGACGGACATAGCTGGTGAAATAAATAATACTTTAAATTATACCATTCCCAGCTCAAACGCTTTTTATCTGTTAAGGCTTAAATTCGCTCATAACCCAGACAACCTTCTCAATACAAAGTGTCATTTCTTTACAGAGCCCATCTCCTACTATCGCACCTATGCCAATACTGCTTCTACCATGCAATTATGCGATGATGACAACAATGGACTTGTGTTTTTTGACTTAGCGTCCCAAAGCAACCTAATAAATAATACCAACGGAGTAACAATCACCTACCATACATCACAAGCTTTAGCAGAATCGGGAAGTGCCCCACTAACAAGCCCTTTTGAAAGCGGCAATGCTACTATTTATGCGAGGGTTCAAAACAACACGAACACCACTTGCTTTGCGACAACGAGCTTTAACCTGGAAGTTTACGAAACGCCCTTCCCCTTGGATGCTTCAAGTATTATGCCGCTAGAAGAATGCGACAACACATCTGTAGGCACCGATACCGATGGCTTTATAGTGTTCGATATAACCCAAAGGGAAACCGATATCCTAAACGGACAGGATCCCGCTGATTTTACGGTTTCTTATTATTCTGATGACACCTATACCAGCCTAATCCCCAATCCTTCTTCCTTTGAAAACACGACTTCCGGCGGACAAACCATCTATGTACGGGTTACCAATAACCAATATAACGATTGCTATGGGGATACGGCATTTCAAATTGAAGTGTTCGAACTTCCCGTGGTCAATAATCCCGGTACCTATTCGCAATGTGATGATGCCTCCAACGATGGACAGGCACTATTTAATCTAACTTTGGATAGCATTAAAGATGAAATCAATCCAAATCATGGTGATGAAGGCCTGGCTTTCTTTTATTACGAAGACCAGAACGAAGCAGAAATTAAAGGCACTGCGATAACCACTCCCGAAGCATACCAAGATGCCCTTGGCTTTGTCCCTGAAACCGTTTACATACGTGTTGAAAACAACTATGGATGCTTTAGAGTTGTTCCATTAACCCTAGAGGTCAATCCCTATAGTGGTGCTTTAGCACTTTATAATCCCGATCCGATCCATCAATGCGATGACGGCATGGATATCAGGGATGGTGTTGCCACCTTCGATCTGTCTGATTTTAAAGACCACATAGAAAATGTTATGTTTTCAACATTCAATGCCTCCGTTCACCTTTACGAAAGCCAGGCAGATGCCGAACTGGAGACCAACGAAATAACCGATCTGGCAAATCACCAAAATGAAAATTCACCAAACAGCCAAGACATTTGGGTTCGCGTTAAAAGTGATCTGAACAACGATTGCTTGGGACTGGAAACGTTTCCCGGTTTACTAATTGTAGAGGCCTTGCCTGTAGCTAATCCAGTTGCGGTAGACAGACAATGTGACGACGATTTTGACGGAGCCTACCCTTTTGATGTCTCTACTGTGGAAGCTACCCTGTTGGGAGGCCAATCCTATAATGATGTATCCATAACTTATTTTGACAACTCTGGCAACCCCTTAAAGGACTTTAATGGTAACGATGTAACCAGTCCTTTGTCAAATATGCTTTTAATAGACAGCCAGACCATTACTATCCGGTTAACCAACAACAACACCAGTGATCCCGATGGCCCTTGCTATGACGAAACGACTTTAGAGTTTATCGTGGATGTCCAACCAGTTGCCAATCCGGTTGCAGACCAAGTTGTCTGTGACGGGGATGCCGGGGATGATGACAATGATGGCGTATACCCATTCAATACCTCAAGCTTTACAAGTACTATTTTGGGCACGCAATCAACCATGGAGATCTATTACAACTATATCGACGAAAACGGAAACGCCGTGACCGATAGTCCAACACTGCCCAATCCATTGA
>NZ_JAELVQ010000035.1 GCF_016428595.1 Snuella sedimenti | reverse complement strand
TTTTCAATCAGAGTAAGACTTTTTTTTCATAATTTTAAGCTTAAGATATTTACGAATACTTAAAGGTAGCCAAAAGTGAGAGTATTTCACCCGAAAGCTACCTTTAGGTTTAGTTCAACAATGTCTACAAATACCATCCCGCCATAAAGTTTTTGATTGTAACCGTATATTTCGAGCATTGCTGTTTGGTTAGCGCCTCCACCAATCCAGCTTCCTGCCAAGGTAGATAAACCTCTCCAAACGGCATCAGGGCCAATTCCACCAACTGTTTCAGGAGAAAATACTGAAATTAATAGAATAGCTATAGGGCCACCTATTACAATGCCAACGGTACCGGTAAAGAACATAATTAGTGCTTTCCAACCTAAGTTGAACACAGCCTTTAGGTCAATACTTAAGGTCATTAATACAAGTGCTGCTGGCAGTAAAAATCGGCTCGTAATAAAATAAATGTTGGTTTTGTGTTTTACTAATTCGTTTGATTCATTTAAAATTTCCCATTCTGGAGCAATAAGACCTAATGATGTTAGAATTGCAGGAACCATATAAGCCATAAAAAGTCCAGGAACTATCTTATAGAACTTGTGCCAAAAGCCTGATGGTCTAGATTCGGTATAAAATACAAAGCCAAGGGAAAGCATTAAGAGGCCAAAAACAATAGTGTCGTTAGTGAATAAAGGAGGGTTTTCCATAATTAAGTACTAGGTTTCGAAAATGGTTAAAGCAAGTTCAATGAAAAGCAATTGCATTTTTATAATAACAAATTTAAATTTTTTGAATGGGATGTCTGGATGTTATAATTATAAAAATAAATTTTATAATTAATGTGACTTTGGTATAGGTTTTGGTAGTAATAAAAAGACAATCTGAAGCGCTTTAAAAAGGAACTTGTTTTTAGTTTTTTTTACTTGAAATTGATTTTTGTCGATTTTCTTTTAAAAAAGCACAAAAAAAACGTTTAGTTGTTTAGTTTGGCACGATGATTGTTTAGTAATAAATGTTGCGTTCAGTAAATGGTTTATTGAGTGGTTACTTTAAACCTAGAATGCAATTTCATATTTTTGGTTGGTTAGTTAGTAAAAAGCACCCTTTTGGGTGCTTTTTTTTATTACCCGGGACAATAGCATTTATTGCCCTTAAATAAATTTGAAAAGAACCCTTTAAGTTCACCTTTTTCTGTTCTGAATAAATAAACATTTAAGCTTAAGCTTATTTGTGAAGGGGTGTAGGGCCATATATCGGCAATATTTATACCGTAAGCTGAATTGTGGAAATCTTGATAGTTATCACCATGTTCACCTTCGGTTTCTTTTAATCCGAGTTCGTAGCGTAAATCTATACCAATATATTTAAAATCTACTTGAACGCCAAAATGTATATTTGTAACGGTTTTTTCGTAAACAATAGGTGATTTACCAGTGGCGTTGTTAGCGCCTTCAATAGTCATATCCTTAAAAAAGTTAATGCTCGGGCCTGCATAAATTGAAATGGGATCAAAAACTTTATAACCAATTAATAAGGGGACATTAATTTTAGAAGCATTCCATTTAGACGTTTTATTAGGAAAATTATAGCTGTTCTTATGGGTTACAAAATTTAGTTCAGGACGAAAAAATAAATTGTTAAAAGCTATATTTAAAAATGCGCCGAATTGCGTTCCCAATTCTTTATTTGGAGAAAAGGTTTCGTCTGGCTTACCATGTTGAATAGAGCCTCCCCTGGAATTTATATCTCCAATGTTATAATAATTAAAGCCGCCTTTTATGCCAAAAGCATATTCTTGTGCGTTGGTATAAAGACAAAAAACTAAAGAGACCGTTAAAAGTAGGTGCTTTTTCATTTTTGATGGATATAGATTTGTGTCTTTTAAATGTATGAATATGAATTGTTTATAATGTAATTTTTTCGTTAAGGATGGGGCTTTTTTCGATTAGGTTCATTTTAAGGGTTCATTTATCGGCACTTTTAACGAAATGAAGAAAGGCTTAAATCTTATTAATTTAGTGTTGAAATTTGTTTATGAAGTCTATAATGGCATCAACGAGTTTGGGTGATAGGGCTCTAAAAGATTCGTTATAGGATTTTGAATTTTCTAAATCACCTCCTTCAATGGGAACCAATACGTGATTCATTTTGTCGATGATAACTAAAGACGCATGATTTGATGCTTCTTTAAGAATAGTTGCTTCTTCTTCAGGTACTTGTAAATCCTTCGTACCATTAATGATTAAAATAGGGAACTGTAAATTTTTAATTTCTTCCTTTGGATCATATTGCATCCAATTGGCCATAAAAGCTTGAATGTCTTTATTGAATATAGATGTAAGGGCAGTAGGATAATTTTCGGTGGTTTCCCCTTTGCTTAAGGTTTGAAAAACCTTTTTGGCATCTTCAGTAAACATTGGGGCTGTCTTTTCCAATTGTTCCATAATTACTTTATCAATACTTTGTCCAGCCCCTGCAATCGATATGAAACCATCGGCTCTATTTTTAGCAGCTAGCATTCCCACTAAGCTACCTTGACTATGACCGATTATGTATATTTTGTTAAACTGTTTTGTTGATTTGAAATAGTCAATTACAGAAATAGCATCCGTGACAAAATCATCAAACATGATATCTTTATCAATAATACCTTGCCTTATTTGCTTAACAACACGTTTGTCGTATCTAAAAGTTGCGATATCGTTATTAGAAATGCCTTCAGCTAATTTTTTAAGTGCATTGTTTTTTAATAGGTTTTGATTGCCATTTCTGTCAGTAGGGCCAGAACCACCAATTATTATAGCTAGATTAGGTTTCTCTATGTCGGGAGGTAATATAAGGGTGCCATCTATAAATTTGTTTATAGATAGATTCTGCACAGAGACTTGTTTTTCTTGTCCGTTGGTGAAATCAATGCATAGAAATAGGAGTATAAGAAGTTTAAGTTTCATTTGATTCTAGTTTTAAAACAATGCAATATTATAATATAGGGTAAATTTAAAACTTATTATTAAGACAAATTTTTAAATTTACTGGAATCCATAGTTATTCTCAAAACATGCGTTTCATCGATTATTTTTAATATTTCAGCTTTAAATGTTAAAAAAAAGTGCATTTCATCGATTTTATATGTTTTTTATCGTTGTGTTTGTTTTATAATTATATCTTTGAGGTGTACTAAATAACATACTTTTTAGTTCAATGGATTAATTAATTAATATTTGCATTATGTTGTTGATGTAGAGACCCTAAATCTAACTTCGTAATAAAAAGCAAATTAGAGAAAGCCGAGTTTGAGGGAACTCGGTTTTTTTATTGCCCTATTTTTGAGCAAAAATAAATTTATCTACCTTAGCTTATTATTTATTTTATAAAATGAATTGAACGGGCTTATGTGTAAGGGGTTCTTGGAACGAACTATTTTCGATACAGGACCTTAAGGCATTCTTTCCTATTAATATAATACGTTAATTAATGAAAGTTTTTTTTAAATATATTATTTTGCTCTACACGGTAATTGCATTTGGGCAATTACCAGAAGGGTTTGTATATGTTCAGGATGTAATTCCAAATATAAAAGTGGAATTGCGTTACCATACTTCAGATAATTTTGTGGGTAGCCCAATAGATGGGTATCAATCTAATAGACTTATATTAACAGAGGTGGCAGCGTTGGCATTGAAGCGTGTCCAGAATGAATTGGAAAAACAAAATTTATGTTTATATGTGTTTGATGGCTATAGGCCGCAACAGGCCGTTAATCACTTTATAAATTGGGCAAGAGAGCTTAATGATACAATTAATAAACAACGCTTTTATCCCAATGTAGAGAAAAAGTGTTTGTTTAAAGAAGAATATATTGCAACACGTTCGGGGCATAGCAAAGGAAGCACTGTTGATTTAACTATTTTAGATGGTACGACTAATAAGCTATTAGACATGGGAAGTCCGTACGATTTTTTTGGAAAAGAGTCTTGGGTCGACTATCAAGGGCTTACCGATGTTCAAAAAAGTAATAGGCAGCTTTTGCAAACCATTATGCTTAAATACGGATTTAAAAATTATCATAAAGAATGGTGGCATTTTACATTAAGAGAGGAGCCGTATCCAAAAACGTATTTCGATTTCCCTGTAGAATAATACCATCTCAACTTTAAGAGACTGTTTAAATTCCACCCTTTGGTTTTGTTATGCCCCTTTTTTCACCACTTTTCGTTATGAAAATCCTCATTTAGCGCTGCTAAACCCCGGTTTTAAAGCTTTAATTGGCAAAAAAATGACCTATAACAAATTTCAAAAACGAATTTTAAACAGTCTCTAAGTTTATACACATAAAATACACCTTTTTTCACTATACGCCATCATAAAAATAAACCCGTAGAGCAGAGCTATGCTTTATTGGTTTCAAATTTGGGGTTATGGTGTCCAAATAAAAGTACATAAAAAGTACTCAAAATAAAAGGCTTACATGTCAAAATGAGATGTAAGCCTTTTTTCGTATTGTAAAAACGTTTTGTTTATCCGTTCATGGATATTAAGAACTCTTCGTTGTTTCTGGTTTGTTTAAAGCGTTCGTTAATAAATTCCATAGCTTCCACGGGGTTCATGTCTGCTAGGTATTTACGCATTACCCACATACGTTGTATAGTATTGTCGTCAAGTAATAAATCATCACGACGGGTACTAGATGAAGTTAGATCGATAGCAGGGAAAATTCTACGGTTAGATATTTTTCGGTCTAACTGTAATTCCATATTACCAGTTCCCTTAAATTCTTCAAAGATCACTTCGTCCATTTTAGAGCCTGTTTCGGTAAGTGCAGTAGCGATGATAGTTAAAGAACCGCCATTTTCAATGTTCCGTGCAGCACCGAAGAAACGTTTTGGTTTGTGAAGTGCGTTAGCATCTACACCACCACTTAATATTTTTCCGGAAGCAGGTTGTACAGTGTTATAAGCTCTAGCCAAACGTGTAATAGAGTCTAATAAAATAACAACATCATGTCCACATTCAACCAAGCGCTTCGCCTTTTCTAGAACAATGTTAGCAATTTTCACATGTTCATGGGCTTCTTTGTCAAAAGTTGAAGCAATTACTTCACCACGCACATTACGCTGCATATCTGTAACTTCTTCAGGGCGTTCATCAATTAGTAGGATCATTTGGTAAACTTCTGGATGATTGGCAGCAATTGCATTTGCAACATCCTTTAGCAACATAGTCTTACCGGTTTTTGGTTGCGATACAATCATACCACGTTGTCCTTTTCCTATAGGCGAGAACAGATCCATGATTCTTGTAGAAATTGTACTTTGCCTTTCGGCCAGGTTAAATTTTTCCTGGGGGAACAGAGGGGTTAAATGTTCGAAAGATACACGGTCTCTTACGACATTTGGACTCTGGCCATTTATTTTACTAACTTTTATTAACGGAAAATATTTTTCACCTTCCTTAGGAGGTCTAACATGGCCTAAAACCGTATCACCTGTTTTTAAACCAAACAATCTAATTTGCGATTGCGAAACATAAATATCATCAGGAGACGATAGGTAGTTATAATCTGAAGACCTTAAAAACCCGTAACCATCCTGCATGATATCCAATACACCTTCACTCTCAATAATGGCATCAAACTCATAGTCAGGTTCACGATAGCGATTTCTATTGTCTTTATTACCGTTATCAATATTACTGCTTTTTTGATTCTTATTTTGGTGTTTAGGTTGATTGTGTTCGCGCTTGTGGTGTTGTTTTTGTTGTCCCTCTTTAGTTTTTTCGTTCTGCTGCTTGGGCTTATTGGCACTTTTAGTATTGCTATCTGCTTTAGTATTACTATCTGCCTGCTGTTCTTCTTGTTTTTGTTGTGGAGCAGGGACAGGGGTAGGAGCAGCATTATCCACCTTTTTAGCTTCTTCTGGCTTTTTTTCTATAGTTTGAGGCTTTTCTTCCCGCTTTACAGGTGTATTTTTAGCAGGCTTTTGCACACGTTGTCTTGGCTTTCTTGGCTCATTTTTTGCAGTTTTCTGCTCTTTCTCAGGGGCCTTTTGTCCTTTTTCTGGTGCTTTTTCTTTAGGGGTAGAAGGTTTAACAACTTCTGTCACAGCTTTTGGATTTGCTGCCTGATGATCTAATATTTGGTAAATTAGATCTAACTTTTTTAGGGAACGATATTTAGCAACGCTCAGTTTTTTCGCAATCTCTTGTAAGTCAGCGAGTTTTTTTTCTTTTAATTGTGAAATTTCAAACATTGATGTTTAGTTGAATATAAATTTTGAATATAAATTTTAATTTTTATGAAAAAAATGATTTTAATCTGAAGAAATAACAACCTGTTATTGCGGTCGTTGAGAATTATTAATGCAATTATACAACTTTATTTTAATTTTAACAGCTAATTTTATAAAAGAAACTGTTATTTTTGCGTTCCAGTTAAAAAAACATGTTACAAAGAATACAAACTATATATCTTTTATTATCCGCAGGAGTTTCTGCAGGTTTGATTTTTGTTTTCCATTTATGGAAAACAAAAGAAGGGGTTACGGTTTTTGCTGCTAACGAAGCCGTCTTTATAAGCTTGTTTTTAGGATCGGCATTACTGTCGTTAATAGCTGTTTTTATGTACAAAAAAAGGAAGTCTCAGTTTATGTTGGGGCGGCTTAATATCATATTAAACTTTATTTTACTAGGATTTTTTGTGTATCAATCTCTAAATTTATCTGGAGAGACTTATGTTTCTGAGAAAGGTATTGGGATGCTTCTTCCTATTGTTTCTATCGTGTTTTTGGCATTAGCCAATAAAGCCATTAAAAAGGATGAAGATCTTGTAAAATCTGTAGATCGATTGCGATAAGCCTAACATCTTAGTAGTATTAGTGCGTTGAAAACCCAAAGCTTGCTTTGGGTTTTTTTTAGGTTTATATGTTATGTGTCATAAAGAATTGGTCATCCAAAACTTATTTCTAGGACATATTTATTAATATTGATTATTTGTGGGTGTTGAAAATAGGCTCAGCATGGTGTGATAGAGTCCTATATTGAATAAAAACAAATTAGCGTTTATTAAATTCGATAACTTCCAGGTTATCTATTTTACTGCCATTTATAGTGAAGCGCAACATAGTACGTGTTTTGTGGAAGCCGTGTTTCCCGACTGCACCGGGATTCATGTGTAATAAATTAAGTTGGGGATCTGGTATTACTTTTAATATGTGAGAGTGTCCACATATAAATAGTCTTGGTGGATTGGCTTTTATAGCTTCCCTGATTCTTGTGTTATAAGCCTTTGGGTATCCTCCAATATGGGTGATCCAAACATCTACATCTTCGCACATAAAACGGTTGTGTTCGGGATATTCTAAGCGTGTTTTAGAGTCGTCTATATTTCCGTAAACAGCTTTAAGTGGTTTAATGGCTTTTAAGGCATCGGTTACTTTTAAATCGCCAATATCGCCGGCATGCCATACTTCGTCTACCTGTTTTGCATATTTTAAAATAGCGTCGTCTATATGGCCATGTGTATCTGAGAGTAGTAAAATTGTCGTCATAAGTGTTATCTAGCGAATCTTTTAATATATAATTAAGATTCCTGTATTAGTAAGAAAGCCAAAACTAGCTATCTTTGTCCTTTCAACAAAAGTATTAAAATAGATTGAGGTATTTTATTGAACTTTCGTATAATGGCAGTGCATACCATGGTTGGCAAAATCAGCCTAAATCTATATCCGTTCAGGAAGTTATTGAAAAAGCTTTGTCTACTTTGTTAAGAGAAGAAATAGCTATTGTTGGGGCTGGACGAACAGATGCTGGGGTGCATGCATTGCAAATGTATGCGCATTTTGATACTGAAGTTCGTTTTGAATCAAGGCAATTAGTATATAAGCTTAATGCTTTTTTACCTAAAGATATAGTCATACATGATATTTTTAATGTAGATGTTGAGGCTCATGCCCGCTTTGATGCCTTGAGCCGATCTTATTTGTATCGGATAACCTTAAAAAAAAATGCTTTTACATTCAATAATACGTTTTATGTAAAGCAAGCTCTGGATATTGAAAAAATGAATGCTGCTACAAAAATCTTATTTCAGTATAAAGATTTTCAATGTTTTTCAAAAAGCAATACCGATGTAAAGACGTATCATTGCAATATAATGAAAGCAGAATGGTTATTTAAAAATGATGAGCTTCATTTTGAAATTAAGGCGGATAGGTTTTTGCGCAATATGGTTCGGGCGATTGTTGGTACGCTAATAAATATTGGAATAAGAAAAATTGATGTTGAAGATTTACATGAAATTATCAAGTCTAAGAATAGGGGTAAAGCAGGTTTTTCGGTTCCCGGACATGCATTGTATTTAGCACAGGTTGCATACCCTAATAATATAATAAAATAATTATAATTAACTAAAATTTAAACGAGTGAAAGGCAACTCAAAAAAGGAAAATATTTTCGATTTTAAACTGTTTAAACGGCTTTTTATATACATTAAGCCGTATAAAGGGGTGTTTTTTGGCTTACTTATTTTAGTGATTTTATTGGCTGCGTTTAGTGCAGCAACACCTTATATAACCAAACATGCTATCGATGACAGTATCGCTAAACATGAGGCAAAGGACTTTTTGCAGTACGTTTTAATCATGCTTGGTGTATTGATTATGCAAACACTATTTCAGTTATCCTTCATTTTTTATGCGGCTTGGTTGGGGCAAAATTTGGTTATGGACGTACGTGTGAAACTCTTCAAGCATCTGTTGCGTTTTAAGATGAAATATTATGACAACTCTTCAGTTGGGGTACTTATAACAAGGGCAGTAACCGATATGCAGCGTATAGCAGATATTTTTGGAGAAGGCCTGTTTATGATTTTTAGGGACCTTTTGGCCATGGTTGTGGTGTTTGGTTGTATGGTGTTTATTAATTGGCGGTTAAGTTTGATCGTTTTTGTAATGTTGCCTTTATTGCTCTATGCTACAAGGATTTTTCAAAAGTATATGAAAAAAGCCTTTGAAGAAGTGCGAAACGAAGTGTCGAATTTAAATTCATTTGTTCAAGAGCGCTTGACCGGAATGAAAATTTTACAACTGTTTACTCGCGAGGATATAGAATATAAAAAATTTAAAACCATAAACGAACGCCATAAAAAAGGATGGCTAAAAACCGTTTGGTACAACTCTATATTTTTCCCGTTAGCAGATTTGTCTGCCTCTATTACAATTGGCATGGTAGCTTGGTATGGTGGTTTGAATGTAGTTTTAGAAGGTACTGTGTCCCAAGGTGATTTAATAGCATTTATTATGTTTATCCCAATGCTATTTAGACCTTTACGTCAAATAGCCGATAAATTTAATACGCTACAAATGGGTATGGTAGCGGCTAACAGGGTGTTTAAGGTTTTGGATACGACCTCACAGATTGATGACACCGGTACTTATGTTGCCGAGCACTTTAAAGGTGCTATCGCATTTAAAAATGTACATTTTAGTTATGTTAAAGAAGAGAAAGTACTTAAAGGCATTTCTTTTAATGTAAATGCAGGTGAGACAGTAGCTATTGTTGGTGCTACTGGAGCAGGAAAGTCTACTATTATTAATTTGTTGAATCGTTTTTATGAAATTAACGAAGGTGTTATAGCTATAGACGATATCAATATTAAAGATGTAACATTGGCATCGTTAAGGACCCAAATTGCTGTGGTCTTGCAAGATGTATTCTTGTTTGCAGATACTATTTTAAATAATATTACCTTAAACCATCCTGAAATTAGTGAAGCAGAAGTACAGCAAGCAGCCAAAGATATTGGTGTTCATGAGTTTATAATGAGTTTGCCAAATGGGTATCATTATAATGTGAAAGAGCGCGGTGTTATGTTGTCTTCGGGACAGCGTCAGCTTATCTCGTTCTTAAGGGCTTATGTAACCAACCCTAGTATTTTGATTTTAGATGAGGCAACATCGTCGGTCGATTCCTATTCGGAGCAGCTTATCCAAAATGCTACCGATAAAATCACTAAGGGTAGAACATCTATTGTTATTGCCCATCGATTGGCAACTATTAAGAAAGCAGATAAAATTATTGTAATGGATTCAGGGGAAATCGTAGAACAAGGTACCCATGTTGAATTGCTTAAAAAGGAAAATGGTTATTACAAAAACTTGTACGAAGTTCAGTTTTTAAAGGAAGAAGTAGCTTAAACGAGATCGTTTTTTATTATCTTAATTAGTTCTTGTGTGTCGTTAAAAACAATAAATTCCCCATCCTTAAAATAAGAGGTATGCCCGGTTTCTTCACTAACAACCAAGGCCAGCGCATCTGTTTTTTCAGTCACGCCAATAGCTGCCCTGTGTCGTAATCCAAAACGTTGTGGAATGCTTTTTTCGTTGTTTACCGGTAAGATGACACGTGTAGCTTTAACAACATTATTGCTTACTATAATGGCACCGTCGTGTAAGGGGCTATTCTTAAAAAAAATACTTTCAATAATAGGCTGGGTTACTTTAATGTTCATTTCATCGCCAGTGGATGTTAAAAAGTCCAAATTATTGTTACGTTCAATAACAATTAAAGCGCCTGTTTTAGACATGGCCATTTTATTACAGGCAGAAACAATAGCATCAACATCTGTTGTATCACTAGTTTCAGTTTTTAAAAATTTTAATTGCTTGAAAAATTTACCGCGACGATTAAAGTTAGTCGAGCCAACCATAAGCAGGAATTTGCGTATTTCAGGTTGAAAAACAACTATTAAGGCAATAATTCCCACTTTCATAAATCCGCCGAAAATACTAGTAAGCAATTCCATATTAAGGAAATCGGTAAGTCGCCATACTAAATATATAATGATAATACCTAAAAAAATGTTTATCGCTACTGTTCCCTTTACTAACTTATAAATATAGTACAGGAGCAAGGCTACTAGAATAACATCAATGATGTCTATAATGGTAAATTTTAAAAGGTCGTTAAATATTTCCAAGAAATATGGGTTTTGGTAAATTTATAAAAATATAGCTAATTATATATAAACTCTTGATTTGATAATTTGAGGAATTTTAGATTGGTTTTTAAAAGTAAGGATTTATAGCTTACATAGTCCTGAAAAGTTAGGTTTTCATGGAAGTTTAAATAAATAAGATTGTTTGAGGTATCTAACGTTTTTAAATCATTTAATAAATTTTTCGTATCCGTTTCTTTTATATAAGGCTGTTTTTTCGGATTTAAGATTGAGATGCCGCCATCATCATTAAAGTTAAGGGCAATGGCTTCTTTGTGGTCTTCTAAATCTATACTTTCAGGTGTACCTTGATTGTAGAACGTATTTGTGAACTCAATGAAGCCTAAGGTTTTTATACTTACATCATTGCAAGTATAAAAGTTTTTAGCCTCCTCATTTTTATGGAATTCGGCATCGCGCTTTTTCTTTTGGAGCAATATAATTTGTGGTATAGCCTGTTTTAATGTAAGGCGTTTGTCTACATTTACAAGCCAATTGGTTGTGCTAATCAAGTTTTTCCTGTTTAATTCGGTGCTGTCTGGTTTTGTTTCATCATAAAAAATATAGGCCGCCGAAACATCGGTTATTTCATTGATTTTAGAATGGTCTATCTCAGGTAATTGAATTACTTTTTTTTCTCCGCAAGACCATATAAGTACTAAAGAGGTAACTAAAAGAATATATTTCACACGTTTAAATTTTAGTAATTAATTGATTTTATTGTAATAATAAAATTAAGAACGTGTGCAACCACTCCTTACACTCGTTCTCTCATTAAAAATTTTAAACATTTCCTTTTGTGAAGTAATTTTTAAAATTTCTTAATGTTCGTTTCATAATAACTTCTAACTTCCCAACTAACTTAATACATTCTACAGCTTCTTTTACATCGTGAACCCGTAGAATTGATGCCCCCTTTTGAAGTGCAATTGTATTTAAGATTGAAGTCCCATTAAGGGCTTCTTTAGCAGTTGTTTCCAGAGCTTTATAGATCATAGATTTTCTGGAAAGACCAATCAATAAAGGTTTTTCTACCATATTAAATAATTCTAAATGGTTTAATAGCTGGTAATTTTGCTCCAAAGTTTTAGAAAAGCCAAAACCGGGATCCACGATAACATCTATAATGCCCATTGCTTTAGCGCAAGCAATACGTTCAGAAAAATAGAATAGAATGTCTTTAACAAGGTCTTTGTAATCTGTTTGGGTTTGCATTGTTTGCGGCGTCCCTCTCATATGCATCATAATGTAGGGCACCTGTAATTTTGCAACAGTGGAAAGCATGTTGTTATCTAGTTGTCCGGCAGAAATATCGTTAACCAAAGCAGCACCAGAATCAATGCATTGCTTGGCAACCTCGCTTCTAAATGTGTCAATAGAAAGTAAGGCATTAGGAAATTCCTTTAAAATTAAATTAACGATGGGGACAATGCGCTGTAATTCTTCTGTTTCATTAACATGATCTGCATTGGGGCGCGAGCTGTATGCACCAACATCTATAAAGGTTGAGCCTTCATTAAGCATACGTTCTACATGCTTTAAAATACCAGGCTCATCTTTATGCATACCACCGTCATAGAAGGAATCGGGTGTAATATTTAAAATGCCCATTACCTTTGGGGTAGATAAATCTATGAGTTGTCCTTTGCAATTTATGGTCATAACAAAGTTTTAAACTATTATTTACGAGCATCCAAAGTTAATGTAATAACTGGTATAATTATTCAAAAAGACTTTGGAATTGTAGGTTTCAACTTTAAGTTGGATGAAACTTTTGATCTTTAAACTATTTACGCGAAATTTACGCAAAATTCAATTTTATCTATGCAAGATACCTCAAAACAATACGATGCTGTTATAGACACCTGCAAGAGCCTATTTGTAAAAAAGATGACAGATTACGGAAGTGCCTGGCGCATATTACGCTTGCCATCGCTTACCGATCAAATTTTTATAAAAGCCCAACGTATAAGAAGCCTTCAGCAAAATGATGTGAGGAAAGTTGACGAAGGTGAGGTTAGTGAGTTTATAGGTATCATTAATTACTGTATAATGGCTCTCATTCAATTAGAAAAAGGGGTTGTGGAGCAACCCGATTTATCAACAGACGAAGCCACTAAGTTGTATGAAGAAAAAATTGCCATTACGAAGCAGCTTATGGAAGATAAGAATCATGATTATGGAGAAGCCTGGCGCGATATGCGCGTAAGTAGCTTGACCGATTTAATTTTGCAAAAGTTGTTACGTGTTAAGCAGATTGAAAACAATGCAGGTAAGACCTTAGTTAGTGAAGGCATTGATGCAAATTATCAGGATATGATTAATTATGCTGTTTTTGCCATGATCCATTTAAGCGATGAGAAATAGTTGTCATCCTGCGAAGGCAGGATCCATATTAAATAATTTAAGTTTCAATTAAAAAGATTTCTGCCCGGCCAGAAATGACAGAATTATGAAAGCATTAGTAGCAATAAGTAGAATATTTGTAGGTGTATTATTTATTATTTCAGGTTTAATAAAACTGAACGATCCTTTAGGGTTTTCATATAAATTACAAGAATATTTTAGTGTTGATGTTCTTAATATTCCTTTTTTAGAACCTTACGCCTTAATGATCTCTGTATTGGTTGTGGTTTTTGAAGTTGTTCTTGGTGTGTTCTTACTCATTGGATATAAACCCAAATTTACGGTTTGGAGTTTATTGGGCATGATCGTATTCTTTACATTTTTAACGTTTTACTCTGCTTATTTTGATAAGGTAAAGGATTGTGGATGTTTTGGGGATGCTCTAAAATTAACACCGTGGGAAAGCTTTACAAAAGATGTGGTGCTATTGCTTTTAATACTCATTTTGTTTTATGGGGTTAAGTATGTCCAACCCTTATTTAGCAGATTAGCTACTACGGTGCTTGCTTTGTTAAGCTTTGTGTTTAGTTTGTGGTTTGGTTATCACGTGCTTATGCATTTGCCTGTGGTTGATTTTAGGGCTTATAAAGTGGGGGCAAACATTCAAGAGGGAATGCGTATTCCGGAAGATGCTCCTAAACCAGTGATTGAGTATACTTATGTTTTTGATGTAAACGGAAAAGAGGAGTCTTATACTATGAGGAGTGGTTATCCCGAAGTTGATGGTAAGTTATTAAGAGCGGAAAGCAAGTTAATAGATGAAGGGTATCAACCATCCATTTATGATTTTTCCATAGAAAGTGAAGACGAAGATTTAACCGAACAGTATTTAAACGAAGACAACTTAATACTTGTCGTATCCTATAGTTTGGAAAAAATTGAAAGTGACGGCGCAAAACGTTTAAAAGCGCTACAGGATAAAGCCCTTAAACATGGCTATAAAATTATCGGCTTAACAGCTTCTGGAGAAGATGCCAAGCAACGTATAAAAGAAGCTTATAATATAGATTTCGATTTTTATTTATGTGATGAAAAAGCACTTAAAACGGTAGTGCGTTCCAATCCTGGGATTTTAGAACTGGATAAAGGGACGATTAAACAAAAAGTGCATTGGAACGATATTAATGATTTAAAGTTTTAGCCATAATTTAACTAACAACAGTTGAGCTATTTACTTAATAAAATAACATATGCCTTACTCACATTATTTGGGGTAGTTACTGTTATATTCTTTTTGTTTAATGTGCTTCCGGGCGATCCGGCGCAAATGATGCTCGGTCAAAATGAAGATAGTGAACAGCTAGCTGCCATTAAAAGAAAATACGGATTTGATAAGCCAATAAAAACCCAGTATTTATACTATTTAAACGATTTGTCTCCTATTTCGTTGCATTCACAAGAAAAGGGAGATTATACTTTTTTAAGTAAAGGCAAATACACTGCTTTCCAATTATTTTCAATAGGAAGAGTTACAGTTGTTGTAAAATACCCCTATTTAAGGGAATCGTTTACCAAACAAGGAAAAAAAGTAAGTCAGGTGTTGGCAGAAACATTACCAAATACTTTCGTTTTGGCAATAACCGCTATTGTTATAGCGCTGTTGCTAGGCATAATTTTAGGGATAATATCGGCACTTTACAAAGATCATTGGCTCGATAAAACCATACAAATATTTAGTACGTTTGGTATGAGTGTGCCTTCGTTTTTTAGCGCCATTTTATTTGCGTGGTTCTTTGGCTATATATTACATGCATATACTAATTTGGAAATGACAGGTAGTTTGTATGAGCTTGATGATTATGGTGAGGCTATGCACATACGATGGAAGAATTTAATACTTCCGTCCATAGTGTTGGGAATTCGTCCATTGGCTGTAGTGATACAGTTAATGCGAAATTCACTATTAGAAGTATTCAATCAAGATTATATTCGTACAGCAAGAGCTAAAGGGTTGAGTGAATTCCAAATAATAAAACGACATGCTGTAAAAAATGCCTTGAATCCAGTGGTAACGGCTATTTCTGGATGGTTTGCATCCATGCTGGCTGGTGCCGTTTTTGTAGAGTATGTTTTTGGATGGAACGGACTGGGGAAAGAAATAGTTAATGCATTAAATACTTTAGATTTACCTGTAATTATGGGTTCGGTACTTATTATTGCCTTATTGTTCATTATTATTAATATTTTTGTGGACTTAATTTATGTCTGGTTAGACCCTAAAGTAAAATTGCAGTGATTTTTATGAGAAAAATATGTTACGCCTTCATTTTATTAATCAGTTTTTTTAATTGTGAAAATAGTGACCCGACACAATTTTCGGAAGCTGCCTTAAATGATGTATTCGAAACACTTGGAGGTGATCAGGTTGCTTTTAGGGAAATTTTAGAAAAGTATGAGGGCAGAACTGTATTGATTGATGTATGGGCATCGTGGTGTAGCGATTGTATTAAGAGTATGCCCGACCTCAAAACAGTTCAGGATGAGTATACAGATGTTGCTTACGTTTTCCTGTCGTTAGATAGGGGGCAAGAAGCGTGGAAAAGAGGAATCGAGAAATACAAAGTAAAAGGAGAACACTACTATATGCTATCGGGTAGAGAAGGCGCCTTTGGTGAATTTGCCAATTTATCCTGGATACCGAGATACATGGTTGTAGATAAAAAAGGACGTATTAAATTGTTTAATGCCATAAAACCAAACGATAAAAGAATTAAAGTATTACTAAAATGAGAAAACAAATTGTAGCAGGAAACTGGAAGATGAACAATGATTTGTCACAAACAGAATCATTAATTGAAGCATTAAAAGCTAAAGAAAAAACTTCAAATGCAGAAGTAATGGTAGCACCTACCTTTACTAATTTATATCAGGCGAATCAGGCTTTAAAAGAATCGAATATAGAAGTTATTGCTCAAAACATGCACTTTGCAGAAAATGGTGCCTATACAGGTGAGATAAGTGCAAGCATGCTTAAAAGTATTGGTGTCGAAACAGTAATTTTGGGACACAGTGAGCGCCGTGCGTATTTTAACGAAACAGATGAGCAACTTGCTAAAAAAGTAGATGCAGCATTAGCAAATAACATGCGCGTTATCTTTTGTTTTGGAGAAGAGCTAGCAGATAGAAAATCAGGTAACCACGAAGCGGTTGTAGAAAGTCAGATCAAAAATGCCTTATTCCATTTAAAAGCAGAAGCATTTAAGAATGTTGTATTAGCATACGAGCCAGTATGGGCTATTGGTACAGGAGAAACAGCAAGTCCTGAACAAGCACAAGATATGCATGCATTTATAAGAAAAACCTTGGCAGATACCTATGGTAATGAGGTAGCAGATGAAGTTACTATTCTTTACGGAGGAAGTGTGAAGCCTAATAATGCACAAGAGATATTCTCTAAAGCAGATGTCGATGGTGGGTTAATAGGAGGCGCGTCATTAAATGCAGATGATTTCTTTGCTATTGTGAATGCCATCTAAACTATTTAACACTGGAATATAATTCAAGTTTTAATGAAATATAATGCAATAGGTCTTTTATTGGCCTTAATTGTCGTGCCTTGTTTTGGACAGCAAAACAAACAAAAATTAAGTGCAGATGATTACAGGCAAGCAACAAAATTTTTAAGCTATAACACCAATAAGCTAGTAGATAATGCTTATGTTTCACCAAACTGGTTGGAAGATGGTCGTTTTTGGTATCGCGTTATGGAAAATAATGAGATCAATTACGTTTTGGTTAACCCTAAAAAGGGAGCAAAAAAATCGGCAGCAACATTACAGGAATTACTAGCACCCAATACTACTAATGAGATTAATAAGAAAACGTTTCGTAACGAAGTTGTTTCTCCTGATGGTACAAAATCTGTTTTCATAAAAGATTGGAATTTGTGGATGCGTAACACCAGTACAGGTGAAGAGGCACAACTAACAACCGATGGTGTAGAGAATTTTGGTTACGCTACCGATAATGCGGGTTGGAGAAAAAGCGATAAGCCTATTGTTTTATGGTCACCAGATTCTAAAAAGGTTGCGACATTTCAACAGGATCAGCGCCATGTAAGCGATATGTATTTGGTTAAAACAACTGTTGGCGAACCGGAATTAGAATCGTGGAAATATCCGTTACCATCCGATGAGAAAATAATACAAATCCATCGTGTTATTATCAACGTAGAAGACTCCAAGATAATTAAGTTAAATATTTCAGCCGATCCCCGTAGAGGCACGTTGTGCGACGATATTTCGTGTTCAGGTAGTTTTGATGATAACGATTGGAGTCCAGATAGCAAACAATTAGCATTTGTTTCTACTTCAAGAGATCATAAAGTTGAAAAGTTCAGGGTTGCAGATGCACAAACGGGAGAAGTTAGAGAGGTGTTCTCCGAAATTGTGGATACACAATACGAGTCTGGGCAAGGAACAATCAATTGGCATTTTTTACCAAGCAGCAACGAAATTATATGGTATTCTGAAAGGGACAACTGGGGGCACTTATATTTGTATGATGCTGCAACTGGCGAGTTAAAACACCAAATTACAAAAGGTGATTTTGTAGTCACCCAATTACTTAAAGTCGATGAAAAGCGGCGTAAACTGTACTTTTTGGCGCAAGGAAGAGAAGCAGGGAGAGATCCCTATTTCGCCCATTTTTACAGTGTTGATTTTAGTGGTAAGAATCTGGAATTATTAACTCCAGAAAATGGAAACCATAATATTACATTAGCACCAAATGGCCATTATTTTATCGATAATTTTTCACAACCCAATGTGCCAAATGTTGCAGTATTGCGCAACAATAAAGGGAAGTTAATAAAAACACTAGAGACTCAGGATATTTCAAGGTTAGAGGCTATTGGCTGGAAACCTCCCATGCCAATAAAAGTAAAGTCTAGGGATGGGCGTTGGGACTGTTACGGATTAATGTTTATCCCTACACACTTGGATACATTAAAGCAATACCCTGTTGTAAATTATATTTATCCAGGGCCACAAGGTGGAGGAGTAGGTAGGCGAAACTTCTATCCTTCTCGAGGGGATCATCAAGCATTGGCCGAGCTGGGGTTTATTGTTGTTGTAATTGATGGTACAAATAACCCAGGGCGCTCTAAGGCGTTCCATGATGCTAATTACGGAAGCCTTTCTGATAATACCTTACAGGATCAAATTGCAGGAATAAAACAATTGGCACAAAAGTATCCTTACATGGATTTAGAGCGCGTTGGAATATGGGGGCACTCAGGAGGTGGAAATGCAACAACCACTGCACTTTTACTGTATCCCGATTTTTATAAAGTAGGCGTCTCGCAATCTGGTAACCACGATAATCGTAATTATGAGGATGATTGGGGAGAGCGTTATATAGGCTTAATGAAAGATGATAATTATAAAGTGCAGGCTAATCAATATTATGTCGATAATTTGAAAGGGAAGTTACTAATAGCCCATGGGAATATGGATGATAATGTACCTCCATATAGCTCGCTTTTGGTTGTAGAAGCTTTAATAAAGGCCAATAAAGATTTTGATTTGCTCATTTTTCCTAATCAGCGGCATGGTTATGGAGCCGATACCTATTATATGATGCGTCGACGTTGGGATTACTTTGTAAAGCATTTAATGGGAGCAATACCTCCAAAAGAATTTAAAATAAGGTAGTCAAACTAATATTAATATTTTAATAGAGTACTATGAGCGTTGTTTACATTGGTTATGACTTTAAGGTAACACCTTTACAACCTGGAACAGAGATATTGATTGCCGAATTAGGTTATGCAGGCTTTGAAAGCTTTGTTGAAACAGAAGATGGCGTTACAGCTTACATTCAAAAAGAAGAATGGAACGATGCTATTTTAGAGGATGTTCAAATTTTAAATTCTTCTGAGTTTACTATAGAATACAATTTTAATGAAATTGAACAGGTGAACTGGAATTCCGAATGGGAAAAGAATTTTACACCTATTGTGGTAGATAACCTATGTTCTGTGCGAGCTCCATTTCATGAAAGGACAGCTACGCAATACGATATTGTAATTGAGCCCAAAATGAGTTTTGGTACCGGACATCACGAAACCACTCATATGATGCTACAGCATATTTTAAAAAACGATTTTACAAATAAATCGGTTTTAGATATGGGGTGTGGAACAGGCGTTTTAGCCATTTTAGCAGAAAAAAGAGGAGCTACTAGAATTGATGCGGTAGATTATGATAATTGGTGTTATTTAAATAGTATAGAAAACGTAGAACGTAATAGCTGTAAGCATATTACAGTTATTGAAGGCGATGCAACAGTATTAAAAGGTAAAAAGTACGATATTATTATTGCTAATATAAATCGTAATATCTTGCTAAATGATATGGCTACCTATGTTGCGTGTTTAAATAAAAATGGACTGTTGTTTTTAAGTGGGTTTTATGATGATGACATTCCAATGATCCAAGAAGCTTGTGAATCACATTTGTTAAAATTTGAAGAAAAATTACAAAGGAATAATTGGGTTGCTTTAAAATTTTTAAATTAGCATAAAATTTGAATTTTTTTTTATTGGAACTATTTGAAAATCAATCAACTTGTTATGAGCACGAGAGAAGAGTTATTAGAGGAGTTGCTGTTAGAAGAAGTAGCAGTAACACAAAACGAGATTGTTTTGTATAATGATGATGTCAATACTTTCGATCACGTTATTGAAACGCTAATGTCTGTTTGTGACCATACTGCAGAACAGGCCGAACAATGTTCAATTATTGTGCATTACAAAGGCAAATGTACGGTAAAAACAGGTGTTTACGACGATTTAAAACCGCGCTGTTCCATGTTGTTGGATGCTGGTTTAAATGCAGAGATCGTATAAAAAAGTAATAGTTAGTTTAAAGCATATAAAACTTAAAAACGCCTCTTCATAAATAATGAGGAGGCGTTTAGTTTTTAATTGCTATTAATCATAAGTGTTATAAAGTACTTGGACAGGCATAGTTGGTTGTTGGCAAATCTGTTTTCTTTATAGCGGCAAACCCACCAGCAATATCAATTAAATTGTTAAAACCTCTGGCTTTTAAGATAGACGCAGCAATTACAGAGCGATAACCACCAGCGCAATGTAAATAATAGGTCTTGTGCTTATCGATGGTATTCATGTTGTCGTTTATATAGTCTAATGCTAGGTGTTGGACATTCTCACCTTTTAAGTGCTCCGACTTATATTCACCATCTTTTCTAACATCAAGCGTGTTTACGGCATCATTTTTAAAATGCTCAGCGAACGCTTCTGCCGGAATGGACTGGATGGTCTCAATGTCTCTTCCCGATGCTTTCCATGCATCGATGCCTCCCTTTAAATAACCCAGGGTATTGTCATAGCCAACACGAGATAAACGTGTAACCGTTTCTTTTTCTTTTCCTTCTGGGGTAACCAATAAAATGGGCTGTTTTAAATCGGTAATTAAAGCACCTACCCATGGAGCAAAGGCACCATTAATACCTATAAAAACAGCATTCGGTATGTGCCCCTTTACAAAGTCCTTTTGTGTTCTTACATCAAGAACCAAAGCACTTTCTTGGTTGGCGATAGCTTCAAAATCTTCAGGTGTTAAGGGCACATCACCTCTTTTCAAAACAGTGTCAAAGGAGTCATAACCAACTTTGTTCATCATAGCGTTTTTGGCAAAATACTGAGGAGGGGGGGCAATACCTCTAAGAACTTCTTCAACAAACTCCTCTTTGGTCATATTAGCTCGCAATGCATAATTGGTTTGCTTTTGTTCCCCAAGAACGCCCACGGTTTCTTTGCTTAAGTTTTTCCCACAGGCCGACCCAGCACCATGAGCTGGATATACAATAACATCGTCGGATAAAGGCATTATTTTGTTGCGTAAGGAATCGTAGAGCATAGCGGCTAAGTCCTCTTTTGTAAGATCCGATTTTATGGCGAGATCTGGGCGACCAACATCTCCCAAAAACAAGGTGTCTCCCGAAAAAATAGCATAGTCCTTCCCATTTTCATCGATCAATAGATACGTAGCAGATTCTAGTGTATGACCTGGGGTATGTAACACTTTTATTGTAACGTTTCCTAATTTAAATTCTTCATTATCTTTGGCGATACAAGCTTCGTAGTTTGTTTCTGCTCCTGGACCAAAAATGATAGTTGCTCCAGTTTTTTCAGCTAAATCTACATGCCCCGACACAAAATCGGCATGAAAATGTGTTTCAAAAATATACTTAATTTTTGCATTTTCACTAGTAGCTTTGTCTATGTATTGTTGTATTTCGCGTAAGGGATCTATAATAGCTACTTCTCCATTCGATTCTATATAATAAGCGCCTTGTGCTAAGCATCCTGTGTATATTTGTTCTATTTTCACACGTTTAAATTTTAGTTAATTATTTGATTATATACTAATTATAAAATTGAGAACGTGTGCAACCACTTCGCTCTCACATTAAAAATTTTAAACAGTCTCTACACTTTTGTAAAACTATTTTTAAAATTTATTAATGTTCGTTTCATCCTGTTTTATGCGTTGTTTTAAAGCTTTATGTGTCTTAATGTTTTTTGTATGAACTAGATTATTATAAGGCGTATAACCTCTTTAATAACGGTTGGGCAATTAAAACTGGAATCAAAGGTACGAAACCACAAAAGTTTCCTGTGTTACTTTTGTAACATTACGAAATGTAAAGTTCTTTGTAAATGATGTATATGGCCATGATTAGGGTAAAAAAACCAAAGCCTTTTTTTAGTTTTTTACTACTAATAAACTTAGAGAGAAATACGCCTATAAGGATGCCTAAAATAGACATTAATGTAAATAAAAGAAGAAATCCCCATTCAATTTGCAATGTTTGAATATCGCCTGTAAAGCCAATTAAGGAATTGATAGAAACAATAATTAAAGAGGTACCAACAGCCTTTTTCATTGGGATGTTAGCCCATAATACTAGGGCAGGTACGTATAAAAAACCACCACCAGCACCAATAATTCCGGTAATTGTTCCAATAATCAGTCCTTGGACAAATGTTTTAGAATAATGTTGTTTCTTTTCGGGGGTATTGGTTTTCTTTTTATTTTTAATCATCGAGTAGGATGCTAATAGCATAATTATGGCAAAAAATACCATAATGACCATTTCTTTGGTTAGCTCGAAATCTTCTGACTGCAATAAAATATCTGGAATGTTAGGCACCAAATACCTTCGTGACAAATAAACAGCCATAAAGGAAGGAAACGAAAAGGCTAGCCCCGTTTTAAAGTCAACCAATCCTTTTTTATGTTTTTGAAATGTTCCAACCAATGAGGTGAAACCAACAACAAATAGTGAATAGGCCGTAGCAGTTATGGGGTTGTAGCTTAATAAATAGACTAATAAAGGAACTGTAAGAATAGAACCTCCACCACCAATAAGTCCTAAAACAAGACCAACCACAAGAGCGCCAGCATAACCTAATAGATGAATTGTATCCATTTAATGCGGTAGTTTGTCTTTTAAAACACCGTAAATAAACGTACCTAAAATAGCTGCGAGAATAACTATAATCATACTGTATACGCCTGTTCCCAATAGAATATACATTGGTCCTGGGCAAGCACCTATTAATGCCCATCCCAGACCAAAAATACTACCACCAATAATGTATCTAGAAAACCCTTTTTCTTTTTTGGGGACAAAAATATCGGAGCCTTTTAGACTCTTTACAAAGCCCTTTTTTGAGATTTGTAAAAATAGAACGCCAGTTGCAATGGCAGTACCTATTATACCATACATATGGAAGGATTGAAATCTGAACATTTCATATATGCGATACCATGATACGGCTTCAGATTTAACTAATACGATACCAAAAAAGATACCTACAAGCAAAAATTTAAAATATTTCATACGTTTAAATTTTGATAATTCATTTGATTTTATATTAATTATAAAATTGAGAACGTATGCAACCACTACGCTCTCACATTAAAAATTTTAAACATTCCCTTTTGTGATAAAATGCTTAAAATTTATTAATGTTCGTTTCATTTGTTATTTTTTATAGATAAATGCGTGCTGCATTATTAAATTAAAATTGATAAAAAGGATCTTTTTATGACACTTTAAAAATGTATGGCAAAATAAAGTTTGCCATAATGAGACCTCCAATAAAAAAACCAATTACAGCTATAAGCGAAGGCTTTTGTAAACTACTAAGCCCTGTAATGGCATGTCCAGAAGTGCAGCCTCCTGCATAACGTGTTCCAAAGCCTACAAGTAATCCTCCAATGATCAAAAGCAATAGTCCTTTGGGAGAGCTTATGGCTTCCAAACTATACATTTCGTTAGGAACCAATGTTGCTCCAGAATTCTTGAATCCCATCTCTTTAAGTTCTGTAATGGTTTGTGGATTTAAATTGGTTACACTATCGTTAGATAAAAACTGTACGGCTATAAAGCCTCCAATTATGGCTCCCACAACAACGGTTAGGTTCCACGATTGTTCTTTCCAGTTTGTTTTAAAGAAACTGCTAAATTTATCGGCCCCTATAATGGTGCACAGCGTTTTTAAATTAGACGACATGCCAAAGGTCTTTCCGAAGTAAAGGAGTAAAGCCATAACTACAGAAATTAGTGGGCCAGAGACATACCATGGCCAAGGGTTTAAAATAGATTCCATGTTTTAGTGTTTAGTGCAAAGTTAGATAGCTTAATAACTTTGGTTTGTAATAATTGTTACTTAAGATTATAAAATCTCAATTTTATTCCTACTCAATTTGATTTTTTTGTCATTCTCTAACTGTTTAAGTAGCCTGGAAATAACAACTCGAGAGGTATGTAAATCTTCGGCAATATCCTGATGTTTAACAATAATAGTGCTAGAGTCATGGAGCTTAGATTTTTCTTTTAGGTGTTTGTATAAGCGCTCATCCATTTTCATAAAGGCAAGGTTATCGATAGTTTCCAGCATTTCGGTAAACCGTGTTTGATAGCTTTCTAATATAAAATTTCTCCAACTGCTGTTATTGTCGAGCCAGTTCTGCATTTTTTGAACGGGGATCATTATTAAAGTAGAATCTTTTTCGGCCACGGCCCTTATTTTGCTTTTTGTAGTTCCCATGCAACAGGTTAGTGACATGGTACATGTTTCTCCAGCTTCCAAAAAATAAATTAAGAGTTCGTTGCCTTCTTTATCTTCTCTAAGTATTTTTATGTTACCATCAAGTAAAAGAGGGATGTGTGTTAAAGGTTGATCTATATCTATTATGATATCATTTGTCAAATACTTTTTAAAAGTACCTACTTCAAAAATTTCAGCAATAAGGTTATTGTCTAGAATATAGTCAAACCTTTCCTCTAAGAGTTCTCTTTTCATATTCAAAAATAAAGAAATATAAATTTTAAATAAAATTTGGTAGTCTTTTAATAAAAACATTATATTTGCAGCCACTAAAAATGGCCTCGTGGCGCAACTGAATAGCGCATCTGATTACGGCTCAGAAGGTTGCAGGTTTGAATCCTGCCGAGGTCACACCACCGAAACCCCAGTAATACTGGGGTTTTGTCGTTTTAAGAGGGTTCTTTTTTACAATAAATATTCATTGCAAAACCACATTTTTTACCAATTTTTACCATTTTTTACTTAAATTCGTTGCAAATTCATTGCAAATTTTATGGCTACTTCTGCGGAAATTATTCTTGATACCAGGTATGAAACGAAGAAAGGATACCCGATTAAAATACGGATTACAAACCGATGCAAAATTCGGACAAAGTATACCACTAACTTCGGAGCAAAGTGAGCCACCCTTGCCGGTCTAAATTGAGCATAGCTTGCCGGACGAAAGTGAGCCACTAAAAATCGTTTCTATTTGA
>NZ_JAELVQ010000034.1 GCF_016428595.1 Snuella sedimenti | reverse complement strand
ACCTTGGTTTTGACCAAAGTTATTCTGTAAATCAAATCAAAAAATCAAAGAACGTATCGTATATGTTGTATTTACTGCATTTTTAGAGAATTAAACTTTAACAAACGCATCACTACTAATTGTCAATCTAAATTGTCATATTTTTAAAGCGCTTGTAACTAATACAATAGAAACAAGAAACAATTATGGGTAAAACATTGGAGGATGTCTTTTTAAAAGCGTTTGAAGAAAACCAACAAAAATTAGTAAGAATATGTTCTGTCTATTCCAAAAATTCTGAAGACACAAAAGACCTGCTACAGGAAGTCTTGATTAACATATGGAAATCTATGCCCTCATTTAAGGGGAAGTCCTCTATAGACACCTGGATGTATCGCATCACCCTTAATACCTGTCTGCGTTTTCAATCTAAAACCATTAAAAAGCAAAAGCGGTTTATTGCGATGGACAGTATTGTTATCGTTAATGAACAAACGGAAGCTAAAACTACTGAAAGCAACGAAAAACTAATAAAACTCCGAAGTTGTATCAATGCGTTGAATAAAGCAGACAAAGCCATTATAACGCTTTATCTGGAGAAAGTACCTTATAAAGACATTTCGATCATTACCGGCCTGACAGAAAACCACATAGCCGTAAAGATTAAAAGAATTAAGTTAAAATTATTGAACTGTATAAATGAATTATCATGATAGAAGATGAATTAATTAAAATCTGGCAGTCGTCAAGCAATCAGGAACGCATCAAGTTCGAGAAATCGAAACTGATGATAGAGCTACAATCCAGTTTAGGACGTTTACATCGCTGGTGGAAGTATTTAGAGCTTATTGAGCTAATTTCTGCCGGTATTGGTATACTAGCCTTTGCTTTTTACGTTTATTTCATTCCTTTCACCACTACTAAAATTGCTTCTGCCTTTTTTGTAATCTTACTGATCAATTTAGTCATTAAGGTAGTTGGTATAAAAAAATACAAGCCAAACGATTTGGATGAGAACTATCTTGATTATCTCAAAAAGACTCAAAAATATCTTAATGCCCAAAAGAGATTACTTAAAACCGCCGTGTATTGGCTTGTTTTACCTCTTTACCCCATATTGCTGCTCTTTTTTAGTGGTCTATGGCATATTTCTGCAACACACAATGTAATAATCATTACTTTTCTAGCTGCCATCGGCATAGGAATGCACGCGTACTTTTTAAATAAAAAACGGGTGAGAAATGAAATTATTCCCAGGCTCAAAAAATTGGATGAGCTTATAAAAACCTTAGAAGAATAAGTGCTGACTTAACGATCAATAAGAGGTTTTAAACAATCTCCATCTTCTTTAACAGGAAGGACGCATTCATATTTTTACAAACACCTTGTTTCAGAGTATAATCGAAATGAAGTTCGTCGTTAATGATCTCGGCATCAAAATAATAGTTTTTAACATCATCCAATTCCTTTTCGATCTCGCATAGGCTCAGGTCGTGCGTAGCGATAATACCCGTAGCATTGGATGCCACGAGTTTTTCAACAAACTTTCGGGAGCCAATGGCCTTATCGGTGCTGTTAGTACCTTTCAGTATTTCATCTAAAACAATAAAATAAGGTTCTTTTTGAATGGCCTCCACAATGTATTTTAAACGGGTTAATTCCGAAAAGAAATAGGAGCTATCATCGGTTAACGAATCGGATGTACGCATGCTCGTAATCAATTTTACGGGCGAATAGACACTGCTTTTAGCACAAACAGGCAATCCCATATTAGCCATAACAATATGCAGGGAAACGGTACGCAAAAAGGTACTTTTTCCAGCCATATTAGCTCCGGTAACAATAAAAAACTGCTCATTTTCCATCGTTAAATCACTGTCTACCCGTTTGTCCTTGTTTAACAATGGGTGCCCTAGGGCTTCAGCTTTTATAATGGCCTTGTCCTTGCTAATTTTAGGAAACACAAACTCTGGGTGATTATACACATAATTCCCAAGTGTATTAAACGCATCGAAAAAAGAAACGACCTCAAACCAATCGGCAACGGTATTGGCATACTGATGGATCCATTGTTCGATATGATAGGCATTTTTAATATCCGTCAGAAAGAAACCGTTTCCAAAAATAGCACCGATAAGATTGTTTCTATTATCCAAAGCATCCAGGGATTTTGAAAAGGCTTTAAAAATGACCGATGCTTTTTTGCCTTCCAACTGGATCTGTTGCTGCTTTTCTTTTAAAAGTTCGGAAGTAAAGGATTCCTTTTCTATTAAATCCAACAACAAGGCATATTGCCTAAAGGTATCCCTAACCTTATCGGTATTTAATGCCAGCACGTTTATCTTTTTTAAATAACGTCCCGTAATGCCCAATCCAACAAACAACAAATACCCTATAAAAGCAGGATTGGGTATTATACTAAGAGCTGTTAACACAAAAAACACAACCGATAGTACCCCAAAGCTCAGCGGCAACCATCGCATTATTTTTGGTAAAAAGACGTTGTGGTTTTGCAACCAAACAATAATTTGTTTTGCCGGCGTTTCAATATCTACCAAACTAGACGTCGCTGTATAGAACTGACGCCATTCCGGTTTTCCACTTAGTTCTTGTATCGCTTCCTGCCTTGCCTCAATACCATCTACAGCATTAGCTTTTAAAGCATCGGCTAACTTGTGTCTGCCTTCGTTAATAGTGGTTCTATTGATAAACTGAAACAACGACCCACGGCCAAACAGGTCGATATCCAAACTATAAAAGTGATTTGGATCTTGAAACTGCAAGCCCTTATCTCTGTCGTACCAGTCTCCAGAAGCTATTTTTATTTCTTCTTCATTAATCGCCACCAGCGCCTTGTTAAAATTTCTTTCTGCTTTAGTATCGGTATATTTTGAAAGCAAGTAAGCAAATGCAATAATACCCACCGCGGCTATAGGAACCACTAGCTGCCAATGCCCAAAAAACAGGTAAATACCAAAGCCTGTTCCTAAAAACACCAACAATCTGAGCGTACTTAGCAGTGTCATGCTTTTGTATAACCTATGGACTTCTGACTGGTATTTTTTTAAGTGGTCCTGGTAATATTTTAAGGGTTTTTCCATTTGTTTTTATTAATACGCTTACACGGTTGTTAAAACTGCCAAATTACTAAAAACCCTCTATCTGTTAAGGTAAATTTCACAGTTATTATGGCAATATTTTACGCTCTAATTGTCTAATTATTTTTAAAATGTTACAATAAATGATTAAACCGCATTTTAAGTGGTTTTTAAAGGTTTCCTGTTGCCTGGTGTTAACAAAACTTGGACTAAAAAGGTTACTGATTATGTATGAAGCTTTGTCTTCTAGTTTATTAAACTCTTCAAACGTATTATATCAACATCCTTGGCAATGATGATTCCTTGGTTATTGATTAAAAAATTAGTCGGAACACCTGTTATGCCATATTTTAACGCTGCCGTATTCTCTTTTCCTTTTAAATCACTAACATTTATCCAACCTAGTCCATCTTCTTCAATTGCCTGAATCCAAGACTCTTTATCGTCATCTACTGAAACACCAATAATGTTCAATCCCCTATTTTTAAAAATTTCATGAATCTCTACTAATTCAGGGTTTGACCTCCTACATGGCACACACCAAGAAGCCCAAAATTCGATTAAGGTATATTCTCCCAAGTGTTCTGAAAGTTTAACTTTCTCCCCATATTGATTCTGCAATTCGAAATCAACATACTTGTCATTAATTTCTGGAGTTTGAGATAAATCAATAAAATTAGATATATTTTGCCCGAGCTGAGAACTCTTTATTGTTTCGGACATTGGTTGAAACAATTCTTGAGTTACCTCCTTACCATAAAGAAATTTTAAATTATTTAAGGTTTCGGCTGACACAAAAGATTGGGGGTTCTCATAAATGAAACTTCGATATACATCGAGTTGTTTTTGCTTATTTTCCTTAAAATGTTGCCTAACAACATTTCTATAAATGGTATCGGAAGGCCTTTGCCTAAGGATATAATCCAAACTATCCCAGACCATATTAGTAAAGACCAACTTCTCTTCAAGTATTTTTAAATCACGGTCATAGGAACTAATGTTTTTTGAATCTTGAATGCTTTTATTTTGGGTATTTCCAATGAGTGACATTGAGAAAATTAATAAAAACAATAGAAATGACTTACTAAAAGACTTCATATTATAATCTTACATTCATAGTGTATTCAAAAGTACTAACCACACTCTATTACTATTTGTAACAATGGATTATAATGCTATAAATTTTCAAATTGCATCTACTTTAATTCAAGCTTTAGCACTTAACCCTGGTGATTAATCTATTGCTTATATATAATATTGTGTGCGGTAATTTTATCAGCTCTTTCAATTAGGTTTTTAGTTTTGGATAATAGTTTTATATCCTGTTTATCAGCTTTATCAAACTCTGCTGTATCGATGACATTTAAACATTTCTGAAAAGCTTTCAATGACTCTGTATCATTATTTAAGATGTTTAACAGTTTTTGACAATAAGTATCCATTTTTTTTGAATTAAATGCTGGCATTGGCTCAGGTTGATAAATCATTCTAAATAACATCAATATATGAAATCTAACCTTTTTATATGAGGTGTCTATATTTCGTTTTCTAAAATGATTTTCAAGTTTATAATAAGCAAATGCACTGGTGTAATATGGAGAGAACACATGATCGGGCGTAAAAATCTGAGCTTTTCCTTCATTCAATCTACTTACAATTGTTCCAAAGAAGCTAGTTACTTGATGAGGGTTATCTAGAAACATGGCAGCAAAAGATTTTATTTGATAGGGAACAGTAATAATTCGTGTTTTCAAAACAGAACTGTCAGAATTATATTGTTTAGACCTTCTTTCGTAATAGAGTTTAGCATCACCACTATAAGAGTTATAGTATTGCTCAAGACTTCTTTGGAATGCTGTAAGAGAAGCTAATTGTTCTTTTTTAATTGGAGTTTGGTTATTAGTTGCAAGAGTAATTCTATTCTTTATTTCGTCATCATCCGTAGCAATAATCTTAACAGGAACATTAACATTTCCTATAAAACTACTTGATCTATTATTAAAGAGTACATTACTAGTTTGGCAACCATTTACAATTTGATAATCTCTTATTGTAAACTTATCTCCTGTGGGAGAAATAGAACTTGCTACTATTGTTACACCATTATTAAGTACACTAAAAAGATCTGAATCAGAATTATTTAATGTTTTTTCAATACCATTATTAACATCATTATTTGTCCCTTGGAAATCTCGAACATTATCTTCAAAAACGTTTACTAAGTTATCTTCTTCATCAGATAGAATCTTTCTAAACTCAGAAAAAGGAAGAATTCCAATATAGGCTTCCGATATTCCATTAATAGTTGGCAATGTTACTCGATTAGAAAATGTCAAAGTTGTACTGATTGACTCCTTAGTCTTTCGATATGAAGTAGCTATCTCCTTCGCTCCATATGGATAAAATAATATTTTTTCAAATAGATTAAACTGCTCTATCTCAGATTTACCTTGATTAATCACAGCTAACAGATTTTGATCATTAACCCATTTACCAGTAGTACAATAGAACATTTTTATTGAAGGGTTCTCTTTAAAGTGAGGAGCTTTTTCATAAATGTAATCAGATATTTCAGCAAATTTTTCTATATCGGAATTTCGAACCAAGGAAGGATTTTCAGAAAAAAAATCCTTTACTCCAAAAATAAAAGTATTTACTTCTCCACTGTTAAAACTTGAAGAAGTTTTTGCTTGCGTAAAAATATATTGAACTTCAAGAAAATTGTTTCTCTCAAGTAAATCATCTATTTCATCTTTATTTTCAACAAGCTGCCCATTAACAATTATTGCTAAGCCATCTATTCCCGTGTCACCACCATCACCTATTGTAATCGCATTAATATCAATCGTTTTTGAATAGTCATTTGAAACAATACAATAATTCACAAGTTTCTCAAAGTCTTTCGCATCTCCTTCAGTCACTAATTCTTGACTTTGAAGTAATTCTATAATTAAGCTTTTAGTTATTCTATCCATACTTATACTTTATATTATCTTTATACCTTATATACCTACCAGTTGAGTTTATTTATATAACTACAAGTCGTAAAATTACAACACTAATTTTCCCACAATATAACGAGCTTTAATCAGCTTTTCAAATCATTTTTTAAGTTTTTTATTACAGATAAGTTTACTAGATGCTTTTAGCCTTTTTGAAACAAATTCGACACAATTCATAGGTTCAAGAGAAAATGAACCGACCTACCGATAAAACCCTTAAAAATCAAGGTAGCAGGAAGGCATAGGGATGAAAATCTTGTTTGACCCCGAAGTAATGAGGGGGAGGTATTTTCATCCGTGGAAGGAGATACCGTAGCATTTTATCAGGGTTTTATCGTAAGCCTAGACCTTTTTGCTTACTTTTTGCGGCAATGGGAAAAAGTAAGAAATCATAATATAGTTCTGACCAACGATTCCGAACATAGTACTAAACATAGTTTTATTATATACATAGCCAAAAGTGGATGCCTGCCACAGTTTATCTTGAGTAAAGACCAAAGGCAGGTATGACAAAAGAAAATTAAAAAAAACAGGAACTACGGTCTACCGAGAAAGTAACAAATAAACGCAAAACATCAGTCGAGATCTCGTTTACTTTTGTATTGTCATACAGAGCGAAACAAAGTGAAGCGAAGTATCTCTGTAACATGAGCAACAATAATAAGAAACTACAAGAACTTGAATAAGATGCTTCAGTCGGCTTAAGGCCTCCTTCTGCATGACAACAAAAAAACCCTGAACAACTTCAAGGCTTGACTTATATTAATTTACAATTTCTCTTAATCGCGTGACATCAGAATACTTAGCACATACCAAAACAGTAACATGAGTGATGCAAATAAGCCTAAGGCTGCTGGCACATATTCATCATTTGAATATTTATGAACCAAGTTAGATGTTTGGTATAATATGGATCCAGCGGCCAATGCACACATGGCAACAGAAAACCAAAGTCCTAAGTTAAATCCGAATAAGGTACCTGCCAAAATGAGACCAATAGCGATAAAGAACCCAACGGTTAAACCTGCTTTTAAAAACGAAAAATCCTTTTTGGTTACAAACACAATGGCCGATAAACCGGTAAATAATCCCAAAGTAATAATGGCCGCCTGGTTTAAAATCTCCGAACCGGAGTCCGTATAGACAGCAGCTATATAAATTAGAGGTACAAAAATGAATGCTTCAGCTAAAATATACAAGCCATAAGCCATATACTGCTTATTCCTATCCGCCGTTCTTAAGGTCATACGCTCCGCATAATTGGTTACCAACATAAATCCGCCCAACATGATCAACCAACGGTACCCTTCGGTCATAGACAATGCAAAATTAACAATGGCCTCACTTTGAAGCAACAGGTACTCGAAAAGGATAAATACCAGTACTCCACCCGCAACATGCGTATAGGTCTTTTTATAAAAAGTGACTTTGTCCGCTTCTGAAAGATCGGCTACCATCAGTTTGTTTTGAATCCTATTTTCCATAAATAATATTGTTTTTTGTTAGTGCCCTAAATGTAATAAAAAAAGAAACCGAATTCCTACGCAACTGTAAAAATTCGGTTTTTATTTACATTATCAGTCTTAATTAATCTCTGGAACCAAATACTTGCAGTGCCCAATACAACAAGGATGCAAGTGCTCCAATAGCTGCCACCAAATAGGTTCGCGCTGCCCATTTAAGGGCGTCTTCAGAACCTGCATACTCCTCTTGGGTAACCATGTTTTTGTTTTTTAGCCATGCTAAGGCACGATGGCTCGCATCGTACTCTACAGGCAATGTTATAAAACTAAATAAGGTCGCAAAGCCCATAAATACCACACCGGCTGCTGCTACCCACCAACCTAAACCTACTCCGGCTGCACCTCCTAATATAAGGCCTCCAATAATTAACCATTGCGACATACCTGATGTAACACTCACTACTGGCACTAAAGACGATCGCATTTGCAACCAGCTATAAGCTTTGGCATGTTGTACAGCATGACCGCATTCGTGTGCTGCTACGGCAGCTGCTGCGGCATTACGCTGGTGATAAACCGATTCGCTTAAATTAACCGTTTTATTATTGGGGTTATAATGATCGGTTAGCTGTCCAGGGGTCGAAATCACTTCAACATCATAAATACCATGATCGTGAAGCATTTTCTCTGCAATCTCACGACCACTCATACCATTACGCAATTGCGTCTTAGAGTATTTTTCGAATTTACGTTTTAGAGTATTACTAACTGCCCAACTTACTAAGGCTATAGCTCCTATTAATATATAATATCCTATCATTTTTTTCTTTTTTTATGCTTTATTACGAAATAATCATAGCAATAATAACGCCAATCTTTTAATATGAAAGTTTGTCAGTTAACATTATTTTTTAGCATATTTTATTTTAAAATACACTAACAGAAACGACGACAGGATTGTAACACAATTGGCAAAAATCATGGAAGGGCTTTTTATTTGAATACCATAAATAAGCCATAGAACAATACCCGTAAAAAACAATAACAACATGGGCAGCGATAATCCCGATACATCTTTAGTCTTCCAGGTTTTATACACCTGAGGTAAAAATGCTGCGGTTGTTAAAAAGGCTGCTATAAAACCAATTATTTCCATCTGTGAAATTATTGATCCAACAATTCAACAGTACTTACTTTAAAACGATCACCTATCAGCTCACCTTCTACTTCCGCTTTTCTAATGACTTCACAAAACCCGGTATGCTCATCATGAGCATCGCCAAAATCATCAATATCTGCTCCATCCACAAAATACGACTCCTCATTAATCCGAACGGCCAAATCACAACCATCTTGGGAAGTCATCCCAAACTGACACTGCCCACATGACAACTCCACTGTTTGTTTTTTACTTGAATTAGCACAGGAGACGGCTAAAAGCAACACACAAATCAAAAATATCTGTTTCATCGGTTTTCATTTTATACTATTAAACCTGTTGTACTCTTTGAATTTATTATTTTTATGCAATGTCCGTTAGAGTGATTTTTAAAAAAATCGTATCGACAACTATTTCAAAGACTAAAAATTCTCATTCTCGATACAAATTTCACTCATTTCAATCGTGAAATCCACTCGAATTGACAAATTTTTATCAAAATGCACAATAGGTACTATTAATACTTATCGATACAATTCCCTAACCTATTAACCCACAACATTTACGATTTTCCCAGGGACTACAATCACCTTTTTAGGGGTACGTCCTTGCAACTGTTCTTGGGTTTTTTCGTGATCCAACACGGTTTTTTCAATATCTTCTTTACTCATATCCAACGGTAGCTCCAAGGTAAAACGCATTTTACCATTAAAGGAAATCGGGTAATTCTTGCTACTTTCTACTAGATGACTAGCCTCAAATTCTGGAAATGGCGCCGTAGAAATCGATTCAGTATTTCCTAACTGACTCCATAATTCCTCTGCAATATGCGGTGCATAGGGTGCTATTAAAACCAGTAACGGTTCTAAAATAGCCTTGCTCGTACATTTTTGAGCGGTTAACTCGTTTACAGCAATCATAAAAGTAGACACCGAGGTATTAAACGAGAAATTCTCGATATCTTCCTGTACTTTCTTAATGGTTTTATGCAGTGTTTTTAAACTATCTTTTGAGGGTTCTGTATTGGTAACCTTTAATCCGCTATCGTCTACATATAATTTCCATAACTTTTTAAGGAAACTGTGCACGCCCGTAATACCTGCCGTGTTCCAAGGTTTGTATTGCTCTAAAGGTCCCAAAAACATTTCATATAAGCGTAAACTGTCTGCACCGTATTGTTTACAGATATTGTCCGGGTTGACGACATTGTATTTGGATTTGGACATTTTTTCAACATCACGACCTACTTTATATACGCCTTCTTCAAGTACAAACTCTGCCTCATTAAACTCCTCTCGCCAATTTTTAAAAGCCTCAATATCTAATTCATCGGAAGCATTTACAAAAGCGACATCGGCATGGATAGGTTGCACATTTTTGCCTTCAATTAATCCTTTGGATAAAAACTTATTTTCTCCTTCAACCCTATAAACAAAAGCACTCGTCCCCAGGATCATCCCCTGGTTAATGAGTTTCTTGGCATACTCATCCACAGGCACCAATCCTTTATCGAACAGGAATTTCTGCCAAAAACGCGAATACAACAAGTGCCCAGTGGCATGCTCACTACCTCCAATATACAAGTCGACATCTTTCCAGTAATTCAAAGCTTCCTTACTGGCAAATGCGTTCTCATTATTGGCATCCATATAACGGTTAAAATACCAGGAACTACCGGCCCAACCGGGCATGGTATTTAGCTCTAAGGGGAAGACATTTTCATTATCGATAAGATTATTTGAAACAACCTCCGCCTTGAGGCGATCCCAGGCCCAAACGGTGGCATTTCCTAACGGCGGCTCACCGGTTTCGGTGGGTAAATATTTTTCTACTTCGGGTAATTGTATTGGTAAATGCTCCGCTTCAATCATTTGCGGCATCCCATTTACATAATATACCGGAAAAGGCTCTCCCCAGTAACGCTGGCGGCTAAATACCGCATCACGCAAACGGTAGTTGATTTTCCCTTCTCCGCAACCAAGTTTTTCAAGTTCTAAAATAACTTTTTTGGTGGCTTCTTTATAGTTTAAACCATTTAAAAAGTCACTATTGGCTATGATGGTATTATCCTTATCGGCAAATGCTACCTCAGAAATATCAACGCCTTCAAAAATATTAGGAATGGGGATATTAAAATGCTTTGCAAAATCGTAATCACGCTGATCACCACAAGGTACAGACATCACAGCACCTGTTCCATAACCAGCCAACACATAATCACCAATCCAAATTGGAATGGGCTCTTTGGTAAATGGATGCTCGGCATAGGCTCCTGTAAACGCGCCTGTAATGGTTTTTACATCGGCCATCCTATCGCGTTCACTACGCTTTGCTGTTGCCTCTACATAAGCTTCAACCTCAGCTTGCTGCTCTGGCGTTGTTATTTGGGACACCAATTCATGTTCTGGTGCCAAGGTCATAAAACTAACACCAAAAATGGTATCGGGACGGGTAGTAAATACCGAAATTCTGAATTCTGAATTCTGAATTCTGAATTCCACTTGCGCGCCAACCGATTTGCCTATCCAGTTACGCTGACTTTCCTTAAGTGCATCGGTCCAATCTATTTTTTCCAAACCTTGCAATAAGCGTTCGGCATAGGCCGAAATACGCATACTCCACTGGGTCATTTTTTTCCTTATAACTGGATGTCCGCCTCGTTCGGATACACCATTTACAATTTCATCGTTAGCCAATACCGTTCCTAATGCTGGACACCAGTTTACTTCGGTTTCGGCTAAATAGGTTAAACGATACTGCAATAAGATCTCTTGTTGTTTTTCGGACGATAAAGACAGCCAATCTTCTGCAGTAAACATATCAACATTTTCATCAGAAGCGGCATTAACATTGGCATTCCCTTCTTTTTCAAAGATGCTGATCAATTCCGTAATATCCTCTGCTTTGTCGCTATCGTTATTATACCACGAATTGAACAATTGAATGAAGATCCATTGGGTCCATTTATAATAACTAGGATCGCTGGTACGGACTTCGCGACTCCAATCGAAAGAAAACCCTATTTGATCTAGCTGCCTGCGATAGGTTTTTATGTTTTCGGCTGTTGTTATTGCCGGGTGCTGTCCCGTTTGAATGGCATATTGCTCAGCTGGTAAGCCAAAGCTATCATAACCTTGCGGATGCAATACGTTAAAGCCTTGATGGCGCTTGTATCGCGCATATATATCGGAAGCTATATAGCCTAGCGGATGACCAACATGTAATCCGGCCCCACTCGGGTAAGGAAACATGTCCAACACATAAAACTTAGGCTTATCTGAATTATTTTCAGCCTTAAAGGTTTGATTTTTGGCCCAGTAATCTTGCCACTTCTTTTCGATTTGATTGAAATCGTACTTCATCCTAATTGTAATTCTACTTTTTAAAAGCGCAAATTTACGGTTTATAAACAAAGAACTCATTTAAACTTTTTCAATTTGCTAAAAAATTGCCCTTTTTCACCACTTTTCGTTATGAAAATCCTCATTTAGCGCTGCTAAACTCCGGTTTTAAAGCCTTAATTAGCAAAAAAATAACCTATAACAAATTTCAAAAACGAATTTTAAACAGTCTCTTAATAAATAAGGCAAAAAATCCCATTAAAAGCTGTTTTTCAATGATTATGGATTACTTTTGCCGCTTAAAAAAAACACGTTTGAAACAACCTATTTATAAAGCGCATCTTGCTCTTTTGGGAGCCAACTTAATCTATGGTGCTAATTACATTATAGCCAAAGGCATTATGCCCGAAAAAATAAACCCAAACGCTTTTGTTTTTATCCGGTTAATCTGTTGCACCTTATTATTTTGGTTTATTAAGTCATTTTTCATAAAAGAATCCGTGGCCAAAAAGGACTTCCCAAAACTGGCACTTTGTGGCTTGCTGGGAGCCGCAGCCAATCAGTTGTTATTCTTTCACGGCATTAATTTAACATCACCAATCGATGCTTCTATTATCATGACTGCTACTCCAGTTATTGTCCTTATCTTTAGTGCACTTATTCTTAAAGAGCGCATTACCAAAAACAAAGTGTTGGGCATTACCATTGGCGGTATTGGTGCTGTTTTTTTAATTGTTTATGGCAGTAGTGCTATTGGCACTAGCTCTTTTCTTGGTAACCTGTTCGTTTTAATGAACGCTTCCTGTTATGGACTGTACCTGGTGGTTGTTAAACCTTTAATGAAAAAATACCATGCCGTAACCATAATTAGCTGGGTGTTTTTATTTGGTTTTATATACATTATTCCTTTTGGATTTAATGACCTATTAGCTACCAACTTTGCTGCGTTTACTACAAACACCTATTTGGTAATTGGGTATGTGGTGGTTTTTACTACCTTTTTTGCTTATTTATTCAATATTTATGCCCTTAAGTATGTATCACCTTCGGTAAACAGTAGTTATATTTATTTACAACCCATGATAAGTTTTATTATGGTAAGCATTTATGCTTATGTACTGAACAATAATATCTATACACAAGACATTAACCTTTTAAAAATATTAAGTTGCCTGATGGTTGTTGTAGGTGTTTATTTAGTTAGCAAACCATCAAAAAAACTAGCTTGACCCCAACAAGCTACACAACATTATTTAATTATTGAAGTTATATCAAAACAGTTGGCTTTTGCTTTTTAGTCAAAAATCATTTTTGGCAAAGTCAAAAGACAAGCACTTTTAAACTTTCTTTAGATTAACTTTTATATTTTTACGTCATCAATACACTATTCTATGAGTTCATCATTTGAAAGACATCAAAAGCGTCGCCTTATCTCATCTTACTTTTCGGTAGTTTTAAGTATTGCTTTGGTCTTATTTTTATTGGGACTATTGGGTATGTTAATATTGAATGCAAAAAAAGTCTCCGATCACTTTAAAGAGCAGGTGGTTGTTACCATTTATCTAAAGGACACAGCTAAAGACATAGAAATAAAGCAGTTACAAAAAAGCCTAGCTATAGCCGACTACGTAAAATCTACCGAGTATGTTTCTAAAGAGCAAGCGGCTGAATTCATGAAAGCTGAAAATGGAGAAGACTTTATGGATTTTGTAGGTTATAACCCATTACAAAATTCTATTGACGTCCATTTAAAAGCTGATTTTGTTACATCTGAGCATCTTGAAAAAATGGCTTCTGATACACTTAACAAGGATTTTGTTGACGAGGTAACCTACGATAACGATCTGGTCAATTTAATGAATGAAAACGTTAAAAAAATCAGCTTTTGGGTATTGGTTATCAGTGCTATTTTTACTTTAATTGCTGTATTGTTAATCAATAGTTCCATTCGGTTAGCAGTTTACTCTAAACGTTTTACGATAAAAACCATGCAAATGGTTGGTGCAACCAAACAATTTATCAGGCGTCCATTTGTATGGAAAAGTGTCCGCTTGGGTATAATCGGAGCGCTTTTAGCTATAACGGGCATGGCTATTGTTTTATATTACCTAAATAAAACATTCCCTGAACTGGAATTACTTAACAACGTAAGCTTAGTAACTTTACTATTTGTTTTTGTATTTACATTGGGCATTGTTATTACTTGGGCAAGTACACACATTGCAACCCAAAGGTTCTTGAATTTAAAAACAGATCAGCTCTATTATTAATGAGTGTCTTGATAAGCAATTTTCTTGTTTTCGATACACCAAATCACAGATTTGGAATTCTAACTGACGAAAATTTATAGGTTCAAAGTACTTCCCAATACAAAATTCTCTCAAAATTTTATAGAAAAGACGTATTTACTATTAGACAAAGCTCACCTAATTAATAATTCAAATTTTTAATCGTAGTAAGCAACCTTTTTACTTTTTTAGCATCTTTAAGAAAAATGTCTAAATAGTTATGGTTAAAAAATTGCTGTTGATTTTGGTTTTAATTTATGTCGGTTCGGCATGTAACAACAATGACGAAACCGACCCGAACTGTGCCAATATAGCCTGTACCGAAGAGTTTAGAACACTTACCTTAACGATAAAGGACTCTAACGATATGCCGGTTGCATTAGATAGTTTTAAAGTAGTCGCTGTTATATCTGGTGACGATCTCACCCGAGAAACCAATAGCAGTGAACTCGCTTTGATGCAACAAAATGGTACATACCCCCTATTTGGAGACGAACATGCCAACACCTATCAAAATAAAGAACTAGAAGTTCAGTTTAGGGGCTTTAAGGATGATCAACAAATCGTTTCAGAAAACTATGTTGTAGCTGCCGATTGTTGCCATGTTTTTCTTGTTTCGGGAACGACTGAAGTGGTATTAGAATAGGATTTCTATACCAGACTAAACAGCAATTTTTATTCTGGCTCGTAAATTTAGAAATCGTTAACGCTCTTTTATAAATAAATCTGTTACTTTGCAATCGTTATTGGCAACTTTGCGTTTACAGCTTTAATTATGGGAGAAAAAAAACAAAGAGAAAACACAAAACCTGTTTTTGTGTTTGGCAAGAAAAACTACAAATTTATGTTTATTGGTTTAGCTTGTATCGCTTTAGGCTTTATATTAATGGCTGGTGGCGGTAGTGACGACCCCAATGTATTCAATCCGGATATTTTCCATTGGAGACGCATCCGTCTTGCTCCTGCTTTAATTTTATTTGGATTTGGCATTCAAGTCTATGCTATTTTGTTAAATCCAAACAAGAAGTAGTGTGGATATAACAAATGCTATTATCCTTGGTATTATCCAGGGTCTTACCGAATTTCTTCCTGTTTCGTCAAGTGGTCATTTAGAATTAGGAAAAGCGATTCTAGGAGATCATTCCGTACCAGAAGAAAGTTTACTCTTTACAGTTATTTTGCACTTTGCTACTGCTTTAAGTACCATTGTTGTTTTTAGAAAAGACATCTTAACTATTATTAAAGGCGCTTTAACTTTTGAATGGAATGACGACTTACAATTTATTTCTAAGATTGTCATTTCCATGATCCCTGCGGTTGTTATAGGCTTGTTTTTTGAAGCACAATTAGAATCCCTTTTTGGAGGCAATATACTACTGGTTGGTTTTATGCTTATCGTTACAGCGATTTTATTGTTTTTAGCCGATAAAGCCAAAGACACCAATAAAAAAGTATCCTTTAAAAACGCATTTATTATTGGTATATCACAAGCTATTGCTATGCTTCCCGGGATATCACGTTCTGGCGCTACTATTTCGACTTCTGTCCTATTGGGTAACGACAAAACAAAAGCTGCTCGGTTTTCCTTTTTAATGGTGGTTCCACTTATTTTTGGAAAAATAGCTAAAGACGTATTGAGTGGAGACCTGTCAACCGAAAGTCAGAATTTCACATCCTTAATTATTGGCTTTATAGCGGCTTTTATCGCTGGATTGTTTGCTTGCACGTGGATGATAGCACTCGTTAAAAAAAGCAAACTCACTTATTTTGCTGTTTATTGTGCTATTGTTGGATTGATTGCCATTGTTTTTTCCTTTTTAAACACCTAACATGCTTACTAAAGAAGATTATCTTTCTGGGCAGGTTTTGCTTATAGACAAACCGCTACATTGGACCTCTTTTCAAGTGGTAAATAAACTACGCTGGAAAATTCGCCAAGCCTTTAAAATTAAAAAGATAAAGGTAGGGCATGCAGGCACTTTAGATCCACTGGCGACGGGGTTGCTTGTTATCTGTACTGGAAAAATGACCAAACAAATCGATACATTTCAAGGGCAAATAAAGGAATACACTGGCACTTTTGTTTTGGGTAGTACAACACCTTCTTATGATATGGAGACGGAGGTAAACAATACATTTTCTTCAGAACACATTACCCCAGACCTAATACAGGAAACCACGAAACAGTTCCTTGGAGATATCGAACAGTATCCTCCTTTATTCTCTGCTATAAAAAAGGATGGAAAGCGCTTGTATGAGTTTGCCAGAGCAGGTGAAACTGTTGAAATAAAGCCGCGTACTGTACATATCAAAGCATTTGAGATTACCAATATTGATGGCCTTAACGTTGACTTTAGAGTGGTTTGCAGTAAAGGCACTTACATTCGATCTTTAGCAAATGATTTCGGTAAGGCATTGCAATCGGGAGCCTATTTATCGGCACTGCGACGTACAAAAATTGGTGATTTTGATGTTGCCAATGCTGTTTCTATTGAAGAATTCATAATGGAGCTTAACAACCATATTGCTTAATTTTACGTATATTTCAATATGTAATGCTATTATCGTATACAGTTATTGCTGTGGATGAACAACACTTTTATACCATGTACTGATTCAAAATTGGTATTAAATAAAACTTTCTTTAACTGATCACGATAAATATATTGAAACTGATTTCGATTTGAAGTTAACAAATCAACATAGAGCCCTTTTAATCACGTTTTTTATTTCTGGAACGGTAGTTATGGCTGTTTTTAACCTTAACATAAAAAAACAGAGCGCTATGATCTCCGAAAGCTTTTACGAAATAGAGCCCGAAGAAGCATTAACTGAGGAAGAAGTTAAAGTACTGGAAGCTTTAGAGAAATTAAATGCCAGTAAAGCTGAAACCAACGAAGCCTTTAATGAAACCCAGGAAAGCAAACATTTTGCCCAAGCCTATAAACCCATTGCGCCCCCCGAAGACTACATTCCAAAAACCAGTGGTTTTACTGAAGGTCCTAATACAGCTTCTAAAAACTATGAGGCTACCGAAGACTCGAAATTAAAAGAAGAAGAGTTATCTAAATTCAGCAAGGTAAATGACCTTTTAAAAAAACAACAGGAAGACAGCAATAATTCCAAAAGCACTATTAGTTTTTCGTTAAAAGACCGTACTAAAATTTCCATTCCTCCTCCTGTATATCTTTGTGAGAAAGGTGGAAAAATTGTCATTAATATCACTGTTAATGCCAAAGGCAATGTTACCGACGCTTATGTAAATACGGCATCTAATTCTTCTAACGAATGTTTAAGGGAGCATGCTTTGGAATATGCTAAGAAGTCTACTTTTAGCCCACACCCAAATAGAGCATCACAAATTGGCTCTATAACGTTTTATTTTATTGGCAAACGTTAGGTTCAAAATGGCAGAGCATTTCGGTAACATCCTCTATAATATTTTGTCCTTTATTATTATTATACCAATGTTGTAAATCTTTTTTGAATTCTGGCGTCAACTTACCATACATGTTTTTAAATCGACTTACATAATTAGTTGCTTCTGTTGGTCTTGGGCCATAGGTACTTAAAACCGCTTCAGTCTCATCATCAATCATAATTAATTTAGGAATCGCCTGGGCACCGTCAGTTAAAAAAGCATTCATTAACTTAGGGTTATCATCTCTAAGCACCACTCTCAGGTCGATACGATCATTCAATGAGGCTATTTTATCTAAAGCTGGTAACATATGAGCACCATCGCCACACCAACTCTCTACTATGACAAGCCAAGTAACTTGATGGTCAAACCCCATAATTTTGTCCTGTATGTCCTCCGATATGTTAATAGTTTTATCCCAGCGCTTCATACGCCTGTCGTTAAGCTTCGTGAAATCGATCCTTTCCTCGGTTTTTTCAGAACCAGTCGTTCCATTTTCAGCAACCAATTTTGCCACCAGATCTCTATATTCCTTATACGACATACTACATTGTAAGCTCTCTTTTATTAGGGTCTTCATAACTATTTTTATTTGTGACACAAAAATTCAAGTTTCAAAATTAGTATCTTAGTCAAGTAATTAATATGACTTTTGTCATGCTTTAGCCTAAAGCTCAAATCATTATGAACACAAGAACAAAATGCAGCTGGTGTATTGGAGATCCTTTATACGAAGCATATCATGACACAGAATGGGGAGTTCCTGTATACGATGATGCTACACTGTTCGAGTTTTTAATTTTAGAAACTTTTCAAGCTGGATTAAGTTGGATTACTATATTGCGAAAACGAGAAAACTTCAGAAAGGCTTTTGATAATTTTGACTACAAAAAGATAGCCAATTACAAACAAGACAAAATTGATGCACTCTTAAAGGACACAGGTATCGTTAGAAACAAACTAAAAGTGAATGCTACGGTGACCAATGCACAGGCTTTTATAAAAATTCAGGAAGAGTTTGGTAGTTTTAGTCAATACATTTGGGGGTTTGTAAACGGCAAACCTATTAAAAATACGTGGCCGACTTTAAAAGATATCCCAGCAACCACACCAATATCTGATGCCTTAAGTAAAGATTTAAAAAAACGAGGGTTTAAGTTTGTTGGTTCTACTGTTGTTTATGCGCACATGCAAGCCACAGGCATGGTTAATGACCATATAACTGATTGTTTTAGATATAAAGAGGTTTAATCAATAGCACTAAGTTTCACGGTTTTACCCAACTTTGCACTTTTAATGGCTGCCTCTAAAATCTCAACGACTATCATATTATTTTCAAGAGCTGTAAGGTCATTTGGTTTCAATGCTACTTCATTACGCACTACAGCCTTCAGCAATGCAAACGGATCATTAAATGGAGGCGTTCGCTCTTCTAAATTAAAGGTCTCGGCAGTAAATCCGTCGTATCCTTTTGAAATATGAATACGCATATCATGTTTGTTATCAACATATATAACACCGTTTACACCGTAAATTTCCATATCCTTTCTTCCAATGGGCCAATTCCAAGATGCTTGTATAATAACTTTAACATTATCATTATAGGTTAAAATTATTGTCGCATCATCATCTACTTTAGGATTGTTTTCAGGTTGTTGTTGTAGGGTTACGGCCGTAACTGTACTGGGCTTTTCACCTTCCATTAACCAAGTGGTCAAATTAGCTCCATAACAACCAAAATCGGTAATAGCACCTCCGCCATTTTGAATGGGATCTGTTAGCCAATCTAAAAACTCTTTATTTACACCTATCTTTTTAGGACCTTTATGTCCGTCGCGTACAATAATTTTTCTAGTGGTCCCAATATAATTTTCTTTTAGCAACTCGTAGGCCTTATGGTTAGTAGGATACCAAGTGGTTTCATAATTGGTGAGCAAATGTATGTTGTGCTTCCTAGCAAGCATTTTCATTTTCTTTGCATGCTCGACACTAACCGCTAAGGGCTTCTCAACCATAACATGAACACCTTCTGGAGCACAAACTTCCACAACATGTAAGTGCTCATAAATCGAACCAAAAGCTGTAACAGCCTCTGGATGTGTAGCAGCAATCATCTCCTTTATTGTATTATACACTATAGACATGGAATAACCATACTGTTGTGCATAGCGTTGGGCAAGATCCTTATTAGGCTCTACAATGCCTACAACATCGATATCCTTTCGATCCAGATCGCTAAGGATCCAATGAACATGCGAATGACTAAGCCCAACAACACCAACCTTTAAAGGCATCTCTTGACCCAATGTTCGTATAGGTATTAGCAAAATAACGCAGACTATAAGCCATATTCTTTGTGCCATTTTTACACTATTTATTTGTTAAATACTTTAGAAACATATCTCTCGGTATCTCTTCAGCTCCCAATCGTTCTAAATGATTGGTATATACTTGACAATCTATTAAACTATAATTGCTGTTTTTAATAAAAGTAATAAACCCTGCCTTACTAGCATTACTCTCATTGGTAAACATACTCTCTCCACAAAACACGCCATTGTCTAAATCGACCCCATACAATCCTGCAACTAAAATACCTTCTTTCCAAACCTCAACCGATTTGGCATATCCCATCTCATGTAATTCAACATAGGCATCAATCATGTCGCCGGTAATCCAAGTGCCTGACTGGCCTTCTCGCTTTGCCTTAGAACATTGTATTATGACTTCTTCAAACGCTTTGTTTACTGTCACTTCATAATCACAATTACGCAGTACTTGCTTCATACTTTTAGAAACCTTCAGTTTTTCAGGAAACAAAACAAAACGCGGATCTGGTGACCACCATAAAATTGGTTCTCCATCACCAAACCATGGAAAAATCCCATTTCTGTAAGCATATAACAAACGGTGAACGGATAAGTCTCCCCCAATAGCCAGCAAACCTTCTTGTGTTGCTTCTGTTACATCTGGAAACCATATGTCTTTTGATAGGTACTGCATCTAAATTATTATCTTAAAAAAAACAACCCCAATGCTAATAACATTGAGGCTGCTTAAATCTTTTAATCGTTTTTTAGGTTATCCCCATAATTTAAAACGGCAAATCGTCGTGCTCGTCTTCATTCAAATTTCCTGCCGGCTCAAAAGCATCTGCTGGAGGAACAGGCGGCATGTTTTCGCCACTAGCACTCGCTTGTAAAGCCTCAATACGCCAACCTTGGATGGTATTAAAATACTTAGTTTCTCCTTGTGGATTTACCCACTCTCTTCCTCTTAAATTAACACTTATTTTTACCTGCTGACCTACTTGATAGCTATTTAGCAAATCGGTTTTATCTTGAATAAATTCAATCATAATATGTTGAGGGTACTGCTCATCAGTAGTTACAACAATTTCTCTTTTTCTAAACCCATTACTTCCAAAAGTTTGAGTTTCTCCTATCATTTTTACGCTTCCTTGAACTTCCATTAATTATAATTTATATCTATTATTTAATTTATACTAACTTAATAAAATTTTCCAGGCACTATCCACATCACCATAGCTTAAATAATTACGTGCCAAAATATGTTTTTCCCTGTGCGTCGATTTCTTAATATCCGGATACCTAGCCTCAAGTCCTTCTATAAAATCTTTTACCATAGTGGGTGTTGGCAAAGCCTCTATATTTCCTAACATACCTAAATCATTACCTGTTAAAATCATACTATCTTTAACATGGTCTGGAAAACTATCTACACCAATTCCCAAGGTAGATAAAGGCTTAGGTATTTCAAAAAAACCTTTATTTGCCCGACTGTAATAACTTCCTCCTGCTCTGGCCACCAAATCTAATTTTTCCTGGTTTATAGATTCATCATCATTAAGAACGTCGGTGTTTATATGCATCTTTACAACTTCACATATAATTAAATTTCCAGCACCTCCTTCTGTTCCTAGCTTAATAATGTCATTGACCTTACATTCAAATTGCACCGGTGATTCCAAAACCCGAAAAGGCTTTACAATATCCGATTTCAACATAGTTAACCCTGCCTTGTCAAACTCATTAACCCCAGCACCATATTCGGTACTACTCAGGGACATTTGATGCACAATATCGTAGTTAACAACATTTATCACCACCTCCTTTATTTTTTCCACATTTTCTAAGGTATGCTTAGTCGTATTGTCCCTAACACGACGCGACGGCGAAAATATTAATATTGGCGGATTTGCACTAAAAACATTAAAAAAACTAAAAGGCGATAAATTAGGGGTTCCACTTTTGTCTACCGTACTCGCAAAAGCTATAGGTCGAGGAGCTATCGCACTTAACAAATAACTATGCAATTTACTGGTTGACAAACTGTTTGGCTCAAACGACCTCATTCACCTTTTAATTTCCACAAAGCTAATTAAAATATTTATTAAAAATTAATCATGAATTTATTATTAGTTCACATCTACAAAATTTCTATACCCATTCTTCATTTATAAAATTATAAATAATGAACTCATCTTAACTTTTTTGATTGAAGTGAAAATTAGCAATTTTGAACTTGATGGAAGGCATTTTTAATTTGCATAGCAGGGCTACGGAATGAGAAAATGACAAAAAGCAGGCTCAAAAGCGCAATTTTTTAACCAATTGGAAAAAGTCAAGATGAGTTCAATACATTTCCCAACATATTGCACAATAATTTTAGCGGATTTACATTATATTACATATTTAAATTTATTTATTAAGTTAATGGTCTTTGCAAAACACAGAAATACCTTACGCTGGGTTATTATTGTTATCTCGTTTGGTATTGTATCCCTCATTTTATGGAACACCTATTCCTTTTTTCAGCACTTTAAAAATGAAGAGCGTATAAAAATGGAAAATTTGTCCATAGCTCAAATGAATTTGCTTAAAGATACCGATCTTGAAAATGACATTGGCGAATTAACGCTGCAAGTCCTCAACAGCAATACAACCACACCAATGCTCCTTATAAATGCAAATGGCAGCATAGAAAGCTTCTTTAACATTAACGAAGAAAAAATTAAGGACGATGCCTTTGTAAAGAAAACCATAAACCAATTTAAAAGGGAAAACACCCCCATTGATGTTATAGTTGGAGGTAAAAGGGTAAGCACAATATACTACGGCAACTCTCCATTGTTAAATAAACTTAAATATTATCCTCTAGCTCTGTTACTTATTATTTTCCTTTTTATAGTTGTATTATTCCTCTTTTATAAAAGTTCAAAAAATGCCACCCAAAATAAGCTATGGTCTGGAATGGCCAAAGAGACAGCCCATCAAATTGGCACACCTCTATCGTCGTTGATAGGTTGGGCCGAAATTTTAAAGTCTGAAAATGTTAATCCCGACTATATTTTTGAAATAGAGAAAGACATAGACCGACTACAAACCATTACCGAACGCTTTAGTAAAATTGGGTCGGCTCCCACTTTAGAAGTAGTCAATATTATTGAAGAAACTATCAATTCGTATGATTACTTGAAATCGAGATCTTCTAAACTAATAGATTTTGAACTTATTACACCCGAAGAACCCATTTTTGTAAATTTAAATAAACAGTTGTATAGTTGGACGATTGAAAACCTTGTTAAAAATGCCATCGATGCTATGAAAGGAAGAGGAAAATTGACTGTTGAAATCTCGGAGTTGGAAGACACCATAAAAGTAAGTGTAACCGATACAGGAAAGGGTATCCATAAAAAATTGTTCAATAAAATTTTTGAACCCGGGTATACAACGAAAAAACGCGGATGGGGCTTAGGACTCTCCTTAACCCAACGTATTATTGAAGATTTTCATAATGGAAAGATAAGTGTTCTACAATCTGAGATAGACAAAGGAACAACCATACAGATTGCTTTAGATCGTGCTATAGCTTAGCTTGAATAGCTTTGGCTATTTCTTGAAACGCATCGGGGGATAACCTTGCCTTTTGAATAAACCGAGCATCCTCCATGCTGTGCAGTGGTATTAAGTGTACATGTACGTGAGGTACTTCCAGACCAATTACCGATACGCCCACACGCTTACAGGGTATTGCTTTCTCAATAGCAATTGCAACACGTCTTGAAAAAGCCATTAGACCATTATATGTCGCCTCGTCCAAATCAAAAAGTTTATCAACTTCCTTCTTGGGAATACATAGTGTATGGCCTTTACTATTGGGGTTTACATCCAAAAACGCCAAAAAATCATCTGTTTCGGCTACTTTATAACACGGAATCTCTCCCTTAACTATTTTTGTAAAAATTGAAGCCATAACTATATACTTTTAGCGTGATATTTCTACTATATCGAATTTAATAACACCATTGGGCACTTGAATTTCGGCCACATCTCCAACCGATTTTCCTAATAGGCCTTTACCGATAGGTGAATTCACCGAAATCTTACCAGAGGCCAAATCGGCTTCTCCATCAGCTACCAACGTATAGTTCATTTCCATACCATTGGCTTGGTTCTTTATTTTAACTTTTGACAACACTAATACCTTTGAATTATCCAGTTGTGATTCATCAATAACGCGAGCACCTGCTAATGCGTCTTCTAATTTAGAAATACGCATTTCCAACATACCTTGTGCTTCCTTAGCAGCATCATACTCGGCATTTTCACTTAAATCACCTTTATCCCTTGCCTCTGCAATTGCCTTTGAAGCTTTTACGCGTTCAACATCTTTTAGGTGTTTTAACTCATCTCTTAGCTTTTTAAGCCCTTCAGGTGTATAGTAAGATACTTTACTCATAACTTCATCGTTTATTTAATAAAAAGATTCCGAAAACACACTTTGACGATGCTCGGTGAATCGTTCGGAATAAAAAAATCCCGCATAAACGAGATCATATAACAAATATACAAAATATTTAACGCAATTTGCTTTTTGTTGTAAATTGCAATTTAATTCTTAGGATTCGATGAAAGCTTTTTTTTACATACTATCACTAACTTTTTTTATGTCTTGCAGTTCTAATTCTATCGACAATAAAAACTGTAAATTCCTGCTAGATATAGGTGTTAATGTAGCTGTTAACCTCAACCTCCCACAATATAGCCAACTCCAGTTTACGGGTAATTCGGCATATGTAGCCAATGCTGGCAATGGTGGTATTATAGTGGCTTTTACTGGTGCCGACTACCTTGCCTGGGATGCAGCAGATCCCAACCACCCACAAAGCGAATGTTCGGTACTTGTTAATTCTGGTTTAAATGCTACTTGCGGCTGTGATGACAAAAACACTTATAGTCTGGTAACGGGCGCTCCTCTAAACAATGGCACATTGCAATGTAGTTTACGTAATTACCGTGTAACCGTTAGCGGTAATACGCTTTTAATTTCCAACTAAAAAGCCCCAACAAACTTGCTGAGGCCTGAATAATTAATACATTTTATTTATCTAAAACTTTAGAGTAACCCCTGCTAAAAAGTTAGTTGTTGCTTGTGGGTAATACACATAATACCCTCCACCATAATCAAATCCATTGGCATTATACTTCACGTTTGTTATATTATTTACAATACCATTCACTAAAATCGATTTAAAAATGGCTTTTGGCTTAAACTCGTAAGCAAGATTAAAATCTAAGGTATTATATGCCTTCAATCTTGAATCCTTATTGCCTATATTATTCATTAATTGTTTGCCAACGTACTTATTAACAAGTGCTAATTGCATTCCCTTTATAGGTGTATAATTAAGCGCTGTACTTGTTACCACATTAGGAGAATAAGCTATATCTGTTTCCCCCAAAGGCTCATCCTCTATAAACTGTCCTTTATTTAAGTTTCTATTTCTACTTAAAGTAAGGTTTGATTGAATTGTTAGCTTGTTACCAACAGCAATAAACGTCTCTAATTCGACCCCCGCCCTATAACTTTTTCCAGCATTAGCTCTTATGGGTGCACCTACATTATCTATTGCGCCTGTTAAAACTAACTGATCGTTATAATACATAAAATATGCATTGGCATTAAATTTTATCTTTTTACTCTTGTAACGGTATCCCAATTCAAAATCATTAAGCTGTTCCGGTTTTACATCGGCACTGTTTTCAAAATCTGTTCTGCTTGGCTCTCTATTCGCTCTTGCATAAGAACCATAAATATTGTTATTACTATCCAGATTTATACTAGCCCCTATTTTAGGATTGATAAAATTGTACTTTTTATTAATCTCAAACAAAGTACGATTGGAGCCTGTTCCATTGGTTTTATATTCTACGTACCTATATTGCAAATCTCCATAAAGGCTTAATTTATCATTTACTTTGTAGGTTGCTTTCGAAAATCCACTAGCATCGCGTTTTTTACTTTGCCCAAAGTAATAACGATAATCTTTACTAATATCTACTGCATATTGCGCCCAAATAATTTCTCCAAAATGATCACCTTCGTAAAGACTAAACGATCCTCCTGTTATTACATCCAACTTATCATCTTTAAAATTCAAACTTGCATTAGCCACATAAAAATTATTATCCAACCATTTTCTACGAACATAGTCCATACTTTCTACCGTATTACCGTCAACCGTAATAGGCTCTAAACCTAAAAATGAAAATTTTGAATCGTCTGCCCAATACACATTAGTATAGAAATAATTATCTACATACTCTTCATAAAAACCCCTTCCATTGGTATAGTTCAAACCTACATTTAAAGATAGTTGATTGTCAAATCGTTCATTCCAATGTAACTGATAATGATCTTGCCTGTAGTCATCTACTTGATTGTCATAAAATCCTGTATTGTTACCTTCGTCATCAGTTATAATTCCGGCAATATTGTACGTTCTATTGGAGTCAATAGTAAAAACATCTACACCATACCAAGCTTGATATGTTATTTCTTCACCCCCAAACGCTATGGCTTTTATAAGACGGTTGTTGTCTTTATAGGCTCCTTGTAAAAAATAGGATTTTAAATCGGAACTAGCCCTGTCTATATAACCATCTGACTCGATCTTAGACAATCGACCAGAAAACTCAACCTTTTCATTAAGCAACCCTGTGCTAAATTTAATGTTATGCCTAAGTGTATTAAAGCTACCATAACTATTGGACACCGATACAAATGCTTCATTTGAAATGGCATCGGTTAAAATATTAATACTGGCTCCAAATGCACCAGAACCATTAGTAGACGTTCCGACACCGCGTTGTACCTGAAGACTTTCTACAGAAGAAGAAAAATCCTGTAAGTTAACCCAAAATGTCCCCAAGGATTCTGCATCATTATAGGGTATACCATTGATAGTAATATTGGTAGACTCGCCACTTACACCACGCACTCGAATGCCTGTATAGCCAATTCCCGCGCCTGCATCACTGGTTGTAACCACCGATGGCAAGTAATTTAACAACACTGGTATATCCTGACCTAAATTACGCTTTTCCAATTGCGCTTTGGTTACATTAGAATGTGTAATGGGAGAGGTTGCATTTACACGAACCGCTTTTACCAAAACCTCATCTAATTTTTCAACCTTTGTTGAATCTTGATCAACTTGCTTTTGTTGTGCTTTCATATTGACAGAGAACACTAAAAGCATTAAAAAAAGAAATAATTTTTTCATCTGTTAAATTTTATCGTTTTTATAAATCAGATGTAATTCGCCAGTAATAATTTTGGTTAATATCAACCAAATATCATGGCTCATTTCATACGATTACATTTAAAATCGAATAAAAAGAGGTAATTATTCTTAAGAGTTATAATTTTTTGATAAATAAAATTATCCAAACGGCATTTATCGCCTCCCTAAACAGCATTATCTGTTCTAGGTTCAATGGGTATGATCTCAGCCTTTCGAAGTTAAAAGCTAAAAGTTTAAAAGTTAAAAGTCCTAATGAATGAACTACAAACTAAAAACTAATGTCCGCTAACTGAAAAAGCACCCCTTTTTGAGAACGCTGCAAAAGTAATTTAGATTTACGAATTAAGAATCAGGTTTTTCGTTTTTTTTAGTCAATATCAGGCTTTTTCCTATTTTCTTTTCTGTCTGAGCGTATCCGCTTACTTTTTAAGCGTTTCCGAATTACTGCTTTCGGGACTTTAGTAGGAACTCTTTTTTTAGGGCGCACCAAACTAGTTCTTATAAGGTCAAAAAAACGCTTAGCGACCAATTCCTTGTTTTTATGTTGACTTCTACTTTCATCACATTGTAAAACAAGCACACCTTTGGTTGTCAACCTATGTTTAAGTTTCTCTTTGATTCTTTGCTTTTCACCATCATTAAAAACCAATGATGCTTCAAGATCGAACATTAACTCCACCTTAGAGGCTACTTTGTTTACATGCTGTCCGCCACTACCAGAGCTTCTCACCGCTTTAAAAACAGCTTCCTGTAACAGGGTTTCTTTATTAATCATAAGAAACTTGATGGGGTATTTTCAATAAATCATTTACCGTTTTTACTGGATTGAATGTTAGCAAAGGCACTTCAACAAAAATGGAGTTCCAATATGCCATACTCCCGTTCCATAACCCCGGCAACTCCAATGCTTTTATATCGACTCCATTCTGGTTTTTTTCGGTAATAAAAGCTGCTTTGTTATCCACAAACTTTGTTAGATCGAAAGGCTCTCCTTTATAGTTTTTAACACCACAAACTAAATCTACCGGATTGAAATGTGTAGCACTTCTAGCAATTTCTTTGTGTTGTTTATTTTTGGTATCGATTTGTGCCGACTCAACAATTTGTAAGGACACATCGCCACTTCCATTATTAACCCAAAATGGCCCGCCTCCCGGTTCACCTTCATTTTTCACCATACCACACACGCGAATAGGTCGGTTTAATTTTTCTTTTAAATATTCTATTTTAAACGCTTGGGTATACTTGTTAAAATCTGGGGTTACTACTACACTCAATTTTTTGGACAAAAAATCTACAATACCTTGCTGTTCTTTATCTGGTATCTGCCCTTGATCCAATTGGTATAAATACTTAAATGCTTGTGCTTGGATTTCCAATAATATCCCTGCCAATACTTTTTTATAATAAGACACTTTCTCTTTCTGTTTGGACACAACAACATTATCAATATTCTTTATAAAAATCAAATCCCCTTCTAAATCATTAAGATTCTCAATTAATGCTCCATGTCCAGAGGGTCTAAATACCAAACTACCATTTACTTTTCTAAAAATTTTATTTTCAGAGGTTAAAGCAATAGTCTCAGTCGATTTTTTCTGGTAAGAAAAAGATATATTGAATTTCGTTTTGGTTTGTTCTTCTACATCTTCTTCAATATACCTAAACTCCTCACCAAATCTATGGTTATGCCTTTCTGAAATTGTAAAGTGTAATTTGACCTTATTACCTGATGATGCGTATAAAGCTGCTTCAAATAAATGCTCTTCGAAAGCCGTCGACACATGCTTTTTATAACGATGAAACGGCAATAAGCCCTTTGGAAAAAAACTATAGTTTAACCGATCTTCATCCAACATGGTTTTTACAAACTCCACTCTTTTTTCATCATAAGACAGCTCGTTAAAATTAGGAACTACTTCATGTAACTTATGCACTACTTCTTCAAAAAAGGGCAACTTTTCCAGTCCTACCAAGAATATTTTTAAATCGTTATCCTTATTTCTATTTATATATGCATTAATACTTTCTTTTTCAGCGTCATATTCATTTAAAAAACGAAATAGAAATTTAAACATACGGGTTGCCAACCCCGAAGCCGGCACAAATTTCACTATGGATAAGGCATCACGAGCATTTTCATACCGATCGATATAATCTTGCTCTTTGGACGCTTCAATTGCTAATATTCCGTTACCTACAGAAGCTGCTTCAACCAAATTAGAGTAAGGCATACCTGCCTTGATCAAAGCTATTTGCGCTCTCACCTTCTCAAGCGTTAATTCATTCGTTTTAATCTGTTCAATATCCTTTTCTGTAAATATCATCTTTACTTTTCATTAATTCATCTATGTGCTTTACAGCTACTTCCAAGCGTTCTTTTTTATTACCTTCCAATAGTACATAGGGTCTTTTATTCTCGATTAATGCTTTTTGAAAAGCTTTAAACATACCCTCCCGTTCATTGGGCTTATCCCTAATTCCATCTGCCTCCCAAGGAATATCTATGTTGGTCAAAAAATAGAGATCGTATTGATTTTCTATAGCAAACTTGTCTAGTATTTTTGGCACATAACCATTGTAATAGTTCGCACTGTACACTTTAGTTTCCAAAAGATCAGTATCACAAATCAACAATTTTTTTACCTGTTTCGCCAATTTATTCTCTAAGGCCATTTGCCCCCGGGCTATTGCTAACACATCTGTCCTTGTTAGCTCTTGGTTGTTGGCCGCTTTCTCTTCGGCATATAATCGTGAATACTCGGGTACCCAAAGTGTCTGGTAATGTGCTGCCAATTGTTTGGCCAAAATGGTCTTTCCTGTACATTCTGGTCCAAACAAAACAACTTTTATGCAATCTGATAGTTCCTGTCTATATGCTTCTTCCATGCCAAATAACCAAATATTGCAATTACTGTAAATCCTAGATATTGAAAACTGGTAAACACCAATCCTTTATAGAAATATAATGGAACCGAAATAATGTCCCCTACAATCCAATATATCCAATTTTCAATTTTACGACGCGCCATGAGCCACATTCCAACAAAAAATATAGCCGTTGTAAGTGTATCTACATAAGCAACCCAATTAGACCACTTACCATATACATTGTAAACCACGCATACAAATAACAAGGCCCCGATAAATATAAATATGCTTAACAGCTTTTCTTTGTTCGATGTTCTGGATATAGGGGTTTCATGTGTTGCATCAACTTTACGGGTCCAAACATACCAACCATAGATACTCATTATAAAATAATATGCGTTAATCATCATATCTCCCAACAACTCCCATTTTAACAATAAGTACACAAAAATAAGCGTGCTCAACATCCCTGTGGGAAATACCCAAACTTTATTTTGTTTTGAATACCAAACCGACAAAAAACCTAGTATAACTGCTATTATTTCTAAAACAACATCTAAAACTTGATAATTAGAATATTGGTCGAAAAGAAAATCAAAAATGGGGTTCATAGTCTTGTCTGTCTGATTTAACAATCTTCATTAATAGCAAACCACGTTCCATAAGTTCAAAAGCTTCTTTAATTTCGGTTGTTAATAAACGCATTACTGTATCATAATCGCCATAAACTTGAGTACTTAATGGATTCTCTAAAACCTTTAAATTTGAAGCTCTTAGCTTTTTTATAAAATGAATGATTGTTGGTTCGTAATCATCATGCAAGGGTGTTAATGTTAGCTCTACTGATATTTTCACACGTTTAAATTTTAGTAATTAATTGATTTTATTGCAATTATAAAATTAAGAACGTGTGCAACCACTCCATACACTCGTTCTCTCATTAAAAATTTTAAACATTCCCTTTTGTGAAGTAATTTTTAAAATTTCTTAATGCTCGTTTCATCTGTGTTTTTTTATTGTTTTTCTATAGTCAGATGTAACATCTATATAACTATTCTGCTGTGTGACAAAATCTTTAGTCATGGATGCTTCATTTTTTAAATCTTACTAATCTTTTGGTTTTGTTTAGAGTCTGTTAAACATGTAAAACTATATAACAGACTAAACAGTTCACGATCTAAATTATGGCTTCTTTAGATCATCAAAAAACGACTCATTGTTCTCAAAAGCTGTGCCAATAACAACCATATCGGCACCAGAACTATAAGCGTTTTCTAACTGTTGCTTACTTTTTACGCCTCCTCCAACAATAAGTGGAATTTCCAGTTCATTTTTAACTCTTTTAATTATATAATCCGATACCGGATGTATAGCTCCACTCCCTGCTTCTAAATAAATTAACTTCATCCCTAATAGCTCTCCTGCTTTTGCAGTATCCACAATATTTTGAACATCGGCCCAAGGCATCGGTTTTGTTTGCGTAACCTTTTGCACGGCGGTTTCTTTTCCGTTTTCTATGAGTAAATATCCCGTTGAAATAACCTCTAAACTTAACTTTCTTAATTTAGCAACGGCTTGAACCTGTTTTGTTATAAGATAATCGGGATTTCTACCAGATAGTAGTGACAAAAACAATAGTGCATCGGCCTCACCCGTTATTTGAGTTACATCTCCAGGGAATAATACAACCGGCAGTTTTGTTTCTGCTTTGATCTTCGCAACTAAAACTTCGGTTTTGTAAAGATCGACAGTACTTCCTCCTACAAAAATATGGGTTGCTACAGACCTGTTTATCTTTTCAACAAACCCAGTCACTTTTTCAAGTAACATCTTATCTGGATCTATTAAAACCGCAAGAAGTTTTTCTTTCTTTTGAACAAGTCCCTGTATGTTACTGTAAATCCCTTCCATATTAGGCTACAACATAGGCACAGGTAAACCCTTCAAATTCCAAAAATCTAATTTGATAGCGGTATTTCTTTTCTTTATAATCAATCCAAGCTACCGTTTCATCCGTGTCAACCCCAAAAGGAATTACCAAACAATGGTCTTTGAAACTTAACCCAGGTGTAGCAAACAACTTATACAAGGATTCTTTAACACACCAAATAGCAGTAAGCTTATTAACGTAATTGGTCTCTAATTTATTTAAATATTCAAACTCATATTCTATAAATTTATGCGCTATAACACGTATTTTTTCACGTTGTTTCTCTATATCAATTCCTACACAACCATCACTAACAACGACTGCTGAAAATTGAAATGAATGGGTTATTGATATATGTTTACCATCACTTAAATGCGGCTTTCCATTAGCATCATAAAACAAATCTGAATCTTGATATCCAAATGCCATCAACAAATGCCTTACGCTTAAAAAACCACGTTGATGTATATTACTTTTCATTCCTAAAACCCGCTCCAAACTTTCCGGCTTCAATGTGACAGATTCCATTAAATCCTGATAGGTCTCTGTTATCTTCCAGATTTTAACTGTAGTTTGTGAATTTGGGGTAATGGTTTTATATAAAGGCATTTAATATTCTGAAAGTTATTGGTTATCTTTGCAGTCGATTTTGAAATAAACAAAAAACAACACAGCAATACTAAAAATTGTTAAGCGAATTTAACTATTTTAAGTTCTAATAACAATGTTGTTTTGTTTAAAAAAACATAAAGAAAATTGATATGAGTACAAAAACCATTGCTTACGTGCCTAATAAGGTAAAAGATATGTCCCTAGCGGCATGGGGAAGAAAAGAGATTGAATTAGCCGAAGCAGAAATGCCTGGGCTTATGAGTCTTCGTGAAGAATATAAAGATTCACAACCATTAAAAGGCGCCCGAATTGCAGGATGTTTGCATATGACCATACAAACCGCTGTATTAATTGAAACCTTACAGGCTTTAGGCGCAGAAGTTACTTGGAGTTCTTGTAACATTTTCTCTACCCAAGACCAAGCTGCCGCTGCAATAGCTGCTGCTGGAACAGCCGTTTATGCATGGAAAGACATGACCGAAGAAGAATTTGATTGGTGTATTGAGCAAACCCTTTTCTTTGGTGAAGATAGAAAGCCCCTTAACATGATCCTTGACGATGGAGGCGATTTAACCAATATGGTATTGGATAAATACCCCGAACTTGCAAGTGGTATTAAAGGCTTATCTGAAGAAACAACTACGGGAGTGCACAGGCTTTATGAGCGTGTTAAAAATGGTACATTACCCATGCCCGCCATTAATGTTAACGACTCGGTAACAAAATCTAAATTCGACAATAAATATGGATGTCGCGAAAGTGCTGTTGATGCGATTCGCCGTGCAACCGATGTGATGCTTGCAGGTAAACGTGTTGTAGTTTGTGGCTATGGCGATGTTGGTAAAGGTACTGCTGCCTCCTTTAAGGGCGCTGGAAGCATTGTAACTGTTACCGAAATTGATCCTATTTGTGCTTTACAGGCTGCCATGGACGGTTTTGAAGTTAAAAAATTAGAAACTGTTGTTAGCAATGCCGATATCGTTATTACAACCACGGGCAACAAAGACATTGTTAGAGCTGAGCACTTTAAGGCAATGAAAGACAAAACAATAGTTTGTAATATTGGACACTTCGACAATGAAATCCAAATGGCTTGGTTAAACGACAACTATGGAGATACCAAAAACACTATTAAACCTCAAGTGGACAAATACACAGTTGATGGTAACGATATTATTGTTCTAGCTGAAGGTCGTTTAGTAAATCTTGGCTGTGCTACCGGACATCCAAGTTTTGTAATGAGCAACTCGTTTACAAACCAAACCCTAGCACAAATTGAACTATGGAACAATGCCGGTGCATATGGAAACCAAGTATATATGCTACCTAAACACTTAGATGAAAAAGTAGCAAAATTACACTTAGAAAAAATTGGTGTAGAACTTACTGAGCTTACCGAAGAACAAGCAAGCTACATTGGTGTAACGGTTGAAGGTCCCTTCAAACCTGAGCATTATAGATATTAAGTTTATTTAATATTGAAAATCATTAGTGTCCGATAAAGTTTTTTAAAAGCGGGATTTCCATAGTTGGATTTCCCGCTTTGCTTTATATCTTGTTTTACCACAAAACCAGATATGAATAAAAGTACAAACTTTAGC
>NZ_JAELVQ010000033.1 GCF_016428595.1 Snuella sedimenti | reverse complement strand
TTTTCAATCAGAGTAAGACTTTTTTTTCATAATTTTAAGCTTAAGATATTTACGAATACTTAAAGGTAGCCAAAAGTGAGAGTATTTCACCCGAAAGCTACCTTTAGGTTTAGTTCAACACGGTGTATAAAACATAGCTAATTAAGTACTAAATAGAAAGGTTTGTGCTTATTTGCAAAGACCGCCAAATTTTTAGTTTGGCTTTCAAAATTGATAAGTTAATAACAAAATATAAAAATTCGGCTCTGTGTTAATCCGAAAAGTTAGTGTCTTTTTACACGCTACGTTTCATACACAAACCGTTGGGCATAATTTGAATATGATAAACATTGTAACAGTAGATTATTATTTGAACGACAAAAAAGTCGTAAATACTTCAATTAATGGAGACGAAACTTTGCTCGATGCTGATGTAGTAATATTCGACCCATCTGAATTCCATAAATTATGGGAAGACAGAGTTAGGTATGGAGACGACAATGTTGGTAGAGTTTACTCGCCAACTTCTGACCAAATAAGACAAATTTTTGAAGCAAGAAAAAACGAGGTTGAAAAGATTTTAGAGAACGGAAGAATTATAATCTCTATTTTGCATCCGATTTCAGGATTTAATGGGGAAATTGGAGATAGAAGTAAATTTGATGTTGTAACCAACTATGATTTTCTACCACTTCCACAAAATTACTTTCTTGACAGACTTAAATCTGGTTCAAGCAATCAACAAAACTCGATAAAACATAACCCTAAAGGAAAAACTATTTTTTCTCAATTCTTTCACGCCTTCAAAGACGAAATTGAGTACACAGCATATTTTGATTTTGATGGTACAGAAAATCAAGATTTTTTTATTTTAAACAAAGCAAACAGACCAATTGCATCTTTTCATAAATATTCAAATGGACTAATTATCAATTTACCATCATTAAATTATGACAAAGACGACAGTAAGTTTACAGGTGTAATTAGGCAATGTACTGAACGGTTTTTATTAAAAAAGCAACAAACACCACCACCTTCTTGGACAAGTTTTTTTAGTTTAAATGGAGAGTCTGATTTGGAAAGTAAACTAATTGAATTAGGAAAACAGATTGATGCTTTAGAATTGAAAAGAAGCCACATTCAAAAAGAGAAATCTGAACTTACTCAATTTAAAGGCTTGTTATATGAACAAGGCAATGAGCTTGAAATTTTAGTTTTAAAATCATTTCGTCTTTTTGGGTTTAAGTCAGAAAATAGAAAACAAGATGATTTAGAGCACGATGTGGTTTTTGAATCAGACGAAGGTAGAGGGATTGCGGAAATTGAAGGAAGGGATAATGACGCTATTCATATAGGAAAATTAGACCAGCTAAATCGCGCAGTAGACGAAGATTTTGAATTGACAGAAGAATACCCGCAAGGCTTGTTAATTGGAAATCACTATCGACTTACAAATCCAGAGAAAAGGAAAGAACCATTTACAGAGAAAGTAAAAATTGTAGCAAATAAAAAAAGTTTTGGACTGTTAACAACAGTAGAAATTTTTAAAGCTATTAGTTACATAATCGAGAACCCAGACGATGAGGGATTCAAGAAGAAGTGTCGTGATAAAATATTAACAACAACTGGAAAAGAAATTGAACTAACTGAATAAAAACTATGCCTAATAACTAAGTGTTCGTGTGGTCGGTACGGCCAAACATGAACACCGACAAGGTGCCCCCATAAAAAGCACCAGTCTAGTTTCTCAAAGTTAAAACGTATTCTCATTAGTTATCCTATATTTTGAATGGTTGGTAATGCCCTGGAACTAACACGGTCATTTTTCAACTCGTACATACTTTAAGTAGTATTGGTGCAACTCGGCTGGTGAGGCACCCTGCCATTTTTTTAAATAAATGGTCCAGTAATGGTATTGCAAACGCCATATGCCATTGGTATGGTAGCACCGGGCCGACGTGGTTAACCATTCCTGAATTACTACAAACTGTTTACGTGCGTATAGTTTATTTATGAGGTCGTTATCTTCATAAATGGTGTAGTTTTCATTATAGCCTCCAATGCTATTAAAAAGGGTTTTGGTTATAAATTGGCTTTGGTCACCACCCCGACAGGCACGCCAGGGGAATTGGGTGAGCCAACCAGCCAGTTTAAGCCACCAGTGGGCACTGTCGAATTTCATTTTAAAGCACCCTGCTTCGTTTTCTTTTTTAACTTCGTTAATAATGTGGCTGTCAAAGTGTTTTGGAGGCAAGGAATCGGCGTGCAAAAAGTAAAGAATGTTCCCCGATACTTTGATAGCGCCAAGGTTCATTTGTTTGGCACGCCCTTTTTCGGAAGGTATCAATGTAACATTGGGAAAGGTAGAAACGATGTTTTGCGATCCGTCCGTACTACCGCCATCAACCACTATAATATCTGCGATATGTTTTTGGGAAGCAGCATTTTTTTTAAGATAATCAAGTAGTTTACCAATCGTGTTTGCTTCGTTTAAAATAGGGATGATTATGGACAGTTGATGCATTTTTGTTCGTATTGCACAGCGTTTATACTCTGTAAGCTTACTCGTTTAAATTCCAATTGTAATCCTTGTAAGTTATTTTGGCCTTTTTTGAAATATCAATATCGGAATATTGTTTGAGAAAGTCAACGAGTTTGCCATTCTGTTTAAAATCGGAAGAAAACCATTTAAATAGTTTTGAAAGTTCAAGTTTATTTTTCGTGATCTTATTTTTGGTGGTATCGTTTAAAAAATGTTTAGCAGCCTTATTGAGTTGTGCTTCTAAGTTTTTGGCATTGTAAGCTTCGTTGTATAATTTGGGACAGGACATTGAGGCACAGACAATAGCAAAATGAATGCGGGGTTCGTTCATGTTTCTTAGGATGTCATGTTCAATTTGGTTTAGGGACAAGGTTTTATTTTTAATGGTGATAAACTTCTTATCCCAAGGGTTTTTAATGTCTTTAATACTGTTTAAAGGATAGTTGTCAATAATAAGTTTAATGGTAAAAGCATTGTAGGCGTTAACCCAATAAGCTAGGGTTTCTTGCTTTGTCCAATGTGATTGGGGAGGTGTTTTTGTTATGGTATTTAAATAGGTGTTTAAATGTTCAGGATTGGATTGTATGCTTTTATAGTTAACAAGTCCTTCTTTGGAAACATACGTTTGTAAAAACGCGTTCCACAACCCATGATCTGCTTTTTGGCCAAAAACAGAGACACTTAAAAAGAACAAAAGTAAAACGTTATAAAGTCTTATCATGATTTTTTATTTAAAGGGTATAACTCTTGGTTAATAAAGTCTTGAGGGAATGCTTCGTCGCCTTCAAACCCCAATTCAATATCGCGACCGTTGTAGGGCATGTAATTTGTTTTAAATAAATAATCCCAAACACTTAATGTTAGTCCATAATTGGCACCATACCTAACATGTTTTGGGAGGGTTTTGGCGTGGTGCCAAATGTGCATTTTGGGGTTGTTGAAAATGTATTTTAAAATACCGTAATCCCAGTTTAAATTGGCATGGTTTAAATGGCCAATGGCAATGGTGAAAAAATAAACGACAGCAACATCCTGAGCATTGTAATTCCCGATAATGGCTAGAGGAATGTATAAAATTGATTTGTAAACCACAGGTTCCATCCAATGGTAGCGTAAATGTGCGGCAAAGCCCATTTGCTTCACACTGTGGTGTACTTTGTGAAAATTCCATAAAAGGGGAACGCGGTGTAATAAACGATGGGTGTTCCATTGCACAAAATCGGATACCAAAAAGAAGACTGTTAATCCGAGCCATTTGGGAAGGTTGTCTACATCGAAAAGCTGAAAGCTAGTAACGGACAGATTAAAAATTTTGAGTATGTCGTCAAAAATTTCAGCGATTGTATTGGATAGGGCTATTAATACGATGAGGTTGAGTAAAAAGAAATTAAAGAACATGTAAAAGGTGTCCAGCCAAAAATCTTTTCTAATAATTGCTTGGTTTTTACGCCAAGGAAATAGGATTTCCAAGCCCCAAACGAGTAACGAAATAACAATCAACCCATAAAAATAGTTGTCCCAATGGTTTTGGAATAAGAGCTCTTGTTTAAGATAATTCCAATATCCGGAATACGAATTTTTTATGATATCAATATACTTTTCCATACACCTCTCACGAAAGCGGAAATCTTAAGGTATTTTAACAACATCCACCACCATCATAATGGTAGGTAGACTCACTTATAAAAATATCATCCCTGTTAAGTGCTTTTAATGCTTTGGCTGTTTTATCGCATACTGCCAATGGCTGATTTTTAAGTAACATGTGGCCAGCCTTATCGTCAAAATAATCGGCATCACCGTAATAAATAGCTGCTTTTCCGGTAAAGATACAGGGGCCGTCTTCGGGCATGGGATCTTTGATAGCTGCGACTTCAATCGACTCAATATAGATCAATTCATCTGTAGGGTAATTTTTAGGATCAAGGATTCTATACGGTTTCCTAGCTCTTATCTCTATGGTGCCAAAGCCGGCATCGGTAAGCATTTTTACGTAGTCTTTAATGGGTAGGCTACCACTAAGACATAGGGCTCTTAAGCGCTCGTCGTTACGCAGTGTTTCATTCATAGGGTGTTCGCAGGTAGGGTCGCTCATAACCAGGCGTCCGTGCGGCTTTAAAACGCGGTACATCTCAGATATGGCTTTTTTTAGATCGTCGGCCTTGAATATATTGAACAAACAATTTTGCGCGGCAACATCTATACTGTTACTTTCTACGGGCAAGTGCATGGCATCTCCCTTTTTTAGGTCGACAAATTCACTTTTAAACCACGGATTAAGCGTTTCGGCTTCTATGAAATTTTTACGGGAAGCTTCCAGCATTTCGTCTACAACATCAACGCCAATAACACCATGTTTTTGTCGGTTAAAATAGGCAAATTGTAGTAGCTCCATACCACCACCAACACCCACATACAGTGTTTTCGGGTTGTTGGTAAGGTCGCGAGCATGAACTGTACTACCACAGCCATAGTTCATTTCCTGCATGATTTTAGGAATTTTTAAGCCTGGTAATTCCCAAACGGGATTGGTTGTGCAACATAAGCCTACGTTAGGACTAAGGGCTGCTTCTTTATATACATTATGCGTCGTTTCTAGATAACTCATGTGTTTTAATCGTTAAGTATTTGATATTTTCATTGCCTACAATGTTTTAATTAATTCCTTGAAGAGCAGAATCATCTCTGGTTCAGCCTTTTCTGCCATGGCAATAATATCGTTAATGTCTACCGGTTTTAGATTGTTTGGGTCGCATTCATCTGTTAAAACTGACACGGCAGCAACGTTTAATTTTAAATGATTGGCAACAATTATCTCGGGAACGGTACTCATGCCCACTGCATCGGTTCCAATTATTTTTAGCATTTTGTATTCGGCACGTGTTTCTAGTTGTGGTCCTACAACACTGGCATAAACGCCTTCATGAAGGGTAATACCATTGGCTTTTGCAATGGATTTAAACTTTGAGTTAATATCAGCATTGTAAGGGGCACTCATATCGGTAAAACGTTCGCCTAAAAGTTCAACGCCCTTAAAGGCTAAGGGCGAACTGCCTTGCAGGTTAATATGGTCTTCGATAAGCATTAATTCACCCTTCTTAAAATTTAAGTTAATAGCGCCTGCGGCATTGGAAACAAGGAGCGTTTTAATACCTAATTTTTCCATAATGCGTACTGGATAGGTTACGTCCTGGAGGGTATAGCCTTCATAGATGTGGAAGCGCCCTTGCATAACCACTACTTTTTTGCCTTCAAGCTTTCCGTAGATTAATTTTCCTTTATGGAACTCGACGGTGGCCGTGGGGAAATTAGGTATATGGTTGTAGCTTACTTCTTTTATTATATCTATGTCGTTTGTTAGTTGTCCTAAACCAGTACCTAAAATGATGCCAATTTCTGGGGCTTCGAAACCTTTTTGCTGTAAGTATTCTACGGTTTCTTCTATGTATTTAATCATTTAATTCTTGTATTTTTTGTTTTAACGCTTCGTTCGATTGGTAAAAGTTGGAGGCTATTAAGTCTTCATAGGTGTCAATATCATTTAATGCTTCCAGTAGGGTGTAAGATATGTTTTTCTGTTCTAATTCTAGGCGTGTAACATCCAATAAATTGGTTTGGCTCCAGGGTTTGTTGTTAAAGATAAACGGGTGGTATTTTGCTTGTCCTATTAGGTAATAACCACCATCGGTAGCAGGACCAAAAACAACTTGGGTGTTATTTAATGCTTGTAAACCTTTTTCGATATGTTTGGCGTTAATATCTGGTAAGTCAGAGCCAATCAGCACAATATGGGTGTAACCGTCTTCAAATCCTTTTTTAAAAGCATTTTGCATGCGCTCTCCTAGGTTTTGCCCTTTTTGAACGGTTTTGTAATCGTTGGGCCATTTCGAATCTATAATGGCATCAGAGAAATAAATGCGCTTGTCTACAGGTATGTTTAGGGTGGCTTGTTCTGTAATTTCTACCAATTCTTTATAAACTTCGAATGCTGCTTGGCTACCTATCGTTTTTGCCAAACGTGTTTTTACTTTTCCTAACTTAATATTTTTAACAAAAACAATAATGAGTGCTTTAGTCATAAACTTTAATGCCTTTAGTTAACCATTGTTTCCATGTTTCATCAAAAACATGTACGGAATCCGTTTCTTTTTCGTTGGAATCGAATAGTTTAAAATTGTTGTTTTTCCATTCAAAAATACCACCATATAAATTGTAAATGTTAGTATAGCCTGTTTGTTTTAGTTTTTCGGCAATGACTTCGGACCGAATACCAAGGGAACAGTATACAACAATATGAGATGTTTTATCGGGGATCTTTTGTGTTATCGTATCAACACTAAAAAAATCATAACCAACGTGAATGGCATTTTTGATATGGCTTATTTTGTATTCCCTTGGCTCTCGTGCATCCAGAATGATGGCATTAGTTTTGGGCATTGCCAGCTCCTGAACCGAGATGTAAGGAACACTTTTGGTGTTGTGCTGCTTTAATACATCGCCAATATTATTTTGTCCCCATAACGGAAGTACTATGAGCATTAATAAAGATGTATGTATTAGTGATCTTTTCAAACGTTTTAAATTTAAGTCACTGATCCCTGGCAACTGCTTCCGGCACCGGCGGTACAACCGTAACAATGTTGTGAAATGACAATATTACGACCTTCTAATAGGTCTTGGTTAAATTCTGAAATGTGCTTTGCTTTGCTGTTAACAGGTAATTCCAGCATCTGATTAAAATCACAATCGTATAGGTAGCCGTCCCAGCTTACCGATAGGGTGTTGGTACACATTACGTTGGCTACGGCAGAAGGGTTGAATGCTTCAACCAGACTGTACATGTAATCTTCGTAATTTTCGGAAGCTATTAAATAGTCTAAAAAGCGACTAATAGGTAAATTGGTTATGGCAAATAGGTTGTGGAATTGAATATTGAAATCTTCTTTTAAAGCCTTTTTAAAATCCTTTTCTAGAGCTGCTTGGTTACCGGGTAAAAAAGCTCCCGACGGATTGTAAACAAGGTCTAGTTTTAACGGACTTTCAGGCATGCCATATCCTACTGCGTTAAGCATTTTAAGAGCTTCGATGGAGCTGTCGAAAACACCATTACCGCGTTGCTTATCGGTTTTTCCTCGCGTCCAATGTGGCATGGAACTGACTACATGTACGTTGTGCTTTTTGAAGAACTCTGGTAAATCGTAATACTTTTTATTTGCCTTGATTATGGTTAGGTTGGATCGTACGATAAAGTCCTTGATACCTGCTTTTGATGCTTCTTCGACAAACCACCTGAAGTGCGGGTTCATTTCTGGAGCGCCACCCGTTAGGTCGAGTGTATGGGCGCCTGAATTTTCAATAACATTTAAGCATTGCTGCATGGTTTCGCGTGTCATGATTTCTTGACGATCGGGACCGGCATCGACATGGCAGTGTTCGCATACCTGGTTGCACATATAGCCAACGTTTATTTGCAGGATTTCTATTTTTTTAGCTTTAATGGGGGCTAAGTTAGTTTCTGCTAGTTTCGATTTAAAAGTGGGAAGCTCTCCATTCTTAAAAATTCCGTTTGATAGAATGTCGAGTTGCCTGTTGCTATTTGCCAGATCGCTATTGCGTTTATGTAGTGACTTTGTTGCCATTAATTGGGTTTTGGATATAAAATGTAAAAGTGTGTGGCGGGATTACATTTCCAGTTTATTCACTTTATTCATCATTTGTACGCCGTGTACCAGTGTAGCGCCACTTTTAATGGCAGCTCCTACGTGTAGAGCTTCCATCATTTCTTCTTTGGTAATACCTCGTTGCAGGCCATCTTTGGTATAGGCGTCGATACAATAGGGACATTGCTCGGTATGGGAAACTGCTAAGGCGATTAATGATTTTTCACGTTCGGACAAGGCGCCCTCTTTAAAAACCGAATTGTAGTACTCAAAGAATTTACTGCCTAGTTCTTCATTCCATTCGCTAATTTTTCCGAATTTTTTTAAATCGGCCGGGTCGTAGTATGTTTTTTGCATAAAATAGTTTTTTCGAATAAAGATAGAAATCTATTTTATTAAAGTCGGAAAGATTAAAAATACTTAACAAAACTAGGAGATAGTTTTGATTTTTAACCGCCTTAATTTTTAGGAATGGTTATAAATAGCGTGTTCTAAACTTTATAGGCGTGCCAATATGTTTATTTAGGTAACTAACCTTAGAACTTACGTTTTACAGAACCTGTGAAATCCTCAAGATCGTCCTTAACTTCGTCCAGTTCCTTTTTAATATCGCTGGTAAGGCTGGTGTCGATACCGTGATTTTCGGCACTCTTGGTAATTTCGTGTTTTATGTCGTTGGTAGCATCTTTAAGGGTGCGCATGCCTTTACCAAGGCCGCGGGCAATCTCAGGTAACTTATCGGCACCAAAAACCATGATTGCAATAAATAGTATAAACGCTATTTCTGCACCACTAATAAATAAAAATGTAGCTTGATGTATCACGGTACAAATATAGTAAGTTGTTTTAATACGGTAAAGAATTATTCAAGATTATGTTGCTTAGGGAAAAAGCATTAAGCCCATAAAAAAGCCGGCTCTTAAAAGCCGGCTTTAAAATAAGGTTTTAACCTTTTACTTTTTCTTTGAATTGATCAAATTCACTTTGCTTGATCTCTTTCGGCCAAGCATTATTTGAAGTGTCTATATCGGCAGTTTCTTTGTTAGGGTCGACAGTAATGGATACAATTTCCTTGTCAGACGCAATGGCCTTATTGACTTCTTTGTCGTTATGTCTCCATATTTGTGCTGGATAAGTTTCCGTTTTAGACGTGCCATCTGCATACGAATACTTTACAATAATTGGCATTACCAAACCACCTGGTTTTTCGAAAGTAACATTGTAAAAATATTTAGGGGATTTAATGCTTTTACGCTCTTCGGTCGTAAAATTGTCCATAATGTATTCTTTTAAAGGCTTACAGTCGTCTACAGAGGTGCCTTTATGTTTGGCCTCGTCGTATTCTTCGCTACCTTCTTCAACTAAGTAAACTAAAGGGGGTAAGTCCTCTAATTGGAAACCACGTTTTTCGGCAAGATCCTTTATGTACTGGTTAGGTTCGGATGTTACATGGTATTTTTTCACATCTTTTACTCCGATATCAACCCAATCGGTAGTATAGAACCAACCTCTCCAAAACCAATCCAAATCAAAGGCAGAGGCATCTTCCATGGTTCTAAAGAAATCTTCAGGGGTTGGGTGCTTGAACATCCAACGTTGCGAATACTCTTTAAAGGCATAGTCGAACAGCTCGCGTCCCATAATTGTTTCACGAAGCATGGTTAATCCTACAGCAGGTTTAGAATAGGCGTTTGCACCAAAATTATAGGTGTTTAGACCTTTGGTCATTATGGGTGCCGTATAATCCTGATTCCCGCTCATGTATGGAATGATAGACGAGGGGTCACTATTTTTTGCTGGGAATGTTTTGTCTCCAGCTGATAAGACGTCTGGGTAGGTTTCTCCCATATCCTTTTTGGCAACTGTTTGAAGGAATGAGTTTAAACCTTCGTCCATCCATGTCCATTGACGTTCATCACTATTCACGATCATAGGAAAGAAGTTGTGTCCTACTTCGTGAATGATAACGCTAATCATGCCGTACTTGGTACGGTCGTCGTACGTGCCATCTTCTTTCGGACGCCCCCAGTTCCAGCAGATCATAGGGTATTCCATACCTTGTTGTTTGGCGTGTACCGATATGGCTTTATGGTATGGGTAGTCGAATGTCATTCTGGAATACGATTTTAGGGTAATTGCTACAGCTTTTGTAGACCATTGTTCCCAAAGCGGATTCCCTTCTTTAGCGTATAATGACACGGCCATAACATCTTTGTTGCCAACTTTAACGGCCATCATGTCCCATATATATTTTCTTGAAGTTGCAAAACCAAAATCACGCACGTTTTCTGCATAGAATTTCCAGGTTTTGGTTTCTTGAGAAAAGGATTTTTCTGCAGCTTCTGCTTCTTCTTGGGTTACAATAAGAACTGGCTCGTCGTATGATTTCTTAGCACGCTCGTAACGTTCCATCATAGTTTTGGAAAACACATCCTTTCTGTTTGTTAGCTTTCCTGTAGCATCTAAGATGTGATCGGCAGGCACTGTAATGTTAACTTCAAAATTCCCAAATGGTAAGGCGAATTCGTCACGTCCCCAAAATTGAGAGTTCTGCCAGCCTTCCACATCACTATACACGGCCATTCTTGGATAAAACTGAGCGATAACATAGGTGCGGTTGCCGTCCTTTGGAAAATATTCATATCCAGAACGCGCTCTGTCCACAACATGATCGTTTATTTTGTACCACCATTTAATTGAAAACGAAAATTTTTCTCCAGATTTTAAAACTTTGGGTAGCTCCACACGCATCATGGTTCTGTTAATCATGTGCTGTAATGGTTTTCCATTATTGTCGGTAACGGCTTCAATGTTAAAACCACCATCAAAAGGATCTTTCAAAAAGTCTTTTACGAATCGTTGGGGCTCTCCTGCGGGCGGGAAACCATTACTTTCAATTAAAGGGGATTTAGAATCTTTAGCGCGTTTGTTTTGGTCTAATTGTACCCAAAGGTATTTTAGATTATCTGGTGAATTGTTTGTATAGGTGATGGTTTCGTATCCTGATAACTTTGTATTTTGGTCATCTAGAACAAGATCCATTTTGTAATCGGCTTGCTGTTGGTAATACGCCGAACCGGGTGCTCCAGAGGCAGCTCTATACATGTTGGGTGTTGAAAACTCATCGTATAACTGCTTGAATTTATTGTTGTTGGTGTGTCCGGGTGGTCGTTCTTGCTTTCCTTGCTCTTGGGCAAACAGGCCAGCAGAAACAAAGACAGCAGAAAGAAAATAATACTTAAGTTTTTTCATTTGTAAGTTAGTGTTTTTCTAATGATTATGACTTTTGTAAAAGCAGATTTGTCCTTTTAAAAAGTCGTCGAAAATAAGGAAATTTGTGGAGTTACATCCTTAATTTAATTAAAATTTAACACTGCTTTGTCGTTTTGGGAAATTAGAATAAAGCTTTTTTGTTTCGTGTTTATTTTTGTCTTTACAATATTTTGTTGTTCATTGTAAAGGTCGAATAAGACTTGGTTGCTAATCTCAAAAGTGTTAATGGCTTTTACATCGTCAATTTCAAGGAAACAACGCATAATATCAAGTTCGTAATCTTTTCCAATAAAATTAAAGGCAACATCTTTACCGTTAATCTTAATCCTTAGTTTTTCCTTTAAATAAGTTTCAATATAGCTATTGGTTGATGCTGCTTCATTTTTAGCGGTCAAGGTAATGGTTTCGTCATAGCGTTCACGTAATAGCTTTTCAAAATCATCTATAAAGATTCTGGAAATAATTTGTACCGATTGTTTGTCCTGTATATATTCAATTTGGGTAACACTAACATAGTATTTGTGGGCGGCTGTAAATGCCATAAGCGGTAATGCTAGGAAGAGGACAAAAAGTCTTGCAAATTTCATTGTTAAATATTTTTGCTAAAGTAGTTATTTCAGAATTCAAAAAGTGTTCCAAAAAGTTAATTGTCTTTGTTCTTTAGGTTTTCTTGGTACTGCTTGTATTTTCTTCTTAAGAATATTAAGATGTTAAAATTAGTTTGATTTTTGCAGTACTTCATAAAGTTAGGGTCGTCTGCACAGAAATAGAAAAAATCCATACGTAGATCCTCTTCCAAAGGATTTGAAGTAAAAAAATCTCCAGAAAGTCTACTTTTTATACGTTGCATTAGCGCTTCTTTTTCCTCTAGTTTAACCCTGTTTTTTAACATTTTAGTCCTACCGGATAATCCATTTATTATGGGGTTTAGGGGGACGGATCCTCCAAGTAGCCCCAATAGCATACTGGGTTTAAATTCGCCTGCCTCGTGAAGCATTCTTTCACTTCGTGTTGCTGGTTTTCCTGTATAACCCGGTATGCCAACATCGTAAAAATTGATGGGTGGTTTCCCGTCTACATTTTTAATATCATAAAGTAAATTTCCGGAAAGCGTTTTTCCTATAATGACTTCGTCCAGTTCATTGACGTGTTCTTCAAGATTTACCCTAAGGGCACGGAACTGTAGGGTGTTTTTATTGATAATTATAGACCTTGTTTTGTGTTGTATGGACGAAAATAACAGGGTGTCCTGTAGCTTAGCTTTAATTTGAAACTCGCCATTAGCATTTGTAATGGTAAAGTTTTGCGAGGTTTTATTTATAACATGGATGTTTTCTAAATTGTCTTTGCCTTCTACTTTACCAGTGATTGTTACTTGCTGCGAAAAGGTAGGTGCGGCACAAAGTAAGAGGAGTATAAGGGTTATATATATGTGTTTTGGGATTGGTGTCATTGATGTGTTCTAAAAGTACGTCAGCCTATTTTTGGTGTTCCTCAGTTTTAATTTTTGAAAAGCGCTCACCCTGTTGTATAAGATATTCTAAAAGTTCCATTTTATTTTTACTGCCCAGTAAATCTTGGGAAACACCTTTCTCCTCTATGTATGTTAAGAAAAGTTCAATATTTTCGATCGGAATCCCAGTAGCCTCACTTATAAGAGATTCAGGGCATATGTCTGTTATTGTTTTTGAGAAACTTTTTGGTGCGACTTTAGTGCTTTTTGTTTCCTTCTTTTTGGATTTTAATAATGGTTGAACTAGCATTTTATAGAGCGCGATAAAGTTCACTCCGTTTTTTAATTGCCCTTTTTGCATGATCTCGTTTTCAACTTTACTATACTGGTCATCACTAAGTTCTTGGGCATCCATATTGCCTAAGTCGATGCTTAGTTTAGGTGGGGTTTTTACGTTGTTTATATCTTCAGCCAAATTCCCTGTAAGTCCCGAATTTAGTGTAACTGCCTCTAGTTTGTTAAGTTGTTCTATTAATTGCACTTTTAGCGTTTTTGACATAACAATGGCCTCGTCTATGGTAATAGAGACTGTCTCGAATTGTAAAGCCGAAATTTCGATGATGTCATTCATTGTTACGGCAATGGTAAACTTGCCGTCTTTGTTGGTAATGGTGCCTTTGTTGGAAGAGGTATTGTAAATTGTAACGCCTTCAATATCATTGACCTCAGAGAAAATACGACCTTGAATGTCGACGCGTTCTTTGGTTTGGCCAAATATACTTAGCGAGGAAAATAGAAGCAAAAGTATGCTGCCCCGGGGAAACCCCACGAGGTATTTTAAATCTCGATTGTCGAGTAAAAGTAACCTGTGTTTCAAATTTTAAGGTTTGGAACCATAAAATAAGGTTATAGAATCTTAAATAAAATACAACAGGGTAATAATAGTTTGTTAAAACTCAGCAAGTAGTAATACCATTTTAAATTTTTAAGAACGTGATGCTCTTTTTATGTAGGAATTCTAAAAATTGCATTTCTTTTCCATAGTTAAGCAAAGAATAGTCGAAATCTTCTGCTTGAACAAATTGTATGAATTCTTCAACTCTATGCTCTGGAATGTTGAAATGATGTGTTAAAAATTCGGAGCCAAAATACTGTTTAATATATTCTATGGGAATCTCAGTAATACCATGCGTTTTTTTGTCAGCTACTTTAGAACGAAACAGAGGTAATAATAACTGATCTACTACATTTACAATGTTGAGTCCGTAAATCATAGTTTGGCGTTGCGAATTCATGAGGTTGTTCTTTACCTTGGATTTGTAATCGGGTTCAAACTTATTGTTATCGGCTGCCCTAAGTCCAAAATACAATGCATCTAATTTGAGGCTAAAAGCCTTTGTGTTTTCTACGTCTGTATTTAAATTTCCTGAAAGCTTATTGTTTGATACGATTACTTCGTCTAGTTTTCTTATCTCTTCAATTAAAAAGATTTTCATGCTACGGGATTCCATGATAGCCTCGTTAACTTGAAACGTGATATTTTGAAACTGAATGGCACTAACTTCTATGACATCGTTTAATTTTACTTTTATGTCAAACATACCATTGTCGTTAGTAACCGTTCCCGTATTTGAAGATTTGTTAAAAATAGCAATGCCAGAGACATCATTACTTTCAGCAATAATTTTGCCTTTAACTTCTATGCGCAAAAAGTTTTGGGAAAATGTTTGTAAAGAGATGGTTAGTGTTAAAAAAAAGAGGATTTTTTTCATGGTTACTTTTTATGTTAAGTTACTATTTTAAAATTTTATTTTGAACAAAATCCGAATAATTTTTTGAAGCGTTTTATGTTTATTTACTTTTACGATTCAAAAGAAAGTATGAAATGAACATTAATAAATTTTAAACGCGTGAAACGAACATTAAGAAATTTTAAAAATTACTTCACAAAAGGAAATGTTTAAAATTTTTAATGAGAGAACGAGTGTAAGGAGTGGTTGCACACGTTCTTAATTTTATAATTACAATAAAATCAATTAATTACTAAAATTTAAACGTGTGAAAAACATTTTAATAGCAAGTACGTCTTCATTACATGGGAGTAGTTATTTAGAGTATATCTTAGACGAATTAGCTGTTTTTTTTAAAGAGGCCAATGAGATTTTATTCATCCCTTATGCAAGACCGGGTGGTATTTCATATGATGATTATACTAAAGTGGCAAGCGGCGCTTTTTCTAAAATTAATAAAACGGTTAGAGGGCTACATGCGTATGATGATCCTAAAGAGGCTGTTAAAAATGCGAAAGCTATTTTTGTAGGCGGTGGTAATACCTTTGTGTTAACAAATCAGCTATATAAAAATGATTTAATAGGAGCTATAAAGCAGCGTGTTGAAAATGGTACACCTTATTTAGGTACAAGTGCTGGTAGTAATATTTGTGGTCTTACTATAAGAACTACCAACGATATGCCAATAGTTTACCCGCCTAGTTTTAAAGCATTGGCTTTTGTACCGTTTAATATCAATCCGCATTATTTGGATCCTGATGTTAATAGTAAACATATGGGCGAAACACGGGAAACACGCATAAGGGAATTCCATTATTTTAATACACAACCAGTAGTTGGTTTAAGGGAGGGTAGTTGGTTACATGTAAACAACAGTTCGATAATTTTGAAAGGAAACTTATCTGCGCGTATTTTTGAGTATAATAAAGTACCTTATGAAGTGGTTCCTAATACAGAACTTAGTGGATTAAAATAGCATATATAAAAAAAGCTTCATTAACATGAAGCTTTTTGAGCGGGAGACCGGGTTTCCATCGGCTGCGCTCAGGATAAACTTCTCACCCTATGGGCATTTTTCTTGATAAGACTTTTTTAAAACAAAAAAGCTCTGCCAGTTATGACAAAGCTTTTTGAGCGGGAGACCGGGTTCGAACCGGCGACATTCAGCTTGGAAGGCTGACGCTCTACCAACTGAGCTACTCCCGCTTTTACGAGTGCAAATATATGTAAACTACTGTTTCTTTTGCAAAAAAAAATCAGAACTTTTTTAAAAAATGATAGCCTAAAATTTTAAATCCTTGATTATAATAGAACTTATGTGAGCCATAATTGTTTACATAGGTGTTTAATTCTATCGCTTCACAGCCTTTTTGCTTTGCATAATTGTAAATCCAATTAAAAAATAGTTTACCAAGACCTTGGTTTTGGTATGCTTCGTCTATGTATACGTGATCGGCTTCTACACTTTTTCCCGAATAATGTCTTGTAGAAAACCATAAACCTGTAACACCTATTAACTTGCCATTATTGTCATAAATACCTGCACATTCATAATTTTGGTTAACCATTTCTGCAAAACGCTGTTTTAAGATGGTATCGGGAATTTTATGTTCATTTAATTTACTAACCAAGGGAATTACAGAATTAATCTGTTCTTTTTCAATAATTTTAAAAGAGAAAGCCATGCGTTTATTTTTTGAATGAAGATAAATAATTTATGTAAACCAAATTTTGTTAAGTTTGAAAAGAGCTAAAACAATATGGTTTGGGAAAAAGTAGCCATTTAGAATATGTGATTCGCGTAATAGACGCTATGAGTGTTTACAAGGTGAGACAACCTGTTTTAAGAGGGGGTAAACCTATAGAATCCTGTGTTTTTGAAGGTGATGATTTAGAAACAACCATACATGTAGGGGTATTTGTAGCTGGCGAGCTAGTTGCAGTTAGTTCTTTTTTAAAGAACAAACATGATAAGGTTTTAAGTGAATGTCAATACCAATTAAGGGGTATGGCTGTTTTGGAAAGTTTTCAAAATAAAGGATTGGGAAGTATTATGTTGAATTATGGTGAGCAGTTGTTAAAGAATAAGTTGACAGGTGTTATTTGGTGCAATGCAAGGGAGGTGGCCCTAAACTTTTATAAAAAGCAAGGATACACTATTGTAGGTGAACCGTTTAATATAAAGAATATTGGTTTGCATTATACCATGAAAAAAAAATTAACTTGAGCAGTGACTCAAATGTAATTTTGGGTCTAAATTAATGATCTTGGGCTAGTTGTGTTTTTGTAAAAGTTATAGATAATAGTGAGAGGAACTAAATTAAAGCTTCGTTTGCTAATTGGTTTGGCAATAGTAGCATTTGCTTTTATAAAGCGATGCAATAGTAAGGAGGTTAACCCTTATACAGGACGTATGCAAACCATTAATATGACCTCGGAGCAGGAAATAGCTATAGGTATCGATAATAGAGACCAGATGGCACAGCAGCATGGAGGTTTGCATCCTAATAATACATATCAGGCTTTGGTAGATGAAGTAGGAAATAAATTAATTAATAACAGCATGGCCAAAGAGACACCTTATAACTATGAGTTTCATTTATTGGCAGATGAGAAAACGATAAATGCTTTTGCGTTACCAGGGGGGCAAATATTTATTACTTATGCGTTGTTTTCTAAATTAGAAAATGAAGATCAGTTAGCCGGTGTTTTAGGACATGAAATAGGGCATGTACTCGGGAGGCATTCTGCTGAGCGTATTGCAGAAAGTGATTTTTGGCAAACTGTTACAACAGGCGCATCGGTTGGAGCCGATATGGGAGGTCTTGTTGGGAACATTGGTCAGCAAACATTATTGCGTAACGGTCGTGGCGATGAGTTGGAAAGTGATGATTTAGGTGTGCGCTTTATGATAGCATCAGGATATAACCCTCAAGAGATGATAGGCGTTATGGAAATATTAAAAGAAGCGGCAGGCCCTGATCGCATTCCCGAATTTCAAAGTACACACCCCGATCCGGATAACAGAATTGAAAAGATTAAGGCATCCATAAAAAAATATAAAAACAAATAAAAAGAGCCTTGGAAACAAGGCTCTTTGTAGTGACTAACTCAAAATAATTATTATTTAATTATTTTTTCTTTTTTGCAAGTGCATCTTCAATGATAGCTAAAGCTTCATGGGCTTTGTGTAATTTTGCATATTTTTTTGCGGTCATACCTTTGTCGGACTTAGTCTTTAAATTAGCGCCTTTGGTAATTAACAATTTTAAAATTTCTGTTCTGTTGTATTTTGCCGCATACATAGCAGGAGTCATGCCATTTGATTTTTGATTAACATCCGCTCCAAGATTGATGAGTTTTGAAACAGTTTCTAAGTCCCCTTTGGCAATTGAAACACAGAAAGGACTCACCTTAAAAACAGTTTTTGAATTGTTAATGGAAGTCTTTGCTAATGGGGCTGCATGTGTTGTTACAATAGAGAAGCATAATGCGATTGCTGATAGAATGATTGTTTTTTTCATGATGAAAGATTTTAATTTGATTTATTGATTTGTTTTTTGATATACTAAAGAGACGATAAAAACTTTTAACTGTTACACAATAAAATGTTATATAACATATTTTTAACGTTTTTTTTAGAAATCATTAGGAGTTTGGTGTAATTTTTATAAGCTAAGAGATTATTTAAAATTCGTTTTTGAAATTTGTTATAGGTCATTTTTTTGCCAATTAAGGCTTTAAAACCGGAGTTTAGCAGCGCTAAATGAGGATTTTCATAACGAAAAGTGGTGAAATAAAGGGGCATAACAAAACCAAAAGGTGGAATTTAAACAGTCTCTAAAAAAAGCTAATAAAATAAGGTGTTTTAAGGTGTGGCTACAGCTTTTTTTTAATAAACTTCGTTATCTTTGAGCTCTATTAAAATCGTCATAAAAAATGAACAAAAAAGTCATCTTAATGATTCTTGATGGATGGGGAAATTCACCAGATCCGAAAGTATCAGCAATCGATCATGCCAATACACCTTTTATAGATTCACTTTACAAAAAGTATCCGTATGCAACTCTGAGAACCGATGGTTTACACGTGGGATTGCCAGAAGGGCAAATGGGAAACAGTGAAGTAGGGCATATGAACTTAGGAGCTGGTCGCATTGTATATCAAGATTTAGTTAAAGTTAATCTGGCAGTTAAGAATAAAACGCTTAATAACGAATCCGTTTTGGTCGATGCTTTTAATTATGCAAAAGAAAACAACAAAGATGTACACTTTTTAGGTTTGTTAAGTGACGGTGGTGTGCATTCCCATATAAATCACTTGTTGGGTTTGATAGACGCAGCGAATGATTTTGGACTTAAAAATACATTTGTACATGCGTTTACCGATGGTCGTGATGTTGATCCGAAATCGGGTTATGGTTTTATAACCGAGCTAGAAGAACATATAGAATCTACGAATACAAAATTAGCGACTGTTACAGGACGCTATTATGCAATGGATCGAGATAAGCGTTGGGAGCGTATAAAACTGGCTTACGATGCAATAGTGAATGGTATCGGGACAAAAACTACCAGTGCTACAGAGTCAATTCAAGATAGTTACGATAACGATATTACCGATGAGTTTATCAAGCCAATAATTATGACGGATGCATCAGGAGCTCCTGTTGCCCAAGTTAAAGATGGGGATGTCGTTATCTTTTTTAACTTTAGAACCGATCGCGGACGTGAGTTAACCGAGACCTTGTCACAAAAAGATTTCCATGAGCAAAACATGCACAAGCTGGATTTGCATTATGTAACCCTTACTAATTATGACGATACGTATAAAGGCATCAATGTTATTTTTAATAAGGAAAACTTAACCGAGACCTTGGGAGAAGTATTGGAAAAGCATAATAAAAAGCAAATCCGTATAGCCGAAACAGAAAAGTATCCTCATGTAACCTTCTTTTTTTCAGGTGGTAGAGAAACACCATTTGATGGTGAAACACGTATTTTAAGAAACTCACCCAAAGTAGCTACTTACGATTTAAAACCAGAAATGAGCGCTTATGAATTACGTGATGCTTTAGTGCCCGAATTGGAAAACGAAGAGGTAGACTTCGTATGCTTGAATTTCGCAAATGGCGATATGGTGGGGCATACCGGTGTTATGGAAGCTGCAATTAAAGCTTGTGAAGCAGTTGACGAGTGTGTTAAAGATGTGGTTACAACGGCGTTAAAGCATGGGTATACAACTTTACTTATTGCAGATCATGGGAATTGTGAAACAATGATTAACCCAGACGGAACACCAAATACGGCACATACTACAAACCCGGTACCTGTTGTTTTAATCGATAATGAATTAACACAGATAGAGGATGGTATATTAGGAGATATGGCACCAACTATTCTTAAATTAATGGGGGTTGAACAGCCTGAAGCTATGACACGACATAGTTTGGTGTAATCACCAAATAAATTATTGTACTTTTGTGTTATACACAAGTTGGTAATTGCATGAACATTGGAAACAGACTTATTATAGCTGTCGATTTTGATGGTACTATTGTTGAAGATGCGTATCCAAAAATAGGGAAGCCCAAGCTTTTTGCATTCGAAACCTTAAAGCGATTGCAAGAAGATGGACATCGTCTTATTTTGTGGACTTATAGATCGGGTGATGCACTGGAAAAAGCGGTTCGCTTTTGTAATGACCACGGTATCATTTTTTATGCGGTAAATAAAAGCTACCCCGAAGAACAGTTTGGGGATGCCTTAAGTAGAAAAATCCATGCCGATTTGTTTATTGACGATAGAAACATAGGAGGCTTCGTAGGTTGGGGGAAGATATATCAAATGCTTACCAATGCTACTCCTGTGGCTAATCAAAAAAAAGGGATACTTTTTAAGCTCTTTAATAGAGGTTAACTACCTATATAATAAGTTTTGTTTATAGATTCTCTTTGTTGGGGATGCAGTATGCAGACCAAGACAGTCTTTAAATTTGTTCTTTTTTTTGTCTATAAGCTGTACTTTATTTAAGCATTTCTAAATTAGAATAGGTATTATAGAGCATGTGGCTATCCAAAATGTTTATTTTAAGTATCTTTGCCCTTATTTTTTGAATATGATTGTTACAAAGACCAGAGAAGAGATTGAACTAATGCGTGAAAGTGCTTTAATAGTTTCTAAAACGCTAGGGGTATTAGCAAAAGAAATAAAACCAGGTGTTACAACGCTGCAATTAGATAAAATAGCTGAAGAGCACATTCGCGACCATGGTGCAGAGCCAGGGTTTTTAGGATTATACGATTTCCCTAATACACTTTGTATGAGTCCCAATGCCCAAGTGGTTCATGGTATACCAAACGGCACACCTTTAGTTGAGGGAGATATCATTTCTATTGATTGTGGTGCTTTAAAGAATGGGTTTTACGGTGATCATGCTTATACCTTTGCAGTTGGAGAAATAGATAAGGAAACCGAAAAATTATTGCAAGTAACTAAGGAATCTTTATACGTAGGAATTAGAGAGTTCAAGTTAAATAACCGTGTGGGTGATGTGGGCTATGCCATTCAAAAACACTGTGAAGATCATGGATATGGAGTGGTTAGGGAGCTAGTCGGTCATGGATTGGGAAGAAAAATGCACGAAGATCCCGAAATGCCTAACTATGGAAAGCGTGGACGTGGAAAAAAGTTTATAGAAGGTATGGTCGTAGCTATAGAGCCTATGATTAATATGGGGACGCATCGCATTAAACAACATAGGGATGGTTGGACGATAACGACACAAGATAATAAGCCGAGTGCGCACTTTGAGCACGATGTGGCCATAGTAGATGGAAAGCCAGAACTCTTGTCGACCTTTGCCTACATATATGAATCCTTGAACATAGAGAGTAATGAAGAAGATGAATTTCGCCAGAAAGCACTTGTAATATAGACTACTATGTGTGAAGATGTTTTAAAACTGGTAGAACATAACTCTTTGAAGCTGTAAAAGGTCGTTTTATGCATACTGAAAAGAATACTATTGGGTTTTTTATCGTTGAACCTAGCGCTTTATTCTCAGAGTATACACAAAAGTATGAAAAGGCCTCCTGGGCTACAGAGGGGAAATTAAAACCAATGTTTAATAGGGATGTAATCATTTTAGCACTGGAAATGATTGCTGCAAAGCCATCCAGTACAATAATAGATAGTGCCCAAACACGAACTTATTGTGAAGATGCCGATGTGTTTTATCCTATAAGGGAAGATTATAAAAACTTGTGATTTTTTTGAAAAGCCTTTTCAAATTCATATTAAATGTTATTCCCAGGCCCTTTTTAATTAGGTTAAGTTATGCCGTACGTCCTTTTTTAGAATTTTTTCTAAAAGGAGACACCTATACCGATCCCATTGACGGTAAAAGTTTTAAAACGTTTCTGCCTTATGGTTACGGAAAACAACGTAATAATGTTTTATCTCCGTCTACGTTAAGCCTGGAGAGACATAGGTTGTTATGGTTATATTTGAAGAATAACACCGATTTTTTTTCGAAACACCATAAAGTGTTGCATTTTGCACCAGAACAAGCATTTTATAAGCGTTTTAAAAAAATGGAAAATTTAGATTACACAACGACTGATTTAAAGTCACCATTAGCAGATGTAAAGGCAGATATATGTGATCTTCCTTTTGGTGATGATATCTTTGATGTGATTTTGTGTAACCATGTATTGGAGCATATCCCTAATGATACTAAGGCGATGCAAGAGTTGTATCGTATATTAAAACCGGGAGGCATGGCCATTCTTCAAATTCCACAGGATTTGTCTAGAGCACATACTTTTGAAGATAATACGATAACCAACAAGTCAGAACGCGCCAAAATATTTGGACAGTATGACCATGTTAGGGTTTATGGACGTGATTACTTTGATAAACTTCGAGGTATTGGATTTAAAGTTGATGAGGTAGATTATACTAGTTCCATTTCACAAAGTGCTATTGAAAAATATTGTCTGGCCAAAGGGGAGATCATCCCTGTTTGTTATAAATAATATAAATGTTTATTAATGTCCTTCTTTTAAAAGTTCAGGGAACTTTGCTTTAAACCTATTCAATCTAGGTATGGATACTTTCCTAACATAGGGGTTGTTTGGGTTTAATCGCTCATAATTTTGGTGGTATGCTTCGGCTTTCCAAAATTTTTGAAATGGGTAAATTTCGGCAGCAATCTTGGCGTTTAATTTTTTGGCAAGTGCTTCTTTTTTTTGAATTATGATTTGTTTCTGTTCATTATTTTGGTAAAAAATAATTGAGCGGTATTGAGAGCCTTTATCTGGTCCTTGACCATTTACTTGCGTTGGGTTTTGAGAACCAAAATAAACATCTACCAATGTTTCGAAACTTACAATTTTTGGATCGTAGATTACTTCAACCGCTTCGGCATGACCAGTTTTTCCTGTGTTACTTGCCTCGTAGGTTGGGTTATTGGTATGTCCGCCAGAATAACCAGAAATGACTTCATCAACTCCTTTTACACTTTCGTATATGGCTTCAACACACCAAAAACAACCACTCGCAAAATAAGCGCGTGCTTTTCCGTTTTGTATAGGTATTTCTACTGGTTCTTGAGCTGTGGTTGCTTGATTGGCTTTCTTCGTTTGTGCGGTGTTTTGGCAACTGCATAAAAGGATAAGTAAAAGAGAGGCAAACAGATGTTTCATTTGGTTTGTTTTTTATTAGGAGATATAGTCGTACTAAATTATAAAACCTTAGCGTATTTGTCTTAAAAGTTGCTTAAAAATAAAAAAGCGTTCAAAAAATGAACGCTTTTAACATGATGTTTTGATGAAGCTTATAGTTTAGAAAACAATTTCTCCATTTTAGCTTTTTGTTCTTCAGCTAGAACAGCATCAACCAAAATACGACCACTGTGCTCATCGGTAATAACTTTTTTGCGAGAGGCAATTTCTACCTGTACTTGTGGTGGAATAGTAAAGAAAGAACCTCCAGAAGCACCTCTTTCAATTGGTACAACAGCTAGTCCGTTCTTTACGTTATCTCTAATTCTGGTATAAGCTGCAACTAAGCGCTCTTCAATTTGCTCTTTGTATTCTTTAGATTTGGCAATTAGTGCTTGTTCTTCTTTTTCAGTCTCAGCCAAAATTGCATCTAATTCCCCTTTTTTATGCTTTAAATGGGTTTCGCGCTCTTTTAAACGCTCTTTTGTTTCAGCAATTACTTCTTTCTTTTGCTCTATTTGTGCTTTGAATTCCTTGATATGCTTTTCGGCCAATTCAATCTCTAACTCTTGAAATTCAATTTCCTTGGTAAGTGAATTGTACTCTCTGTTATTTCTAACATTTTTTTGTTGTTCACTATACTTTTTTATTAAAGCTTTAGCTTCTTCAATAAGGTTTTTCTTCCCTAAGATATCGTTGTCTATAACGTCTAAATTAGCTACAAGTTTTTCTAATCTTATGTTTAGCCCGGCAACTTCATCTTCTAAATCACGAACTTCTAATGGAAGTTCTCCACGAACATTTCTTATTTCATCTATACGAGAATCGATGAGCTGTAAATCGTATAGAGCTCTTAAGCGCTCTTCTACAGTTACTTCTTTCTTTTTAGCCATACTTTAAAAATACTTAACAGGATTGGTGTTTGTCTTTGATAAAACGATTGCAAAATTAGTAATTTTTTTTGTAAGATACTCAACTAAAAGATTTTTTGTGAACTGTTCGCTTTCATAATGTCCAATATCTGTTAAAAGAATACTATTTTCTGCTGTAAAAAAGTCATGGTATTTTAGATCGGCTGTTATTAAGGCATCGGCACCGGTTGCTTTAGCTGCAGAAATTGCAAAACTTCCAGAACCTCCTAGGACAGCAACTTTTTGAATAGGTTTGTCTAATAGTTTTGAATGTCTGATGCAACTGGTTTGCATGTTCTCTTTTACATATTTTAAAAATGCCTGTTGGGACATAGGGGTTTTAAATTCACCAACCATTCCCATGCCGATATGCTGGTTAGCATTTTCTAAGGTTGTTACTTCGTAAGCGACCTCTTCGTAACTATGGGTTTTAAATAGGGTTTTTAGAATTTGTTGTTCTAAATGTTTAGAGAATGTAACCGTTATTTTAGTTTCTTCTTCTTTATGAATGGCACCTATTTCACCTTTGGTTGGCGATGCCTTTTCATTAGCGTTAAAAGTACCATAGCCATTTACATTAAAACTACAGTCGTCATAGTTGCCTATACGGCCAGCTCCGGCTTTAAATAAAGCTGTTCTAAGTGTTTCGGCCTCATTTATAGGAACATAAGTAGTAAGCTTTTTTATGGTTTGTTGTTGGGGTATTAAAATACGTTTATTGGTTAATTTCAATTGATTGCAAATCATATCATTTACACCTTGTAGTGCATTGTCTAGGGCGGTATGCATACTATAAATGGCAATGTCGTGCTTAATAGCTTTCATAACAGTGCGCTCAACATATGTTTTGCCCGTTAGTTTTTTTAATCCTTTAAAAATAATGGGGTGAAAACTAACAATCAGGTTGCAGTTGTTCTGTATGGCTTCGTCTACAACAGTCTCAAGTGTGTCTAGAGTAACAAGGACACCTGTTATAGGGGTATTTTTGTCACCCACCAAAAGACCTACGTTGTCAAAATCTTCAGCATAGGTTAAAGGTGCTAGTTCTTCCAGATAGTTAATAACATCTTGAACAATCATAATTGTATTTTGTTTATGATCAAAGATAAAATAATTACTTTCACCAGTAAATATTTATTGCTGATTAGTTGAATTGGTAGGGAAGCCATCAGAAATATTGACTTAAGACCACTACGTTTTTAGATTAAAGAAGTTAGACTGGTTTAGTTTCAGTAAGTTAAAATTTCTGTCTTTTTAAAGCGTGGCTTTTATTTACAAAAAGATAAATTCCTGTTATGCAAAACAAGACAGTGCAAAGTATTGATATTCAATTTGCCTATTGTTTTTTGTCTAGCAGTGAAACGGTCTTGCGTCAAAAGTTTTGGATGTTACCGGTTTGAAATAAATTTACTTTAAAAACAAAAGACAGTATGACTTCTGACTTTAAAGCTGTAATAATTGTTATATTGGGCACTTATAATATTTGTTAAATTCATTTTGTTGCTTTGAAGTTTTACAGAAAGATATTCTTCCCTATAGTTCCAGTGTATTATTCGGTTACGTGGTTACGAAATAAATTGTATGATTTAAATATTAAATCATCTGTGTCTTATGACTTTCCCGTTATTTGTGTTGGCAATTTAAGTGTTGGAGGTACAGGCAAAACACCTATGATAGAGTATTTGATCCGACTTTTAAAAGATAAATACCTTGTTGCTACTTTAAGCAGGGGGTATAAACGCAAGACTAAGGGGTTTAAATTGGCAGGCATAGATGATACAGCTGCTACTTTAGGTGATGAACCTTTTCAGTTTTACAATAAGTTTAAAGATGCCATTCTAGTGTCGGTCGACGAAAAAAGGGTTAATGGGATTAAACAATTAACAGCGCTTGCCAATCCACCGGAAATAATTTTATTGGATGATGCTTTCCAACATAGAAAAGTTAATGCAGGGTTCAATATATTGCTAACAACATATAATGAACTTTACACGAAAGATTTTGTATTGCCGGCAGGTAATTTGAGGGAGTCTAGAAATGGTGCTAAGCGAGCCGATGTGATTGTAGTTACTAAATGCCCTAAATGCATAACTGATGCGATTAAGAGTGAAATTTTAAAACAAATCAATCCAGGAGCACATCAAACAGTTTTTTTTAGTTCCATCCAGTATGCTAGTGAGGTTGAGTCTGGAGCAGGGGCTTTGAGCGTTGAAAGTTTACCTGCTTTTACGTTAGTAACGGGTATAGCGAAGCCTGAGCCTTTAGTGCAATTTCTTGAGGGGAAAAGTTTAGAGTTTGATCACTTAAACTTTAAGGACCATTATGATTTTTCAAAAGAGGATGTAGAGAATATTGCTAAACGAGATCTTATTATTACCACTGAAAAGGATTATATGCGGTTGAAACAGTATACTGTTTTAAAGGATAAACTGTACTATTTACCAATTCGTGCTACTATCGATAATGCTTCGGATTTTAATCAATTAGTCAAAAACTTTGTTGGCTTAAAATTTTAAGCACTGGCAGAATTTGCTTTTTTTGAAGATAGTGCATTAAAAAGTTTTTTCTCAAACTCTTCTTGTTTAAATGGTTTCGGAATAATATCTGTGAATCCAGCCTCTTCAAATTCATGCATTTTATCTTCAATAGTTACCGCTGTTAAGGCAAAAATTGTAAGTTCCTTGTCAAAAGTTCTAACAATTTTAGTTGCTTCAATACCACTAATTCCCGGCATATGGATATCCATTAAAATAATGTCGTATTTATTATTCTTAATCAAATCTACAGCTTCTTCACCATTATCTACAACATCACAACTAAGTTTCATTTTGGTTAGAATCTTTTTTGTGATCATTTGGTTTATTTTGTTGTCTTCCACCACCAAAATTTTCACATTGGTAAGATCTAATTCATTTGTATCTCCATTAAAGTAGCTCGCTGTTTTCTTTTCGTTTTCGCTTTCTTCTTGTTGTGTATATTCAAGAGGAATTTCAAAGAAGAACGTTGTGCCTTTACCTAATTCACTTTTTAGGTAAATTTTTCCTTTTAATATCTCAATAAGCCCTTTTACAATGGAAAGACCTAAGCCCGTGCCACCATATTTTCTGTTAATTTGAATAGAGCCTTGTGAGAAACTTTCAAACATATGGTCCTGCTTTTCTTTACTAATACCAATACCGTTGTCTTCAACCTCAAACCGCAGTGTATAGATGTTACCCTTTTCTTGAATTTTATAGATACGAATCCAAATGTCTCCATCTTTTGTGAATTTAATGGAGTTTCCTATTAGGTTAATAAGTATTTGGGAGATCTTTAGTTGATCGGCAATAAAGTTTTCACCTAGATTTTTATCGTAGTCAAAATGGATTTTAATATTATTATCTAATGCAGAGTTGTTTAATGCAAGAATAATATTGTTGATTTTCTTTTTTAAGTTGAAGGCTTCTGGTTCTATTTCTACTTTGTTGGCTTCAATTTTATTTATTTGAAGAATATCATTAATAAAGGTTAAGAGGTAGTCGCCAGAAAACTTTAAGGATTTTAAATGTTGTATTTGTTCTGGCTTAGGATCCTCGTCCAATAGCATGTTACTAATACCCGTTACGGCGTATAGCGGTGTTCTTAACTCGTGGGTTACCGTCGATAAGAAGTTAGCTTTGGTTTTTGAGGCTAGTTCGGCTTTTTCTTTAGCTATAATAAGTTCTCCATTTTTTTTGTGGAGCATGTTATTGGTTTTTAGCCTTATATTATTGTTTTTGTATAGCGATAGAGTTAATAAGGATAGAATCGTTATAAGAGCTACACTAAGTATTGATATTAGTGTGTTTAATTCTTTATTGTCCTCAGACTCTTCTAATTTTTGGGTTACTTCTTTGTTTTTCTCTCTTTCTTCATTCAATAAATGCTCCATTTCCTCATCTTTTGATACGTTGGAACGTTTTAAATCATTTATGGAATCGGAAAGCTTAATATGGGCTCTTAAATAATTGGAGACTTGTTCATGGTTACCAAGACCTTCGTTGATATCGCTAAGTACAATATATGCGTCGTCTAGTATAACAGAAAACTTATTTGCTTTAGCTATTTTAAGACCATTGTTACCAACTGTTAATGCATTTAGGTTGTCACCCAATTTATGGTATACTTTAGCTTGATTAATTAAAGCATAACTCTGAATGTCTAATAAATTGTATTTTGAGGCACCTGCTATGGCTTTATCGAATGCAGTTTTTGCTTCTTTATATTTGTTAAGGCTGGTATAGGTTTTTCCTTGTAAAAGGTATATTTCTGCCAGATTTTCGTTTAAATCTTCTTGTTCAAAGAGCGATTTAGATGACCTGTAATAATCTAATGCTTGGCTGTGGTTGTTTTGAGCTGCGTAAACTTCGCCAAGGATTCTGTAGGAATGCGCCAGATTTACATAATCATTCGAAAGACGTTGTATCTCTATAGCTTTATTAAGTGATTTTATGGCTTTATTGTCTTCTTCAATAATAAGCTGTAGTTTTCCTTTGTTGGAATAAACAATGCCTGTACTTTTTTTGTCTTCTAACTTTAGGGCTAGTTTAAGTGCTTCATTGAGGAGTTTTTCAGCTTTATAATAATTGTACTTTTCCAATTCAGATTGTGATTGGGAAATACGGTAATCAATGTTGTTCTGAAGAATTTCAGGATCTTCATCAATAGAATTTTGCGAAGACATACTAAAACTTAACAGCATTAAAAATGCAACTATGTAGTTATTGATTTGGGACATTTTTATTTAATTAGTACCGACAAATATAATCATTTTGTCGACAAAATACATTTTTTTTCCGATAAATTGCACATTAGGTCAATAATTCTTTTAGAATATCCCGTTTCATTATCGTACCAACCTATAATTTTTACCATGTTCCCAATAACCGATGTCATTTGGGAATCGAAGACGCAAGAATGCGTATTTCCTATTATATCGATAGAAACAATAGGATCTTCGGTGTATTCTAAAATACCTTTATAATGGTTTTCTGAAGCACTTTTAAAAGCATTGTTTATATCGGTAATAGAAACTGTTTTTTTTACGTTAAACGTAATATCTGTTAATGAGCCATTAACAACGGGAACACGAATACCACAACCACCAATAACATTCGAGAGCTCGGGAAAGATCCTGGTAAGGGCTTTAGCTGCTCCGGTAGTGGTAGGGACTATAGATTGACCGGCTGCCCTAGCTCTTCTTAAATCGCGATGTGGTTGGTCGTGCAAACTTTGGTCTGTTGTGTACGAGTGAACCGTTGTTATATAAGCTTGATCAATACCACAAAGTGTATTGACAATCTCAATCATAGGAGCAGCATTATTAGTCGTACACGAAGCATTGGATATAATGTGTTCAGAACCATCAATACTTTGGTCATTTATCCCCATAACAATCATTTTAATATCCTCATCCTGAGGAGGAACACTTAAAATAACATGTTTAGCTCCATTTTTTATATGGTTTTGTAAGTCGTTAGTTGTTTTAAACTTACCAGAAGATTCAATTACAAAATCTATATTAAAAGGTGACCAGTTTATTGCTTCTGGGTGTTTGTAATTGCGTAATGGAACAGGGGTGTTGTTTACAATAATATTTTGCGAGTCGTAAGAAACAGAACCGTTAAAGAGGCCATGTATACTGTCGTACTTTAGTAAATGGCTTAATGTTTTAGCGTCGGCTAAATCGTTTATGGCAACTACTTGTATGTCTTCATGGTCTTGTAATAGTCTAAATACGCGTCTGCCTATTCGGCCAAACCCGTTTATTGCAACCCGAATCATGATTAGTTAATGTGTTTTTGTGCTCTGTAAGATGAGCGCACCAAGGCACTACTTTCTACATGACGGAAACCTAGGCTAAGACCAACTTCTTCATACTCTTTAAATTGATCTGGTGTAATGAATTGTTTTACTGGTAAATGCTTTTTGCTAGGCTGTAAGTACTGTCCAATTGTAACAACATCTACATCATTGGCTTTTAAGTCATGAAGGGTTTCGATAACTTCTTCTCTTGTTTCACCGAGCCCAAGCATAATTCCGGATTTTGTTCTACGCTGTCCTTGTTGCTTTAAATACTTTAAAACACCTAAACTCCGATCGTATTTGGCTTGAATACGAACTTCTCGTGTTAACCTCCTAACGGTCTCTATATTGTGCGATACAACTTCAGGGGCAACATCAATAATACGATCCATATGCTGTTCTATACCTTGAAAATCAGGTATTAGCGTTTCAAGCGTTGTTTCGGGGTTCATCCTGCGTACTGCTTTTACGGTTTCGGCCCACATAATGCTTCCCATATCCTTTAAATCATCCCTGTCTACACTTGTTAATACAGCGTGCTTAATTTTCATGAGTTTAATAGAACGAGCAACTTTTTCGGGTTCGTCCCAATCTACAGTTTCGGGGCGTCCAGTTTTAACGCCACAAAAACCACATGAACGGGTACAAACGTTACCTAAAATCATGAATGTTGCAGTCCCTTCTCCCCAACATTCACCCATATTTGGGCAACTTCCCGATGTGCATATGGTGTTTAGTTTGTATTTATCGACTAAACTTCTAAGTTCTGTATATTTTTTTCCAGTTGGTAGCTTTACGCGCAGCCATTTGGGTTTTGCTTGACGTTCGGGTAGTATATTAGACGCAGTTTCTGTATTCATATTTAAAAAAATAAGAGTACAAAGATACAAAGTATTCTATTAAAACTGCCCCTTTAATGTTGTGAGATACCAAATGCTGAATCCGATTAAAAAGATAATACCTAGCCAACTTAAAACATGAATTATTCTGGAAGGGCGCCATTGTTTAGGGGTGTGCTTGCTTGAGATTAAAATGTAATTAATTATGGCATAAAAAGGAGCGGTAATAAACGATAAGATGGTTGCTACTTTTATTAACAATCCCATTTCTGAAGCTAAGAATATAAAAATGAGGGCAGATCCAATGGTTAAGATTCCAATCCAAAAACCATAACCGAAGCTTTTCGTTTTTTTAAAAAGAAGCTGTGTGGTTTTTGCCATGGCCCGCGGTGAAGCGTCTAAGGTTGTTAGTGTGGTGCTAAACATGGTTGTAAAAGCAGCAATGCCTATTATAACGTAAGCCCAATTGCCTAAGCTTAGGGTGTACATAGTTATTAGTTGGCTAGAAAACATGCTTGCTGAGTTGCTAAAGGTTTCACCACTGTTAAACATAATCAAGGTGCCTAAAAGTAAAAAACCAATACCTAGAAAAATAGTACTTATATAACCTACATTAAAGTCGAATAAAGCTTTCTTTGTAGTGTAAGTTTTTGATTCCTTGTTTTTTTCAATGGCCCACAACGATTGCCATACAGATACGTCCAAAGGAGCCGGCATCCAGCCCATAAATGCAATTAAAAATGCAATTTCCAATGATGTAGCTGGAAGTATTTGTTTTAATGAGAGGTTGGTTGTATTGTGGTATAAAGCCATGCTTACGGCAATGATGGTACTAATGGTAAGTGTAATAATAATTACTTTCATTAAATGATCCAGTAACTTATATCTGCCCGCAACTAATAGTGTAAGACAAATTATAAGAATAATTATAGTCCAAGTTTCGATGGAAACATAATCGCCAAACAGGGTAGAAGCTAAACCAGCGGTCACAATAGTAACAGCGGTCTGTATGGTAAACATGGTTGCTATATTTAATAAAAAGTAAGTAGCAAGGATGCCTTTTCCTAATTTTTTATAACCATCCAATAGGCTTTCGCCTGTGGCTAAGGCATATCTTGGGCCAAATTGAAAAAACGGGTATTTAAATAAGTTAACGAGCAATAAGGCCCATAAAAGGCCCAGTCCGAAATCGGCACCAGCTCGAGTGGATTGTACCAAATGGGATACGCCAATAGCTGCTCCAGCAAATAATAAACCTGGTCCTAAGTTTTTTAATTTACTTACCATTAAGATTCTTGAATAATTTCAGCCAATAATTTTTTGGCACGTAATAGTTTAACCTTTACATTGTTTATAGGTTCATTAAGTTCGGCAGATATTTCTTTATAACTTAATTCCTGAAAATAACGTAAGTTAATTACTTCTTGGTAATGTGGTTTTAGTTTTTTAATGTCCCGAAGCAATTTTGCTAAATGCTGTTCGGTGATAAGAATGTCTTCTGGAGAAGGAGATTCGTCCAGAACTTGAAAAACATGATCATCATCGTTGTTAGAAATGATTTGGGTAATAGAATTTTTTTCTTTTCGTAACAGATCAATGTGGATGTTTTTGGAGATGGCAATAAGCCATGTTTTGAATTTATAACTTTCGTCAAAGGTTTCAATTTTATCGAAAGCTTTAGAAAATGTTTGGACTGTAACGTCTTCGGCATCATTTTCGTTTTGAATACGTTTTAATTGAAAACCGTAAACGTCATCCCAATATTGATCTAACAGGAAATTAAACGCTTTTTGATCGTTTTTTTTAGCACGTTTAATAGCTTCTTTTATTTCCAATGGTTAGGCTTTGATATGAGATTGTTTATAAATATAGTTAATTGTGTAATTATTAAAAAGATTTCTAAAAAAGGAATTAAAAAAATAAGATCTTTTTCTTCTAATTTATTAGATGAAATACCAATAACTATAAATTGTATGCAGAGACGTAGAGCAAATAATGTACATATTATTGGCCAGTTATAGTTGGTAAGGAAAAGCACAATTGCAAGCCCCCAAAAGAGTAACTGGGAACAGTAAAAAAGACCTAATAGTAACTTGTGCTTCAATTTATAATGCTTTGCTGTCGATATATGACGTCTTTTTTGTCTGAGCCAACTTTTAAATGTTTTTTTGGGGATGGATTCTGTAAAACTATCCGTATCAATACATATTGCGGTGTTTCTACTGGATGCAACTTGATTAATAAATAAATCGTCGTCACCAGAACGTACTTTTATATGGTTTATAAACCCATTGGCATTAAAAAAGGTTGCTTTGGAATAGGCTAAATTCCTGCCTACCCCCATGTACGGGATTCCTGCTTTTGCAAATGAAAAGTACTGAATGGCAGTTAGCACGGTTTCAAATCGGATGAGTTTATTTAGCAATGAATTTTTGATCTTAGCATAGCTTCCATAGCCAAGGACAATCGTTTTTTTATTGCTGAAATGGGCGCTCATTTTTTTTATCCAATTACTGGAAACCGGTTTGCAATCGGCATCTGTAAAGAGTAGAAAATCATTTTTAGAAGCTTTTATGCCGAGAGTTAGAGCATATTTTTTATTCCCCCAAAAAGCTTCATTGTTTTTAACGTTAACAATTTTAATGTTATCGTGAATGCTTGCGAAATGTTCCATGACATCTAGCGTATCATCATGTGATGCATCATTTATAAGGACGACCTCAAAATTTGGATAGTCTTGGGATAATATTGAGGGTAAAAATGTTTCTAGATTTCGGGCTTCATTTTTTGCACAAACGATAACCGAAATAGCTAAGCTTTTTGGAGGTTTACTTTTTTGTTTTAAAAAGGCGAACCGACCAAAAAAAAATACGTAAAAAATAACTTGAATACATACTACAACAAAGAAAGCGTAGTAAACCAAATCAAGATATGTCATAAAACCTTAAGAGTGTTGAGGTTCATTACAATCGGCAAACTGATCTGGAGTCTTTCCACAAAAACCACAAGCTTCTCCTTCTTTGTTTAGCATAGGATTTTGACTTGCGCATGTCCCGGCAAATTTTCCGTCTTTTTTAGCCCAAATTTTTATTGCGATACCGGCAAAACCTAATCCTAATAAAACGATAGTAATTAAAAGAAGTTTCATCTGTTAAATTTTATGCAAAGATACATTTTTTATTAAAATACGGCTATGCGACTTGGTACCCTGTTTTTGCATCTAACTTGGTAATTATGAGTATATTTAATGTCTAACCATTAAAAATATTATTGACTTAGGCATTTAACTACTAATATTTTTGATAAAGCATGGTTCGGTATTCACCATTCTGTTCAAAAGGTTGTCAAAAATGTTTTCTTTCATGAAGCTTCTATTAAAGCGATAA
>NZ_JAELVQ010000032.1 GCF_016428595.1 Snuella sedimenti | reverse complement strand
AGAAGACCTTAATGAGTACTTAGAAGCACGTTTACCAGCTCATATGATTCCATCCATTTTTATAGAAATGGAGGCCATGCCACTCATGCCAAGTGGAAAAATAGATAGAAAGGCATTACCAGACCCAACACTTTCAGCACAACAGGAGGAAGCATATGCTGCTCCAACCACAACAACTGAAAAACAATTAGTGGCTATTTGGGAAGAATTATTAGATGTGTCACCAATAGGTATTTATGACAATTTTTTCAAATTAGGGGGACATTCATTGTTAGGAATTCGATTGGTTTCTTACATAAAATCACGATTAGACGTTACGGTAAGTATTAGAGATGTATTTTCGAGTCCAACAGTTACAGAGTTGGCAACCGTAATTTCACAAGGAACACGGTCAGAAGTTCCACAAATAACGATAAGTAACCGTCCAGAATACGTTCCATTATCGTATGCACAGGAGCGATTATGGTTTATAGACCAATTGCAAGGTAGTGTAGCTTATCATATTCCGGCAGCATTACGAATAGAAGGATCATTGGACATCGAATTATTTTCAAGAGCGATGCGCTGTTTGGTTACCCGCCATGAGTCCTTACGAACCGTTTTTAGAGAAGAAAATGGGATAGGGTATCAGCATATTAAGGATAGTGATGGTTTTGAAGTCAATTATGTAAGAGAGTTGCCAATTGGGAGGGCATTGGACGAATTCCTCATTGAAGAAAGTACACGTCCATTTGATTTGTCGACAGACTATATGTTACGAGCGACATTGTTTAATGATTCTGATTCGAATCAAATTCTGATACTAGTGGTGCACCATATTGCATCAGATGGGTGGTCTATTCCAATATTAGTGAAAGAATTAGAATTATATTACCAAAGTTTATTAAAGGGAGAATCAATACAATTAGCGCCACTTACCGTTCAATATGCAGATTACAGTATTTGGCAAAGGGAATATCTTTCAGGAGAGACCTTATCAGCTAAGCTTTCATATTGGCGCTCAAAATTGGAAGGGGCATTACCATTAGAATTATCAACGGATTATGTTCGTCCATCGGTTCAATCTACCGAAGGGAAAATGTATAGTTTTACATTAGATAAACAATTAACAGAATCTGTATACGGTATATCGCAAGCTCATGGGGCTACATTATTCATGACACTTCTTAGTATTTATAAAGTTTTGTTATACCGTTATACGGGTCAAACGGATATAAGTGTAGGGACGCCGATTGCAAACAGAGAGCAAGCTGAAATTTCAGGATTAATAGGATTCTTTGTTAATACGATCGTACTTCGAGATGAAATAGAGGTAGGAGCCTCTTTTTCGACATTATTGTCCCAGGTCAAGGAAACGTGTTTATCCGGTTATATGCATCAGGATGTACCTTTTGAGCAAATTGTAGATGACTTGAACTTGGAGCGTGATCAGAGCAGGACACCATTATTCCAGACGCTATTTGTACTTCAAAATAATGAAGATGTAGATGTCGTATATATAAATGAAAGTCCGTTAGAGCCGCTTGGAATAAAACATACACTAGCTAAGTTTGACTTAACGTTAACATTATCTGAAAATAATGAAGGGATCAATGCAGAAATACAATATGCAACGGCGCTATTTAAAGAAGAAACGATTGTTCGTCTTTCGCAACATTTTGAAGTATTGACAAGATCCATTGTGGCAAATGTAAACCTCTCGATTGGTTTATTTGAAATGTCGCCAAAAGAAGAAAAGTGTATACTTTTAGATACATTTAGTTCAAGTAGTGTTTTGTATGATAAAAGCCAAACAATTATTTCATTGTTTGAAGAACAAGTTGAAAAAACACCAAATGCAACGGCATTGGTTTTTGAAAACACAAAGCTTAGTTACAAAGAATTAGATGATAAATCGAATCAATTAGCGAACTACTTATTTGAAAAGGGAATTTCAAAAAACATGTTAGTTCCAGTATGTATAGAACCTTCGTTGGAAACAATGATTGCATTATTTGGAATCATGAAAGCGGGTGCAGGTTATGTGCCGATTGATCCAATTTTTCCAGCTGACCGTATTGAGTTCATTCTAAAAGATATTGAAGCAAACTTTTTACTAAGTACCAAAATAACTGAACTTTCATCGGAAATCAAAGAAAATATATCAATACTATACGTAGATGAATTTACATATGAAAACTACAGTTCATCTCCATTAAAACTAAGTATTTCCTTGGAAGATATCATTTATGTAATCTATACTTCAGGAACGACAGGAAATCCAAAAGGAGTAATGATTCAACATGGATCGTTATTAGATTATGTTCATGGAATTTGTGGTAGTACGTCAATTATGGAATGCAAAAGTTTTGCCTTGATCACTTCAATTGCTGCAGATGTTGTTAATACAGCATTATATCCACCTTTTATACTTGGAGGCGAATTACATATTTTACCAAAGGAAATGATTATGGATGCAGAAGCAATGTCAAAACTATCTGTAGATTGCGTAAAAGTAGTTCCTTCACATTGGTATTCATTACAATCTGAAAAGTTCACATTTCTGCCTAAAAAGTGCTTAATATTTGGAGGAGAAGAGTTAAAAGAAGAAATGCTTTTTTTCTTAAAAGAAAAAAAGTATTTAGGAGATGTTTATAATCATTATGGTCCAACAGAAACGACTGTTGGAAAATTGATCAATAAGATAGACTTACAAAAGATTCAAGAAAAAATTACCTTAGGTAAACCATTTGGAAATACACAGGTTCTTATTCTGGATGATAAAAATCAATTGTGTCCAATAGGAATTCCTGGAGAAATTTGCATAGCAGGAGAAGGTTTGGCTAAAGGATATATAAATCAAGAAGTGTTAACAGCTGCGAAATTTAAAACTATAAAACTAAACGAAGCAATTATAAAAGTTTATAAAACTGGAGATGTTGGAAAATGGTTGTCAACCGGAGAAGTAGATTTCTTGGGTAGAAAAGATGATCAAATTAAGATTCGCGGATATCGAGTTGAACTCAAAGAAATTGCCGTTATACTTGAATCCTTTGATGAGATTAAACAATCTGTAATTACAGTTGTAGAAGATGAATCAGGGGGTGAACAACTAGTTAGTTATGTAGTATTAGAAGAAGCCATTTCAGACGTTGAAATTCAGCGTAAAGCCAAAGAGAAGTTGCCAGATTATATGGTTCCTAAAACGTATATTATCTTAGAGGCGTTTCCTTTAACTAGTAATGGTAAAGTTGATAAAAAACAATTGCCAAAACCAACTATAAAAAGTCAAACCAAAGTATATGTAGCACCAAAAACTGCTATAGAAGCAAAACTTGTAGACATTTGGGAAACGTTGTTAAAAGTAAAAAAGATTGGTGTTCATGATAATTTCTTTGAATTAGGAGGGGATTCTATCAAAGCGATACAATTGGTAAGTCGTAGTAGGGTAGCAGGAATCAATCATATGGTAAAAGATATTTTTACTTACCAAACCATTTCGGAAATAGCCTTGTATGTAAAAAACAATTCAGTTAAGATTATTGCAGAAAAAGGGGGATTAGAAGGAAATGTACCATTACATCCAATTCAGAGAGATTTCTTTGAACGTGGATATGCAGTACAAAATCATTACAATCAATCTGTATTATTAACAGTTTCAAAATCTGTAGAAGAAAACGTATTAAAAGAAGCAGTTAAACGACTAACACATCATCACGATGCATTACGCTTACAGTTTGAAACTGTTGAAAATACAATTTTTCCAATACAAACATATTCTTCTAGGCATGCAGAATTAGCAACGGAAACAGTTGCTTCTATAGAAGAAATCAGTTCAATTTGTAACAAATATCAAGCAAGTTTAAATATTTCAAAAGGTGATATTACGCGTTTTGTTTGGATTCAGACACCCGAAAAAGAAGTAACCAATCGATTATTAATTGTAGTACATCATTTGGCGATTGATGGTATCTCGTGGAGAATTTTAATAGAAGATTTCATGATGCTTATTGAAAAACTATATCACAAGGAACCAGTTTCATTACCTGGAAAAGGATCTTCTTATCGTCAATGGGTTGAAAAACTAGCTGAATATGTAACTTCTGAAACGCTTCTATCCGAATATGAATATTGGAAAGAAACTGTTTCAAAGTTTATAGAACTTCGAATTGATACTACCGAAACATTGAATGCTAAGCCGGAAAGTTATGTAATTGCATTAAGCAAAGAACAAACACAATTACTAGTTCATGAAACGAATAGAGTATACGAAACAGAAATCAATGATATACTGTTAAGCGCATTATCGATGTCATTAAAAAATTGGTGTGCAGATTCTAACTTGATGATTCACTTAGAAGGGCATGGACGTGAAGAATTGTTTGACGATATAGATATTTACAGAACTATCGGATGGTTTACAACGCTCTATCCGGTGAATCTAGAAATTCCTAAGAATGGAAATGATATTAAAAAGCATGTTATCAATACAAAGAATATTTTAAGACAAATTCCAAATAAAGGCATCGGCTATGCTGTATTACATCATTTAGCAACATCGGAGGAAGTTCGGAATTCCTTGAAAGTTCCTAAAAAAGATATCATATTTAATTACTTAGGAAGTTTTGATAATACAACTTCAACTTCAGAAAAGACAAAAGAAGAAAATCTTATTGGCTTTGCGGGAGAAGACAAAGGCTTTGAAAGTGCTATTGAAAATCAACACAGTTATAGATTGGCCATAAATGGAATGATTGTAGACGGTCAAATGCAATTTGAATGGAATTTCAATGAAAAAGATTTCAACGAAGAAACAATTATGGAACTCGCAAATGCATTCAATGTAACATTAGAAAAAATAATAAAACATTGTACATTAATTTCAGAGAAAACTAAGAAAGAAGATGAGCATATGTTGCTATTCCAATCAGAAGGAGCAGGCGTTCCACTATTTCTAATTCCTCCACTTGGAGGCACAAGTGCTTTTTTAGAAGAATTTGCTTCAAATTTAGGAACAGACAGACCTATTTATGGTTTAGAAATGGAGGGTTTATTCGATGGAGAAAAAGCATTGCATACCATACATGAAATAGCTGTCAAAAACATTGAGCGTATCAAAGCAATGCAACCGGAAGGCCCATATGTGTTTATGGGGTATTCTTTTGGAGGATCTGTTGCGTTTGAGATGGCAAAACAGTTAGAACAAACTAATGATGAGGTGTTGCCAATTCTACTAGATCAACCAGCATTTTTTGATGATAATGAACGCGGTTCGGCAGAAGAAATTGCAAAAAGAACGGTAGAGATGATTAGTGAAACCATTACAGGAGTTGTCCAAAGTCACAAATTATTTGATAAATGGCAAGATGATTTAGCACAACGTTTGGACATTGAAAATGTTGATGAATCGTGGAATACCGTAATCGATTTTCTACAGGAAAACAATATAGAGTTTACTAATGGTATTGAGGTATTTGGACGTGTATTTAAACTGTTCTTAACTAATGTAAGCTTGTCATATATAACAGAAGGAAACATTCAAAACATGTTATTAGTGAGAAGTGAAAGAGATGACACTGAATATACGGCATGCTTAGGATGGGAGCATTTTGTAGAAAACATTCATTTGGTAAATGCCAAAGGAAATCACCTTACCATTATTCGTGAAGAAAACGGAAAAGCATTGGGAAGTAAAATTCAAACTATACTCAATACATTAGTAACAAAAGAAAATTAATCGACTCAACTTAAAATAGAAAAATCAACAAAATTAAAACTTGTAAATGATGAAAAATGCACCAGAAGAAATCCAAGACCACGATGAGGTTTATGTAGTTCAAAATTTGGCAGTAGAAACTTTAGTAGAAGGTTGGTATGCGTGGTCACATTTAATTAGTCCTGCAACAGCAGCATTAAATATTAAGAACCGACATTTAAAAATTATTGATTCATATATCAAAAATCCACGAATTCATGCAGCAGCCGTAAAAACACCAAAAATGCTCGGTGGACCTTTTATTGACTATGATGGAAAACGTGTAGATGAAATTCAGGAATTACGTGATAATACAATAAAAAATTGTGCCGTTCATTTAGAACTTTGCGATGCAATTGCGGAATTAAACGAAATGTTAGAGAACGAAGCTACAGGATATTCATTAGAACCGTTATATGAAAAAGTTCCGGAATGTTTGCGTGGTATGGTTGAGTTGATTTATGACTTAAATAATAATCCTTCGTTCCGCTTTTTCGAACCTTTATTATATGCATCAAAGTTTTATGACGAATCTATTCAATCTATCAATTTATTCTGTGTTGAAGATGATGACTCGCGTTCATTTGTGTTAAGCACCCCAAGATTACCAAATCCTGAAGTACTAAATTTCAAAGTACCATTACACTCAAAAGCAATTGATGAATTATTTAAAGCAGAACGTAAACCTCGCGCATATGGTGAATTAAAAGCATTATTCAATATTACAGAAGAACAAGAACCCATATTTAAAACATTCTTTAAAAAAGAAGCACCACCTGTATACAAACCATACCAAGGAGATGGAGTTTTGACACGTTACTTTGGACATGCTTCTATTCTTACTGAAACAAAAAATACAAGTGTATTGGTAGATCCGGTAATTAGTTATGGATACGAGTCAGATATTTCTCGTTATACATATTCTGATTTACCTGAAGAAATTGACTATGTATTAATCACCCATAATCATCAAGATCATATCCTGTTTGAAACCTTATTAAGAATTCGACATAAAATAAAAAAAATCATTGTGCCAAAAAGTAATGGAGGTGGATTACAAGATCCAAATATTAAGTTGATGTTAGAAAAAATTGGTTTTGACAATATTATTGAAATTGGAGAACTTGAAACATTACATTTCCAAGATTGTACCATTACGGGAATTCCGTTCTTAGGAGAACATTCAGATTTAGATGTACGCAGTAAGCTTTGCTATATGGTAAACTTTGTAGACAATTATAAAATGTTATTTGTTGCGGATTCTTGTAATATTGAGTCAAAATTGTACAATAGAATTCAAGAAATATATGGAGATGTAGATGTATTATTTGCCGGGATGGAATGTGAAGGAGCTCCATTGTCATGGTTATATGGACCATTACTCCCAAACACAATTGAAAGAAGCAAAGATCAAACGAGAAGACTTTCGGGTTCAAACTTTAATGAATGTAAATCGTTGATAGATATCTTTAATCCAAAACATGTATTTATCTATGCAATGGGAATGGAACCATGGTTAAAGTATATTAGTTCAATTAAATATACAGACGAATCTCTACCAATTATAGAATCAAATAGAATTCTAGAGCACTGCAAAACAATTGGTGTTGATGCAGAACGTTTGTTTGGAGAAAAAACATTAGAATATAAAGTAGGAGGAAAGCTGGAAGCTGTTCCCTCTGAATGAAACTATACAATACCCATGTCTTTTAAGGCAAAATAGATACGATATAAGTAAACTTCCAAATGTATCTTTAAAAAACAACTATGGGCTTTACAAATAATACTTTACAATACCGAGACAAGAAGATGAAAGATCCGAATGTTGGGAAAACTATTATGGTTACAAGATATAAAGCTATTAGGGGTAGGGGTGACTAATTTGTAATTTTCAATCCGTAATTGTCCTTAATTGTTAAGGAAAACCAAATTTTAATATTACACACTTATTTAGAAAGGACAACAAATAATTGCAAATCTATTATTAGTAAATGAAAATGGAAAAGATATGAACAAAAAAATCATTATTATAGGAGCAGGACCAGGTGGTTTACAATTGGCCTATTATTTAGAAAAAAATAATATGGATTATTTGATTCTAGAACGAGCAAATCATGTAGGACATACATTTGAGTATTTTCCACGACACCGACAACTGATTTCTATTAATAAAGTCTACACAGGTTTTGATGATAACGAAATTAACTTGCGTTACGACTGGAATTCACTATTAAGTGATGAACATGCTCCTTTATTTAAAGACTACACAAAGGACTACTTTCCAAATGCAGATCATATTGTAAACTACTTTAGAGATTACGCCATAAGTCACAATTTGAAAATCGTGTATGATGCAAAAGTATCTAATATTTCAAAAGAGGATTTATTTCGAATTGAAACAGAAAATGGATATGTATACACATGTGAGAAATTAGTAATGGCTATAGGCGTAAATATACCATTCATCCCAAAAATAAAGGGAATAGAAAATTGTAAAACATATGTTGATACATCGGTGGATCCTGAAGATTTTATAAATAAGAGAGTTTTAATCATAGGAAAGGGAAACTCAGGATTTGAAACAGCAGATAATTTAGTTTCAACGGCTTCAAAGATTCATGTATGCAGCCCGACTCCAATAAAATTGGCATGGAAAACACACTTTGTAGGACATTTAAGAGCAGTAAACAATAATTTATTAGATACCTATCAATTAAAATCCCAGAATGCGATCATCGATGGAGACATTGAAGAAATTAAAGAAATTGATGGGGAATATCATGTAACAGTACATTATGGCCATGCAAATAATGAAGTTGAAGTATTAATATATGATGATGTTATTCTATGTGCTGGATTTAGATTTGATGATTCAATGTTTGCAGACAATACAAAGCCAGAAATGACAATTATGAATAGATTTCCAAACCAAAAATCGAATTGGGAATCTACTAATATAGATGGATTATACTTTGCTGGAGCTGTAACACAAATGCGTGATTTCAAAAAATCTACCTCAGCATTTATTCATGGATTTAGATACAATAGCAAATGTTTATTTCATATTTTAAATGAAGATAACAATGGTGTAAACTGGCCGTCAGATTCAGTTTCATTGAATCCTGAAGTAATCACAAGGAAAATTATTGAAAATGTAAACAGAACTTCTGCACTATGGCAACAATTTGGATTTATAGGTGATGTAATTGTTATTGATAATAAAAAAGCAACATACATTCATAATATTCCTGTGGATTATGCTATTGACACATATTGTCAAGACAAGGAACACTATTTTATTGTAACTTTAGAGTATGGACATGAGATTTTTAATAAATCACCGGATATATTTAATGTAACACGTGTACATAGAAACGATGTTGAGAATGCAAACCAAAGTGCGTTTTTACATCCTATAGTAAGAGAATATATAAATGGATTAGTTGTTAATGTTCATCACATTATTGAAGACTTTGAAAATAATTGGAAAGAAGAAGATGTTCATATCCGACCATTGAAAAAATTTATTTACATGTGTTTAAAAGAGTTAGTGCCTTTGAGCTTATAGATCTAAAACATATTACACTCCCTTTCCTTCTTTTCAAAAAAGCAATAGGTTATTCATGAACCTTTATTTCTTGCTAAATTCCTTATATAGCTATAGCAAAAATTAGTAGAACTTTAATATTGATAAAGATTACTTACGTTGACTATAATCTTATAGGTTGAAAAGAATTTAATACTAATATCAAATTATACCTTTTAATTGAAATGATCAAACAAACCAAGTCACTAGTTTTACCTAATGACCTATTTAGAAAACTCGATCAAATTGAAAAGCAAATTGGAAATACCCCGCTATTGGAACTCATTAATACTAAAGGTCTATATATTAAACAGGAGGCTTATCAGTTTGCAAATAGTATTAAAGTACGACCAGCGTTTCATATTTTGAAAAATGCGATAATGAACAACAAATTATCGGAAAAAGATACAATTATTGAATCATCTTCAGGTAATTTTGGAATTGCTTTAGCTATGATTTCTAAATATTTAGGAATCAATTTTATTGCGGTTGTAGATAAATATACGCCACAAGATAAGCAGCGAATGTTGCAATTATTTGCATCCGATGTAGTTGTGATTGATAAAAAAGATCAACATGGAGGTTACCTCTTAAATAGAATAGCGTATATAGAGAAATACAAAAAAGAAAATCCTAATCATTTTCATCCTAATCAATATTCAAATTCAAACAATCCAGCGAGTTATTATTATAGTTTGGGACAAGAGATCTGTAATGACTTTGATGAATTAGATGCACTATTTGTAGCTGTAAGTACTGGGGGAACAATTTCAGGGTTATCAAGGAAGCTAATGGAGAAATTTCCAGACATTAATATTGTTGCTGTTGATATTCAAGGATCTCTGGTATTTCAAAATAAAGTGCAAAAAAGAACACTTTCGGGTATAGGGTCAAGTATTTCTTCGGTTCATATTCAAAATGTAAAAATTAATTCGGTCATAATTTTATCTCAAAAAGATATCATTTGTGGATGCAAGCAATTGCTTGATGAAGAAATGGTATTTGGAGGAGCATCTACTGGAGCTGTGTATTTCGCGGCCAAGCAATACATGAAGCAAAACCCCAATAAAAAAGCATTAATTATTAGTCCTGACGATGGAAAATCTTATATGGACAACGTATACTTATCATAAACACTTAAAAACATTGAATTTTGAAATATTTAGGAGAATCAGAAATTAAAGAGTTGAAATTAAATTGGCAGTTACTTATAGGAGAAATTTACAAAGCTTCAAAAATATATGCTAAAGGTGACTTTTGTCAACCAATAAAGCCTTATCTAAGGTATAAGGATTTGAAAAATAGAATCATTGCTATGCCAGCATATATAGGAGGAGATATCAATGTAGCAGGAATAAAATGGATTGCGAGTTTTCCAAAAAATACGGAAAGTAATATTAATAGAGCGCATTCAACAATAATATTGAATGAAGAGGCAACAGGAATTCCTTATGCAATAATCAATACTCCTTATTTGAGTGCGGTTAGAACGGCTAGCGTTACAGGAGCAATCATTGATAAGTATATGAAGATTAATGTCTCTGAAAAGTTAAATGTAGGAATAATTGGATACGGGCCAATTGGACAAATGCATTTACAAATGATAGAAGATCAATTTGGTGATAAGATTGAACAATATTATATCTATGATTTAAACCCAGAAGTTTTTGCTGAGATTCCTTTAAATGTAAAAGATAAAGTTTCTGTTATGGCGGCTTGGGATAAGGTATTTGAAGTGTCGGATATTTTATGCACTTGTACAGTTTCAAAATCTCCCTACATTGATAAAAAGCCAAAACCTAATTCCCTTCATTTAAATGTCTCACTTCGAGATTATAAAGATTCCTTTTTAGATTATACGGACATTGTTATAGTTGATAATTGGGAAGAAGTATGTAGAGAGAATACAGATATCGAAATGATGCATAAAAATAAAGGGCTTCAAAAAGAAGATACAATAACGATGGCTGAATTTTTATTTGATAATAATTTCGATGCAAAAGACAAGATAATAATGTTTAACCCAATGGGATTAGCGGTCTTTGATATGGCCATTGCCAAGCAGTTTTATATTGATTGCGAAAAAGAGAATAAGGGAATAGTTTTAGAATAATAATTTTTTTACTTAATAAAAAACGAAATAAACTTTTAAAATATTCTATGATTAAAAATGAATAAAGATATAATGCATATAATACATATACTTAATTCACATAAGATAAAATTATATGTAGACAAAGGAAAATTAAGGTTACGGAAAAATAAAAGTGTTATTTTGACTTCTGAAATTATACAAATACTCAAAAAGAATAAGAAAGAACTAATTAATTTTTTAGAGGATTGGAAGACAAGTTCGATTTTTCCTGTTTTGGCACCTATTTCTCGCCCAAGTAATATTCCATTATCATATTCACAAGAGCGTTTATGGTTTATAGATAAGTTACAGGGCAGTTTGGCTTACCATATATCTGGAGTATTAAAAGTTACTGGAGCATTAGATGTATCATTGTTGTCAGAATCTTTGCAATATATAGTAGAACGTCATGAATCATTACGAACAGTATTTAAAGATCATGATGGGGTTGGTTATCAAGAAATCAAAGAAATTGATGCTTTTGAGGTTACATATATAGAAGGAGCAACAGAAGAAGTATTGTCATCAGAAATAGATAAGGTGACTACAGCACCTTTTGACTTGTCTCAGGATTATATGTTACGAGCTAGTGTGGTTTCTAAAAGCGATATTGATTATGTATTAATTTTAGTGATACATCACATTGCTTCAGATGGTTGGTCTTTACCAATTTTAGTAAAGGAATTAGAGACTATTTATACGCAAAAATTATCAGGTCAAACAATAGCTCTTCCAGAACTAACAGTTCAATATGCAGATTATAGTATTTGGCAACGAGATTATCTTTCAGGAAAAGTTTTAGAAGAAAAGCTTTCTTTTTGGAAATCAAAGCTAAAAGATGCAGCCATTTTGGAATTACCAACAGATTTTACACGTCCGTTTATTCAATCTATAGAAGGAACAACATATCATTATGAAATTTCCAAAGAACTACAAAAGGGGGTAAATGAAGTAGCAAAAGAACAAGGGACAACTTTGTTTGTTACATTATTAAGTATATTTAAAGTTTTACTATCACGTTATTCTGGTCAATTTGATATTAGCGTAGGGACCTCTATAGCTAATAGAACCCAATTAGAATTAGAAGGTTTAATAGGTTTCTTCATGAACACTATTGTTTTACGAGACAAATTTTCAAGTACTGACTCGTTTGAAGCTTTATTACAACAAGTAAAAACAACATGTTTGTCCGCTTATGAACATCAAGATTTGCCATTTGAAAAGATTATAGATGATTTAGCGTTAGAACGAGATCAAAGTCGTAATCCTTTATTTCAAATACTCTTTGTATTACAAAATAATGAGGAGCTCGGAGAATTGACTTTTGGAAATTGTTCAGTGGAAAAAATACCGTTGAAGCAGACAACGTCACAGTTAGATTTAATAGTAAATGTGAAAGAGACCTTGTCAGGGTTGTTTATGAATGTGGAATATTCCACAGTTTTGTTTGAAGAATCTACGATTCATCGTATGTTAGTTCATTTTGAACAATTAATGACTTCAGTAGTCGCCGATGCAAGTCAGTCGATAGGAAGTTTACAAATGCTAAATGCAACTGAAAAATTAGATTTGATTCATGCTTATAACGATACTTTTACAGAATTTCCACCAGTTACGGTGTTGGATTTGTTCAAAGCACAGGCAAAAGAAAAACCAGAAGCAATAGCAGTAACTTTTCAGGAAAGACAACTTAGTTATGCAGAGTTAGACACACAATCCAGCCAATTAGCAAATTGTTTATTATTAGAATATAAAGTTGAAAAAGGAGAACCTATTGGAATTCATTTGGATAGAGGTGATGCCTATATCATCACGATTTTAGGAATTTTAAAATCAGGTTGTATATATGTCCCGATTGATACTACATATCCAGATTCGCGAAAAGCATACATCTTAGAAAATGCAGCGATCAAACTATTGATTTCTGATACGAATTATATGTTTGATCTGGATTATTTTACAGGAACGTTGTTAGCCTTAGATGTAGAATTTGAAGCAGCTCAATTTAGTAGTGAACTCACAACTTCAGTAAAGTTGGATGATACTGCGTATATTATTTATACCTCTGGTTCAACAGGAAATCCAAAAGGAACACCCATTACACACGATTCTTTATCAAATTATACACAATGGGGAAAGGGGTTTTATTTAACTGAGAATAACACAGATTTTGGATTATTCACTTCTCCATCTTTTGATTTAACCATCACAAGTATTTTTTTACCACTCATTAGTGGGGGAAGTATCACGGTTTTCAAAGAAAACGAAGATATATTAGAACTACTGACAAATTATATTGAAAGTGAAATTTCTTGTATCAAACTAACACCATCACATGTAAATGTTCTAAAAGATGCAGGAATCAAAAGTGATGACTTACAAGTTGCTATTTTAGGAGGAGAAGCACTTAAAAACAACCATGTTGAAATCTTACAAAGCATTAATCCTGAAATTAGGATTTTCAATGAATACGGACCAACGGAAGCCACGGTTGGTTGTATGGTAAAAGAAATTACAAGTAAAGAAATTAATATAGGTCTCCCAATCGCTAATACAGAAATCTTCATTTTAGATGAAGCTTTAAATGTATTACCAATTGGAGGAACAGGTGAATTATGTATTAGTGGGAAAGGACTTTCTAAAGGATATCTGAATCAAGAAGTGTTAACCAAAGAGAAATTTATTGATCACCCTTTTAGGGAAAACTTAAAACTCTACAGAACAGGTGATCTGGCCAAACGACTATTGGATGGAAGTATTAAATACTTGGGAAGAAAAGACGATCAAGTAAAACTCAAAGGGTACCGAATAGAGCTTGGGGAAATAGAAACAGCGCTAACCAATATCAAAATGATTACTGAAGCTGTTGTATCAATTAACAATGAGCAATTAATTGCATATGTCATAGCAACAGAAGAAATCGAACACAAATCGATCCGGAAAGCACTGGAAGCAAAATTACCAAATTATATGGTTCCAAAGCTATATGTGCAACTGGAATCGTTCCCGTTAACAATCAATGGAAAACTCAATAAAAAGGCATTATCTGTAGTAAATGATAGTGCATATCAACAAGAGAGCTATGTAGCTGCAACCAATGAAGTAGAAGCAAAACTTGTAACTATTTGGCAAGATCTATTAAGTGTAGAACAAATTGGTGTTTATGATAACTTCTTTGAATTGGGGGGAGATTCTATCAAAGCAATCCAATTGGTTAGTAGAAGTAAAGCAGTGGATATTCACTATCAGGTGAAAGACATCTTTAGCTATCAGACGATCTCAGAAATTGCTTTACATTTAAAGGAAGTAGGTGAAGTTATACAGGAGACAGGCGTTTTGGAAGGTGAAGTCGTTTTGCATCCAATTCAAAAACAATTCTTTGATTTTGGATACGAGGCCGAAAGCCATTACAACCAATCAGTGTTGCTAACGCTTTCCAAAGAAATCAAACCGGAAATAATCCAAAAAGGAATCGAACTTCTTGCAAATTATCATGATGTATTACGATTAGAGTTTGAAAAGACTGAAACAAGTTATCCAAGACAAACATATGGAATAACACTTCCAGTATTAATCACAGAAACAGTAACAGAAACAACGGAAATCACCGGCATTTGTAATCGATACCAAGCAGATTTAGATATCTATAACAATGACATTGCACGTTTTGTACTTATAGAAACAGCGGACGCAAAAAATCGGTTGTTCATAGGGATCCACCACTTGGCAATAGATGGCGTTTCCTGGCGGATCTTCCTGGAAGATTTTACCAAGACTATAGAAAACCTTCAAGCTGGCATTCCAATGAGTTTACCGGAAAAAGGAACTTCGTATCGTCAATGGACAGCGGCGCTTGAAAACTATGTAAATTCACCAGCTTTGGAAGGAGAACGTAGATACTGGAAAAAAGTGATCAACAATTTTAAATCCTTGCCAGTTGACATAGAATGTTCAGAAACTATCTCATACAAAGAGACAGCAAACTACAGTGTAAATTTGGATACAGTAGCTACTGAATCCTTGCTAAAAGACATACACGGCGCCTATGGAACAGAAATAAATGATATTCTATTAAGTGCTTTATCACTGGCTTTAGAAGGTTGGATTGACTGTGAAAAAGTGGTCATTGGATTGGAGGGTCATGGACGCGAAGAACTATTTGATGGCGTAGACATTAACCGTACTCTAGGATGGTTCACAACGGTTTATCCTGTGAGTTTAAACATCAGGTCAAAAGAAGAAGTAGGAACGCTAATCGCAGACACTAAAGATATGTTAAGGGCGATTCCTGAAAAAGGAATCGGTTACAACGTGTTACGTTACTTCGGCGATAAAGAAACGCGGAAAAGCTTAGCTAGGGACTATCAAGAAATCATATTCAACTATTTAGGAAGCTTTGACAAGAGTGTTTCAAAGGATACAAACAAGTTGATTGGCTTTGCTGGTGAATCGGCAGGAGAACCTATAGGTCAGTCCAACAAAAATCCACACAGAATTGTTATCAATAGCATGGTTATAAACAACATTTTACAACTCGATTGGAGTTATGATAGTAAACGTTATCACAAAGAAACCATACAACACATTGCAGACGAGTACATTGTTGCATTACAGTACATTATATCTCATTGTAATGAATTTTTCGATTATGAAGAAGAAGATCAAGATTTTGAAATCTCTTTAATGTAAATGTAATAATTCATTAAAAACTGTACCATATGAGGACTAAAAATATTTATGAAATCATTGAATTTCTTGAAAGTAATGGTATCACATTATTTGTAAAAGAAAATCAATTAGGAATCAAACGAAAAAAAGGAAATGAACTATCAGAACATATTTTAGCGACAATAAAATCTAACAAAAAACAGCTAATATCAATCTTAAGTAGCCAAAAAAATCAATCGCAAAACAAAATAAAGACTGCGAGTGATTATGGTCTACCAGAAACAATTTCTAATAAAAGGCTTAAAGAATTTATAACTTCACAAATACATCAACACAAAATAGTAGACATATATTCTTTGGGGCCATTACAACAAGGCTTATTATTTCATAGTCTTTATGAGGATAATACGACTGCATATATTGTTCAATTACAGTGCGATATTGTTGGTGAATTTTCAAAGGCATCATTTGAAAAAGCATGGGAATACTTAATAAAGAAACATACCATTTTGCGAACGGCAATTTTTACACAATCTCTGGAACTTCCCGTGCAATGTGTATATGATTGTATAAAGGTACCTCTTATAGAAATTGATTATAGTGTACTTTCAGAAACATATAGGGACAAAAAGGTTGATGTGTTTTTGGAAAACGATAGGGCTACAGGGTTTTCACTAGAACAAGCACCATTATTCCGTATCACTCTATTAAAAATAAAACAAAATCTAACTAAAATGGTGTTTACAAATCATCACATTCTGTGGGATGGATGGTCATTTTCGAGTCTTATTAAAAATTTCATGACGTGTTATACGCAGCTTGAAAGAGGAGGAACATTACCAGAGATTATATTAGACGACTATGGAGCTCACATTCGTAAAATCTCTGATAATAGCGAAAGCATTGGGTTATCATATTGGAAAAACTATTTATCGAAAGTTACATCTCCAACATACTTTCCATTCTTAAATAATGTTGCTAAGCGAAACAAAATATTTGGAAACTTAGATTATAAATTTATATTGCCTGAAGACTTAAATAAAAAACTTTATACATATACAGAACAAAATAGAGTTACGGTAAACACTTTATTACAAGGAGTATGGTCGGTTTTATTATCCAAATATATAGTACAAGAAACGGTTGTTTTTGGAGTAACGGTTTCGGGAAGAGATTCATATATAAAAGGAATTGAAGATAAAGTAGGATTATATATCAATACGATTCCTGTATGTAGTACTATAAAAGATGATACAAAAATTACAGATTGGTTACAGGAACTTCAAAATGAACATACAGTAGCACGTGAAGAGTATAGTTATCTTTCAATAAGTAGTATTGAGTCACAAAGTGGGTTAAATAAATCATTGTTTGACACTGTAGTTGTTTTTGAAAACTATCCAGTAGAAGAAATAACATCAGAATCAATTTTAGAATTTAATTTAGAAAATATAAAAAGTATTGAAAGTACAAACTATACCTTATCTTTAGTGATTTTACCATCTCAAAAAGGTATCACAATCAAAATAGGATATAACGATGCCAATATTGATAGTGAAATGATTGCTAAGATCAAAACCCACTTACAAACGTTATTGGAAAGCTTTGTAAGTGGAGTAGAATATGTTGGTGATTTACAATATTTAACAACAGAAGAGCATGCAGAGTTGTTAGACTTATATAATAACACTGCTGTAGATTATTCTCAAGATGAAACGATATTAAGTCTATTTGAGTTTCAGGTGCAAAAAAGCTCAAAAGCTGTAGCAGCTGTGTATGAAGGCCAAAAACTTACTTACAAAGAGCTTGATGAAAGGTCGAATCAGTTAGCACATTATTTACGGGAGAAAGGAGTAAAAGACGAAACCTTTGTCCCAATTTGTGTTGACCGATCATTGCACATGATTGTCGGCATGTTGGGAATTGTAAAAGCTGGCGGTGTTTATGTTCCAATTGATCCTGATTATCCACAAGAACGAGTTGATTTCATTTTAAATGATCTCAAAGCTGAAATAGTCGTGACGGAGCACGCTTTCGCGGAATTCTTCTCAGAAAGTATAGAAGTAGTTGAGTTGGACACGATTGCAGAAACCTTAGAAACCTACCCAACGGTAAAAACTGAAAACACGTTAAAGAGTGATCAATTGCTCTATGTTATCTATACATCTGGAACGACCGGAACACCAAAAGGCGTATTGATTACACATGAAAACGTAACACGATTATTCTATAATGACACTTCATTATTTGACTTTAATGAAAATGATGTTTGGAGTATGTTTCATTCTTACAACTTTGATTTTTCTGTATGGGAGATGTATGGCGCTTTATTATTTGGGGGAAAACTGGTTGTAGTTCCAAAATCCTATACCAAAGATCCAGAACTTTTTGGAAGCTTATTGGCCAATGAAGGCGTTACGATCTTAAATCAAACACCGTCATCATTTAGTGTATTACAGGAACGAGTATTACAAAACAATCTAGACTTACAGGTTCGTTATGTGATTTTTGGAGGGGAAGCCTTGCATCCACAAATTGTAAAAGATTGGAAGGAAAGATATACAGCTTGTAAGATGGTCAATATGTATGGAATTACAGAAACCACCGTGCATGTCACTTACAAGGAAATCACGGAGAAAGAGATCGCATCCAATCAAAGTAACATTGGAGTTCCAATTCCAACATTGGGGTGTGTGATTTTGGACGATTCACAGAAATTAGTGCCAACGGGTGTACAGGGCGAGCTATATGTTACAGGAGCAGGATTGGCACGAGGATATTTAAACAGGGAAGATCTTACCAAAGAACGATTTGTAACCTTAGAAATTGGCAACGAATCAAGGAAATACTATAGAAGTGGGGATTTGGTAAAGATCAACACAGATGGTGAATTAGAATACCTGGGTAGAAAAGACGATCAGGTAAAGATTAGAGGTTACCGCATAGAGTTGGGAGAGATAGAGTCGGCGTTGGATGGATTAGAGCTTGTAAAGCAGTCTGTAGTTATAGTGAAGGAGGATGGTTCAGGGAACAAGCAATTGGTGGCATATGTTATTGCAGAGTCAGGGGTTGATAATAATTTGCTTCATAAAGAGCTGGCAGCCAAGCTACCTGATTATATGGTGCCGAGGTTGTATATGCAAGTGGAATCCTTTCCGCTGACCTCCATTGGGAAAATTGATAAAAGAGCATTGCCGGCGATTGATGATAGTACTTATCAAACTGGGGGTTATGTTGGTCCGTCGAACAATATAGAGGCACAATTAGTAGCTATTTGGCAAGATCTGCTAGATTTAGACCGTATAGGAGTTACAGATAATTTCTTTGAATTGGGAGGTCATTCATTATTAGGAATTCGTCTAGTTTCTATCATAAAATCACAATTAGATGTATCAATAAGCATTAGAGATGTATTTGCAAACTCTACAATAAAAGAGTTAGGGAGAATTGTTTCCCATGCTAGTTCTTCCTTAGTGCCGCCGATTATGGCAATGGAGCGTCCGGATCGAATACCATTATCCTATGCACAGGAGCGATTATGGTTTATAGACCAACTTCAAGGTAGTGTAGCTTATCATATTCCGGCAGCATTGCGAATAGAAGGATCATTGGACGCCGAATTATTTTCAAGAGCGATGCGCTCTTTGGTTACCCGGCATGAGTCTTTGCGAACCGTTTTTAGAGAAGAAAATGGGATAGGCTATCAGTATATTAAAGATAGTGATGGCTTTGAAGTTAGCTATATTCCAGAATTGCCGACTGATGTTCCGAGTTTTATTGAACAAGAGACTAGAAAAGTATTTGATCTTGCCAATGATTATATGTTGCGAGTTAATGTATTAAAAGAAGGAGATTCTAGTCATGTTATAATTTTTGTAATGCATCATATTGCTTCAGATGGTTGGTCCATTCCAATTTTCGTAAATGAATTAGAGGCGTATTATGAAAGTTTACTTAAAGGAGAAGAATCTCCTTTAGCAGAATTACCAATTCAATATGCGGATTACAGTATTTGGCAACGGGGATATCTTTCAGGAGAAGTCCTGAAAAGTAAAATGATGTATTGGAAAGATAAATTAGAAGAATCGAAGCCGTTAGAACTACCTATCGATTATGTACGCCCAGCGATTCAATCTACAGAAGGTGGAATATTTGAGTTTATGATTGATGGCTCATCACAGCAAAAATTACAAGAATTATCAAAAGAGAATAATGCAACGTTATTTATGACTTTATTGAGTGTTTATAAAGTACTATTATATCGTTATACAGGTAGTTTGGATATAAGTGTTGGAACACCGATAGCCAACAGAGAACAAATGGAAATAGCGGGGCTTATTGGTTTTTTTGTAAATACGCTGGTTCTTCGTGACGAATTAAAGAGTGATGTGTCTTTTTTATCACTATTAAAACAAGTAAAAGAAACCTGTTTAGATGCATATGCACATCAAGATATTCCTTTTGAGCGTATTGTGGATAATTTAGAAATAGAAAGAGACCAAAGTCGTACTCCGTTATTCCAAACCTTATTTGCATTACAAAACAATGAAGAAGTAACAGGGATGAGTTTAGGAGAAAACAAACTAGAAGTGTTAGTACAAGAGTTTACGACACCTAAGTTTGATATGACTTTTAATGCTGTTGAAATGGATAATGGAATAGCCTGTTCTATAACGTATGCAAAGGCATTATTCAAAGAGGAAACAATTGGACGAATGGCCGTGCATTTCAATCAGTTAATTAGTAGTGTATTGAATGATATAGATCAGTCGATAGATACATTAGAAATACTTACTGACGAGGAAAAGGCGGACTTATTGCAAAATTTTGGAGTATCAAAAGTAAGTTATGAAGAAGGAAAAAATATTATTGATTTATTTGAGACACAGGTTCAAAACACACCGGAATCAATTGCATTAGTTTTTGAAGGGACAAAATTAACATATAAGGAATTAGACGAAAAATCGAATCAAGTAGCACATTGTCTCGCCTCTCATGATATTACAAAAGAAAAGCTCGTGCCAATTTGTATGGAACCTTCATTGGAAACAATTATTGGTTTACTAGGAATTCTAAAATCAGGAGGTGCTTATGTTCCTATAGATCCTATTTTTCCAGCAGAACGAATTGCGTTTATTCTAAAAGATATCGAAGCAGATATTATAGTAACAAGTAAGTCTTCAAACATTACTTTCTCTGGTAATAATAAATACCATCTCCTTTATATAGATGAACTAGAAGAAAGATTATATCCATTATCAAAACTAGAAGTAGCTATTTCTCCTTCAGATTTAGCTTATGTAATATATACTTCAGGAACAACTGGAAATCCAAAAGGAGTATTAATAGAGCATCATAGTGTATTAGATCATATTTATGGTCTTTATAACCGTACTAATATTAAAAAATGTAAAAGTTTTGCTTTAACTGCTACCATTTCAGCAGATGCTGTGGTTTCTATTATCTTTCCACCATTATTTGATGGGGGAACTTTACATGTGCTAGCAAAAGAAACAATTGTTAATGCAGAAAAAATGTCTAATTTACATTTTGATTGTATAAAAATTGTTCCTTCATATTGGTACTCATTACAATCTGAAAAGTTTACATTTCTGCCTAAAAAGTGCTTAATATTTGGAGGAGAAGAGTTAAAGGAAGAAATGCTTCTTTTCTTAAAAGAAAAAAAATATTCAGGAGATGTTTATAATCATTATGGTCCAACAGAAACGACTGTTGGTAAGTTGATCAAAAAGATTGATTTATATAATCCTCTACAAAAAATAAGTCTTGGAACGCCATTCAGTAACACAGAGGTTTATGTAATAGGGGAAAATAATGAGTTGTGTCCTATAGGTGTTGTTGGTGAATTATGTATTTCTGGACAAGGTCTAGCGAGAGGCTATTTAAATCAGCCTGAATTAACAAGAGAAAAGTTTATACCTCATCCATTTAAAGACAATAAAAAAATATATAAAACAGGAGATTTAGTAAGATGGTTGCCTAATGGAGAAATTGATTTTATAGGAAGAAAAGATAATCAGGTAAAGATTAGGGGTTACCGTATTGAATTAGGAGAGATAGAGTCAGCATTGGATGAATTAGAGATTGTAAAGCAGTCTGTAGTTATAGTGAAGGAGGATGGTTCAGGGAACAAGCAATTGGTGGCATATGTTATTGCCGAGTCAGGGGTTGATAATCAGTTCCTTCAGAAAGAGCTGGCATCCAAGCTGCCTGATTATATGGTACCTAGGTTGTATATGCAAATGGAGTCCTTTCCGCTGACCTCTAATGGAAAGATAGATAAAAGAGCATTGCCGGCGATAGATGATAGTACTTATCAGACAGGGGTTTATGTAGGTCCGTCGAACGATATAGAGGCACAATTAGTAGCTGTTTGGCAAGATCTGTTAGATATAGATCGTATAGGAGTCACAGACAATTTCTTTGAATTGGGAGGAGATTCCATCAAGGCGATTCAGCTTGTAAGTCGAAGTAAGTCATTAGGTATTCACTATCAAGTAAAGGATATATTTAGTCATCAAACAATTTCGGAGATTTCGTTGCACCTAAGAGAAGCAAATGAAATCATTAAGGAGTCAGGTGTATTAGAGGGAGAAGTAGTGTTGCACCCAATTCAAAGGCAATTTTTTGATGCCAATTACACGGCTTATAATCATTACAATCAATCTGTATTGCTTAACGTTTCAAAATCAATTACAGAAGAAATATTAGGAATAGCTATATCAAAGCTATTAGCGCATCATGATGTATTACGCTTACAATATGCTTATGATGAAGGAACTATGTATCCAGTACAGCGTTATGGTGCTTATGAACAAGAGCTTATTGTAGAGAATGTAAAATCATTAGAAGAGGTTACCCCTATTTGTAACAAGTACCAAGTTGATTTAGATATTTTAAGAGGAGATGTGACACGCTTTGTATGGATTAAGACTTCCGAGGAAGAAAAAGAAAACCGACTGTTTATAGGGGTTCATCATTTGGCGATAGATGGGGTTTCGTGGCGAATTTTGTTAGAAGATTTGACCAATATTATTGAAGATTTCCAAGAAGGCAAGGAGGCAAGTCTACCAGAGAAAGGGACGTCATATCGACAATGGACGATGTCATTAAAAGATTATGCAGGGTCGTTAGCATTGGAAGGGGAGTATAAATATTGGAAGAGGGTCTTGTCAAATTATGTTCCGTTACCAGTAGATAAGGATTACGGTCAGTCCATTTCTTTTGAAGGGGTAAACAATTATAGCGTAAAACTAGATACACTATCCACAGAAGCTTTAATGAAGGATATTCATGGTATTTATGGTACAGAGATCAATGATATTTTGTTAAGTGCTTTATCAATAGCATTAGAAGGTTGGTTGGATACAGAGAAAGTGGTCATAGGTTTAGAGGGACATGGACGAGAAGAGCTTTTTGAAGGAATAGACCTTACTAGAACCTTGGGCTGGTTTACTACGATTTACCCCGTGTGTTTAGATGTCAAAGGAAAAGAAGAGTTAGGTTTACTTATTGCAGATGTTAAGGATATGCTTAGAGGCGTTCCTAACAAAGGAATCGGATATAGTGTACTTCGTTATTTAGGAAAAGAAGAAGTTCAAGAAGCATTAGATATGGACTATCAGGAAATTGTTTTTAACTATCTGGGAAGTTTTGACAACAGTGTTTCAAAAGAAGTGGATAGTCTGATAGGTTTTGCTAGAGAATCATCAGGAAAAACAATAAGTGTTGGGAATACATATTCACACAAAATGTCTATCAACAGTATGATTGTAGATGGGTGTTTACAATTGGACTGGAGTTATGATAGTAAGCGCTACAATCGACAAACTATAGAAGCTCTGGCAAATAAGTACATTAGGTCTTTAGAAGATATTATAGCGCATTGCCGTGACATTGATTATAAAATAACAACAGTTAGTGACTATAGTTTACCATTAAGTGTAACAAATAAAAATTTATTAGATTTTAAATCAGTGTTGAATCCCCAGGGGGAATTAGTAGATATTTATCCACTAAGTCCATTACAAGAAGGTTTATTGTTTCATAGTTTATATGGGGGTGAGGATACCGGAGCCTATATTGTACAGTTCCAATGTGACTTAGTAGGAAGATTTTCAAAAGAGATATTTCGGAAAAGTTGGGCATATCTTATGGAAAGACATACCATATTACGTACTGCTATTTTTGTGGAGGGATTAGATCTTCCTGTACAATGTGTATATAATCAGGTGAAAGTCCCAATAACAGAGATTGATTATAGTACACTTTCAAGAGAAGAATTATTAGCTTCAATGGAAGAGTTTTTAGAAAAGGATCGGGTCTTGGGTTTTATATTAGAACAAGCTTCATTGTTTAGGGTTACGTTAATAAATATAGGGGATGGACGTACACGTATGGTCTTCACTAATCATCATATATTATGGGATGGATGGTCATTATCAAATTTGATACATAGCTTTATGTTATGTTATAATAAATTTGAAACCGAAGGGGTATTTCCAGATTTACCATTAGATAATTACGGTACACACATTCGTCAAATCTCTTCAAAGAATAAAGATGAAGGATTAGTATACTGGAGAGATTATCTATCATCGATTACTTCACCAACATATCTTCCATTTATAAGCGATGTATCTAAACGAAACAGGGTCTTTGGTAATAAGGAGAAGGAATTTGTTTTTCGGGGAGCTATACAGTCATTTACAGAGAAACACCGTATAACGGTCAATACTTTAATACAAGGAGTTTGGTCATATTTGCTATCAAAATATACAGGTCAAGAGGATGTAGTTTTTGGAGCTATAATATCAGGAAGAGATTCAGGTATTAAAAACGTAGAAAAAAAAGTCGGATTGTACATCAACACGATCCCGGTGTGTAGCACAATTAGCAATGATCTTAAAGTTGTAGATTGGTTACAAGCTCTACAAGATGGTCATACAACAGGCAGAGAAGAATATGGCTATTTACCATTGAGTAGTATAGAGTCACAAAGTAGTATAAAAGGGACTTTATTTGATAGTTTGTTGGTTTTTGAAAACTATCCAGCTGAAGAAATATCGTCAGGAGAATCCAGTGCTAAATTCATGATCGAAAATGCAAAAGGAATTGAAAGTACAAATTATACACTTTCGTTAATTATTATCCCTTCATCCGAAGGAATAACAATTAGGTTTGGATATAACGAAGGAGTCATTTCAGATGAAAAGATAAGGATGATTCAAGATCATTTAGAAGAATTATTAAAGAGTTTTTTAAATGGTGCGACAAAAATCAGTGAATTAAACTACTTACCCCAAGAAGGGCGATATCAATTATTAGAAACTTTCAATAACACAACCGTTAATTATCCTGCGGATAAGACGGTTCTGGATTATTTTAAAGAACAGGTTTTAAAATCACCAGAATCAATAGCGATTGTTTTTGGTGATAGTCAATTGACGTATAAAGAATTAGATGATTTATCGAATCAATTAGGACATTATTTAATAGAGATTGGAGTTGAAAAAGAAACCCTTGTTCCTATATGTTTAGATCGGTCATTGAATATGATTGTAGGGATTTTGGGGGTTTTAAAATCAGGAGGAGCTTATGTGCCAATTGATCCAAAATATCCTAAAGATCGTATAGGTTTTATGTTAGAAGATATTTCTGCAAAGATTATACTTTCCACAAGATCATTTGCAGAACTATTTACCCATTTTAAATTAGAATTATTAACAGTTTTTTTAGATGATTTTTCAAAGGGATTAGAACTTTCTGAAGAACCTCTTGACGTAATTGTAGATGCTAATCAATTAGCGTACGTTATTTACACCTCTGGAACGACAGGTGTTCCTAAAGGAGTGATGATTGAACATAAATCTTTGAATAATTTCTTAAACGGTTTTTCTGAGTTGTATAGTTTTTCAGCTAGTACGAGATTCGGACTCAAAACGAATTATGCCTTTGACGTATCAGTTCACGAAATCTTTGGTTGGGTTAAATGTGGCGGAAGTTTAGTGATATTACCAAGGAATGCTGAAAAAGAAGTGAAATGTATTATTGAAAGTATTCAGAAGTATAAAATTACACATCTAAACTTAGTTCCTTCTTTATTTTCTGTCTTGTTGGAAGAATTACAAGAGACCGATAAAGAAGCGCTATCAAGTTTAAAATACTTTTTCTTAGCAGGAGAAGCTTTGCCAGTTTCATTGGTAAGAGACTATCATGAATTGGGTTTTGATGCGAAACTAGAAAACATATACGGCCCCACAGAAGCTACGATCTACAGTTCGTATTTCAGTACAGAAAACTTGACAGAGGATCAAACAAGTATTCCAATAGGCAAACCAGTACCCAATACACAACTGTATGTTTTAGACGAACAGTTGTCTTTATTGCCTCAAGGGATAATTGGCGAATTATGTATTGGAGGGGTTCAAGTTGCTCGAGGATATTTAAACCAAGAGGAGCTGACTAAAGAGAAGTTTGTTTCGAATCCATTTATTGAAGGGGAGCGGATCTATAAGACAGGAGATTTGGCAAGATGGCTTCCGGATGGAGAGTTAGAATATTTGGGCAGGAAAGACGATCAGGTAAAGATCCGAGGCTATCGGATAGAACTAGGGGAAATTACGGCAGCTTTAGATCAAATAGAGGGTATCAAACAATCAGTTGTTTTAGCCAAAGAGGACGTAGGAGGAAATAAACTTTTGGTGGCATATGTTGTTTCAGAAGAGAAAGTAGATGGTAAATCAATTGAAGGACATCTAAAATCAAAACTTCCTGAATATATGGTTCCTAAATTTTATATGCAATTGGAAGCCTTTCCTTTGAATGCTAATGGAAAGGTTGACAGAAAGGCATTACCAGAACTGGATGAAGGAGTATATTCAAAAGAAAAATACGAGAAGCCAACCAACGAAGTGGAAAAAATGTTGGTTGAAATTTGGCAACAACTTTTAGGTGTTGAACAAGTCGGAATCCATGATAACTTTTTCAGCCTAGGAGGTGATTCAATTATCACTATTCAGTTGGTCAGTAGGGTCAAACGCAAAGGTTACGTATTTACACCAAAAGATGTTTTTGAACATCAAACTATCCGAAATATTGCTAATTATACCCTAAGAAAAACTGATGAAAAGAATAGTACAGAGCAAGGAGTTTTAGAAGGAGACGTGTCAATGCTTCCAATTCAAAAACTATTTCTAGAAAATGAATATCCAGAAATGAAACATTACAATCAATCATTATTATTAAGTATTGAAAAAGTAATTTCAAGTGAAAAGATAGAAGTTGTTGTAGAGATGCTAATGAAACGTCATGATGCATTTAGATTAGCATTTAAAAAATCAAACGCTATTTGGATACAACAGTACACAAAAAATATATCGACATTACAATATGAAGACCTTACGAATGCTGCACAAGAAGAACTTTCAGAGAAAATTACAGAAATTTGTGAACGTTATCAGAGTAGTTTTATATTTGAAACGGCAGAAGTTGTCAAATTTGTGTTTATTGAAACACCAAATTCAACAACAAAAAACAGGCTCTTCATTGTGGCCCATCATCTAATAATTGATGGCGTTTCTTGGCGAATTATTTTGGACGATATAAATGACGCATTACAGCAAATTGCTGATAACAAACCTGTTCAGCTAGGGGAAAAAGGAAGTTCATATCGCCAGTTCAGTGAAGCACTCATTAATTATTCAAAAAGTAATCGTTTTGGAGCTCAAAAGTTTTATTGGGAAACTATTGCAAACAATTTTACATCATTACCCGTTGATCATGAAGATGAGGTTTCGACAATGAAGGATTTAGAAAGCTTTCATATTTCACTAAACAAAAACGCAACACAGGCCTTAATAAAAGATGTTCATAGAACATACAGTACGGAAATGAACGATATATTATTAGGTGCTTTGGTGAGTAGCATCACTAAGTATTTCTCAGTAAATAAAATTTCTATAGGTGTTGAAGGGCACGGTCGCGAAGACATATTTGAATATATTGATGTTAGTAATACAGTAGGTTGGTTTACAAATATATACCCTTTAATATTGAACAGTTCTGAGGTAAATTCTATTAGCGAGCTTATAAAATCAACAAAAGAACAAATTAGACAAGTTCCCGAAAAAGGAATCGGTTATGGAATATTACGTTATTTCAGTGAAGATGAAGCATTGCAAAAAACACTAGAAAATATATCCTGGGATATAGAGTTCAATTATTTAGGACAATTGGATAATGCATTGGTCACAAACAAATGGTTAAGTGTTGCTAGCGAATTTCCAGGCGAAAATGTGCACAAAAATACCCCACTAAAAACACGTTTGGCTGTCAATAGTTTTATAGCTAATGATACGTTGCAACTCTCTTTTGAATATTCAAAGAAAACATACAATACAGAAACAATAGAAGCTATTGGAAAGGCATATTTAGATGCTTTGGAAACAATTATTGCACACTGTGTTGAAGAAACCTCAACAATAAAAACTCCTTCTGATTACGAATTACAAGGGAAAATAAGTTACCAAGAACTCGATTCCCTCTTTATAAATGCTAGAGAAAATGCAAATACAATAACAGATGTGTATGAACTAAGTCCGATGCAAGAGGGAATGTTATTCCATGGTTTATACGATGATGATTCTTTTTCATATATCAATCAAATCGTTATAGGGTTTCCAGAAAGTTTGAATCTTGAAGCCCTTGAAAAAGTATTCAATAATGTCCTAAAAAGCTATAGTATACTTCGAAGTGGATTCTTCTATCAAAACATAAGTACTCCAATACAGACTGTATACAATAGGGTTGTCATGCCAATCAAAATGGTTGATTATACAAAACTTTCTGAAGAAGAAACAGTATTAACTGTAGCTAAGTTCATTGAAGAAGATCAAAAAACAAAATTCAACTTCAATAGGCCTCCTTTAATGCGGATCACATTATTGCATTTGCCAGACAAGAGTTATAAAATGGTTTGGACATATCATCATATCATTTTAGATGGTTGGTCTATGTCAATTCTTATGAATGACCTGTTAGAAACTTATGAAAGTTTTAATAAAGGATACATTCTAGAAGATAAAGAAGAAGATCTATATCAAGAGTATATTCAATACTTACGCTCAAAAGACAAAAGGGAAGAAGAGTCATATTGGAAAGATTACTTACATAATATAAAAGAAGGTTCATTACTACCATTCATAAGTAAAGAAGTAGATCGAAATAAAGGAATTGGCAATTTCAAAAGTGATTACCTGTCTTTTAATACTGAAATTACAATTAGACTAAAAGACTATTGTAAAGCACATCGTATAACGACAAATACTTTAATACAAGGCGCTTGGGCATATTTGTTGTCAAAATACACAGCAAAGGAATCAGTTGTATATGGAGTAGCGGTTTCTGGTCGTCCTTCAGATTTTAAGAACGTAGAAAAACGTGTTGGATTATACATTAATACAATTCCATTACAGGTAACAATTGATGACAACCAGTTAATTCAAGATTTTTTAAAACAAATTCAAAAAGGACATACGGAATCCAGAGAATACCAACACAGCCCTTTAAGTGATATAAAAAAATGGAGTGGAATACAAAATGAGTTTTTTGATAGTTTATTCGTATTTGAAAACTACCCAGTGGACAGATCGGGAAATCAAGACACAACCTTAGGAACCATTTCTATGGATGTGAAGGAAAAAGCGAATTATCCGATCATCATTGAATCAGTAGTAGCCAATACGCTTAACTTCAAAATAGATTACAACGCTTCTATATTAATTCAAAAGGATGTTGTACGCGTTAAAACCCACTTACAAACGTTATTGGAAAGCTTTGTAAGTGGAGTAGAATATGTTGGTGATTTACAATATTTAACAACAGAAGAGCATGCAGAGTTGTTAGACTTATATAATAACACTGCTGTAGATTATTCTCAAGATGAAACGATATTAAGTCTATTTGAGTTTCAGGTGCAAAAAAGCTCAAAAGCTGTAGCAGCTGTGTATGAAGACCAAAAACTTACTTACAAAGAGCTTGATGAAAGGTCGAATCAGTTAGCACATTATTTACGGGAGAAAGGAGTAAAAGACGAAACCTTTGTCCCAATTTGTGTTGACCGATCATTGCACATGATTGTCGGCATGTTGGGAATTGTAAAAGCTGGCGGTGTCTATGTTCCAATTGATCCTGATTATCCACAAGAACGAGTTGATTTCATTTTAAATGATCTCAAAGCTGAAATAGTCGTGACGGAGCACGCTTTCGCGGAATTCTTCTCAGAAAGTATAGGAGTAGTTGAGTTGGACACGATTGCAGAAACCTTAGAAACCTACCCAACGGTAAAAACTGAAAACACGTTAAAGAGTGATCAATTGCTCTATGTTATCTATACATCTGGAACGACCGGAACACCAAAAGGCGTATTGATTACACATGAAAATGTAACACGATTATTCTATAATGACAATTCATTATTTGACTTTAATGAAAATGATGTTTGGAGTATGTTTCATTCTTACAACTTTGATTTTTCTGTATGGGAGATGTATGGCGCTTTATTATTTGGGGGAAAACTGGTTGTAGTTCCAAAATCCTATACCAAAGATCCAGAACTTTTTGGAAGCTTATTGGCCAATGAAGGCGTTACGATCTTAAATCAAACACCGTCATCATTTAGTGTATTACAGGAACGAGTATTACAAAACAATCCAGACTTACAGGTTCGTTATGTGATTTTTGGAGGGGAAGCCTTGCATCCACAAATTGTAAAAGATTGGAAGGAAAGATATACAGCTTGTAAGATGGTCAATATGTATGGAATTACAGAAACCACCGTGCATGTCACTTACAAGGAAATCACGGAGAAAGAAATCGCATCCAATCAAAGTAACATTGGAGTTCCAATTCCAACATTGGGGTGTGTGATTTTAGACGATTCACAGAAATTAGTGCCAACGGGTGTACAGGGAGAGCTATATGTTACAGGAGCAGGATTGGCACGAGGATATTTAAACAGGGAAGATCTTACCAAAGAACGATTTGTAACCTTAGAGATAGGCAACGAATCAAGGAGATACTATAGAAGTGGGGATTTGGTAAAGATCAACACAGATGGTGAATTAGAATACCTGGGTAGAAAAGACGATCAGGTAAAGATTAGAGGTTACCGCATAGAGTTGGGAGAGATAAATACAATTCTTAACAAATCAGAACATATAAAAAAAGGTGTAACGCTCGCACAAAAAGATGATTCGGGTATTGCCCGATTACTTGCATTTATAATTCCAGCTGAAAACTACCAAAAAATGACAGTATTGGCATACTTACGAGCCAAGTTGCCATCGTACATGGTACCGTCAATATTAATTGAGTTGAGTGAATTTCCAGTGACTTCCAATGGAAAAATTGATAAGAAGAATCTACTGCAAAGAGAAACTACCGTACAGAGTGTTATACCGTTTATAGCGCCTAGAAATGAGATGGAAATACAATTGGCGGATATATGGAAAAAAGTATTAAAAATGCAAAAAATTGGTGTAAACGACAGTTTTTTTGGCATTGGTGGTAACTCTATTGATGTCATAAAATTAGTTTCTGAAATTCAAAAAGAATTCGAAATCAACATTCCACTGCGTGTATTATTTGATATTGATAACATTGCAGACTTAACAAAATATATAAAACTAGTGCAACTGGAAAAGGAAGATAATCAAAACTTAAAAGTATATGACTTATAATGTTACGAAAAAGAACTCAGATATTTTAGACTTACTTTTGGAAGCAAAAGAACAAGGGATCACAGTATTCCTTGAAGATAATCATGTCCGATTAAAAGTAAAAGAAGGTATTGAAGTGACAGAAGATTTCTTTAAGAAATTAAAGGAAGAAAAAGAGCATATTTTACAATTTCTTCAAAGTGAAGCGGGACAATACCAAGAAACGCTAACGACATATGTCAAAAACGAAATCAAACCATATGATAAAAATAATACTACCAAAATTCCGCTTTCGTATGCACAGGAACGTCTTTGGTTTATAGACAAATTACAAGGAAGTCTTGCATACCACATACATGGTGCGATGCGTATTCAAGGGAAAATAGAAGTAGCGTTACTCAATAAAGCATTTAAAGCACTCATCGATCGACATGAATCGTTACGAACTGTCTTCCGAGATGAAGATGGTAGCGGATACCAATTCATCAAACAAAGTGACGGTTTTCAACTCACATACATTCCGAAAGTATTTAAAAATACGAGCATTAATGAGATTATCGATCGTACAATTTCCAAAGCTTTCGATCTTTCCAACGATTATATGTTGCGCGCAACCATGGTCAAGGAAAATGATAAAAGTCATATACTCATCATCGTATTGCATCACATTGCAGCTGATGGTTGGTCGTTGCCAATTGTGATTTCCGAATTGGAAACGTACTATCAAAGTCTTTGCAATAGAACTACCCCTCAATTACCACCACTTCCAATCCAATATGCAGATTATAGTATTTGGCAACGTAATTATCTATCAGGAAAGGTCTTAGAAGGAAAGCTTGCCTATTGGGAGGAAAAATTGCAAAATACACCAGTCTTAGAATTGCCCACAGATTATGTGCGGTCATCAGAAAAATTGATGAAAGGTGCTTTGTATCGATTCTACATCAACAAAGAAATTGCACAAGAACTGAACACGATTGCTAAGGAGCATGGCGCAACCTTATTCATGACTTTGCTAAGCGCATATAAAATCTTACTTTACAAGTACACGCAACAAACAGACATTAGTGTAGGAACACCAATTGCCAACAGAGAGCAAGAAGAAATTGCGAAATTAGTAGGGTTTTTCATTAATACCATTGTACTGCGTAGTCTACTTTCTGTCGAAGACAATTTTGGTGCACTTTTGCAACAAGTAAAGCAAACTTGTTTATCTGCTTATACGCATCAAGATGTGCCTTTTGAGCGTATTGTAAATCATTTATCGGTAGAACGCGATCAAAGTCGCTCGCCATTATTTCAAACCATGTTTATCCTTCAAAATACTGAAGATGTAGATGAGATGGTCTTGGGTGAAAGTACGGTAGAAACTGTCATCACCGAGCATACAACCTCTCAATTTGATCTAATGTTTAGTGCGAAAGAACACAGCGAAGGGATTGCTATTCATATTGAATATCGTACGGCCTTATTTAAAGAAGAGACGATTGCGCGTATCGCGGGACATTTTGAGCAACTGTTAAAATCTATTGTGAAGTATCCTGAAATTGCTATTGGGTCGTTGCCAATGTTGTTGGAAACAGAAAAAGAGCAGTTGCTTGAAGAGTTTAATTCGACAGGGTTAGCATATCCAACGAATGAAACAGTTGTTTCATTATTTTCGAGGCAAGTTTCAATACGGCCACAATGGACCGCGCTGGTTTTTGAAGATAGATCATTAACCTACAAAGAGCTAGATGAGAGGTCGAACCAGGTAGCCCATTATTTGGTGTCCAAAGGGGTTACGACCAATAGTTTTGTGCCAATCTTTATAGAGCGTTCTTTAGAAATGCACATTGGAATTTTAGGGATTTTAAAAGCTGGCGGCGCATATGTTCCAATCGATACAAATAATCCTTTAGAACGTATTGAATTTATTGTAAATGATATCAATGCAGAAGTTATATTGACAGATTCCTCACTATCAGAAGTATTTTCAAATTCAAGAAAAGAGGTTTGTTGTCTTGATCAATTGGAAACGTTACAACTATCTACAAAAGCTGTTGAGGTAAAGGTTGTTCCAGCTCAATTAGCATATGCAATTTATACATCAGGAACAACAGGACTTCCAAAAGGGGTAAAGAATGCACATTCAGGATTGCTCAACAGGTTATTTTGGATGAAGGACGATGTACACATTACCTATGGAAGTGTTCTAATTCAAAAAACGCCCTACGTGTTTGATGTTTCTGTATGGGAATTGTTGATGCCATTAATTAGTGGATGTACACTTGTGATTGCTAAACCAGAAGGGCATAAAGATCCGATTTATCTGCAAGAAACAATCAAGAAACATCAAGTGAACTTGATACACTTTGTACCATCGATGTTAGGAGTATTTATAGATGCTACGGAAGCAGAGCAATGTAGTTCACTTCAAAACATTGTATGTAGTGGGGAAGCATTGCCGGTTCAAATGGTAAAGGACTTCAAGGCGAAATTCCAGAATATAGGAATTCGTAACTATTATGGGCCAACAGAAGCCGCCATTGATGTGACAGCTATCGATTTAACCCATGAAGATTATGAAGTTGCGATTCCAATTGGAAAGCCGGTAGCCAACACAAATATCTACATTGTAGGAAATGACATGGAACTAAGTCCAATAAATGTTCCAGGCGAATTACTCATTGGAGGTATACAAGTTTCAGAAGGATATATAAACAGAGAGGTACTCACAAAAGAGAAATTCATCGCCAGTCCATTTAAAGAAGGCGAACGTGTTTATAAGACAGGGGACATTGCAAAATGGCTACCAGATGGAAACATAGCATATATAGGGAGAAAAGATGATCAAGTAAAGATTCGAGGATATCGGATAGAATTAGGAGAGATCACAGCAGCTTTAGATCAAATAGAAGACATCAAACAGTCATTAGTTACTGTTAGAGAAGATAAAGGCAGTAAACAATTGGTAGCCTACGTTGTTTCAGAAGCGGAAGTAGAAGGCAAATCAATTGAAGAACAACTAAAAGCCAAGCTTCCTGAATATATGGTACCTAAATTATATATACAAATGGAAGCCTTCCCACTAACAATCAATGGAAAGGTAGACAGGAAGGCATTACCAGCACCAACAGGTTCAGACTATCAAACAACGACATATGTAGCTCCAACAACAGAACTAGAACAAGAGCTGGCAAACATTTGGCAAGAGCAGCTAGAGATCGAACAAATAGGGATTCACGACAACTTCTTTGAATTAGGAGGAGATTCGATAAAAATTATCCGATTGATCAGTGTGATCAACAAAAAATACGATACCAATGTAGCTATTGCAAGTTTCTATCAATCACCCACGATAGAAAACTTAGTACAACTGATTGGAAACACAAATGTGGAAGACTATACTTCAGTTTATTTAGCGATAGAACAAGAGATAGAAGCAACGGCATTATCTGTTAGGAACAGCCATCCCAACCAGGAAGCGATAGAGAACATCTATCCAATGAGTGACATACAAGTTGGAATGGTGTTGACCAGTGAAAAAATGTTAGACGATGGCGACATTGGGATCTACCATGATCAAATGGTGTCACAAATTGGAAAAGTGGACATCACACTCATGGAAAAAGCATTGAATTTGTTGGTATCAAAGCATGAAATCTTGCGAACATCTTTCCATTTATATGAATATGTAAAACCAGTTCAAATTATTCATAAGGATGTTTTCATCAATGTTGGTCAACACAATTTGCTCGATAAAAATAGGGAAGAACAGGAAGTATACGTCAACGAGTTTTTACGTAAAGAACGTGAAGAAAACATGTTTGATGTAACAAAAGCACCTCTTTGGCGTGTAGATTTATTCGATATTGGAACTTCTGATTCTATGTTTGTATTTCAGTTTCATCACGCAATGATGGATGGCTGGTCGGACAAAAGTTTCCGTTCAGAACTCATGGAAACCTACTTCTTATTAAAAGAAATTCCAAATTACAAGCCAACGCCATTAGCTATTGGCATTAAAGAAAGTGTAATTTCTGATATCATGGAAGCTCGTAATGAAGAAAACATTGCCTACTGGAAAAATACACTTCAAGATTACAAACGACTTGATATTTTAACAGAAGAGCGTTATGACTATCAGACAAGCAAAGTATATACAGATGAATTTCTTGAAGCATTAATTGCAAAATGTAAAGAAGATCATATTTCACTAAAAAGTTTATTATTTGCGGGTTATATATACACATTGAGTTTATTCTCATTAGAAAAAGATATTACGATAGGAGTTGTTTCACACAGAAGACCAATTGCTGAAGATGGAGATAAACTATTAGGTTGTTTTTTAAACACAGTTCCGTTCCGCCGCAATATGGTAACCATTGGAAGTGATTCTTGGTTAGCGTACATACGGCAAGTTGAAACAGGTTTGAAGGAATTAAAAGGGAAAGATCGTTTTTCCTTTTTGGAAATCTCAAAACTCCACAACGAAAGCTCTCAAAACAATCCGTTTTTTGACATTATCTTTAACTATGTTGACTTTCATATCATTGATAATTTGATGGGAAATAAAGACTATGTTGCATATACTAGTGAAAAGGAAACTCCGATATTAGATATTAAAGGTTTCGAAAGAACAAATACTTTTTTAGACATTACGATGAGTTTGACGGGGAATGAATTGAAAGTTTTCGCAAGTCAAGCCAAAAAACTAAAATCTGGTCATAGTCTAAATGATGTTTTGGAATATCTGCATAATTTCTTAACTAACTATTTAGAAAATGCAGAAGGGGAGATTAGTAACCGTGCGATTCTTTTTGAAGAGGAAAAAATAAGATTGTTAGAGACTTTCAATAATACAACTGTTGATTATCCAATGGATAAGACGTTAGTAGACTTGTTTGAGGTTCAGGCAAAAAAGACACCGGGGTCTACAGCGGTAGTTTATGAAGGCGAAGAATTAAGCTATGCGGAATTAGATGAAAGGTCCAATCAGTTGGCAAGATATTTAAGGGATTGTGGAGTGCGGCCAGATGATTTAGTAGGAATTTGTTTAGACCGTAGCCTGGAGATGATCATAGGTATTTTGGGGATTTTAAAATCAGGGGGCGCTTATGTCCCTATAGATCCGGATTATCCAAGAGAGCGAATTGATTATATGCTTGATGATGGAGCTATAGATTTAATATTGGGTATGGAGTCGAGTGCTGACGTTCTAAAAGGGCGTGAGGATATCACTATTTTGCTCTTAGATAGCTCATGGGGTGTTGTGTCAAAATATCCGACAAAGAAATTGAGCAGCGTATTATCGCCAGATAATTTGGCGTATGTCATCTATACATCGGGTAGTACAGGAAGACCAAAAGGAGTAATGAACCAACATAGCGGTATTGTTAATCGTTTATTGTGGACACAATCACATTATGGTTTAAAGGATGATGACATTATTCTTCAAAAGACAACATCTAGTTTTGATGTTTCGGTCTGGGAATTGTTATGGTCTATTACTTGCGGTTCAATATTAGTTTTTGCCAAACCAGGTGGACATAAAGACCCCTATTATATAAAGGAATTAATAGAGAGAGAAGCTATTACAACAATCCATTTTGTGCCTTCTATGTTGGATGTTTTCTTGGAAACAATAGATTTAGGAGATTGTATAAGCTTACGACGGGTTTTGTGTAGCGGGGAAGTATTAACATTGGATCAAGTAGCTTCATTTAAGGATAAGTTTAAAGGAGTTCGCATAGATAATTTATATGGTCCGACAGAGGCAGCTATTGAAGTCAGTAGTTGGGAAGTTCCATTAGATGAAGATTTATCACGTATTTTGATAGGTAAACCTGTATCGAATACAAGATTATATGTTCTAGGTTCAAAAGGAGAATTATTACCACAAGGTGTAATTGGGGAATTATGTATTGGAGGGGTTCAAGTTGCTCGAGGTTATCTAAACCAAGAGGAGCTGACTAAAGAGAAGTTTGTTTCGAATCCATTTATTGAAGGGGAGCGGATCTATAGGACAGGAGATTTGGCAAGATGGCTTCCGGATGGAGAGTTAGAGTACTTGGGCAGAAAGGACGATCAGGTAAAGATCCGAGGCTATCGGATAGAACTAGGTGAAATTACGGCAGCTTTAGATCAAATAGAGGGTATCAAACAATCGGTT
>NZ_JAELVQ010000031.1 GCF_016428595.1 Snuella sedimenti | reverse complement strand
TTATTTAAGAAATAGGGCAAAAATATAAAACGGAACTGAAAATCGTTCCTAGGATTTCAATGCCATAAAACAACAAATAATGCCTTTTTATTTGGTTTTTAACATAGAAAACTCAGGTTACTTGTATAGCCCTTTTATGTTGGTAATCCAAACATGCCCTAAAGTGTCTTGAATAATATGTTTAGAATTAATGGTTTTGTTGTCGAGCTTGGGAGTTAAATGTGAAAATTTATTTTGTTTTGGGCTGTTAGTTGAGAACAAAAAAGAAAGTATACAAATTTGTATTAAAGTAATTTAAAGAATAATCCATCTGATTTTTTTCCCGATTTTTTTCTAAAAATTGTTGTTTTGGTATTGTTGTAGGATTTATCCCTTACAATACGCGTTTCTGCTAAAAATTCACCCCTATATCGCAAAAAAAGTACACCTATTTTAAGAAATTATTCTTGACTTTTATCGTCATAATTACCCTGAAAAGGATAGTAGAATATCTGAATGAAAGGTTTTGGACGGGTATTAACTTTAACAAGCATAAAAACAGGGTAAAAAAGAGCGATTTTTAGCCAATTGGAAAAGTTTAAATCACTTCAATGAACATCCATTTGTGTTCTGTCATCCTATGTTTGTAGATGATTGAATTGATTAATTTTTAGATTTAAGGATTAATAGAAAAAGGAGAAAGACTTAGTTTAGGGAAGAATGAGCTTCATACAGGTTAAATTTTAATAATAATTTTAAAACGATGAAACAATTAGGAAAAACACTTCTTTGGATATGGATTTTGATATTAGTGTCATTGAATTCATGGTCAATGTTTAATGGTAAAACGCAATCGGAGAGGTCAATTAATTTCAAAGCGAAAGAGAGACCTAATTTAGTTTTGGTCCTTGTTGATGATCTAGGTTATGCCGATGTTGGATTTAATGGATGCAAAGATATTCCAACGCCTAACATAGATCGTATAGCCGATCAAGGAGTCATTTTTACGAATGGTTATGTTACTTGGGCAGCTTGTGGCCCTAGTAGGGCGGGTATAATAACAGGAAGGTACCAAGACCGTTTTGGTTTTGGTCGTAATCCCCTTTTTGCACCAAATGACCCCGAGATGGGACTCCCACTAAGTGAGGAAACACTTCCCGATGTATTGAAAAAAGCAAATTATAAATCTGTAGCTATAGGCAAATGGCATTTGGGAGCACATGAAAGTTTACGTCCCTTAAAAAGGGGGTTTGATGATTTTTATGGATTCTTGAGTGGTGGACATCAATATTTCCCTGAAAAATGGACTTTAGCAGATGAATACGCAGCCAAATCTCAAGGAGGAGGATACAGAACAAAATTGTTAAGAAATGATGAAAGGATCGATGAAACAGAATATCTAACCGATGCTCTTTCTAGAGAAGCAGTGAATTATATAGAAAAATATAAAGACGCTTCCTTTTTTATGTACCTTGCCTATAATGCTCCCCATGGTCCGTTACAGGCTACAGAAAAGTATCTAACAAGATTTAACCATATAAAAGACATTAAAAGAAGAACTTATGCCGCTATGGTAAGTGCTGTCGATGATGGCGTTGGTTTAGTATTGGATAAGTTGGAATCTTTAAATCTATCAAAAAATACAATCGTCGTTTTTTTATCGGATAATGGAGGGCCAGAAAGGGGGCATGGCTCAGATAATGGATCGCTAAGAGGTACAAAGGGACATTTGCTTGAAGGAGGGATTAGAGTACCATTTGCGATGATGTGGCCGTCAAAAATTAAACCTAAAACAGTTTATGATAACCCTATAATTTCTCTTGATATCTTTTCGACTATAATTGCGCAGGGAGAAAAAAGTATTGAAACTAAGAATCCAATCGATGGTGTAAATTTAATTCCTTATATCTCTGGAGATAAGGAAGGCTTGCCTCATGAACGATTATTTTGGAGGACATACGACAAAGAGGATTATGCTATAAGAGAAGGTGAGTATAAATTGGTACAGAATTCCGAAGAAGAAGGGGTTTTTAACCTTCAAAATGACCTTTCTGAAGAAAATGACCTACAGAAAAAATTACCTAACAAATACGACCTACTTAAAGAAAGGTATGAGGAATGGCAAAAACAAATGAAACCTCCCATTTTTATGGGGCTTAAGCAAAATTCAGAATATAATAAAACCCATCCTAAAAGATTTGTGAAAAGCAATTAAAATCGAACAGTTTTTTTGAGAAAAAAGTACAACTTAGAGTTTTTGGTGCTTGAAAACCAATTTATAACGACGAATTACAAGCAGAGAAGTTTACTTAAAAAAACTTATATAAATACGTTATGTTTTATGGGGAAATCAGTCTGTAAAATCACTAAGAATGTGCAAATAGTCTTATTGATCATGTTTGTCTATGGGTCAACTTTTAGTCAAACTAGCAGTACGGGCATTGAGCGTTTGTTAAACACAAAACTAAGAATAGCTTCATATAATGTCTTTTGGGGGTCGGTATTTCCTCAAGATAGTGGGGAACCTCCTTTGCCCGGAAGGCATAATGCGCAGGACAGGACCTCAAATTTTGTTAGAATTCACAATGCAGTAAAACCAGATATATGGGCATTGCAAGAAGTATTGTACAGCAAGATTGAACGAGAAACAAAGACGCTTCAAGGGCATCTGGACTATTTTAATAAAGTGACCTCCGAAAACTGGAATGTTGCCGCAGATGAAAAAGGACGTATGGTGTTTAGTCGTTACCCAATAAAATGGAAAAAAGAAATAGCGCTTAGGATGTTTACTGTTCTTATTGACCTTCCGGACTCTATCTCTAGAGAGGATTTATTATTAGTGAACGTGCATTTGCATTGGAAAGACCCAGAGCAAAGAGCTAAAGAAGCCAGGATGATTGCGAATTTTTTGAAAGACGTTATTGATGGAAAGAATTCGGATGTGCCCACAAATTCATTGCTTATGGTATGTGGTGATTTTAATTCTAGAAGGGATGATCTGCCGTACAAAATTATAAGCTCCCTTAATCCAACGCTAAATATAGAGGGAGATTACAGCCCGATGCTAAAAGATCAACAACCTTTACAACTAAAAAACCATAGCCCTATAAGTTCAGGCTCTGTTATGTTCGATGATGGCTCTACAGTGGTTCAAGGAGGAACTATTGATTTCATGTTATTTTCTGGGAAATCATTGAAAATGACAAATAATTTTATGCTGAATACTTTAACCTTAGATCAAAAAACATTGGATATTAACAAGTTGGAATGTAATGATGTTGCTCTTGATCCCAATCAACCGCTTAAAGGAAAAGTCTCTTTCGATCATTTGCCGTTGATAGCAGATTTTTCGAACAAAAAATAAATTACTAACAACAAATAAATTTTAAAACATGAACATAAGAAATAACAAAAGTTTGATAAGAAAAAACATGAATGTCATAACTTTTCTGGTTCTTCTTATTCTTGGAAACCACCCCTTAAAGGCTCAAGAAAATACAATCCCTTTTAAGGTTCCAGACAATCACGTTAGAGTGGTTACCTGGAATGTTAAGTTTTTAGGAAGACGCACCCCTTTGCGCACAGATGCGGAACTTAAAATTATGGCAGATCGCATTCGAAATTGGGATGCATCGGTTATAGCTTTACAAGAAATTCAAAATAATAAACGCATTCACGGTCTTGTTGAATTATTAGGGCCAGAATGGAAAGTTAATCCAGAAGCTGGATGGGATCCTGGTCGCCGACAAGAAGATGAAACTTGCCTCATATGGAATACCTCTAAAGTAACATGTATACAATACAAAGCGTGGCTCGAAGGTTACCCTTATACCAACCGTCCACCATTTTCAGGTATTTTCAAACCCATTAAAGGCGGTGATTCTTTTGTTGTTATAAGTAACCATGCATATCCTGGCGGAAGTGAAAAAGCCGATGAGCACAGGAAAAACCAAGGCGCCTTTTATCGTGAACTGGTAAAAAAAATGCTAAAGGATACAGTTTATCCTAAAACTATTTTTCTTGTTGGTGATTTGAACGGTTCTCCAGGCAAATCTCCGCATACCACAATCCAGCCAAAAAATGAGAAAAAACTATTGCACTTAATTGGTAAATCGGATAAAAAGGGAACCGTTGCGGGAGGAAGTTCAGATATTGATCATATTTATGCTTCTAATAGTGCATGGTCTCGGGTGGCGAACAAAGTATCATATGTTATAAGATCAGAACATTACAATGAATCGGCTACTACATTTGAACAAATATGTAGTGATCATTTACCTGTATTTGTTGATATGGCTTTATATAACAGATAATTTATTCAAAATAGAATTTTATTAAGAAGTCTAGAGAGCTAAAAAGAACATATATATGATTGTAATTTACCTAAATATTGTTTAATAAAAACAGTATGTTGTTGATGTTAAATAGCTTATGAGAGTGCTTGGTGAAAAAATAATAATAAAATCAACATCCTATTTCCTTTTGTTTATCAAAGAAATTTTAAAAAATAATAAAGTCCAGCCGGATGTTCAAAATATTTTAACTCGGGGTGCTATATTGGAATTGAATCTCATTAATGAAGAAGAATCGTATAAATTAAAAATACCACTACTTGATAATAATACAGGTAAAATAGTTACAACTTTCACAAAAAACAATGTTTCTCCAGAAGCATTAATTGGAGACTTACTATTGGTAAGTCATTTTAACTATAAAGGAGAAAAAGCAAATAAAAGGAGTGAAGCCGCTATAGTCATTGATCAATTAATGATAGGGAGAGATGCTACAACAGGAAATTTGTATTATATAAAGGATGATGCATATTGGGGTAGAAGAGGACCATCTGTACACTTAAACTACCCAATACCAGAATCAGCAAGTGATATTGCATGGTTGCATAGTGAAATTACAGTGCCTGAAGGGAATGATTTTATAGGTTCTTATTTTATGGCAAACGGGTTTAAGGAAGGGTATTTTGGAATGCAGGTAAACTTAGAGACCGAACGAAGGTTTTTGTTTTCGGTTTGGAGCCCTTATAAAACTAACAATCCAAAAGATATCCCAAAAGATCAACAAATAATATTATTGAAAAAAGGAAAAGATGTGATAGCAGGAGAGTTTTGGTATGAAGAGTCTGGAGAGCAAAGTTATCGTAAATATCTATGGAAAGCAGATACCACATATAAGTTTTTGTTAAAGGGTGTTCCGTTCATAAATAATTTTACAGATTATACTGCATTTGTTTTTGCTCTCGAAAAAGAGAAATGGGAATTAATGGCAAGTTTCAGGTATCCAAAGACTATAACCTATTTAAAGAACCTTCATTCATTTTTAGAAAACTTTCAACCAGATATGGGTAATAAAGTTAGAAAATCGTTTTACACAAATCAGTGGGTTTACGATACTAAAAACACTTGGTATAGTATAACAGACGCTAAGTTTAGAGCAGACGCCACTGCCAGGAAAAATGTCAGACTCGATTATTCAGAAGGAATAGAAAACAATAAGTATTATTTAAAAAACTATGGTTTCTTTAGTAATACTACCGCTATAAACTCAGTTTTCAAAATAGAAACAACTAAAAAGAAAGAAGCACTAAATCTAGATTTTCATTTACTAGAAGGTTTAATAGAATAATAAACTTATGAAAGCCCATAATGGGCATTTGGCAAGTAATGGCCAATACCAACCGATATAATTAAACTACAATCACAGGTCAGTACAAAAATTTAAATAGATGAAACGAGCATTAAGAAATTTTAAAAATTACTTCACAAAAGGAAATGTTTAAAATTTTTAATGAGAGAACGAGTGTAAGGAGTGGTTGCACACGTTCTTAATTTTATAATTACAATAAAATCAATTAATTACTAAAATTTAAACGTGTGAAAAACAACAAGACAATACTAAGATTAGCAGGTGCAATATTGATCGCATTTAATAGCTTTGGGCAAGAAATTAATATATGGAAATATGTTGAAAACGAGAAAGTTATAGGTGAAAACAAAGAGCCTTCACATGCAACGTTTACGTCTTATACAACATTGGAAGCCCTTAAGTCAAATACCCCTAAATTTAAACAAACGTTAGATGGTTTGTGGAAATTTAAATGGGTTCGTGTACCTACGGACAGACCTACAACTTTTATGAATCCTAATGAAGACCTTAGTAGTTGGGACGACATTAAGGTGCCTTCAAATTGGGAGGTAGAAGGCTATGGTATTCCTATATACGTAAACCATCAATATGAATTTGCCGATAACAGAGCACGTGTTTCAAAAGATATTGAATTTGCAAATCCAGAATCAAGTAGATCAACACCAAAGCATCCAGGAAAAGTTCCTCATGATTATAATCCAGGGGGGTCTTACCGAAGAGACTTTACCATAACAAAAGATTGGAATGAAAAAGAGATCTTTTTACACATAGGAGCTATGAAATCGGGAGGTTTTGTATGGCTTAACGGACAGTATGTAGGCTATTCACAAGGAAGTAAATTGCCAGCAGAGTTTAATATTAGCAAACATGTAAAACCTGGGAAAAATACAATTGCCCTTCAGATTTTTAGATGGACAGACGGCTCTTATCTGGAATGTCAGGATTTTTGGAGAATAAGCGGTATTGAAAGAAGCGTATATATTTATGCGCAGCCCAAAGTTAGAATTAAAGATTTTGAAGTCGTTTCTACATTAGATAAAGCTTATACCAATGGACTATTCAATTTAGATGTAGAATTAAAAAACCATTTAAATAAAGAAGAAAAGGTTAATGTAACTTACAAAGTATTAGATAATAATAAAGTAATAAAAGAAGCAAGCCAAGATCTATTAGTTGAAAAAAATAAAACTAATATAGTCTCATTTAATAATCAAATAAATGATGTAAAACAATGGAATGCAGAACATCCTTATTTATATCAATTAATAATTGAAATTAGAGATAAAAAAGGACAACTGTTAGAAACAACCTCTAATTTAATCGGCTTTAGAAGTGTAGAGATTAAATAAGGCCTTTTATTGGTTAACGGGCAACGCATTACGTTAAAAGGCGTAAATACTCAAGAACACAATCCAGAAACAGGTCATGTGATTTCTAAAGCACAAATAGTAACAGATGTAAAACTTTGGAAAGAGAATAATATAAATGCCGTACGATTGAGCCATTACCCGCAGCCAGATATGTTTTATGAATTATGTGATTTATACGGAATCTATGTCGTAGATGAAGCTAATATAGAATCGCATGGTATGTATTATGGAAAGTATTCATTAGCAAAGAATGAAGCTTGGGAAAACCAACATGTAGATAGAATGGTTCGTATGGTAGAACGCGATAAAAATCATCCATCAATAATTATATGGTCAATGGGTAATGAGGCTGGGAATGGCGTGAATTTTTATGCTGGATATAAAGCCATTAAAGCTGCAGATAAAACCAAGAGACCTGTGCAATACGAACGTCCCTATAAAGACCATGATGGGAATTTATTTGATATGGATTGGAATACAGATATTATTGTGCCACAATACCCCTCACCAGCTCAATTTGAAGAAGTCGGGAAAAGCAAAACAGATAGACCATATATACCTAGTGAATACGCACATGCTATGGGTAATAGTACAGGGAATTTTCAAGATTATTGGGATGTAATAGAACAGTATGATAATTTACAAGGCGGGTTTATTTGGGATTGGGTAGATCAATCTATTTGGAAAACAAATGAAAAGGGAGAACGGTTTTATGCCTATGGAGGCGATTTTGGTGAAAATATGCCTACAGAAAATAGTTTTTTGAATAACGGTATTGTTTTTCCAGATCGTACCCCCCAACCCGGACTATATGAAGTAAAAAAAGCCCATGAGTATATTAACTTTAAAGATAAGGGTATTAATAGGTATAATGAATTGAGGGTGTTAATAGAAAATCTTTATGATTTTACCAATTTAAACCAATTCGATTTTATAGCAACAATAAAAGCAGACGGAACCGTGTTAAAAACGATTCCTATTGAAACTATAAATGTAGAAACGCATACTGGAAAATTGATACGTTTATCATTAGAAGATTTAGATTATCAAACCAATACCGAGTATTTTGTTGAAATTTCTGCAATAACAAAAAGGAATTGGGGGATGTTACCTAAGGGTTTTGAGGTAGCTCACGAACAATTTAGATTAGATAAATTTTATAAATATAAAAAAGCACCAATTGATAATGGGACCAAATTAAATGTTGAAAAAAAGGGAGAAACAATTCGTGTTTTTAATGCTTCAGTAGAGCTGATATTCAGTAAAGATAAAGGACGATTAATCTCTTATAAATATAAAGGAAACGAACTAATAAAAGATGGTCAAGGGCCAAAACCAAACTTTTGGAGAGCTGTGACTGACAATGATGCTGGGAGCAAAATGTATAGAAATAATATTAAATGGAAAGAAGCCTCCTTATTCTCTAAAGTCGAAACAATTACCGCAAACACCATTAACGAAAACTTAATAGAATTGAAAGTAGTATATCACTTACCAGGTGTAAATACAAAATTTTATAGTACGTATCGTATTAGCGGAAATGGAATCGTGGAAGTAGAAAATACCTTAGACAAAACAGAATATCAAGCAGATATTCCAAGAATAGGTATGCGTATGCAACTACCTAAGGAGTATAGTAAAATGACTTATTTTGGAAGGGGACCTTGGGAAAATTATAAAGACAGGAACGTGTCTGCATTTGTAGATCTTTATACGTCTGATGTAAAAGACCAATACGTTCCATACATAAGACCACAAGAAAATGGCTATAAAACGGATGTAAGGTGGGTTGCTTTATCTAACAAAACAGGAAACGGATTACTTATAGTATCAAAAGACATTAAAAAAGGTTTAGGGATAAGTACTTTACATATGACAAATGAAACTTTTGACATGTCTGAGACCCTAGATTATGGAAATGCTTCAAAAAAAGAAATTGAACACCGAATAGATGGTGTTCCTGAGTTTAATAAAAGCAAACATACTATAGATGTTAAAGAACAAGACTTAGTACAATTAAATATAGATTTAGAACAAAGAGGCGTTGCAGGCAATAATAGTTGGGGAGCAAAACCAGAGGAGAAGTATCTTATTAAAGGAAATATTGCTCATAGTTATACATATTACTTGGTGCCTTTTTCCGAAAATACCACAGAAGAATTAATTGAAATTAGTAAGCGGTTTTAAAAAATTAGATAAAATGAAATTTAAACTACCTGTTTTAATTGTGTTATTATTTGGTACGGTATCGTGCGTTGCGCATACAGTAAAAGACCGCAATCCTCCAAATATAATTGTTTTTTTGGTAGATGATATGGGATTAATGGATACTTCAGTACCATTTATGACGGATAAGGAAGGTAATCTTGTAAAGTATCCGTTGAATGATTATTATCGAACACCCCATATGGAGAACCTAGCAAGACAAGGGGTGAGGTTTACAAATTTTTATGCGCATTCAGTTTGCTCTCCTACACGCGCTTCAATTTTAACAGGACAGAACTCGGCACGTCATGGTGTAACTAATTGGATTAATTCAGAAAACAATAATAGAACAGAATTTGGACCACAAAATTGGAACTGGAAGGGGTTGACGAAAGAATCTGTAACGCTGCCACGAGTATTACGGCAGAATGGTTATAAAACCATTCATGTAGGTAAAGCCCATTTTGGTCCCTTTGGTAGTGAAGGAGAAAACCCCCTTAATCTTGGCTTTGATGTTAATATTGCCGGGAGCTCCATTGGACAACCAGGTAGTTATTATGGTTTGGATGGTTTCGGGTATATTAAAGGTAATAAAAAAAGAGCAGTACCAGGTTTAGAGAAATACCATGGTAAAGATATATTTTTGACAGAAGCATTGACACTAGAAGCCAATTTAGCTATATCTAAAGCCAAGGAAGAAAAGAAACCATTTTTTCTTTATATGGCCCATTATGCCGTACATGCGCCTTTTCAGCCTGATGCTCGTTTTGCTAACCAATACAAGAATTCAGGTAAATCTGAAAAAGCACAGGCATACGCAACTTTAATTGAAGGGATTGATAAATCGTTGGGTGATATTATTCAACATGTAAAAAGTTTAGGGTTAGGAGAGAATACAATAATCTTCTTTTTGGGAGATAATGGCTCAGATGCACCCTTACCCATTATAGATGATTACAGTAGCTCATCACCACTAAAAGGAAAAAAGGGCAATCATTGGGAAGGGGGGATGCGAGTTCCGTTTATAGCTTCGTGGGTTACGCCAAATGAAAAAGAATTTTGGCAAAAGAAATTGCCTATAGCTCGTAATACAATACAACATCAGCAAGGTACAATTTTAGATGTGTTTCCTACAATTAGTAAATTACTTAGTTTACCATTTCCCAAAGACCATATTTTAGATGGATTTAACCTTGAAAATCAACTTAAAGGTCAGAAAAATATTGAAAGAAATGAGTTGTTTCTCAATCATTTTCCACATGGTAATCATCGTTCAAATTATTTTACAAGTTTAGTTAAAGCAGATTGGAAAATTATCTATCATTATCAAATTGAAGGTCCACCACATTGTGAATTGTTCAACTTGAAAGAAGATCCATTTGAAATAGATAATTTAGTTGATGAGAACCCTGAACAGTTAAAAATTATGATGGAAACCCTAGCTGATGAAATGAATAAAAGAAAAGCGCTCTATCCTGAAAAAGGAGGGGAACCTATGGGGGTAATTAGGCCTTTATAACCAAACTCGATTATTAAAACAAGTAAATTTGACTTGTGTTTTGTGATTGAAATTTGATTTGAGGTTTTTTTGGAAAAAGGGACAAATACTAAACAAAAATCGTTGATAGAACAGACGATTTTAGTAATTCTAAGGAAAGAAACTATAAGTGAAATGTTTAGTTATGAAATTGAAAATAAGTGTTTTAGGTTATTGGGTTTTTCACTTTTTCCTTAATAAAATCCTGATTTTTTTAACGTCGAACTCAGGTTGAAACGATTTTAGGAGTAAGATAGATATCAGGCTATGGATAATGCAAGGATTTAACCTATTTGTTTTTAATAAATGTTGAATTTTATCCTATTTTTTAATTATATATAACATTTTATTGAGAATAGTAATGTTTTTAGGACTACAAATGTTTTTGAATGACATTATAGTGAATGAGTAAAAAAGAGAACATAACGATAATTTTTTGGGAGAATCTTAGAAAAGGACAGGTTAACGCTTTAGAAGGGTTGTATGATCTCTTTATAGATGATCTATTTGCATACGGTATGAAGCAGGTAAACGTTAAAGGGTATGTTATGGATTGTATCCATGATCTTTTCGTTGATCTGTATAAGTATCGGTCGAATTTGTCCGAAACAGATAATGTTAAGTTTTATTTGTTTAAATCGTTAAAAAGAAAAATCAATAAAAGGTATTCAGGTGAAAAGGCGTTAATCGATGGCGATATTTCAGATATGAGCTATCCATTTAATCAGAATTATACCGAACCTTGGGAAAAGGAAATTATTAATGAAGAATTTGTAAACGAAAAGAAGGTTTGGCTCTCAAATGCCTTAGGAAAATTATCTAAAAAGCAACAAAGGATTGTTTTTTTAAGGTATAACGAAGACAAAACATACGAAGAGATTGCAAAAATAATGGGTGTTTCGGTTGCTACTGCACGAACCAAAGTATACAGGGTCATTAAAAAACTTAGGGAATCTTCATTTTCTCTTTTTTGGTTTTTTAAAATTTTTTAAAAAAAGTTAAAAAAAACTGTCTATAAATTGTTTCATGTTTACTTATTGTATATATCGGGGGTAAATAAAAGCTCCTTGAAATACAGTTTTGCAATAAATAAGCATGAAACCTACAAATAACATAGAGCACAATACTTTAACTGATTTAGAAAAAAAACAGTTAAAGCACCGAATAAAAAAGTCTGTAATCCATTTTAATTCAAGAAAGAAGCGATGGCGTTATGCCTATGCTATGGCTGCATGTATTGCAGTATTGTTCTGTGTGCGCGTTTACTTTAATAATAGTGCAAACGAATCGCTTATAAAATATGTTGAAACTTCGGGCAAAGTAAATGTTAATGATACCAACGAGGTTGTACTTATATTAAACAACAAAGAAAATATAAATATTGATGAGGAATCTGCCGAGATTTCGTATTCTGCTACAGGAGAAAAAGTTGATTTAGGACAATCTAAAACACTAAGTCAAGACGTTGACGATGAGGAAATCAATTACAATACCCTATTAGTGCCTTATGGTAAGCGTACCCAGTTAAAATTATCTGATGGCAGTATGGTTTGGTTGAATTCTGGTTCTAAATTGATTTATCCCGCAAAATTCAAGGGAAGTACTAGAGAGTTGTATTTAGAGGGAGAAGCTATATTTGATGTCGCTCATAATGCTGAGCGTCCTTTTATTGTTCAGTTGTCTAAGGACAATGCCGTTGAGGTTTTAGGAACAGTTTTTAATGTAAGTAATTATCCCGAAGATGACTTGGTGCAAACCACCTTAAAAAGTGGAAGCGTAAAAATTAAATATGCAGACAATAGTTTAAAAAACAGTTTCAAGTATTTAAGAATCACACCTGGAACTATGGCTGAGTTTGATAAAAAACAAGCAACTATAATGTCTAAACCTGTAGATATTACGCCTTATTTTTCTTGGAAAGAAGGGATACTTATCTTTAAACAGGACTACCTAATAACAATCTTTAAAAAGCTGTCACGATACTACAATGTAAAGATAGAACCAAGTGGTAATGGGGTGAAAATGAATGCAGGAAATGATACGTTTTCAGGTTCTCTTGACTTGAAAGATAATATAAAAGAGGTTTTAGACTTGATTAAAGAGACTACAAACTTTAATTATACCATAGAAGGAAATAAAATAAGTATTAATTAAAACAAAGAATAAGCCTATGATTTGACTAAACCAACTAAACAAAAAAGCCGGATATGCGCTAACATTATCCGACTTAGAAACTAAAACTGCCTAAAAGGCAATATTAATTCACCGAAAAACAAAAATATGAATAAAATTATCAGCGCACCAGCTAATAGCTGTAAAAACTCTATTGGCTATTATTTAATTATAGCCATGAGAGCATTTTTACTTTTTATCTGTATTGGTTTATCAAGCGCTTATGCTAACCATTCCTATGCACAAACCAAAATTAATGTTAATGTTAAAGAAATTACCTTTGAAGAGCTCTTTAAAGTCATTCAAAGCGAAAGTAAATACGTATTTTTTTACAAAGATTCAGATTTAAATATCGGCAAGAAAGTTACTTTAAACATTCAAAATGCTCCATTAGAAAGCATTTTAAATACAGTGTTTAAAGGTACGAATCTTAATTTTAAAATAAAGAATAGGCAAGTCGTTATTAAAAATGAGGGAAAAAATAAAAGTAAAGTAGATGAAAAACTTTTAAAAAGACAAAATTATGTCATAAAAGGTTATGTAACAGATAAAAAGGGGGTGCCGCTTATAGGAGCCAATATTCTTGAAAAAGGTACAAAAAATGGTATTCAGGCTGATTTTGATGGAAATTTCGAATTAACTGTATCTAGTGGGAATTCAACTCTCGTAATATCGTACTTAGGTTATTTATCTCAAGAAATAGCCATTCAAGAACGAGAGCGAATAAACATTATTTTGGAAGAAGATTTGGAGCAACTGGGCGAAGTCGTTTTGGTTGGGTATGGAACCCAGAAAAAAGAAAGTGTTGTATCTGCAATAACAACTGTTAAGCCAGCAGATTTAAAAATACCCTCAAGTAATTTAACAGCATCCTTTTCTGGAGTAATACCTGGTTTAATTTCATTTCAAACATCAGGTGAACCAGGAGCTGATAACGCAGCCTTTTTTATTCGTGGTGTAACTACGTTTGGATATGCAAATTCCCCATTAATACTTATAGATGGTATGGAGTCTACCACAGATGATTTAGCACGTATAGATGTAGACGATATTGCCGACTTTTCCATAATGAAAGATGCTACCTCTGCGGCACTTTATGGATCAAGAGGAGCAAATGGCGTTATTTTAATAAACACTAAAGACGGCGTTAAAGGAAAGGCCAAAGTTTCATTCAAGTTTGAAAATTATGCGTCTTCAAATGTTACGGATATTGAATTTGCTGACCCAGTGACCTATATGATTTTAAACAATGAAGCTGTGCAAACACGTAGGGGACTGTCCAATCAAAGTACCGTGGCACTACCGTTTACTCAAAACCAAATAGATGCAGTAGCTAGCGGAACTAATAAAAATGTGTTTCCAGCAGTAGATTGGAGAGATAAACTTTTTAAGGACAAGGCCGTAAACCAAAGATTAAATCTAAATGTATCTGGAGGGGGAGATGTAGCCAAGTACTACCTATCCGTAACATATACAAGGGACACAGGTATATTAAAAATTGATGATAGAAATGATTATAATACTGGTATTAAACTAAATAAATTTCAGATAAGATCTAATAATATTCTTAACATAACAAAAACCTTAGAAGCCCGAGTACAAACTTATATTGCTGTAGACGATTATACAGGACCTCTTGGTGGTGCTTCTAGTCTTTTTAAAAAAGTAGCCAATGCTAGTCCTGTCTTGTTTCCTGCTTATTACGAGCCCGATCAGGCCAATTTGTATAATCCTAATATTTTATTTGGAAACTTTGATGATGGGTCTTACATAAACCCATATACAGAATCTATAAAAGGGTATAGAGATTATACACGATCTAAGCTAAATGCTCAAATAAATTTAAAACAGAAAATAACTGAAGAAATTTCGTTACGAGCAAAAATAGGCTATGACAGAAATTCGTATTTTGAATTGAATAGGCAAATGACCCCAGCTTTTTATAATATAGGATCCTATGATGAGTTGTCTGATGTTTACACTTTAAAATTTTTAAATGAAGAAAGTAATCCAGAAAATGTGCTTTCTTTTGTTGGCTCCCCATCTAATGTTTCTACTGTGTTTTATGGAGAGTTTGCTGCCAATTACAACAAAACATTTCTAGATATCCATGATTTTACTGCCATGTTAGTTTCGACAATAAGAGAAAGTGCAGATAATACTGCTACAGATCTTCAATCGTCTCTGCCAAAAAGAAATTTAAGTTTAGCCGGGCGATTTAGCTATGCTTTGAAATCAAAATATTTTTTAGAATTTGTTTTTGGTTATAATGGCTCTGAACGTTTTGCGAAAAAAGAGCGTTTCGGTTATTTTCCATCACTAGGATTTGGATGGGATATTTCTAAAGAGAATTTTTGGAAAAACATAAAACCAATAGTAAACAAGTTTAAAATTACATCTACTTATGGTTTAGTTGGAAATGATAATATTGGAAGCGCTAGTGATAGATTTTTTTACCTTTCCCTTGTAAATTTAAGTGCTAATGGGCGTAGCGCTACCTTTGGAGAAAACTACGGTTATAATCTGAATGGGGTAGATATTACCAGATATGAAAATAGTGATATTACTTGGGAAACAGCTAAAAAATTCAATTTAGGGCTACAGCTGGGACTTTTTAAAAACAAAATAGAAATAAATGCCGATTATTTTAGCGAAAAAAGAGAGAATATTTTTACGCAACGTGCTGCAGTTCCTTCTTCTTTAGGTCTTACGGCTGATATATTTGCCAATAGCGGTGCAGCTAAAAGCCAAGGAGTTGAATTTAGCTTGAAATTAAGGGAAAATTGGGGTAAAAACTGGTGGATACAAGGTACAGGGAACTTTACCTATGCCAAAGGTGTATACACACAATTTGATGAACCAGATTATTCCAGTACCCCATGGTTGTCTGTAATTGGCAATAGAATTAATCAAGCTTATGGCTATGTTGTTGAGCGGTTGTTTGTTGACGAAAGTGATGTGGCTAATAGTCCTGCGCAATTTGGAGAGCCAAACATAGCTTATACTGCGGGAGACATTAAATACAAAGATATTAATAATGACGGAAAAATTAATACTCAAGATGTGGTGCCAATTGGGAATTCACTTAGTCCAGAAATCAACTATGGATTTGGATTTTCATTAGGTTATAAAAATCTTGACTTTAACTGCTTTTTTAATGGATTGGCAAACAGAACCATTTTTATTGATTCCGATGAAACAGCACCTTTTAGAAATACATCCATTGACGACCAGACAGGCGTGAGAAACCTCTTGAAAACCTATGCAGATGACCATTGGTCTGAAGAAAATAGAAATATTTATGCCTTGTGGCCTAGATTGTCAGACCAAACAATACAAAATAATAACCAAAGAAGTACATGGTTTATGAGGGACGGTAGCCTATTGAGACTTAAAAGCGTTGAAATAGGGTATACTTTAGATAAGTTGTTTGGAGATAAAATGTTTGAAAATGTGCGTTTTTATCTAAGTGGTACAAACCTGTTTACTTTGAGCAAGTTTGATTTGTGGGATGTAGAACTTGGAGGAAATGCCTTTACATATCCTATTCAAAAAGTATATAATTTCGGATTAAGAGCTAATTTTTAAAAAATTAAGATATGAAAAAACATATAATATATTTTACGCTTATTTTAACTTTATTTTCATGTGACTATTTGGATTTTGTTCCTGACGATGTTGCTACAATTGATGATGCTTTTGACGATCAAAAATCTGCCGAAACTTTTTTATTTACCTGTTATAGCTGGATGCCAAATTTAGGAGATAAACGTAATAACCCCGCCTTGTTAGGAGGAGATGAGGTAGCTTATCCTTTGGGAGCATTTTCACATATTGAGGACTTACAAAAAGTAGCGGTTCATGAAATCGCAATGGGTTTTCAATCGCCAGATAATCCCTATACCGATTATTGGACAGGTGCCAACGGTGGTAAAAATCTGTATTCTGGAATTAGAGATTGTAATATTTTCTTAGAAAAAATTAACGAAGTACCATACATCGATGAGTTTTTAAAAAAACGATGGATTGCTGAAGTTAAATTTTTAAAAGCGTATTATCATTTCTTTCTTTTTAGGATGTACGGACCTATTGTATTAGTCCCAGAAAACGTTGAGGTTGATGCAGAAGTCGATGAATTCCATCAATTTAGAAGCCCAATTGACGAATGTTCTAGTTTTATCGTTAATTTATTAAATGAAGCAGCACCAGACCTGCCCCTTGTTATTGGAGATATAGAACTAGAACTAGGTAGAGCAACCAAGGTAGCAGCTTTAGCATTAAAAGCAAAAACGCTTGTATGGACCGCTAGTCCTCTTTTTAATGGAAACGACGAAGTATCTAACCTTGTCGATTCTCGAGGTATCAGGTTATTTCCTTCAACAGTAGACTCTAATAAGTGGAATACTGCGGCTGATGCTTGTAAGCAAGCAATTGATGCTGCAAATGAAGCAAATATTGCATTGTTTGAATATAGCCCGACTGGTGTGCCATTACCAACAGGAACCACTATAGACGATTTGCCAAACGAAATCTTAAAAGTAATAACACTTAATACGAGTTTGACAGAGCGTTGGACTGATGAAAAATTGTTTGTATCAACCGAAGGCCGGGCTGGAACGGCATTACAAAATATGGGAATGGGAAGAGCACACAGTCGATTTGAGTCTAATATTCAAGTTACAGGACATTTTTCTCCATCGCTAAGCATTGCAGAACAGTTTTATTCAAAGAACGGCGTACCAATTGATGAGGATATAACTTGGGATTATGCAAATATGTATAAGTTAAGGACTTACAATGCTGCAACAGATGTAGACGATAATGGTAATGGGGTAGCAGACAATTTGTATTATATAAAGGATGGTGAAACTACTGTGAATTTTCATTTTGATAGAGAGCCTCGTTTTTATGCGAGTTTAGGGTTTGATCGTGGTATTTGGTTTGGTAATCCTGCAACTTATTCAAATAGAAACCCAGGATATACAGATCATTATTTGGAGGCACGAGCTGGTGAATATGCAGGTAATTTGTTGGCCGGTAGGTATTCAACAACGGGTTATATTGCAAAAAAGGTAGCCTATTTTAATAACTCCATTAGAAATTCTACATCTGGTCTAACTGTTAGGGATTATCCGTTCCCCGAAATTAGGTTGTCTGGTTTGTATCTTTTTTATGCCGAATGCCTAAACGAAATAGATAATCAGTCTTTAGCTATAGAATATATAGATAAGGTTAGGGAACGAGCTGGTTTAAAAGGTGTTTTAGAATCATGGAGTACCTACTCAAACCAACCTAATAAACCAAGCACAAAAAGTGGTTTAAGACAAATCATTCAGGACGAAAGATTAAATGAGCTAGCATTCGAGGGACAAAGATTCTGGGATATTCGTCGTTGGAAATTAGCTGAAGAGTTACAAAGGCGACCTCAAAAGGGATGGAACACAGAAGGAAAAACGGCAGAAGATTATTATACGCCAGTAACAGTTTTTGTACTTCCTTATTCATTTAAAAATAATTTGTTTCCCATACCAACTGAAGAGCTTTTGAGAAATCCTAATTTAGTTCAAAATCCTGGTTGGTAAAACCTAAAAAAATAAATAATCATGAGAAATTTATTAAATTATTATATCGTATTGGTACTTATATTGGTATCATGTGGCGAAGAAGAATTTGTTGGTCAACCACCACTAGATAGTAATCCTCCTGGGCAAATATCAAATGTAAGCGTTGAAAACATTCCTGGTGGAGCAATTATAAAATACACATTACCTAAAGAGAAAGACATCCTTTATATAGAAGCTACCTATGCCGTTAATAGTGAATTGATACGTGTTGCAAAAAGTAGTAAGTTCAATCAATATATTGTTGTTGATGGTTTTGGAGATACTCAAGAGTACGAGGTAGAATTGCGCAGTGTAGATTATGGCGGAAACAAATCGAAACCACTAAAAGAAACAATAAAACCGTTAGAACCTCCTTATTTAAAGGTGTTTAATTCCCTTGAAATAGAAAGTGATTTTTCAGGAGTACTATTATCTTGGGAGAATGTCGATAAAGTAGACATGGGCATTACGGTATTGAAAGAGGATGCATTAGGCAATTTTGTACCGTTTAAAACGGTCTATGAAGATTATACAGATTACAGTGAAAACGTGCGAGGACTAGATTCTATTACACAAACACTCGGTTTTTTTGTAAAAGATAAATATAAGAATGTAAGTGATACCATATTTGGAACTTTTAAGCCGTTGTATGAACAAGAACTAGATAAAGCTTTATGGACAGCCTTAAGACTAGATACAGACATTCCACAACACGCAAATGCACGAAGAGTAGAAAAAGGCTTTGATGGCATTTTACATCAAAATTATGCGCGTGGCTATGTGAGTACTTTTAGATCAGAATTACATTATCTCCCTCACCACCAAACCATTGATTTTGGCGTGAAAGCAAAAATAAGTAGGTTTATAATTTACTCAGTAGAATATTGGGGTTATAAAAGAACTGGAATAAAAAAGCTAGAGCTTTATGGTACTAATGATGAGGCTCTTATAGATCGAGAACGAAACGGTGCTTATGTTTGGCCAAATGGAGACGATCCCAATGATACAGGTAATTGGAGAGAAGAAGGACTGGATGGTTGGAACTATATTGATGAATTTGAAATAATTAAACCTTCTGGGTTACCAGGTATAGAAGTTACACAAGAAGACGACGACTACGCACAAGACGGTATTGAGTTTAATTTTCCTCCAGGAATACCAGCCTATCGCTATTATAGGTTTAGGTCTGTTGAGCTTTGGGATTCAGGTTCAAAACATTCGGGATGGTCAGAGATAACCTTTTTTGGACAACCCCAGTAAAAAGTAACTAAAAATTTAATATGTAATGAGAAATTTTTTAATAATAAATATTTTAGCAATAGCATTGTACAGCTGTACAGATATAAATGATGAGCACCAAGAATATCTTGACAAAGGAGAAAATATTTATACCGAAAAGCCTGACTCTTTAATAGTTAGTCCTGGTTTTCAGAGGGCTAAATTACAGTGGTTTTTATACTCAGACACTAGTATCAAGAAAGCTAGGGTATTTTGGAATGCTGGTAAAGATTCATTGGATGTAAACATAAGTGTGAACCCACAAGTTAAAAATGTAATAGAAGTAATTGTACCTAATCTAGATGAGGGGGTTCATACATTTGCGGTATTAACTTTAGATGGCTTTGATAATAAATCGATACCAGTATCAATTGGGGGTCGTGTTTACGGCTCAAGCTACCAAAGTGGTTTAAGTAATAGAGCAATTACAGCTTATACCAATGAAGGAAATTCCATAGTATTTAAGCTAGCAAATGTATTTTTTGATGGTTACATAGATAGCGAACTCAAATACATAGATAAAGAGGGGTTAGAACAAGTAATTAAATTGACAGATGAGGCTAAGACAGAGTTTAAAATTGATGATGATGGTATAGATTTGAATGAACCTATCTATTATAGGAGTATTTTTCAGCCTCAAAATAGTGTAGATCTTTTCTATTCCGACTATGCACAATTTGATCAATAAATACTCATTACAACCGTATTGTGGAAATATATACCAAATGCAACATATAGCCATTATGTTGTTATAAACTTAGGCGAAGTAGTAGAAATGTGTAAGATAAGTTTGGCAAGAAATGATGATAATGCAAATGCTCCTGTTAAAATTAACATATCAATTAGTGAAGATAATGTTACTTATTCTGATTTTGGAGATTGCGATTTTGATAATGAGTTGGATGGTTTTCAATCATATTCATTTTCAGAACTTCAAAGAAGTGATCGGTATATTAAAATAAATACACTAGAAAAAGGATTAGGTGGTGAAAATTTCACCATAATAGGAGAGGTAAACGTGGGAATTAAAAATTAATCATTTGTTTTAATAATTCTTGCTACTGTAATTGTTGCAGTAGCAAGAATATTTAGTTCAATTTTTTGCCTCAAAATATAATCTGTTGGAGAATATCCCACTTCCTTTTTAAACTTGTACTTAAAATGGAATAGTGATAACCTAATAATAAATATTTTGTCGTATTTTTTTTTACTAGAATGGTTTAATATCTTTTTTTTAAATTTGAACAGGATTAATCCTAATATAAGCAAGCTTAAAAAGACGGTATGTATAAATTGACATTGAAAGAATATGAAGGTCTTTTTAATAAACTTTATACATCGCTATGTCTTTTTTCTAACAAATATGTAACCGATTTAGAAGCTTCTAAAGATATCGTGCAAGATGTATTTATTAAGGTATGGGAAGATAAAATTGAATTTAAAAATGAGCATACTATAAAATCTTACCTCTATACATCTGTAAAAAACAAATCCTTAGATTACCTAAAAAGTACACGTCACAAATCAACAGATCGCTTAGCGATCAATGATATAGAAAAAATAGAAAAAAGGTCATTCTTCTTACGCGAGGTTGTTATCATAGAAACCTCGTCGATTATAGATAAAGCTATCAATTCCTTACCAAGTAAATGTGCTCAGATAATAAGGTTGAGTATTAAAGAATTTACCAATGTGCAAATAGCAGAAGAATTGGGTGTTTCTATTAATACAGTTAAAACCCAAAAAAAAATAGCTTATAAAAAATTAAAACCACTTTTAAAAGATTACTTTACATTAATAGCTTTTGTGTTTGATTAAGGAAGCTTTACAAATCTAAAAATGCTCCAATTTTTGTAGCAGGGTTTCTCTTTATCTCCTCCTTGGGAGAGGCCTGTTGGTTTCAAGATTTTTTTATTAAGACAACCCTTCTAAATTGTTTAGAAAAACACATACGCCACTTTTTTTTAATTTTTTTTCACCCTATAGCCTTTTCTTATCGTCATAATAAATACAAATCGGTATTTCTATGTCCATTTTTAACCAAATATTACTGCTTTCAAAGAAAATTGCAGCGTCTTTGTTAAAAGATGATTCTCCAAAAGCTCTGGAGGATTCTAAATTATTCAGTCAGAAAGACAAAAAATATATTATAAAAAACCTCACAGACGAAAAATTAATCAAGGAGCGTCTGGATTTGATACATCAGATTGATAAGCAAGAAGATTGGCAAAATATTAAGAGTAGAATAGATTCTCCTGTTAGAAAATGGTTTGTTTGGAGGTATGCAGCAGCAGCAGCAATTGTTGTTGGAATTTTAGCCACAACCTATTTCTTTAAGGACAGTTTGTTTAGCACAACCCTAACGAATGATATTGCCCCAGTAATAACTAACAGCATAGAGCCAGGAACAGATAAAGCTACTTTAACTATAGGAGATGGCTCTCAAATAGCATTGGAGAACGGAAAAGGACTTCAATTACAAAATGCGGTTAGTAATGGAAAAGAGATTGTTTACGAAGCTTTAGATAATTCAAAAAAAGAGTTAGTTTATAATACATTAACAATCCCAAGAGGAGGCCAATTTCAAATAACATTGTCCGATGGTACAAAAGTGTGGCTGAATTCAGAATCACAATTAAAGTACCCCATAAGTTTTATTGAAGGCGAAAACCGAGTAGTGGAATTAGTGTATGGAGAAGCCTATTTTGATGTTTCCCCTAGCACAGAACATAAAGGAGCTGGTTTTAAGGTCTTTAATAAATCGCAGGAAGTAGAGGTATTAGGTACAGAGTTTAATATCAAGGCCTATAATGATGAATACCAAATTTACACAACACTTGCAGAAGGTAAAGTAAGTGTCAATAATGATGGCTCTAAGTTAGATTTAGAGCCGGGTCAGCAATCTATATTTAACCTTAAGGAAAAAAATATAACAGTTACAACCGTTGATGTATTAAGTGTAACCTCATGGAGAAAAGGACTCTTTAGTTTTAAAGGTATGTCCTTGAATAAGATAATGAAGGTAATATCCAGATGGTATGATGTTAAAATAGAGTTTGCCAATACAGAACTAGAAAATGTGAGATTTAATGGTGTATTGAGCAAAAATGATAAAATTGAAGAAATTCTTGACGCAATTAATAACACTAACTTTATAAACGCCTATGAAATAAAAAACAAAAAGATTACAATTAAGTAACAAAAAAGGGGAACAAAGATATATACCTGGAAAGTAAAACAGCTTCATCCCCTTTCCTTTAACCATTAATTAATTAAAAAGATGTTTAATCAACTAACACCACAAATTTATGGAAATTAAATTTACTAATCGCTTTTTCCTTTTATGGAAAAAGATTCTACACATTATTATGAGAACCTTTATACTCTTGTTTTGTTCAACAGTTTTTAGTTTTACATCGAGTGATATCTTTTCTCAAAGTACAAAAGTTATTATTGAAGAAGATAAGGTCATTACCATCGATGAGGTTTTTGACATACTTAGAACGCAAACAGAGTTTACATTTATTTATCAGGAGGACCTCTTTAAAGATGCACCCAAGATACACGTTAAAAAAGGAATCATTAAGGCCAACAAACTGTTAAAGGAAAGCCTTTCAAAATCTAATTATAACTTTAATATCACTAAAAGCAATAAGATTATTGTTATAGAAGCTCCGAAAGAAATAGTTGAAGTTCAGCAATTTTCAGTTAGCGGGACTATAACAGATATAGATGGACAACCCTTACCCGGAGCCTCTGTGTTAGAAAAAGGAACAAATAATGGTGTTCAATCCGATTTCGATGGAAAATTCTCATTAAAAGTTGCTTCAAGCGATGCGGTGTTGGTGATTTCTTATATAGGCTATGCAACAAAAGAAGTAGTTGTTAACAACCAAACCAATATTGAAATAATATTAAAAGAAAGTGCTTCTGAATTAGATGAAGTTGTAGTAGTTGGGTATGGACAGACATCTCAGAAAAAACTGATAAGTGCTGTATCTCAAGTTAAAACAGATAAGATAGAAAAAGCCCCGTTTGCAAACATGGTAGAAGGTTTAGCGGGAAGAGCACCAGGACTTATAACAAGGCAATCAGGTGGAGATTACGGTTCTATTCCAAGAATATCTATCCGGGGAGGTGGTACTCCCGTAGTATATATTGATGACATACAAAGAGATATAGCTGCTTTGGCGGCATTGCCTCCTGGCGATATTAAAAATATATCCATCTTAAAAGATGCTGCAGCCACTGCTATTTATGGTTTTAATGCGCCTAGTGGTGTTATTTTGGTTACAACTAACACCGGAGCAAAAGAAAAATTAACATTTTCATACAGAAATACCTTTGCTATACAAAGGCCAACAACAAAACCCACATGGTTAACAGCTTATGAACATTCTTTGTTATTAAACAGTGCAGCATTTAATGATGGATTAGATCCTATTATAAGTGATGATCTTCTTGAAACATTCAGGACGAATTCAGATCCTATAAACAGGCCAAACAAACGTGATGTTTATGATAGAGCAATTAACAAAATGGCTTTGTTAAAGAGACATAACATTAAATTAGATGGCACCGCGGGAAATACAAGCATTTTTACTTCATTAGACTTCTTTAGACAAGACGGTCTTTATAATGGAAATGATTACGGACTTAACCGTTATTCTTTACGTTCCAATATCAATCAGAAAGTAGATGCCTTAAACTTAACCATAAAAAGTAATTTAAGTATAGTTAGGGAAGAAATAGAGAGAACTCCCTTAAGTTCTTGGAGTATATTTAGTCATGTTAGAAACTGGCGACCTGGAGTACCGCTTTTTAATGAAGCAGGCAATTATATTGGTAATGAAAATCCACTAGCAGAAGCCGACCAAAAAGCAGGAGTCTCTAGGAATAGATCAAGTGATATTGACTATCGTTTAGAATTTGATTTTGAAATTCCACAAATCCCAGGACTTCATTTAAAAGCTGTTGGTAAGTATGGATTTGGAAATGGTTTTAATAAAAACTTTAGGACAAACCCATCTGGTATTGCTCCATTGTACACTGATGATAACCAATTGCGTGATATAGGAAAGGCTCAGTTATCACAAAGTGCTAGTGAGGGATACAACTATTTTCTAGAAGGACATATTACATATTTAAAATCTTTTAAAAAGCATACGGTAGATTTTACAGGAATATATACTGTAGGAGAAAGTTTTGGAGAAAGCTTTTCTGCTTCAAGAAGAGATTTTCCATCACCTCAAGTACCCTTTCTTTTTGCGGGATCCCCAGAAGGACGTGACAATTCAGGCTCAGGCTCAGAGAGTGGACGTATAGGTTACGTAGCACGTTTAAAATATGATTTTGATGCAAAATATTTTGTTCAGGTATCAGGTAGATATGATGGTTTTGATGGTTTTGAGGATGGATATAAGTACAATTTGTTCCCATCGGTAGCCTTAGGATGGAATATAGATAATGAAACCTTTGCAAAACCAATTCTAGATAAATTACGAATTAGTTCTTTTAAGTTAAGAGGATCATGGGGGGAAGTAGGAAACTCTGGAGCTAGGTTTCAATACTTACCTAGATATAATTTAAACCAAAATGTCTATTATAGTTATGATGCCTTTAATACAGGCTTTAGTGAGGGGAATTTAGTGCCTACGAGTAATACCACTACATGGTCTAAAGTAGAATCCAGAAATTTAGGGTTGGACTTTGGTTTGTTTAATGATAAGTTAAAGGGAAACTTAGATTGGTTTTATTATGAAACTACTGGGTTTTTAGGATCGCCAGAAGATACATATACAACAACTCTTGGAAAATCTTTGCCACAAATTAATATTGATAGTGAGCATCGAAGAGAAGGTGTGGAACTGAATTTACAATATAATACTAGGCTTGGTAATGTAGATTTTTATGTAGGCGGCAATGTAACTTACTTTGACCAATTATGGGCAAAAACAGACGAAATTGAAAATGATTTAAAAAATCCATATACGCGTCAAGCTCAGCAAATTGATGTTGCTTTAAGAGGATATATAGATCAAGGGTATTACCAAACAATTGAAGATTTATTGAATTCGCCACATAGGGAAGCTTCCACAGATACTTATTTGGGCGATATAAGATATCAAGATGTAAATGGTGATGGTAGAGTTGATGGTGATGATTTTAGAAGGTTGGGTAAAGGAGACTTTCCTCATATACAATATGGTATTAATACAGGCTTTGCTTACAAAGGATTGAGTGTAAACGTGCTATTTCAAGGCACCAGTAATCGCCAAATGTATATAGGTGGAGGAGGTAGTATTTGGAATGATGCACTAAATCATATGCTGTTTACCATTCAGGATGATTCATGGTCGCCCACTAATAGAGATGCTTTATTTCCAAGAACCAGTACATTTAATAATGCAAACGGAAGTAACAACCAAACGACCTCTTCGTTTTGGCTTCAGGATGCTTGGTACTTAAGAATGAAAAGTTTAGATATAACATATAACCTTAAGTCCATTTTACCTAAAAATGTATTGCCAGGGATATCTCAATGGAACCTGACACTTAGTGGAACCAATTTATTTACAATTTCTCCTATAAATGATTATTTCTTGGATCCTGAAACGAGTAGTACCAACAACTATGGTTATCCAAATGGAAAAACATTTAGTTTAGGAATGAATTTAACATTTTAAAAAAGATTTACTATGAAAACATTTAAAAAAAATCTATTTGCATGGTTTGTATGTGCATTAGTAGTATTGTCAAATTTTTCATGTAGTGATGATGCTTTGGACAAAAAACCACTAGATGCTTTTTCTGAAGCCGATATTTGGGCAGATGCCCAATTGGCTGAAGGTTTTATACTTACCTTATATAATAATGCCTTGTCTCGATGGATAAGACAAGAAACTGATGATTGGACAGATAACATTGTACCCAATGATGATAATGGAGGTTCCCGCCATGTTCAGCAGGGTAATGTTAATATAAATGAAGATTACGGCTGGAACAGATTTGGCGTAATTAGAGCTGCAAACCTAGCCATAGCACGTATTTCTGCTTCTAATAGTATTGATGAAAACACAAGGAAAAAGCTGGTGGCAGAAGCTAAAGCATTAAGGGCTATGACCTATTTCTGGCAAGCACGACGTTTTGGTGGTTTAATAATTGTAGATAAGGTTCTTACGCCTGACGATGATTTAGAATTACCACGTTCTTCTGAACGTGAAACCTACAACTTTATAATTCAAGATTTGGAAGAAGCTGTATTAGACCTGCCTGTTGATGTTACAACTGGTAGAGAAGGTCGGTTAAATAAAGGTGCTGCTTATGCATTTTTAACAATGGTAGCATTGCAAATAGGGGATTATGATAAGGTAATTTCTGCTGCAAATGAAGTTGAAACCTTAGGCTATTCTTTAGATCCTGTATACAAGAATATGTTTAATAGTTATGCTGGTACAAAAAGTTCTCCGGAGAATATTTTAGTTTATAGTAGAGGTGAAGATTTTAACAACTATATAAACACCCGTATGTTTAGAAACTTAGTAAACGTATCTAATGGACGTAAACTTCACGCGACAGCAGTTCCTCAATTTAATGACGATGATCTATTTGAAGCTTGGCCATTGCGTTGGCCCTCACAAGAGTTGGTTGATGCCTATTTGGTTAAAGATGGCACCGAAAGAAAAGGGTTGGACAATCAAGGAATGCCTTCTAAAGATTTCTATGCCAATAGAGATGACCGTTTTGAACAATCTATAGTTAGAGATTCTGCACAATATAGAAATTCGATTTTTACATTCAGAAGAGGCGGTAACTCCCATTGGACATCAAATCCTCAAGGTTCTTGGGGGATGTCTAAAACGGGATATATGTTCCGTAAGTGGATGTATGAAGAAGACTTTATCTTTTGGAACTTACCAGTAAATTGGGCAGAACCCATATTACGTTTAGGCGAGGTATATTTAAACAAAGCAGAGGCTTATGCACGAAAATCAGATTTACCAAACGCCGTGAAGTACCTTAATATGACCAGAGAGACGCACGGTGGATTACCTCCACTATCAAGTGGTGTTTCAGAAACAGAATTTTGGAAATATTACGATATTGAGAGGCGTGTAGAATTAGTTATGGAAGATGATTATTATTGGTCTTTAATAAGATGGGCCCGTGCGGAAAATAGAACCACAATTCCACAATTATCAGGTAAATTGCATGGCTTGGATATGGAGTTAGATGGTTTAATAAATGTTATTGAATCACCATGGAGTGTAGAGCTAAATTTCAAACCACAGCGTTTATTGTTCCCAGTACCTGATAGTCAAATTAGAACTAATTCGAAGTTAGCAGGAGCACAAAATCCTGGTTGGTAAATCACTTAAAAATTTAAAACATGAAAAAAAGCATATATATACTGTTTGCCTTAGTGGCAATAATATTTACCTCTTGCCTAAAGGCTGATTTGGAAGAACTTCCTGTTTTTGAAGAAGCAGAAATTTTAACTTTTGATTTAGAACACCGTTATATTGATAAAAACGCTAATGGTGTAGAAAGTATGAAATTTAAATATTTAACCAAAAATGATTTGGTAATAGATAGTTTATCTGCAACAATAACTTTAAACCCTACGGTTCCTGCCCCATCCGGGAGTTTTACTCAGGAAATTAGAAGAGAAGTTAGTTTGTCTAACATTGCAGTGTCCGTAAGAATTTCTCCTGCGGCTACTATTGAGCCATTAGATGGAGCGCCAACATTAGGTGTACCTGGAGATTATACAGTACCAAGAAAATACCGTGTTACAGCTGCAGATGATAAAACATCAAGAGATTGGACAATAAATATAGGAGCCTTGCCACTAATAAATTCTTATGAAGGAACGTATTTATCTACGGGCAATGTAACTCATCCCAATCCAGCTTACTGGGAATGGTCAGGTTTTGAGAAGTTCTACAGCACGATAGATGAAAATACTATTCAAGGAAGTCTAGCTGATAATTGGCCAGGAGGAGGCTCTTGGAAAGTCAATATAACAATTAATGCAGATAACACATTATCTTTAGCTGCAGCTGGAGATTCTAGTGATACATTAGAAAAAATACCAGGAGATGAGAATAGTTATGACCCAGCTACTAAAACATTTGTTTTGAACTATAGATATTCTGGTAGTGGTGGATTTAGAATCATTAGAGAAACTTTAGTTTTAAAATAAATGATTTTTTTTAGTTATTTTGTTTAGAGTTAATTTGTGAAAATGCGAGAATTTTATTCTCGCATTTTTCTATTCTAGCAACAAGGTTTAAACAACTTTATTAAATAATAATAGGCAATGGTTTAATTAAAATATCTGCTAAATGAATTTAATCTTTTATAAACATAGAAAAGTAAAGCAATTCAAAATTTGGAGTATCTATTGTTTATTTTTTATTCTCAGTTCTTGTAACGAAAAAAAAGTACTAATAAATAGTAAAGAGGCTACTTTTGAATTGATACCTGCTTCTCAATCAGGAATCTTATTTAACAATAAGATAGAAGAAAATTATAAAAATTTCTTTGATAATTTTAACTATGTATATAACGGAGGAGGCGTAGCCATTGGAGATATAAACAATGATGGTCTGCCGGATATTTATTTCACAGCAAACGATTCTTCAAATAAATTATACTTAAACAAAGGCGACTTTAAGTTTGAAGATATTACCAAACAAGCAGGTGTAGGCGGAGGCGATGGTTGGCACAATGGAGTTGTTATGGCTGATGTTAATGCAGATGGTTATTTAGATATTTATATTTGTAGAGGAGGAATAAAATCCAACAATAGCAGTCAGCGAGAAAACTTACTATTTATAAATCAGCAAGATAATACATTTATAGAGCAGGCTTCAGGGTTTGGACTGAACGATAGAGGTTATTCAACACATGCTTCTTTTTTTGATTTTGATAACGATAACGATTTGGATGTCTATATAACGAATCGTCCAGACAAATTTTACATAGGGTTGGCCGATATACTCAAAAATAAAGAATCTACTCATGATGATTACCGGGATAAATTGTTTGAAAACAGAGGAGGTAAATTTTATAACATTAGTAAGCAAGCTGGTATAACAAGTAATTTTGGATTTAGTTTAAGCGTCGTAACTTCAGATGTTAACAATGACGGTTATATCGATATTTTTGTGGCAAACGATTTCTCTGAAAATGATTATCTGTATTTAAATAATGGAGATGGAACTTTTAAGGAAAAAATAAAAGAAGCTACAAATCATGTTTCGTTTTATTCCATGGGATCAGATATTGCAGATATGAATAATGATGGTTTTGAAGATATTTTTGTTACCGAAATGTTGCCTTCCAACTATAAAAGATCTAAAACATCAATGCCCCCTATGAATATAAAGCGTTTTGATAGGTTAAAAGAAAAAGGGTTTCACAATCAATACATGCATAATATGTTGCATTTAAATAGAGGAAACTCTTATTTTAGTGATATTTCTCAAATCGCTGGTATTTCAAAAACCGATTGGAGTTGGAGTTGTTTAATGGTAGATTTTAACAATAATGGACTTAAAGATGTTTTTGTAAGCAATGGTTATAAAAGGGAATTATTTGATAGAGACAGTTATTATAAAAGGAAAGAGCTCTATGAAAAAAATAGGGGGATATATACTAGCCTGGAGGACATGTCTAGGGGCTTGGCAAACGACATAATAAACATCTATCCTTCTCAGGAACTTCCAAACCATTTTTATATAAACAATGGCGATTTAACCTTTACAAACAAAACTCAAGAAATAGGATTTGATATTCCTAGTTTTTCTAATGGAGCTGCTGTTGGTGATTTAGATAATGATGGTGATTTGGATTTGGTAGTCAACAATGTGGATAAAGAAGCTTTTGTTTTTAAAAATAATTTGGTGACAAATCAATCTTATTTAAAGATTAAATTGTTAGGACCAAAAGGGAATACCACAGGCTTAGGAACAAAGCTAACTTTGTACAGTAATAAAAAGAAGCAATATCAAGAGTTTAAGACCGTACGTGGGTATTTGTCTTCAGTAGAACCTATAGTACATTTTGGATTGGGAAACCAAAAAAAAATAGACAGTGTTAAAGTGGTTTGGCCAGATGGAAACATAAATATGCTAAGAAATCAAGACGCTAACCAATTACTTACAGTAGCGTATAGCAATAGCAGTTTACAACAAAAAAGTAATTCTAAAAATAAGAATGTTAAAACACTATTTAGTGACCAAACCTATAACTATTTCCAGAACCCCTTTAGACATAAAGAGAATTATTTTAATGATTATGAGAAACAGGTATTATTGCCAAAAAAATATTCTATAAATGGGCCTTATATTTCGGTTGGAGACATAAATAATGATGGTCTTGAAGATTTTTTTATTGGTGGGGCAAGTAATCAAAGTGGACGAGTTTACCTTCAAAATAAATCAAAGAAGTTTATTCATCTTAAGCAAGAAGCTTTTGAAAACGATAAGGTTTTTGAAGACATGGAATCAGTATTTTTCGATGCTGATGGAGATGGGGATTTAGATTTGTATGTAGTTAGTGGAGGATATGAATTTGAGCCACTGTCAACACATTATCAAGACAGATTGTATTTAAATAATGGAAAAGGGGAATATACAAGATCTAAAGGTTTACCAAAAATAAATGCAAGTGGAGGTTGCGTATCTGTTGCAGATTATGATAATGATGGAGATTTAGATGTATTTATTGGAGGGAAAGTTGTGCCTAATTACTACCCGTTTCCTCCAAAAAGTCTACTATTGGAGAATGATGGAGAAGGTAACTTTACCGATGTAACTAAAATAAAGGCCAAAGCATTAAGCAAAGTAGGAATGGTTAATTCCAGTGTATGGGCAGATATTAATAATGACAAATATCCTGATTTAATTTTAGTTGGAGAATGGATGCCAATAAAGTTCTTTATAAATAACAAAGGACAGTTAGTAGATGAAACTAAAAAGTATGGATTAAAAGACACAACAGGATGGTGGTATAAAATAGTGGCAACCGATTATGATAAGGATGGAGATGTAGATTTTGTTGTTGGTAACTTGGGTTTAAACCATAAATTTAAAGCCTCTAATGAAAAACCTTTACACATATATGCTAACGACTTTGATGTCAACGGTAGTTTTGATGCCTTTTTAGCCAAATACAACGAACAAGGAGATCAAGTACCTGTAAGAGGTTTAGATTGCTCTTCTGAGCAGATACCTGAAATAAAGAAGAAATACAAAACCTTTAATGAGTTTGCAGATGCGAGCATAAGTGAAATTTTGGGTCCAGGTTTAGATAACAGTTTACATTATCAAGCTAAACTGTTTGCAAGTTGTATCTTAAAGAACGATAACGGCACATTTGTTTTAGAGCAATTGCCTAATGAAGCACAATTATCAACAATTCAAGGGATTATAATAGAAGATCTAGATAATGATGGGAGATTAGACATTGTTGCTGCTGGAAATCAGTTTGAAACAGAAATTGAAACAACAATGGCAGATGCCTCGGTTGGGGTGATTTTAAAAAGCGAAAAGGGTAAATATTGTAGCTTATCTCAATTAAAAACAGGTTTTTTTGTGCCCTATAATGTTAAAGATGTAAAAAGAATAAAACTAGGTCATGATAATACCTTAGGAATATTAGTGGGATGTAATGATGATGTTCTGCGCCTTTTTGCCAAAACAGAATAGTAACTTAAAAACCAATATGATTTAATAAGAATAACAATGCAAGGGAACACTTAAATATTAAATAAATACAAAGAATAACTAAAATGATGCCCAAGTGCGTATCAACAACTTCAATACTTTAAGCCTTTTTATATTACAAAAGTGTTATTGACAAAAAACATATTCTCTGTATATTAAAAAATGAACTAATTAAAAAAAACAAGAATGAAGCAATTACTCTTTTTATATTGTATATATATTTTAATTAACGGTAATTGGTCAAAGATATATGCTCAAATACAAATAGAAGATGATTCTATGACATGGGAGTTCAAAAGTATCCCAGTACCGGTTAAGGATAATTTTTATAAGAAAAAGCGTAATAAGTATATTTTAGTAGATCCAGGCTATCGTATTTGGGGATTAACAGTGATTAAATGGGGAGAAAAATACCATGGTTATTATTCCCGGTGGCCAGAAAGATTGGGACATAATGCTTGGTTGACTGATTGTGAAATAGTTCATGCCGTATCCGATTATTCTGAAGGTCCTTTTATTTTTGAAAATGTGAAAAGGCAATTGCCGAGAAACAAATTAAAGCACTTAAAAGTGAAAATAAAATCATGCGTTATTGGGGCTATTACAGGATTTAAAAGCCAAAATGAAACCATTCTAAAACCCCATAAAGCAGCTATACTAGAAGCCATTAATGACAGCTATGCTCCTGTTTCCGTTACTGCATCGGTTATAGCATACGCTAGCTTTCAAAATAGCCATGCCGAACAAAAACTAAAATCTTATTGTAAAGCAAACAATGAATATCTGGCTCTAATGGCCTTAAACCATTTGTTATATGTACCCAATAAGACGCCATTCATTGCAACTATAACAGAACTTGCCAAAAATGATAAACTACCATATAACCTTAAGGCCGCCAGTTTGGATATTTTAGGAAGCTTAAATTAGGTGCCCAACGATTTTGCGCATCACAAAAAACTAACCCCTAATATTAAAAATTAAAAAAATACATTATTAAAAACCCTTAACAATGAAATTAACACCATTAGCGCTATTTGTACTTAGCGTATTTTTTGTGCAACTTGGCTATTGCCAAAAAACCAAACAAAAGAATGAAGAGCAACCCAACATCATTTTTATTTTAACCGACGATCTAGGCTATGGGGATTTGGGCGTATTGTACCAAAATGAAAGGAAAAAAAATAATGACAGATCAAAACCCTGGGCTTTTACACCGCACCTAGACACTATGGCCAACGAAGGAGCCGTAATGCTTCAACATTATTCAGCAGCTCCAGTATGTGCCCCTTCCAGAGCGTCCTTGCTTAGTGGCTTAAGTCAAGGACATGCGAATGTAAGAAACAATCAATTTGACAAAGCTTTGGCCGACAACCATACCTTAGCCAATACATTACAAAAAGCAGGCTATACTACAGCTGCCATTGGAAAATGGGGGCTACAGGGAGATAAGCGCTGGTCCGAAAACGGAGCTAGTTGGCCTGCGCGACCTACCAACAGGGGCTTTGACTATTTTTATGGGTATATGACCCATGTAGATGGACATGAGCACTACCCAAAAGAAAGGTTATACAGAAACCACGGTCAAGTTTGGGAAAACGATACCGACGTAACCGAAGCATTAGATAAATGTTTTACTGGCGATTTATGGACAGCGAAAGCTAAACAATGGATTACCAATACCGTTAAAAATAACGAGAAGCCTTTTTTTATGTTCTTGGCTTACGATACACCTCATGCCGTTTTAGAACTACCAACCCAAGCATATCCTAAAGGAGGCGGTCTAAAAGGTGGTGTACAGTGGTTAGGAACACCAGGACACATGATAAATACTGCCAGTGGACAACCAGACTCTTGGATGCACCCCGATTATGCCAATGCCATTTACGATCACGATACCAATACCACTACAGCCGAAGTCCCTTGGCCTAATACTTACAAACGATATGCCACGAGCGTACGTAGAATAGATGATGCGGTTGGTGATATTTTACAACTATTAAAAGATTTGAACATAGACGATAACACATTAGTGGTGTTCACTTCAGATAATGGGCCTTCACAAGAATCGTACTTACCCAAACCCTACGTACCCAACCACCCTACTTTTTTTGATAGTTATGGCCCTTTTGATGGTATTAAGCGTGATGTTCTTGAAGGAGGACTACGCATGCCATTGGTTGTGAGGTGGCCAAAAAAGATTGCAAAAAATACTGTAAGCAATACACCAAGTATTTCATACGATTGGTTGCCTACTTTTATGGAAGCTGCCGGATTACCCGCTCCTGCTAACAGTGATGGGGTATCGTTATTGCCTACACTAACAAATAGTAAAGGACAAAAAGACAGTAAAATATACGTAGAATACAGTGTTGGAGGAAAAACACCTAACTACAGTGCCTTTAATGAAAATAACCGCAATCGCTCTAGAAAGGAAATGCAAATGATTCGTGTGGACGACTACGTTGGCATTCGCTATAACATTGAAGATGTTAATGCCGATTTTGAGATATACGATATTAAAAACGATACGCATCAGGCTAATAACCTAGCTGCTAACAATGCTATGCCCGAATTGCAAAGCACCATGAAAGCTCGCATACTCCAAATGCGTCGCACCAATATCTCTGCTAAGCGTCCTTATGATAATTTAGCAATACCTTCGGTTGCTCTCAAAAAAATAAAGAAAGGATTGAGATGGACATCTTATGCTGGTGTTTATCCGTGGTTACCCAACCTGGAAGTTCTTAATCCCTCAAAAAAAGGAAAAACAAAAAATGTAAATACTTTCAATTATACCAAGCAACAGCAAGACCTTTACTTATTTGAAGGGTATTTAGAAGTGCCGAAAGAAGGCACATATACCTTTAGTTTTAGTACTAGCGGTAAAGCAGTTATCAAACTACATGATGCCATTTTAGTAGATGCAGATTATAACTATCAGGCCAATACAGTAAAAACCGAAACTATGGTACTGCAAAAAGGATTACATCCTATCCGCATCTATTTACACAACGCTAACAGAGATGCTATACCATTTAAACTGGAATGGAAAACTAACAATATAACAAGATCGAGTATACCTCAGTCTGCTTTTTACCATTAGGCTGTTTGTAAAAATAGAATTAATCACTCCCTAAAGCAAAAAGCCTCAGTTAAACAACAGAGGTTTTACATGTATATAGTAACGATTTTGATATGAATGGAAAGTACGATGTGTTTTTGGCGAAATATAATAAGGATAAACAAGTGTCTGTTAGGGGACTAGAATGTTCTTCGGAACAGATGCCTGGTATCCGAAAAAAGTTTAAAACATATGCCGAATTTGCCAATGCGGATATTAATGAAATTTTAGGTGAGGGAATAAATTATGGTCTCCACCTAAAAGCTGAAACATTTTCGAGTATTATGGTTATTAACCATAATGGAACTTTTGAAAAAAAGACACTTCCAATCCATGCCCAATTTTCAACGATTCAAGGTGTTGTAACGGGAGATTTTACCAACGACGGTGTATTAGATATTCTTATTGCTGGTAACCAATTTGATAATGAAATTGAAACCTCCCGAGCCGATGCCTCATGTGGTTTAGTGTTAGAAGGGAAACAAGATGGTACTTTTAAAGCCATATCTCCTCAGGTTAGTGGCTTTTTTGTTCCTTATAACGTTAAGGATTGTAAGCCGATTAAGCTAGGAAAAGAAAATAGTAAATTAGGGATACTTGTAGCCACAAACAATGATACATTAAGGATATATACTAATAATCGTTAAAGCCTCATAATTTAAATTTAACAAAATTCAATAGTTTAAAAGTTTACTAACTGAAGATGAACAATCACAAAACAAAATTTAAAAGCACCCGCAAAAAACTACTTAGTTATATAGTAGGAATTTTGTGTGCATGCTTTGTAGCCAACGCACAGAAATATAAGATAGACCTAAGCCAAGTAGCCTATCCAGAAATCGCAACCGATTTTAAAATGGGTAACCCGGGCAAAAAAGGAAAAGAGATAAAGGTAAATAGTTTATATATGACTGAGGGAGGTAGTCCTGTACTTCCAGTCATGGGAGAATTTCATTTTAGTCGTTATGACCACCGCTATTGGGAAGAGACCTTATTGAAGATGAAGGCTTCGGGTATAGATATTGTTAGTTCCTATGTTTTTTGGATCTATCATGAGGAAATAGAAGGACAAATGGACTGGACGGGCAACAACGATATCCGAAAGTTTGTCGAACTCTGTAAAACGATTGGGCTAAAGTTACATTTAAGGGTGGGCCCCTACATTAATGCCGAATGCCGTAACGGAGGTTTGCCAGACTGGTTGATGAAAAAAAAATACATTAAAAAGCGTTATAATGATCCGTTGTATTTGGAGTATGTTCGCAATTGGTACCGAGCCATCTATAACCAAATAGAAGGGTTTCTTTATAAAGAAGATGGTCCCATAATGGGAATACAACTAGAAAACGAGTACGTAAGAAAAGGGCATGTAGTACCACATTTGTTGGAATTGAAAAAAATAGCCATTGAAGAAGGGTTTGATGTACCACTTTACACCATGACCCATTGGATGGCATCCGATTATCCTAAAAAGGATATCATACCCTATGCAGGTTACTATATTGAAACGCCTTGGAGTGGAGGTTATGGCGAACTACCAGTAGGTAATTTTGAATTCTTTTCCTATAATCGCTTATCCGACAATATTGGTACAGATTTAATTCAGTTGGAGGGTGATGTGCAGTCGCTCAATTCTAAGGAAGTAGAATCACCTTATTTTACATGCGAAGTCGGATTGGGAACTCCTACGTTTTATCATAGACGTCCCATAGTACCTAAAGAAATGGCAGGAGAAAACATAAACCTTAGGTTGGGGTGCGGTGTTAATCTTATGGGTTACTATATGTACAGTGGAGGCAGTCATAAAATAGGGAGGAAAACCACTCTTCAATCCTCAACTAGTAGGGTCTCCTATGATTATCAGGCTCCTTTAGGGGAGTTCGGTACTTTGGGAGCCGTTATGGGCGAGACCAAGAAATTGAATTATTTTATGAACGATTTTGGGGTAGAACTAGCTCCTATGGTGGCCTATTTGCCTACATCTAACGGCAATACTGATAATTTGCAATGGGCCGTTCGTGCCAAGGACAACCAGGCCTTTCTGTTTTGTTCTAACTATCTTTATAAAAGAACACGTCCAGACTATAAGGGCGTTCAATTTCAGGTAGCTCTAAAGAGTGAGAGCCTGCAAATACCTCGTAAACCCATAACTGTTGAGGATGGTGCCTATTTTACTTGGCCAATTAACCTGGATATGGAAGACGTTAGGTTGGCTTATGCCACCGTACAGCCTATTTCTAAACTTTCTAATGATAAAAATAAGATGTGGGTGTTCTTTCAGGACGACGGGGTGCCTGCCGAATATTTTTTCAAAAAGGATAACATCAAAAGCATCCATGCCGTCAAAGGTGCGGTAAAAAAGGAAAAGAACGGATATTTCATATCCGGCTTACGTCCTGGAACCGATTGTGTGATTGAGATTGAACAAACAAATGGCACCTTTATAAAAATTTTAACTTTGACTGCGGACCAATCTGATAAGGTCTGGAAGTTGAATAATAAAAATGAGGCGTATTTTGTATTGAGTGAATCGGGCGTTTTTATGGATAAGGACGAGATAATCGCCTTTTCCGAAAGCAACGATCAAAAACTTTTAATCTACCCGGAGTCGACCTCTTTTTCAGATAAAAAGGACGGGGTATTTTCCGTTATAGAACATAAGGGAGAGTCAGAAAAACTCCCTGTTGAAATTATAACCTATCGTCCTATGGAAAAGGCCTATTGGATACAAGCAACTAACACTACGGGAAAGAGCGTTATAACAAAAGATTTTGAATACGCATCCATCTCTAAAGTAGCGGAAGCTTCAATACGATTTTCCACTTCCAACGATGTAACGGTGCTTATAAACGACCAAGCCATAAATACCGTAAAAAAAGGTAATTATTGGATGGCAGACCTAAGTTCCATACCGTGGAAACAACATAATACCATTACGATAACATCTAGCAATCCTGGTTTGAAATGTATTGCTGAAATAGAAGCTTTTCTTGAAAACGGGGACCGCTTGATATGGAACACAGATAACACTTGGGAAACCGTAACAACCGATGGTGAAACTTCGGTACAATTACTGGGCAGTCAAAACGAAAATGGATTGCCTCAGTTTAAATGGGGCAAGGAAGATAAATTAGCCTATTACGAGTTGAAGATTCCTGAAAATATTCAGAATATGGATAAGGAATTAAGGTTGAACATTTCGTTTACAGGCGATAGGGCAGATGCTTTTTTAGGCTCTAAATTGTTTAGTGATTATCTGTTCGACGGAACACCATGGGTTATCGGGATAAACCGTTTTAAGGAGTATATGGCAGGTAATCCCTTTATTATAAGAATTAAGGCATTCGAAAGTACCACTCCAAAGATATATTTTGAAAAATATGTGGATACTTCCCAAGTGGACAGGGCACAGTTGTTACAGGCTAAGATAAAACCGGAATATCGTTTTCAAATATCATTGTATTAGGAAAAATGCTTAATTATGTTGAAGCCATGAACGAGGTTAACGGTCCGTCTCAAGAACTATTGGATATGGTGAATGATTTAAGAACAAGAGGTGGACTAGGAGCAGCTTCTGATGGATCCGATATTGTTGTACCTCCAATAGCCTTATCCGGTCTTACTGGAAAATTCGGTTAAAGTGAACCACCCGTGCCGGATGAAAGTGAGCAGTGTAAATGAAGTGCCAAAAATCGTTTTATTTGAGTGTTAAAATTAGTGATTCTTTTTTAATTTTTTTCTCA
>NZ_JAELVQ010000030.1 GCF_016428595.1 Snuella sedimenti | reverse complement strand
AAACATGGAAGAAAAGCCAAAAGTATTTTTAAATATGGGCTCTCGTTTATTGCAAACGCTTTATTAAATTCTGAAAATCAATATGATACTAACTTATTTCAATTTTTGTCATGTACTTAGCAATATTTTTTACACCACACAATGGACAACAAAAAAAGCGTGCAAAAAATTTACACGCTCCTTCAGTCAGGTCTTAAGTTTTTAATGCTCTATTCCCAATCCGGCATTTCAGCATTGCTAAAAAGTATTGTTCTTGAGTTGACATCATCCAGCTCCGAAAGTTTTACTTTTAAAATGTCCTTTTGCGATATTCCATCATTCGAAGTCTGCATAAAAATAACTTCTGCGTCGTTAGGTGAAAAACGGGGGTCTATGTCATTAAAACCTGCTTGTTTTTGACTTGACACGAGCACCTTTGTAGATGAAGCAAATTCATGTAAATAAACACTCGAATTAAGTTGTCTATAGGTAGCGTTTTCAAAACCTGAAACATCGTACCAATACAATATTTTTTTATTGTCCACAGTTATATCCAAACCTCCTGCAGCTCCTAAAACATTTTCCAGTACACTATGCAACACCGTTCCAGAAGAGTTGATTGTATATATTGAAACGCCATAACCACTAACATCATTCGTTTTAAGCACTATAAGGCTATCGTCCTCACTTAAAACACATTCCGAAATTAAACTCCCATCTAGTGTTTTATATATCTCTTGCAAACCAGATCCGTCAGAATTTATGGTATACAATATATCGAAGTTTGGATAAATTAAACGGCTTCCATTTTTAGACCAAGAAAATCCCATTTGATCTAGGTTAAAACCATTGACCGGGATAGCCGAGGTAACTTTAAATATATTTGATCCATCTGGATCCATTGTATAAATATGGGTTTTAGAACCTTCAGTAGCCAAAAATGCTATTTTATTTTTAGCTAAATTTTTTCTAGGCCTCCAACTGTTCATTGTAGCAGGTGTTAATTGCAGCTCGTTACCATTTGCATCAGCTGAAAAAATCACATTATTACCTTCTATTTGTCTTACAAACAAAAACCGATTTGCTGGAAACTTTAGTGTTTCAAAAGAATTTACAGCACTTATTGCTGGCTCATTTATAGCGTCGGAGGCACTCACTTGCCAAAAATATTTTAGCCCGTATCGTAATCCAGTAACATTAAACAAGGTATCCTCAATATTGCTGAATTTTAGTATTTCATTGTCTTTATCGTTTCTGATTTCTAATTCGTAGGTTAACTTATCGTTTTCTGGGTCTGTGGCTACCCATTTCAATTGAACATCTATATCTACATCTATAGCCATATCGGATGGTTCCATAATTTGAGGTACATTAGGGGCTTTGTTTTTAGCAGTTTCCACCTCCATTTCAAACACAACGCTAATACTTGTATTCACTTGCACTTTTACCCCTTCAAAGCTGGTTAGATATCCCTCTTTCTCAGCCTGAACAGAGTATTGGTCTGCCACAACATCTTCTAATAAAAATTCTCCATCATCATTCGTAAACACTGTACTCGAACTTGGGTTTGTAGATATCTTAACATTTCCCAAAGGAGTATTAGCCCCCTTAACAACAACTTTCCCAGCTATTTTTCCTTTAGAAAGGTTGTCAATGGTTTCTTCACTGCAGCCACTAAAGGACAACATTATTACAATTATCAAAATATATTTAAAACATGTATTCATTATACCTATGAACTTATTATTAGACTTTATTTTCATCTCTTATAGCTTTGACTTCAATTTTATGCTTAGCCTTAAGGTTTTTCTTTTCTTCTCTTAGTTTTTGCCTGGCTTTTACACGTTGCGAATTATGTCTGTGTAGATAAATATTAACCCCAACACCAAATCTATAATAAAAATCATCTCTTTTACCGTTTATAATACCATCAACATTATCGCTAAAAACCATATTTTGCTCCCCAAACACCTTGACCCCTACATTTTTAGAGACTAAATATTCAATTCCTAAACCACACTGAAGCTTTGGGTCTACACTTGTGAAATAATTAGCCGCATTAACCCCAAAACCACCATAAACAAATGGCGTCATATCATCAAAGGGCAATATGTTGCATTCGGCATTCACATCAAAAGACATGAACCCTTCATTAAACAATCCTTTATTTTCTAAATTAAATTTTGAATAACTGGCGCCAATATTAAAGTACGGACTAAAGTATCTTTTATATCCAGCCTTACCCATAAACTCTGGTTGCGGATTTGGAAAATCCCCATTCATAAAAGAAGCTCCAACAGCTAGCTCAAAAGCATTTTTACTTCTCTTTTCTTTATATAATCTATCATACAATTTAGTTAACCCTGCGTTTTCTTTTTCTAAATCATACTGTTTAACCAATGTAGATATTTCTTCTTCTTCTCCTTGTGGCTCCCAAAGCCTGTCTTTAACACCTTCGATAATTAAAGCTTCCACTGATTTTTCAATTGCCTCTGTAACTGCTAAATGAACGGGTTCATTTCTGGTAAGGCCAGTTTCTGCTTCTAAAAGCCTTTGGAATTTCACATACCTAAAAAGACTAGCATCCACAGACTGGGAAAGAATGGTTTTGGATACATAAACTGTCTTTAATATTTTCCCGCTTGAAGTCGATATTGCCCTTAAATAAACAGAAATTCTATCTTGCCTGTATTGCGTTGAACCTCCGGCTCCAAAATAACGTGCTCCCAAACCCCCAGTTATAATATTTGAATCATAGGAAATAACGCCTCCTTCCAATATTATACCTGCATACAGCAAAGGTGGCAGCTTTTGAGAAGCCAAATCGTCTCCGTTTGCATATTCTTTTCGCGTAGATCTTATAATATTACGCTCATTTAACAAATTGCTCAAGTTTTCACGCTCAATTGGAACAAACCATTTTGAATCTTCTAAAGCTTTGAGCAAAATAGACGTTGTTCCTTGTGAGATAGCTGTACTAAACGTACTCCCATTTTCTGTTGGCTTATATTGCCCTGTTTGATCCCTAAATTTATAAACACCAACCACAACTGGCTCAACGGGTAGCGGCAAGCTTGTTAAGGCTCCATTAGCCTCTGTAGACTCTCCTAACCTGGCCTCTTGTATATCAAAGGGTTGATTAAAATATGTTCCACAACTAAAAACTGTAATCATTAATAATAATGACACGAACAGCATGTTCTTCATCGGTTTAAAATTTATTGTTTAGTATTGGTGAGATGTAATTATCCACATTTAATCCAATATTATTAAGAAGTTCATGAATCTTTATTTTTGTATCAGCACCCCAATTGTTATGGTTTATTCCATAGTCTATTTGCAATGGTAACAACTGTTTAATTTGGAACAATTATTTGGGTTTGCTCACCAGTACCTGTATCGAGAATGTCTACAACTAGCCCTTCATTAGACGGAAAGATTTCGACCACTAAAGAACCAAAAGAATAAGTTCCTTCTGCTAGGCCACTTTCGCCAAATTGATCCGAAAAAAGAGTTCGCGATATTTGACTCAGTATTTGGTTGTTTAAATTCTCCTTAAATCTTTCCAACTCCGACTTTTGACCAATATCAACTTGATTGGGATCCTTGAATGAATTCTGAGACTGCGCAGAACTTAACAGCCAGTTATAGTTAAACGTATCTCCTCCAAACGCTGGATTTTTAGGCTTATATACCAAATCTTGACCATAGGAAACCCCTATAATAAAAAATAAGAAAGGCATTAGTATCGCTAGTTTTCTCATATGTTATATTATTTTTTTTAAATTGTTCGCTATGCCCTAAGCAAGCTGAAGGGCATCTAATAAGCTAAACATCCTTAACGATCTTTTTTGTGATGTGATTGGTTATTATTAATGGATGTTTCACAATTTATTCTTTACTTTTTTAATATTGCGTAATGTATTTTTTTTGTTTTTTTATGTCTTGAAAGTATTTAAATACTTTTCGTATTGACAATTTTGCCTTTTGCTCCAAATACTCCTGATTTGGTTTAACGAAAAACTCATCTACCACAGAATTATCAATGCTTATTTGTATTATGGTATTTCTTCCTAAACTTAATCTTTCAGAAATGTTCACAATCTTACTTCCCTTTATTTGATTCAAATTATACATGGAATAAAAGAACTCGTAAAAATCCCTTCCCGCTTTCGTTTTTGTGTCCTCTGTGACTATACCAAGGATTTCAATACCGTCATTTGGCATTTGTACCTTAGTAGGTGGTGAGTCGTTATTTAACAGAACAAGCCTGTCTTTTCCCAAAAGCACATCTTCATCGTCATAAATCAATAGAATGATTGTTACCTTGTCTTTTTCATTCTGGTTAATTGTTGCACTTGATAATTCTTTACTTTCACTTGCCAACAACGTAAAGCGTCCTTCTTGAGTCGATTTTGATATGTTTGAAGTTTTTTTATTAGTTTTTATAACATGCATTATATACCTTAAACTCTTAATAACATCTAAAGTATTGGTAGCTGTTCCTTTTATGTTTATAAAGTCATCTACATTCTCAAACTTTATTTTTGCTACAATTTCTTTGTTTGTTACTTGGGCAAAACCCAACTTAACGCACAAAGCGCAAAAAAATAGCATTATTAGATGTTTGCTGTACATGCTTTAAAAAAATTAAAAACTTCTTATAACTAATGTTTTAGCTGTTCCTTGCATTTTGATTTTAATGTTGTTTGATAACGAATTAACTCCAAACCTTTCCAGAAGTAAATCATCTCCCTTTTGCGACAGTTTAAAATTATCATTCAACACATTTCCATAGGTATAACTATAAACAGCATTATTATTACCTTCTTGAATGACTTCTTCTGAAATATCACCTATAGCATTAACGTTTTCTATATTATTAAAATCGCCTACTTGATAATATTTTATATCTGCATTTACATGGGTTGAAGATAGATGTATCGCATTATAATTCCCTATTTGTTGCAACGTAATCTCACTTCTAGTCGCCATTTTTTCCTGATGCTTTAACTTTACCGATTGTTGCTGTAACAAAAAACCAGACACTTGGCTTTTGTAACTAAAAATAGACAATTCGTTATTAGCACTGTAACCATCTGACAACTCTTGAGAAAATACCGAACTTGTTGCAAGACATATAAAAAGTAGGGCTATTATTAGGGCTGGATATATTTTCATTGGGACTGATAAAAAAGGGGTGTGTTTTTCTAAAAACAAAGTAAGAAAAGGAGGTTTGAGAAACACCTCCTTTTCATTTATTATTTTATTGAACTAAAAAAGGGGTATTTTAGTTAGTTTGTAAAGTTCCTGCTACGTTTCCAACACCTGTTTGAGTTATTGTACTAACGTGCATAGTTCCAAATTGAGCAGATCCTGCTAAGTTTAATCCACCACTTTGTAAAATAGTAGAATCATTACCGTACCCAGACTGAAGCGTTACACCTAAGTTATATCCTCCATCCTGATCAATTAAACTTACGTTTTCTTCACCAAACTGTGCTTGTAAAGCAACGTTAGTATCTCCAACTTGATAAGCTTTAGCTTCATTCTTGTTACCATATTGATATTGATAGGCTCTATTGCCAAAATACATTTGATCTACTAAAGCTTTATTTTTGTTACCATATTGGTTTTGATTAGCATAGTTATCTGCCCCAACTTGAACAGCTTTCACTCTGTTTCTATCACCGTCTTGGTCTTGCTTAGCAATATTAAAAGAACCATCTTGGTCTACTTTTGCTTTATTCTTATTACCGTCTTGATCTTGCTCTGCATAATTTGAGAAACCATCCTGCTCTACAAAAGCTTTATTTTCATCACCATCTTGGTCTTGTGTAGAATAGTTAAATTCACCATCCTGAACCAACTCTGCGCTGTTACCATCTCCGTTCTGATTTTGGAAACCTTCATTTCTTTTCCCTAGCTGATCTACATAAGCATAGTTATTACTACCTTTTTGGTATTGATCGGCATAATTTCCTCTTCCTTCTTGGCTAGCTATGGCAAGATTACCATCAGAGTGGTTTGGTCCACTGTTTTGATCTTGTCTTGCTTCGTTATTTCTTCCTTTTTGATCCACATGCGCTTCATTGTTATCGAATCGTTGTTTTTGCCAAGAAATATTTCCTTTACCTCTTTGATAAGTAGTCGTTAAATTTCCTTCGGCATAACCAACACCTACATCAACAGTAGCACTATTGTATCTACCTCTTTGCGTAACGTAACTGTCATTATCATCACCCGCTTGCTTAATATCTGCAGTGTTCTTTTTGCCAATTTGGTCTACAAAAGCCGCATTATAATGACCTCCATCCACATTGTTTTTGCCGTCTTGATCTACTTTAGACTCATTCATATAGCCTACTTGACTAACTAAAGACAGGTTTGCCGTTCCTGTTTGGTCCACATCACTGGCATTACTTTGAGCAAATGTAAATGCTCCACATAACATTAAGGTTGTACTAAAAAAATAATTTTTCATGTTTTAAAAATTTGGATTAATTAATAGGTTAATATTTTAGTTCAATAAAATACTGGGGATAAATAGCAAACAACATAAAGTATTAATGGCTGCATATAATTAAAAACCGAGAGTTGTTTTTTTAATTAGGCTTAAATACAACCACGAAAAAAATAAAATAAATTTTGACACTCTTTCATAAAATTCACGATGGATCATTAAATATATTTTTTGAGGTTACTTGTTTGTTATGATAGAAACAACCATCCAATAAAATACCCTACTGCTTTTATATTTTTTAAGACCAAATGCAGAAAAACACTATTTAACTGGCAAAAAAAAATCCTAATCTAGCTGATTAGGATTTTTTCTCTATAGTTGCCATAAGTTATCTTGTAAACAATAACTCCCTATACTTTGTTAAAGGCCAAATCTCGTCGTCAATTAACAACTCTAGCTTGTCACAGTGATAACGAATATCATCGAATAAAGGCTTCACATTAAAGCAGTAAGCATAAGCTTTCTTTTCAATATCCTCTATATTATTGGCCTTTTTGCGTTCGTTAATCATTTTAGTAACATTTGCATTTATGCCTTCAATATGACTGGAGATATCTTCGATTAAGCTTAACTGCTCCTTTGACACGGCTTCATACTTTTTATCAAAAATCTCCTTTAGGCCTTTTACGTTCTCTATAAGAATATTTTGATACTTCACAGCCGTAGGCACAATGTGGTTTCTTGCAATATCTCCTAGCACACGACCTTCAATTTGAATGTGCATGATATAAGCCTCTATTTCAATCTCATAACGTGCCTCGGTCTCTTTACGACTCATAACTTCCATCTCTTCAAACAGTGCAATTGATTGTTCCGAAACACGTGCCTTTAAAGCTTCTGGGGTTGTTTTGTTATTACTTAAACCACGCCTTTTAGCTTCGTCTTCCCATTCTTTTCCATAACCATTACCTTCAAATAAAATATCCCTAGATGATTTTATGTACTCACGTAATACATTAAAAATTGCTTCATCCTTTTTTAAGTCTTTTTTATCAATTAAGGCATCCACTTCTACTTTAAAGTCTTTTAATTGTTTAGCTACAATGGTGTTTAAAACCGTCATTGGATTACCACAATTTGCTGTAGACCCAACTGCTCTAAACTCGAACTTATTCCCGGTAAACGCAAAAGGTGACGTTCTGTTCCTATCTGTATTATCCAATAAAACATCTGGGATTTTCCCCACAACATTCAGCTTAAGCTCCGTCTTTTCTTGTGGCGACAGTTTCCCTTTTGTTACGCCTTCTAGTTCTTCCAACACTTTAGTAAGCTGCTCCCCTATAAACACAGAAATAATTGCAGGTGGCGCTTCGTTTGCTCCTAACCTATGATCGTTACTAGCTGATGCAATAGCCGCACGCAACAATGCTTCATGCTTATGAACCGCCTTAATCGTATTTATAAAGAAGGTTAAAAATTGCAAGTTACTCATTGGGGTTTTTCCCGGAGCTAACAAATTAACCCCCGTATCGGTTGAAAGGGACCAGTTATTATGCTTTCCAGAACCATTAATTCCCGCAAAAGGTTTTTCATGCATCAAAACTTTAAAGTTATGTCGCGAAGCAATACGCCCCATAACATCCATTAATAAGGAGTTATGATCTACCGCTAAATTAGCTTCTTCAAAAATAGGTGCCAATTCAAACTGATTGGGCGCCACCTCATTATGGCGTGTTTTTACAGGAATCCCTAAAAGCATGCATTCGTTCTCTAACTCGCGCATAAAATTCAACGCCCTTGTTGGAATGGATCCAAAGTAATGGTCGTCCAACTGCTGCCCTTTTGCTGGCGAATGCCCCAAAAGCGTTCGTCCCGTTAGCGTAATGTCTGGACGACTTGCTGCCAGTCTTTTATCTATTAAAAAGTACTCCTGCTCCCAGCCTAAAGATGATGATACTTTTTTTACATTCTTATCAAAATAGCGACACACAGCTGTAGCAGCATCATCAACAGCATGAAGCGCCCTTAGCAATGGTGTCTTATAATCCAAAGCTTCGCCCGTATACGCAACAAAAATAGTAGGTATACACAAGGTAGTACCGTAAATAAATGCAGGTGATGTTGGATCCCAAGCAGTATAACCTCTAGCTTCAAAAGTATTTCTAATACCCCCACTCGGAAAACTGGACGCATCTGGCTCCTGTTGTACCAACTGACTGCCCCCAAACTTCTCAATAGCCATTCCATCTCCAGTGGTTTCAAAAAAAGCATCATGCTTTTCTGCCGTGGCCCCTGTTAAAGGCTGAAACCAATGCGTATAATGCGTCACTCCCTTAGACAAAGCCCAATCCTTCATTGAAGACGCAACTTGATCTGCGATATTCCTATCTATCTTTTTACCATACTTTATAGCGTTTATCACCCCCACAAAAGCATCCTTTGTTAAATACTGACGCATGGTATTTTCGTTAAATACATTTTCTCCAAATAATTCAGAACGCCGTACCTTCTCCTCTACGGCAACAGGCTTTGAATCCAAAGATCCTTTTATAGCATGAAATCTTAATGTTGACATTTTTAAAACAATTTTAACAAGTTGAGTAATAAAATTTTAGCAAAAATAAGCTTCAAAAAACAATAATCCTTCATAATCCTAAAAATTTGTTGTTAACAATCTTTCAATAATTACATCTAAAAATATTCTTTTTTTAAATTATACCTTAAAAAAATAGGGTGTAAATAAAAATAACACCAACATTTACTAAAATACCCCCATAAAATATAAAGTATTTATATAAAATTCTATATTTGTGTAATTAAAATTAGTATCTATATAATATATTCATTATGGCAAAAATCAAATTAGAATACCTTTGGTTGGATGGTTACAAACCAACTCAAAACTTAAGAAGTAAAACCAAGGTAGAGGAACATGAAAATTTTAAAGGAACGTTAGAAGAAATAGGAAACTGGTCTTTTGATGGTTCTTCAACGAAACAAGCAGAAGGAGGTTCTTCAGATTGTATTTTAAAACCTGTAGCAATATATCCTGACCCAGCTCGTATTAATGGGTGGTTGGTTATGACTGAAGTTTTGAATGCAGACGGAACACCACATGAGTCTAATGCTAGAGCGACTATTGATGATGGTGACAATGATTTCTGGTTTGGTTTTGAACAAGAATATTTTATCATGGATACCCATACGCAATTACCACTAGGTTTCCCTATTGGAGGATATCCTGGACCACAAGGCATGTACTACTGTTCGGTTGGAGGAAAAAACACGCACGGTAGAGATTTTGTTGAAGAACATGCAAATTTATGTATTGAAGCTGGTCTTAACTTTGAAGGCATTAACCAAGAAGTTGCTAGTGGTCAATGGGAATTCCAATTGTTTGCTAAAGGTGCTAAAAAAGCAGGTGATGAAATATGGGTTGCCAGATATTTACTTGATAGATTAACTGAAAAATATGGTTACTATATTGAGTACCACCCAAAACCCGTTAAAGGAGACTGGAACGGTTCTGGTATGCACGCTAACTTCTCTAACACAACTTTAAGAACATGTGGATCTAAAGAAGTTTATGAGCAAATATGTGAAGCTTTCAGACCTGTTGCCAAAGAGCACATCGAAGTATACGGAGAGTTTAACGACCAACGTTTAACTGGTTTACACGAAACAGCTTCTATCAACGATTTTAGCTATGGTGTTTCTGATAGAGGTGCATCTATAAGAATTCCAATCATTACAGTTGAAAAAGGCTGGAAAGGCTGGTTAGAGGACAGACGTCCAGCATCTAACGGTGACCCATACAAAATTGCAGGTAGAATTGTAAAAACAGTTAAATCTGCTAATGTAGAGGCTAAACTTAATTCGGCTTCTGTATAAAACTTACAAATATTAGCTAAGAAATCTTAGTTAGATTCCAATAAAAAAGGTCTTTCATTAATTTGAAAGACCTTTTTTTCATTATGAAGTGATTTAAACTTTAAATTCAGTAAAGTCACGAGAATGACAATCCTGCCGGTAAGATAGGTTCAACAAAAAAACCGATGTAGAGCGTCGAGGAATACTTTTCGATTAAAACTTATAAACGAACTACTACTGGACAAGTCCGCAGGGCATTTATAAGGAAAAACATTTTGATTTCGAGACAAGCCCTAGAGCATTTAAACCTCGATTATCGAGTAAAAACTAAAAACATAAACGCCCCATAAGCAAAAACCAACAAAAACCCTTTAGTCCTGCTTATTTGAAACTTTTGTTTTACAAATACCATAGGCAACAACACTAGTGCAAACCCTAACATCCAAAAAATATCATTGGAAAGTATCTGCTTTTCGGTTACAGGAATAGGTTTTACAATAGCTGTTAAACCCAAAACAGAACCTATATTAAAAATGTTAGAACCTATTAAATTACCAAGGGAAATAGCTTTCTCTTGCTTGGCTGCTGCTATAACGGATGCTGCCAATTCTGGCACACTCGTACCAATAGCAATTAAAGACACCCCTATTACAGCTTCACTTACCCCAATAGCCAATGCTATTTCTTTAGCGCCATCTACCAACCATTCACTACCATAATATAAAGCCGAAGCGCCAATCACCAACCAAATAAAAATCTTAAAACCAGACACAACCGCTAAAGTTTCGTCAACTTCATCAACAACTGCATTATTCTTCACGCCTCTTATTAATACAATTAAAAACAAAATAAGACCGGCAAATAATATGCTTCCCTCTAAAAACGAAAGTTTTGCATCGTTATAAAGAAAATAATACAAGAGTAAAGAAAACACCATCATAACAGGCCAATTAAGCTTGTAAAACGATTTGTCGACTGCTATTGGTCCCACCAACGCTGTTATTCCCAAAACCAAACCTATATTTGCAATATTAGAGCCTACCACATTATTGATGGCTATCGCCGGAGATCCCGATAAAGCTGCCTGAATACTTACCAATAATTCTGGTGCTGAAGTTGCAAAAGAAACGACTGTCATCCCGATAACCATTTTGGATATATCGAACTTAAAAGACAACGCTACAGACGCTCGTACCAAAAATTCCCCACCAATTACCAAGAGCACAAAACCAAGAAGAACTAAAAGTATACTCATAAAATATTTTTTTGCGAAGATAATACACCACCTTTTAAATGGAGGTATAGATTTTTACAATTATTAACATTCGATTATAAAATTCAGTTAAATTTTTAAAGCACATTTAATTCTGTTATAACTTTGAATAAACTATCTCGAGTCAAGCCTCGGAGCATTTAAATATCCCGATTAAGTAAAAAAATTTTAACCATGAAAACAATATGTCTTTCTAAAATCAAACTTAGTTTTTTACTGATTTTACTATTGTCCTTTACAGTGCTTAACAGTATTGCTTTTAATAATCCCCAGAAGGTAACATTACAAACCGCTGATGTTATTATTACCTTAGACAATGACACTAGCGACGATGAATTAGAGGATATTAAAAGTATGCTTAAAGAAAATGAAATAACCGTTGCGTTCTCCAAGGTTAACAGAAATGTCAAGGGGCAATTAATTAGTATTCGCATCGCTTTAAGCGATAATCAAGGAGGTCAGGTAGTTAGTGAGGTATCAAGCAATACCCCTATTTCCAAGTTAACCTTTGGGAGAAAAGGGGGCGAATTATTTATAACCCAAGGCGATAGCGCTATGGGTAACTTTGCCTTTTTCAACAAACCTAATATGTTGTTTGGTTTTCCAAGTGATTCTATATTTGGCAATAGCCTCAACCACTTTAATTTTAATGATTTTTTTGGGGACACAAATGACAGTACCTTTTTTAACGGTCGACACTTTGACATACAGAAACTCATGGAACAGATGCAACGTGGTTTTAACCATGTTACCCCCAATCATTCAGGAAAATATAAATTCATTGACAATCCCAATACCGAAAAACTCATCATTATAGATGGTAAAGAAAGTAATTTTGAAAAACTCAACAGTTTGGCCGAAACAGATAAATTGGCAGATGTAGAGGTTTTAAACCCAAAGATAGCAACCAGTATTTACGGAGAAAAAGCAAAAGATGGCGCTATTATAGCAATAACAAAGAAATAGTTTAGTTAGTTAGGTTAGTTAATTTTTGTTAAAACAGGCATACTTTACATAGTGTGCCTGTTTTATAGTTTCAAAGCCTTAAAACTAAAAAAACAGTTATTAAACTAAATTTATAGTTTTATAACTATAAAAATAGTTATATATTTGAATTGTACTATTAATAGTATCATTCTAACAATTATTGTACCATGCAAAAGTTAACCAACAAAGAAGAAGAAGTAATGCACATACTTTGGAAACTTGAAAAAGCTTTCGTAAAAGATGTGTTGGCTGAAATTAAGGAAGATAAACCCCATTACAATACGCTCTCTACTATTATACGTCATTTAGAGGAAAAAGGATATGTAAGTTATAATGCCTATGGCAAGACTCATCAGTACTACCCAATCATCACTAAAGAAGCCTACAGAAAAAAGTTCATGAACAACGCTATTGAAAACTATTTTAACAGTTCATATAAAAATGTGGTATCGTTCTTTGCTAAGGAAGAAAAGATAAGTGCTGAAGAATTAAGAGAAATTATAGACCTAATTGAAAAGAAAGAATCATGATGGAATACTTACTTAAATCTTGTGCCATAATAACTGTTTTCTACGTATTCTATAAGTTAGTCTTGCAGCATGATACTTTTTTTCAGTCCAACCGTTGGTTTTTACTCGTCGGGTTGATTTCTACTATTATATTACCCTTTTTAATTATTCCCATATACATAGAATATACTCCTACTAACATTGAAAATTTAGCACTTGCCCCTCTTGACACTTCAATGCTGCCAGCTCGAGCATCTTTTAATATTTGGGATTATGCTTTAACTGCTTACCTATTAGGAGTTCTTGTCTTTTTTATTCGCTTTTGTATACAATTAACTTCCCTGTTCTTGCTTATTATTAAAAACAAAAAAAGTAAACAACATGCATACACATTTGTGAAAATGACAGACAACACCCCTCCGTTTTCATTTTTTAAATGGATGGCATACAATCCAGATCAATTTAACAAAGAAGAACTAAATCATATCATCGCTCATGAAAAAGCACACATAAAACAATACCATTCTATAGACATCCTACTTTGTCAATTCACTGCAATCGTACTCTGGTTTAATCCCTTTATTTGGTTTTATAAAAAAGCGCTACAGCAAAATTTAGAATTTATAGCCGATAGTAATGCTCAAAATACTTCCATGTGTAAAACGAGCTACCAACATGTACTCTTAAAAACAAGCATGCCATCTCATCAAATGGCTTTAACCAGTACCTTTTATAATTCATCAATCAAAAAACGAATCGTTATGTTACAAAAATCAAAATCAAAAAAACGAAACCTGTTTAAGTATGCTTTGATACTTCCTTTTTTAGTCCTGTTTCTAATGGGATTTAATACGAAGGAAGTTTATGTCGCTAAAATCCCGAAAAATGACAATCCTAATCAAAGAATAGCAAGCTCCTATGTTATTAAAAAAAGCACTTCAGACTCGCAATTAATTGCCATAAAATCTGAAATCAATGAAAAAGGTGGTGCCTTCTCGTATACATACAGCAGAAATGACAAGGGAGAAATTGATGATCTACAGTTTGAAATAAAAAGTAGCGGCACAGGTACATTTAAAAGTGAAGCCCAGTTCAATGCAGTCTATTTTGGCACGTTGCTAGGTGGCGGTATTTTTATTGCTGAAGATGAGGAACACTATAAAAATATTTTGAAACAAGAAAACAGCAAACAAAAGCGTTCAACACCACAAAAACAAAGCCAATTAAAAAATAATTCAAAGCCCATTATTTCTCAAAATCACAATAAACCATTCAGCGTAACCATTACCAAATACTTTACAGATGGTGACTTTGAAAAGGTTATTAAAAAAGCAAAAGCGCATAGTGTCATCTTAAAATTCAGTAAAATAAAGCGGAACTCACAAAATGAAATCATTAAAATCACAACCGAAATAAAAGTTGGAGAAAATAAAAAAGTATTTGCATACAATGATGGGCCTATAAAGCCATTTACTTGCTATAGAAATCAAAAGGATTTTGGATTTAGAAATTTAAAAGACTCAAGTAAAAAAGCATCCTCTCAATCTTATGTAACTAAAATTGACACAATACAGTTTTGCCAAGGACTCAAAACATTATCTTCGGACAGCATTCATTTTAACAAATACAACATATCATTTAGCGGAAATACAAAAGAAAGTATTGCTACAACAAGTGGCAATAGTGTATTTTATTTGTCTTCTGAAGGCAATAACCCTCTTTACATTATAGATGGCAAAGAAATCACTAAAGACGAAATAGATAGTATGAATCCTTACGATATACATTCAGTTGACGTTTTAAAGGGGAATGCTGCTAAGGTCTTATACGGTAACAAAGCTAAAAATGGTGTTGTTGCTATTTCCACTAAAAAATTATGGAAAACTGAATTTACCATTGGACACCCCTTTGGATCGACTAAAAACCAGGACGATTTTACCGTCTCTGGAACGGTAAGCTCCCATAACGGTACAGGATTACCCAGAACCAACATCATCGTAAAAGGAACAACAAGAGGAGCGTTATCCGATTATGATGGCAACTACGCAATAAAAGTAGCCAAAGGAGAAACACTTATTTTTTCGTATAAAGGAATGATCACACAGGAAGCTACCGTCAAAAGCAAAGGAAAAATAAATATTACACTCATGGAATCGTTATATAATAAAAGTGATTTGCAAAATGCCCTCATCATAATTGATGGCAAAGAAGTACACAATAAAACAATTGACGATCTAGATGTTAACACAATTGAATCCATTAGTATTTTAAAAAATGAAAAAGACATAAAAGAATACGGAGAAAAAGGTAAAAACGGGGTTATAAAAATCACGACAAAGAAGGACTAAATTTCTCCTTAAATCAATATCAAAAAGACACCTGCCAAAGTGGTGTCTTTTTTTATACCTCCATTTCAACAAAAGATGAAATTGCCAAAATCAGCCATTTTTTAAGTAAAATATCCCTAGAAAATAAAAGTCCTTTCCAAAAACGCTCTACAAATGTTTCAAAAACAAATAATAAACAAACTAATTATTTAAAATTAAAACTTAATTGCAGATAATTACACAAAAATTATAACATATATTATCTTTTTAGTTATAAATAAACATACAAATTCATAGATTTATTATAGATTTCTTGTAGGACATATTAGTAAATATATATCTTCAAAAAACATTGATATAGTTAAACAATTTACTAACCTTTAAAATCTAAAAAGTTATGATAACACTTGCCAAGCTTATAATCGACATTATCTTTTCGATTATATAAACTGTATGTAATATGTAAAACTTAGTTCTAGAATAAGTTTTACTATTTTTACCTTCAAAGAAGAATTATTAATATGAAACGAGCATTAACAATAAGTTGCAAACCCAACCAATATGATAATTTGGGCATCGCATCTGACCTCTAAAACAATAAAATTTAAACAGATGAAACGAGCATTAAGAAATTTTAAAAATTACTTCACAAAAGGAAATGTTTAAAATTTTTAATGAGAGAACGAGTGTAAGGAGTGGTTGCACACGTTCTTAATTTTATAATTACAATAAAATCAATTAATTACTAAAATTTAAACGTGTGAAAAAGCAAGTCTTCAAATTTTTAGCAAAGGTTAATAAAGTAGTTTTACCCAGTTATTCAAAACAACGATTGGATCTAACAAAAGCCACAAAACTGCAAATGGCCGTCATTGGTTGGCGGTGGTTTGTTACAAAAAATGCTTTGGATTAATATTATATTTTACCACCTAATCAAGATAATAATACAGATTTATTATCCATTCTTGATTTTAAGTTATAAATAACTAAACCACTCTGTACTTCAGTACAGAGGTTTGCTACACCAAGGCCAAAATCCCTCCCTTTTATTCTAATATAAAATTAGAATTACCTGAGTTAGACTTTCGATGATGCTCTAAATATTCATTTACCGTCTTATCTGTTATAGTTACTGTACACCAAACACCATAAACCTGTTACCCAATATTTATCCCACAACTTTCTTGGTTGATCCCAAAACTCCTTATACAAAAGAAGCCCCTCGGAAACCGAGAGGCTTTTGTTTTGGGTGGAAGATCGGTCTCGAACCGACGACCTCCTGAACCACAATCAGGCGCTCTAACCAACTGAGCTACAACCACCATTTAAAGTGCATTTTGTAATGCGTGTGCAAATGTAATTGATTTCAATGTTTTCTACAAAGACTTTTTTCAATATTTTTATACTTCTTCTAAAATAAAATCAAAACCAATCCTAACTATTTCACATCAAATAAACTATCGACAGCTATCAACCGCTCTACAGTAAACCCTTCTGCATACTCCACCCCTACCAAACGCCCTAAATCCCTAGCTCGATACTTTACACTATCTGTAAAATTCTTAGTAGAAATAGGGGTTTCAGGCTCTTTACTGGCTTCATTATAAAACTGTGTTTTATAAGCTAATACCGCTGCCATTTTTGTATCTATAAACTCAGACACATCAACTACAAAATCTGGTTTCAAGTTTTTCCACTGAATATAATGGTATACATACTTAGGTCGCCAAGCGGACTGTAACTCTGAAACACCTTCCAATTGGGTTTCAATTTTTATCAAACCACTTAAAAAACAAGCATCACTTACTAATTTGCTTCCCTTGCCATGATCAATATGCCGGTCGTTTATCGCATTACAAACAACAACATCTGGCTGGTATTTACGTATCATCTTGATAAGCTCCAATTGATGTTTCTTATCGTTTGCAAAAAAGCCATCGGCAAAATCCATATTAATACGAAATGCCACACCTAATAGTTTAGCTGCTGCTTCCGATTCGGCTTTTCTTGTCTCCGCTGTGCCCCGTGTCCCTAACTCACCCCGAGTTAAATCTATTATCCCTACCCTTTTGCCCTTGGATACTTCTTTAGCTAGTGTAGCACCACAACCTAGCTCAACATCATCGGGATGTGCCCCTATAGCGAGAATGTCTAACTTCATATATTCTTTCTAATATAATTAATTTCTATTTTTTAACCATCTTTTCATCTGTTTATATTTATTGCTTTTCATGGGTCAGATGTAATTCGCCAATAATCATCTCGGTGAATATCAAGATTTGTTATGGCTCATTTCATATAGCTTAAATTGACTATACATAGCCATACTTTTCAAAACAATGCCTCTACTAAACTAATTTTCATTCTTTTTCAACTTAAAACAAACAGTCTAAGTTAGTCCAATTTTAATATTTCTGACTCAAAAATGATTTTAAGAATTATTTTTTTTAGCAAAAAGCATCCAATTCTTAAATATTATACAGTACGCATACGTTTTCGTAAACTTTTTCAGAATCAATTTTAACAAAAAAACCACTAATACTTGAAAAAGAATAAACTTAATCAAATTATGACATTCGTCATAATTATTCGAGGTATTAGGTAGTAATTTTACTCATGTAATTAAGCAACTATCATGCCTTATTTACTTAAACAAAATAGCAGTTTAAAACTGATTGAATTATGATTTATTTAATGCTCCTTATTTTAATAATTACTATTGGACTGTTTGTCTGGGGAAAGTTCACTCCCGATATCGTTGCCCTAATATCGATGCTTAGTCTATTTCTAACCGGTATACTAGATACTAAAGAAACACTAAGTGGTTTTAGCAATCCAACAGTAATCATGATTGCCGCTCTTTTTATTATAGGAGAAGGTATTGCTCAAACAGGTTGGACAGCGATGGCTGGTAAAAAGTTTGTAGAATGGGCAGGAAAAAGCATTCCCAAATTATTAGTTATTTTAACACTTGGAGCAGGCGTTTTGTCAGGTTTTGTAAGCAATACAGGAACAGTAGCCACTTTAATGCCCTTAAGCATTTCTTCTGCCTGGAGCATTGGTACTCTCCCTTCTAAAATGTTAATGCCCGTAGCTTTTGGCTCTAACACTGGAGGACTGTTAACCCTTACTGGCACACCACCAAATATTATAGCAAGCAATGCTTTAGTTGACTCTGGCTACGAAGGCTTTTCATTCTTTGAGTTTGGGTTAATAGGCTTACCCCTTTTAATCATTGCCATACTTTATTTTAGATACATTGGCTATAAGTTGTTACCAAACAACAAAACAAACAACAAGCCTGTAAACATAGATTCAACACTACACAACTGGATTGAAGCTTACAAGGTTGATAGTGGTTACTACCGATTACGCGTGCGATCAATTTCTCCCTTGCTAAACACAAAAATAGAAGCATGGCAATTTGAAAAAAACTATAACGCAACTATCATTCGAATAAAAAGAAGGCATCCCAGTGTATTAAAAGGCATTCCTTCTCATATAGAATTTCCAGATCCAAACACAGAATTTCTTTACCATGACATTATTACCGTAAAAGGCGACACAGAGGCCATTAACAAAATGATGATAACCTTTAGATTAGGGCTTTTACCTCTAGAACCAATTACTGATGAGTTAAAACACAACCTCATTAACCAAGAGGTAGGTATGACTGAAGTAATCGTAAACCCAAATTCTATTTTGGTAGGCAGAAAATACAAAATGGGCGAGTATTTTAAAAGATTTGGCATTCAGTTATTAGCTGCATCAAGAAACAACAAGCCAATACAAGAAAAAGAAGTAACGGTAAAAGTAGGTGATGCTTTCCTTATACGAGGTACATGGGAACATATCGAAGATTTGAAAAAACAACATGAGAATCTGGTGATTTGTGGTAGCCCTGAAGGCATGGCGAAAAATGTTGAAAGCCTCAACCTAAAATCTTATATAGCCTTAGGTGCCTTGCTACTAATGATTGTATTTATGGTATTTAAAGTTGTTCCTGGAGCTATTGCGGCGTTAATTTCTGCTGGCATTATACTACTAACCGGTTGTGTACCTATTACTAAAGCCTATAAAGGGATTAGCTGGACCAGCGTAGTTATGATTGCTGCGATGATACCTATGGGTATTGCTCTTCAAAAAACAGGTACTGCCCAGGTAATAGCGAATGGCTTAGTAGATTATTTAGGAACCATACATCCCGTAGCATTATTAGGCGGTATATTTTTACTAACAACAACTTTTAGCCAAGTTATCAATAACTCGGCAACGGCTGTACTTATGGCTCCTATAGCCATTCTAGCTGCCAACACCTTAAAACTGTCTCCAGAACCTTTTATGATTGTAGTTGCTATAAGTGCCTCAACAGCATTTTTAACCCCAATAGGAACCACTACCAATGCAATGGTAATGACAGCAGGAGGATATAAGTTTATGGATTACTTAAAAGTTGGTGCTCCATTACTACTTATACTGTTAACTATATCGATGATACTCGTGCCAATACTGTGGCCATTTTAAATAAAAAATAATAAGAACCTTAAAATCAAATAAAAATGGAAGATTTAGCAACATTACAAAAACACCCTAGCTTAGAAGCTTACGGTTTAAAAAATGTGAACGCTCATTGGAACCTATCTCCTGAAACCCTTCAAAAGATTACAGTTGATAAAAAGATGGGGAAAGAAACTGCTAATGGCACTTTAGCCATTAATACTGGAAAGTTTACAGGTAGATCTCCCCAGGACCGTTTTATCGTAAAAGATGACTATACTGCAGAAAAGGTATGGTGGGGAAAAACAAACAAAGCTGTTTCTCCTGAAAATTTCAGTAAACTTAAAAACGAAATTACCAAGTATCTTTCTGGCAAAGAAATTTATGTTAGAGATGGTTACGTTTGTGCTGAGCCAGAATACAGAACGAACATACGAACTGTAACCGAACTACCTTGGTCAAACCTGTTTGTTTACAACATGTTTTTAAGACCTAGTGAAAAAGAACTCAAAAACTTTAAAGAAGATTGGTTAATTCTTTGTGCTCCCGGTTATGAGTGTCCAGATCCAGCTGCTTATGGTATTAGACAAGGAAACTTCTCAATAATAAACTTTACAGAAAAAATCGCTTTGGTTGGAGGATCGGCCTATACCGGTGAAATGAAAAAGGGTATTTTCTCTGCCTTGAACATGATTTTACCTGTAGAGAAAAACGTGCTGCCAATGCACTGTTCTGCTAACGTGGGCAAAAAAGGAGACACAGCAATATTCTTTGGCTTGTCCGGAACAGGAAAAACAACCTTATCTGCAGATCCCGATAGAAAATTAATTGGAGATGATGAGCATGGTTGGACAGCCGACAACACAATCTTCAACTTTGAAGGCGGTTGCTATGCAAAAGTTATTGATCTAAGCGAAGAAAAAGAACCAGACATCTTTAGAGCTGTAAGACCCGGTGCTCTATTGGAAAACATTGTATTTAAAGATAATGGTGAACCTGATTATGAAAATAGTAGTATTACACAGAACACCCGTGTAAGTTACCCCATATACCATATAGACAACATACAGGAAACTTTATATGCAAACAATCCAAAAAACATATTCTTTTTAACATGTGATGCCTTTGGAGTATTACCTCCTGTATCTAAACTTACGCCTGGACAAGCTGCTTATCACTTTATCTCAGGGTATACAGCTAAAGTAGCGGGAACCGAAGCGGGCATTACGGAGCCTGTACCATCATTCTCTGCATGTTTTGGAGAACCCTTCATGCCTTTACATCCAACCGTTTACGGTGAAATGTTAAGCAAAAAAATGCAAGAAGCTGGTGTTAATGTATGGTTAATTAACACAGGATGGAGCGCAGGGCCTTACGGCGTTGGATCCCGTATTAAATTAAAATATACCCGAGCTATGATTACCGCCATACTTAACGGTGATTTAGACAATGTTGATTACGAACAAAACTTTATTTTCGGATTATTCATGCCAAAATACTGTCCTGGTGTTCCAACCGAAATTTTAGACCCTATGAATACCTGGTTACAAAAAGGTGCTTATGTAGGCAAAGCCATTCAGTTGGCACACTCTTTCCACTTAAACTTTGAAAAATTTGCGCAACAAGCATCAGAACAAATTATTGAAGGAGGTCCATTAATTGATGAACATCATCACTTACACGAACACTTCTAATAGGTTCTTGTTTAACCAAAAGGGAGTTCTAGCAAGCACTAGAACTCCCTTTATAATTAATCGAATATATTTAAGATGAAACGAACATTAATAAAATTTAAACATTTTTTCACAATAGGGAATGTTTAAAATTTTTAATGTGAGAGCGTAGCGATTGCATACGTTCTCAATTTTATAATTAATATAAAATCAACAAATTATCGAAACTTAAACGTATGAAATACCACAAAGTCCTCTTAATATTTTTTATAAGCATAAACGTTTCTTTTGCTCAAACACCCATTGAAGATCAATTGGGATCTTGGTTTACTTACGTAGGGACTTATAGGGTTTCAGAAAAAGTGAGCATAAGCAACTCTGTCCAATCATGGCATTATGAAATTGCAGATAATTTCAACTTTTTGCTTACAAACGTTGCTTTAAATTATCATATTTCATCTAAGATTACAACAACCGTCTCATACGGTTTTATGGATATAGACAAGGGCTTTGAAAAAAGCGGCACACACACTTACGAGAACCGTTTGTACGAACAAATTGGATACAAACACAAACTAGCAAAATTGCCTATAGACCATAGATTTAGAATAGAACAACGCCTACTAAACAAACCATCCCCTACAGAAAATGTTATGCACAACCGTTTACGTTACAGGTTGGGCACCAAATTAAAGCTCAACAAGACATTCTTTATTAGACTGAACAACGAAGTTCTAACAACGATAAAAACCAAGAATAATGACGGTTTTACCGAAAACAGAGCCTACGGTGCTTTAGGTATTAACTTTTTAAAACATGCCAATGTACAAGTGGGTTATTTAAACCGAAAAATAAAAAGTTTGGATTTACACCGATTACAAATTGGACTCTTTTATAAAATAGATTTCAGAAAATAACAGGCATGAGCCTGAACAAATACAAGCTTCTCAATTAAGCAACACTAGCTTTATTCTACAAATGACCAAGCAATAATACGCGATGTTTTATTCCCTTGCCCCATATTAATTATTTTAACGCTTGTTGCCCCTAACTTTTTTAAGGATACTTTCAAGCCTCTAACAAGTTCCTTTTTGGATACTAAAGACGTAAACCATTTACTATGTTCTTTAAACAAGGAACTCTCATACAAATAATTATGCAAAAAAGCTTTTTCTCCGCCTTTATACCACAACTCATTATGCGTACCTGAAAAATTCCTAACTATATCGGACACTTTACTATTAAGCCCCTTTAACTTTCGAGTAGTAGCTTCTATGGCCTCCGCTTCCGACTTATAAAATGGTGGATTACACATCGTAATCAAAAAAAGATCATTTTTAGTTAATACTCCTTTAAGAATATTCGATTCATTCCTTTGATGCCTTAAAGAAATTACATCTTGTAAGTTGTTTTTAACAACAATTTGTTGCGCATGCTTTAATGACATTGTATCAATATCCGTTCCTACAAAATGCCAGTTATATTCAGCATGGCCCAAAATAGGGTAAATACAACTTGCCCCTGTGCCAATATCTAATACGCGTATGGTATTATCAATTTCAGATCCCTTTGTTAAATCGGCAAGGTGATGTATATAGTCTATACGTCCCGGTATTGGCGGACATAAATTATCATCAGGAAACTCCCAAAAAACAATATTATAATACTTCTTTAGCAATGCCGTATTAAGTGCTTTTACTGCTTTAGGGCTAGCAAAGTCTATAGTCTTTGACTGATATTTATTTTCAAAAACACATTGCCGTAAATCTGAATGTACCTCGCACAAGGCATCTAAATCATACTCCGCTTGATGCTTGTTCCTCCGGTGAAAACCTGGGTTAGTTACAATACGTGATTGCTCTTTATTTTTCTTCATTTTTTAAACAGTTTTCCTCTTCTCCTATACACTTTATTATAGCCAACAATAGCTTTTGCAATATAAACATAAGTCTTGAGCCTAGACCGTAAAGCTAGATTATATGCAATATATAAATAGCTAAAAATCAATTTAGGACTTTAACCTTAATTCTCATATCTTCGCAAAAAAAACTCAAAATGCTAAAAGCTGTTTTATTTGATATGGATGGGGTAATTGTTGATAGCGAGCCATTACACCACAAGGCCTACCACAATATGTTTGACGATGTTAATATAAACGTTTCAAACACACTTTATGAATCGTTTACTGGGCAAACCACGTTAACCATATGCAAACGTTTATGTGAGGAATTTAATATTGATAAAACGCCAGAAATGCTCGTTGCTCTTAAACGAAAACACTTTAAATATCTTTTTGATAACGATAATGACTTCCAGCTTATAGATGGTGTTTTACAACTTATACAAGATTACCATAACAACGGACTAACCCTGATATTGGCTTCATCTGCTTCCATGCCTAATATTAACAGGATTTTCGAACGCTTTGATCTTAACCAGTATTTTAAAGCAAAATTAAGTGGCGCCGATTTAAAAGCTTCCAAACCACATCCTGAAATCTTTATAAAAGCTGCTGAAGCTTCTGGTTTTAACAAAAAGCATTGTATGGTTATTGAAGATTCCACTAATGGTATTAAAGCTGCTAATGCTGCTGGTATTTTTTGCGTAGGTTTTGACAGTTTGCACTCAAAAAACCAAGATTACTCAAGTGCAGATAAGGTTATTAGTGACTTCAATGAAATTGCCTATCACGAAATACAACAACTGTTTCAGCCCGCTTAATTTTTAAATCTCTTTCATTAGGCTAATAGGCTCAATACATTCATTTTAAATCAAAAAAAATGATTTCATCATAATAAAATAATAAAATTAGGGCAAATGCCCTAATTTTATTATTTTTGGAATCTATCACCTAAAAATGAAGACCAAACAACGTATTATCAACCAGGCCATTTACTCTTATAACACACTAGGAGTCACCAATGTAACAAGTCGTGACATAGCAAAAGCCCTGAAGATAAGTCATGGAAACCTAGAATATCATTTCCCAAATAAAGAAGCCTTGCTTATGGCTATCTATAAACAAATGAAAAAAGATATTTCTCAAGTTTATAAAGAAGGGAAAGATGCTGAAAATCCTTTTTTACATTTTAATGAACTACTTACAAAACTAGAGCAATTCCATAAGGACTATTTGTTTTTTAATTTAGATGTATTGGAAATTTCGAGAAACTACCCTAAAGTAAGTGCCTTATTAGATAAAACTTTTCAAATACGAAAAGCTCAAATGAGCCATTTTTATGATCGGTTTACTGAACTTGGGTATTTTAAAAAGGAATCCATTCCCGGTATGTACTTGCGACTGCAACATACCATTCGTATCCTAATCACCTTCTGGAAATCGCAGCAAGAAGTTCTTTCGTATTTTGAAACTAATCAAAAATCAAAAATGTCCACTTATGTATGGGATTTACTAACTCCACATATGACTGCAAAAGGACTACAAGCTTATAATACTATTACAAAAACCAATTCCATAACCCAATGACATCCATCTCAACTATAGATCTATCCATCATTATCCTTTACATTATATTAATAATCTTTGTAGGGCTATGGTATAGTCGTAAAAAAAAGAATACTAGTCAAGGTTACTTTCTCGCAGGAAAATCATTGACATGGGCCGTAATAGGTGCTTCCCTCTTTGCCTCAAATATTTCTACGGTACATTTAGTCGGTTTGGCAGAATCGGGATTTAAAGATGGCATCGTATGGGGAAATTTCGAATGGTTTTCGGCCTTCGAACTCATTATACTAGCTTTTATTTTTGTTCCATTTTACTTGCGAACAAAAATCACAACACTACCAGAGTTTCTGGAAAAACGTTACGACGGTCGTTCAAGAATTCTATTGGCTGTTTTTAGTATTCTAGCCGCTCTATTTATGCATATTGGCGTTAGCTTTTATGCTGGTGCTGTTGTATTCGAAAAAATGTTTGGCTTAAACATTTTTATATCCATTATTATTATTGCTATAGCAACAGGCATTTATACTGTTATTGGCGGGTTAGTTTCGGTAGTAGTTACAGAAACCGTACAAACCGTTATTCTCATTATTGGGTCACTAACCATTACCCTATTAGCCATCTATAAACTTCCCGAAATCGGCATCAACTCCTATGAGGCCTTAAAAGAAGCTGTAGATCCCGATAGGCTTAAAGCTGTTAGCTTTGACGAGGCAAAAAAAGGGTTTACCTTTTTGGATATTCTATTTGGTCATTTAGTATTAGGCATTTGGTATTGGTGCACCGACCAAACCATTGTACAACGTGTACTTGGCGCCAGATCGGAAAAACAAGCCAAGCTTGGTGCTCTATTCGCGGGCTTTTTAAAAATATTACCCGTATTTATCATGGTGATACCTGGTATCTTAGCTTTTGCCCTATTTAAAGACGACATAGGCACAAATACCAAAAGTGTATTACCAATAATGATCTTAAAATTAATGCCTGTTGGACTAAAAGGGCTTATGGTTGCTGCCTTATTAGCTGCCGTTATGAGTAGTGTAGCCGCTGCATTAAACAGTTGCTCCACTCTTATCGTGTATGATGTCTTCAATAAATTAAACCCGAACCTGTCGGATACTAATAAAATACGAATTGGTAAAATTACCAGCATTACAGTGTTGTTATTAGCTGTGGCTTGGTCGCCATTTCTAGGTGATTTAGGTGCTATCTTCGAACTTATCAATCAAATGTTCAGTATTTTTGCCCCTTCAATAGTTGCCGTTTTTTTGTGGGGTATACTTTCTAAAAAAGGAACGGCCAACGCATCCTTTTGGACACTATTAGGCGGTAGTTTAATAGCTGCTACCATATTTCTCATCGAGAAATATGCAACAATTAACGGGATTAAAAATTATGTATCAAGCCAAGAGGGTTTAGATATCAACTGGCTGCGACAAACCTATGTTTACTTTATTATTTCTTCGGTGATTTATGCACTGGTTTCGTATTTTGACACCTCAGAACAACACATTCCAGACACGTTTTACCTAAAAGCAAAAGCATCATCTAAAACTGTAAACATTCTTAGTATTACGTTAGTGGCAGTCATGCTGATAATCTACTGTATTTTCTATTAGTTATGTCTAAAGCCAATTACATAAATCGATTTTGCTTTTCATATTCTACAAAAGAATTTGAAAAGCTGGGCTTTTCATTAAATATCGAGAAGCACATTAATACAGAATTACCTATTTCTGGTCTAGTAAGCTTAGAGCTTTATAAAAACGAAGAAACTGTTTTTTTGATTTTGGATATCACCTACAATTTCAATTTAACCGACCTAAATATTTCTTTAAACAAATATAAAAGTACAAATCAAGTTGCTAAGTTAATCAGCGATACCATCAATTTGATTACAGCTGTTCAACTCCGTAGAATCTTCCAAAAAGCTCCATTAAAAGACCCTTTATCAAAAAAAATAAGAAATAGTAAAAGAATAGTGATGACACTAGGGCTTGTTAATAATGAAAACAAACGAAACGAGTACATTAAACTTCATAAATATGACTCAATTTGGCCCCAAATATTAAAGAACATGAACACTATAGGTATAAAGGACATGGAAATTTACCTTCATGAATACCAAGCCTACCTTATTATGGATACATCACCTCATTTTGATATGGAAAAAGACGGTGAAAAATGGGCTAAGCTACCCCAAGAAAAAGAATGGCAAAACTATGTTTCTCAATTTCAAAAGGTAAACCCCAAAAGTAAAGCTGTAGAAAAATGGTTTCCTATGACATTAATTAACAATATAATGTATGAGAAATAAAATAAAATATATTCTTTTACCTTTTAGCATCGTATTACTTTGCACATCTTGCAAAAACATAAATAAGAAAAGTAAAACAACACCTCCTAATATTGTCATTATTTTAGCAGATGACCTAGGGTATGGTGATCCTCAAATCTATAATAGCGATTCCAAAATACCAACACCTAACATTAACACGTTGGCACAAACAGGTATTCGATTCACCGATGCCCATACGCCCAGTAGTGTTTGTACCCCTACGCGGTATGGCCTATTGACCGGGCAGTATGCTTGGCGTACCGAATTAAAGAAAAGCGTATTGTGGATGTGGGATAAGCCTTTAATAGCTAAAAACAAATTAACACTTCCAAAACTATTAAAAATTAAAAACTACACAACAGCTTGTATTGGAAAATGGCACTTAGGGTGGAGATGGCCTTCTAATACCTCTAACGGCTATATGAATGACACCATATCTATTGGAGATTATGAGCTTAAAGGACGTAACGACCTTTGGAAACACATCGACTTTTCAAAACCTTTAGGTGGTGGTCCCCTAGAAGCTGGATTTGACTATTATTTTGGTGACGATGTTCCAAATTTTGCACCCTATACTTTTTTTGAGAACAATACCCTAACAAGCATCCCCAACCAATTAAAACCTAAAGACATGTATGGCGGAATTGGCCCTATGTCCGAAGGTTGGAGTTTAGAAAATGTAATGTCCGAAATCACAAAAAGAGCTGTTAATTACATAAAAGAACAATCGCAGACCAAACAACCCTTCTTTCTTTACTTTGCTTTAACAGCGCCACATACTCCCATCGCGCCCGCCTCAAATTTTAGAGGTAAAACCGAAATAGGCCCCTATGGTGATTTTGTTCACGAAGTAGATTGGTCCGTCGGCCAGGTAGTAGATGCCCTAAAAGCATCAGGACAATTTAACAATACTTTGCTCATCTTTACCTCCGATAATGGTTCTCCCCAAAGAGATGGCACTAATATGGGAGGCCCTATCGCTTCTATTAAAAAATACGGTCATGACCCAAGTAAGCCATGGAAAGGTATGAAAGCAGATATTTGGGAAGGTGGCCATCGCGTACCCTTTATTGCTTCATGGCCAAAAAAAATAAAAGCCAATACTATTAGCAATCAGGTTATTTGTCTAACAGACATTATAGCTTCAGTGGCTTCTATTTTAGATATCCCTCACGATGCTGAAAAAACCATGGAAGACAGTTATGACATCTCCCCTCTTTTATTGGGCACAGATAAAGCAGTGAGATCGGATATTGTTCACCATTCCATCAATGGAACCTTTGCTATTAGAAAAGGAGATTGGAAACTTATATTAGGAAAAGACTCTGGCGGTTTTAGTAGAAGCTTAAAAACTGAAGGTATTCCTGTTGCTACAAACGGACAGCTATACAATTTAACAAACGATCCATCAGAAACCACGAATCTTTATGATCAACATCCCAACATAGTCAATAAATTAACAGATCTGCTCAACCATTACAAGGAAAAAGGCAACAGCAACAGAAATTAATATTAAGAAGAATCCTATGATTTTATCACAACAACCCATATTACCTGAAAAGCCGATTCCAATAGTCATCATTGGAGCTGGAGGTATTATAAAAGATGCCCATTTACCAGCATATACGATGGCAGGTTTTAAAGTATTAGGCATTTATGACCAAACTCTCTCTAAAGCAGAAGCTCTAAAGAATGATTTTAGTATTGTAGAACATGTATACCCCTCCTTGGAAGTCATAATCTCTGAAGGTCAAAAACACAATGCCATTTTCGATTTGGCATTACCAGCTAATTTACATGCCGAAATTTTAGAGCAATTACCGGATGGATCTCCTGTTCTTATCCAAAAACCAATGGGTGAAACGCTAGAAGAAGCCAAGCAAATACTAGAAATATGCAAAAGAAAAAGACTCGTTTCTGCAGTGAATTTTCAGTTACGCTACGCACCTTATATTATAGCTGCAAGAGACATGATAGATCGAGGACTATTAGGCGAAGTATATGACATGGAGCTTATGGTTTGTGTATACACACCTTGGCATTTATGGGACTTTTTGTTTCAACTTCCCAGAGTGGAAATCCTGTATCACAGTGTGCATTATTTAGATTTAATTCGCAGTTTTTTAGGAAACCCTCAAAAAATTTATGCCAGTACGTTAAAACATCCCAAGATGAAAGCATTGGCCTCTACCAGAACAACTATGATTTTAGATTATGATGAATGCACACAAGCTAGAATAATCACCAATCACGGTCATGAATTCGGACTGAAACACCAGCAATCTTATTTCAAAATAGAAGGCACTAAAGGAGCTATAAAAATTCGCATTGGTTTATCTATGGATTATCCAAAAGGAGTTCCTGCAAAGTTTGAATACAAACTTTTAGACGACAAACAAACCGATTGGAAAGAAATTGAAATTAAAGGTGGGTGGTTTCCTGAAGCTTTTGTCGGTACCATGGCTGGATTGCAACGGCATGTGTTGGATAAAAACATAGCATTACCCCATAGTACAGCAGACGCCTTCGAAACCATGAAATTGGTAGAAGCAGCCTATATCTCTAGTGAAAAAGGGGGCTTTAACCCTTCAAATTTAAAATAAACAGAACTAATAAATTTATGAATTCAACAAACGACTGGTCAAGGCCACGAGGATTATTTAAGAAATATATTTTGATTTCGAGACAAACCTCAGAGTATCAAAATCTCAATTACCGTATAAAATCAGTACTGCTCATTGTGACAATTTTATTCTTAGGTAACTTATATGCGCAACATATGGGTGGTGGTGAAGCTAACCCCAATCTAAAATCTCCGAAACAAGCCATAAACAATTTTACGGCTATGCGCTTTGGTATGTTTATCCATTGGGGTCCCGTTTCCTTAAGAGGTGAAGAAATAGGCTGGTCACGAGGAAAACAAATCCCAATAGAAGAATATGACAATCTGTATAAAGAATTTAATCCAGTGCTTTTTGATGCTAAAGCATGGGTAAAAGCAGCCAAAGATGCTGGCATGAAATATATTGTGCTTACCACAAAACACCATGACGGATTTTGTCTTTGGGACTCTAAACATACCGATTATGATATAACAAATTCACCTTATAAAAAAGACGTGGCAAAACAACTCGCTGTTGAATGTAAAAAACAAGGTTTACTTTTTGGAGCATATTATTCTATTGCCGACTGGAAACATGAACATTATGCCACGCGTTACGCTAATGACACCAGGCCTTTAGAAACATCCGATATGACTATTTACTTTCAATACATGAAAGACCAGTTAAAAGAACTAATAGAAAATTACGATCCGTTTTTGATCTGGTTTGACGGTGGCTGGGAAGATGCTTATACCCACGAAATGGGCATGGAATTATATGCCTACCTGCGTACTTTGAAAAAAGATATTATTATCAACGATCGAATTGATAAAGAAATCGAAGCCATGACCAAAACAGATCAGCCAAGAAGTAGTAAATATGCAGGCGATTATTTAACACCTGAGCAACGCATAGGAGAATTCAACACAAATACCCCTTGGGAAACCTGTATGACCATAGCCAAACAATGGGCATGGAAACCCAATGATAAACTAAAATCAAAAAAAGAGTGTATCCAAACATTGCTTCAAACGGTCGGTGGTGATGGCAATCTTTTATTTAATGTTGGTCCTATGCCAGACGGCCGTATAGAACAACGTCAAATTGATCGTCTTAAGGAAATGGGAGATTGGCTCAAAATAAATGGTGAAGCCGTATATGATACGCATGGAGGACCATACTTACCAACCGATTACATGGTGAGCACAAAAAAAGACAACAAAATTTACATCCACCTTTTAAATAACAAACACCAAAATATAAAATTACCGTTTCCTAAAGGGGTTAAAATCAAAAAAGCTTATTTCTTGGATGGGAAAAGTAAAGTAGCTGTTAATCAAGATAAAAACAACATAACCATTATAACACCTCAACCCCTACCCGACCCCATAGCATCAGTAATTGTACTGGAATTAAACAAACCAGCTAACGCGGTCGGAATTATCCATAGGACAAACTATTAACCCTAAAACTATACATAGAAAATCAACAAATGAATAAATCTGTCTTAATAAAAAAAGTAAGTTCTGTCGATACCCAATTTGAATTAAAAGAAGGCGCGGGATCAGATGCCGTACATACAACCCCTATTTACGCCTACGCCGTTTGTAAACTACATACTGATAGTGGTATTGAAGGTACTGGCTTAGCTTTTACTCTGGGCACAGGTAATATACTTGTTTGCCAAGCTATTGATTACTTATCCAAACACATTGAAGGTAAAGAGATAAACGATCTAATGGCAAACTTTGGGTCTACTTATAAAGTTATGACCGACGATCCCAACTTTCGATGGCTAGGGCCCCATAAAGGTATTGTACACTTAGCCCTTGCATCGGTGGTTAATGCCTGTTTCGATCTGTGGGCGAAATCTAAAGGGGTTCCACTTTGGAAACTACTAATCGACTTGCCTCCCGAACATATTGTTAACACGCTGGACCTATCCTATTTAGAAGATATTTTAACACGCGAAGAGGCTATTTCACTGCTATCCAAACAAGCTACCACCAAATCAGAACGTCTAAATATATTGCAAACTGGCTATCCGGGATACGACACCTCAATAGGATGGTTTAATTATAGTGACGACAAGGTAAGAGCAAACATAAAAAAGGCTATGGATGCTGGTTTTACCGCCATGAAGCTTAAAGTAGGCTCAGCCGACTCCCAACGAGACATTCGCAGAGCTGAATTGGTAAGGAAAACAGCTGGTGACAAGGCAACCATTATGTTAGACGCTAACCAGCAATGGCATTTACCCAAGGCTATCGAAGTATGTAAAGCACTTAAAGACATTAACCCATATTGGATTGAGGAACCTACGCATCCTGACGATGTTAACGCCCATGTACGCCTGGCTAAAGAAATAGCTCCCGTAAAATTAGCTTTGGGAGAACATGTTCCCAATAAGATCATATTTAAAAATTTTATACAATCTGGCTGCATGAGTTTTAATCAAGTAGATGCTGTTCGGGTTGGAGGCATCTCAGAATTTATCACCATTAGCCTAATGTCTAAAAAATTTGGGATCCCAGTGGTTCCACATGTTGGAGATATGGGACAGATCCATCAGCACCTTGTTTTATTCAATCATATTGCAATGGGTCACGAAGCTTTATTTTTGGAACATATTCCACATTTAAAATCACATTTTAAATATCCTGTTCAAATTATTGATGGTTACTATAAAGTACCTCAACACCCAGGTATGAGTAGCGATTTAAAGGTTTAACAATAAACCTTACAGTAAAAACTATAGTGATTTAGGTGTAAGAATATAGAATAAATAGAAAAGTAATTAATAGGAATGTTACATTTGAAAAATGTTATAATATAAACAAATGAAACGAACATTAACAAAATTTAAGCATTTTTTCACAATAGGGAATGTTTAAAATTTTTAATGTGAGAACGAGTGTAAGGAGTGGTTGCACACGTTCTTAATTTTATAATCACAATAAAATCAATTAATTACTAAAATTTAAACGTGTGAAAATGACTACTTCAACAATTATTACTTTAGTTACAATAGGCTTACTAACAGGTATTTTTAGTGGATTGCTAGGTGTGGGAGGCGGACTTATAATGATTCCAATGTTCGTATTTTTTCTTGGGTTTTCACAGCATATGGCACAAGGTATGAGTTTAGCCGTTATGTTACCGCCCGTAACCTTTTTAGCGGTGCGCAACTACTACAAGGCCGGTGTCATCGATTGGAAAATAGCCTTAATTGTTGCTGTACTTTTTATAATTGGAGGCTACTTTGGTTCTAAAATAGCACTTAACTTAAATCAACAAACCTTAAAAAAAATCTTTGGGGTCTTTGTAATTATAGCTGGAGTTAAAATGCTTTTAGGGAAATAATAAACCCAAGCGTTATAGCATTTTACAAGATTTTTACGCACAAAACACAAGATTATTCCTACTTAAATAAAAATAAGGCAAAAAAAGTATCATATTTAGCAGAATATCTAGTAGATAATTATAGAAGAGTTAAATATATTTGATAGTACAAATATATTATTTGAATTAGTCAATAACTGTTTTAAAAGGGTTTTGTGGTTTGCGTATAACTATAAAACCCTTTTAATATTTTTAACTTTTTCCTTAATGGCCTTGCACACCATTGTGACATATTCCTTGTTGTACGGCACGTAGCTTTTATTCAATCTATCATCTAACAAATCGTGTTTTAAACTATCTACAGGTATCAATTTTATTTGAGACACCTCTTCGGCCTGTAATTTCAAATCGCTTAATGGTATTGTAAGCACCGTGATATATACATGGTGATATTCCCTATCAATAAGCATGGCATTATGCATATGATCTGTTGTATGATTTCCTATAAACTCTAAAGCATCCGTTTTAACATCAGCCCCTAATTCCTCAAACAATTCTCTTTGAGCGGCCAATAAGGGAACTTCGCCTGCTCCAATATGACCAGCTACAGAGACATCCCATAAACCTGGAAATGTATCTTTATCATCCACCCGCTTTTGTATTACAACCTCTCCCTTTTTAGTATAAAGCCATACATGAATACAAGGGTGCCAATAGCCATTTTTATGAGCCACCGATTTTAAACATGTATTTCCTGTATGTTTCCCTTGTTCATCAAGTATATCTACCAACTCGTCCATAAAACATAATCTTTTAGGGTTTTAATAGCTCCAAAACACTTAAAACCGGTCTGTGGTCAGAAGCTTTTTTTTCATCAATGACTCGTGCTTCTATAACACGCCATCTATTTTGTGGTTTATAAAGAATATAATCTATTTTCTTTGTGGGTTCTACGGCTGGAAAGGTTGGTGCATTATCTAAAAATGAAGGCATCCATTTTTCAGATAATATTTTAATCGTCTCACTTTCTGGTAATGCATTTAAATCTCCCGCAAGAATGGTAGGCATATCATCCGAAAAAATAGCATTAATTTCTCTTGCTTGATGTATTCTATCAGTTTCATCTTTAGTATGATCTAAATGTGTAGCCACAAAACGAATGGTATCTCCACTTTTTAAAACAACCTTAACCTCCAAAGCCGCTCTCGGTTCTTTTCCTTCACGAGCTTTTAAAGCATGGTTCTGTGTGGTTAAAAATGAATAACGCGATAAAACACCTTCACCATATTCACCTCCATCAAAAGACATGGCTCTTCCAAACAACGGTACTAACTTTGTGCGCTGACCCAGTTCGGTTACCAAATCAAAATTCCTGGCACGTTTGGTTTTAAAATCGACCTCTTGCATAGCAACCAAATCTGGCTTGGTGTCACTTATTATTTTTGCCAATAAATCTAAATCGAATTTCTTATCAGTATCTACAGTCTCCCCATGATAAATATTATAGGTCAATACCCTAACAACCCTAGAAGAATCAACTTTAAACTGCGCTATAACAGTATTTTGAATATTAAAAACAATTACTACTAAACATAATTTTATTAAGCTATTCATTTTCATATTTGGTCTTTTATTTTGTTATGACAATTTTATATCTACCGTCCAAATATAAATATTTAAAGTAGATGACTTCGTTATTTTAGTATTTATCCCTGACAACAGGACTTGAATATTAAAAAGACTAATCGTTTTTCATCTGTTTAAATTTTATTGTTTTTCATAGGTCAGATGTAATTATTCACATCGTTAATAATTGTTTTTCAAAGGTGTTCGTGAACCTTTGGTTTCGCCAATAATCATTTAACTCCACTTTTATTTTTTTATGGAGTCGTTGAACCTTCGGTTTCGGTGGGTATCAAGATTTGTTATGGCTCATTTCAAACCTTCATTGTAAAACAGATTTACCACTCATAGACCCAAACATAGGTGGTATACTTTGTCCTTGGCGGATCATGAAATATTTTGTCCCCTATTTTCTCTCCACAACGATTGGTCAATCGGAGACCATTTTGAAAAAATACAGGGTCATCAATATGCAAACGATACGCCGAGAATTCTTGTTTATCAGGCTCAAAATGGGTCAATCCAGCCAGTTTATTTATATAACGTCCTGTATTAAAATAATAGGTGCCTAAAAAATAATCTTCAAGCCCGGATGACACGTACATAGGTTCTGTACTATTACTTTCATAAGCACGAATACAGGATTCCATATAACTTAAATCTTTCCAATGGTCGGTATCTCTTAACCCTTTAGCCTGCATGGTCACCTGATACAGCATACCAGCCCCTTTAACATTGGCCATGGTAAACTCCTCCAGCGGCTCTGCTGTATAGTTTTCCATTTTGTGCAGCTTTAAACGTGTGTTTTCTGGTAGGGTTACGCCATTAAATGTAACGGGTAAGTTCTCGGTTCCCCTAATGATCCACCAAAACGTTGGATTGTGTTTTTCTACATTGGCTGTTGGCGCCAACTGAGCTGTAAACCTAATACTTTTAGAAAAAGGTACTTTGTAGCTATTATATATACCACTGGTGCCCCCTATATTGCCCATAACCTCCGTTCCCCAAGGGGCATGTCTATCCTTAAAGCCGATACCATGTCCTAAAAACAATTCCATGTCTATATCTGGAACTGCTTCTCCATCTACATATATACGAATACGCATATCTTCATGATCATTTAGGTCGCCCCCAAACCACATATGCGTAATACAACCTTTCCCCTCATAGCTAAAAAGTTCGGTTTCTTCATCCTTATTCAATATTTGAAGCTCCTTTCCCATGGTTCCGAAAGTCTTTAATGTACTTACATCCACAGACCGCAAATTATTTGATCTCCCTTCTTTTTCTTTGCAGCCCCATATTCCCATTAAAAGGATTATTAAAACAACTCTATGGATTTTAATAATTTGATGTTTAAACAATTTCATATGTTATTGTATTTTAATAGCTAATAGATCATTTTTTTTCAATGCAACGTTGTCCTTGAATGACACCGTAACCTGACCATCCCTGAATGTGTAATCACTTTCAATTACATTTCCGTTAAGGCTTACATTCAATTTTTTGGGTTTGGTATTGGCTACCAATATGAACGTATTGAGCTTAAGTGTTCCAAAAGCTAAGGACAAGGAAGCAGAATGTATATCCCCTTGCTTGGTCTGGGTAAACGTCCCCCAACTAGTCCCAGTTATGAAAGCCGACTTAAAATTATTAGGTTCTATTTTGGGTGCAAATCCAATCTGTCCATTTGGTTCGTGTAAAGTAAAACCTGAAGCGGCTATAAAAGCACCATAGCTTGACATGGCTCGGGTGTAATGGTTTCCATATTCGACCTCATTATACGGGTTTCGCTTTTCGGGCGCGTATCTATCATGTATGGCCTTAATCATTTGCATACCTTCATCGACCAACTCTTCACTAATCATATGTGCAGCTGCTTGGTAGGTAAACCCTGTCATACTCTCACTAAAATAACCAACCGCAAGCTTTTCCCATTCAGAACGCACTTTTCCAGGAGCCTTGTCTTCCCCTCCCCTTGGAAAGGAGCACATAACAGTCCCTGGCTCCCCAGGAAGCGCATAAAACCTAACATTCTTAATAGCGACCGTATCCAGATAAGATCCAACATCTTCATAGTAGTTATACTTGTGAATAGACTTAAGGGCACTTACAGTTTCTTTTTTGGGAATCACCCTAGGTAAGCCTACCTGATTGGTCCACGATTGCCCAAGCACTTGATCGATATGACACCCCAAATACGAGTTAGGTGGTTCTGGATTTTCAGAATCCAAGATGTTAAAGAAGTACTCACCATTGAACAACTCCTCTACCATATTCTTTTTACCACTGCGCGCAATGCGCTCACATTTCTTAGCAAATTTGGAATCGCCCATTTCTTTACCCAGAACAGCACCAACTTGCAAAGCAGCATTATACAAACTACTGATCCATGCGATTTTTCCATACCACATTCTATCGAGTGTGTTGTACTGAATACCTTCCAACATACCATCGGGAACTCCTGTATTTTCGGCATCATGTGCGATCATGTATTGGATGCTTTTCTTAATCTTTGACCAATTCTTATTTAAGTATTCCTTGTTCGGAGCTGTGGTATGCTCACGATAAGCCCTTAGTATGGTTCCTGCATGACCATCTACTGCATAATCACGTCCGTCCTGATGGCCAGCGCCGGCAAAATCTTTGCTTCTATACTTTATGATACCATTATCTACATAAGACAGTCCATAATCAATCTGAGTCCTCAATTGTCTGGCCAGTTCGGGAAATACACGCCCAAGCGCCTGCTCGTAATGGAAAACATGAGTACAAGTCCCATTGCCTAAATACACTCCTTCCATAGCGTAAAAACGATCTTCATTAAAAGCCGTATCTGTAAGATCATCAAAGCGGTAACATGCCCTAGTAGCCAATGTACTCGTATTTATAAAGGTTCTGTCCAAAAACCATGTAGGTAACGACGAATTGTACCAGGTTTGATTCCATTGCTTTGTAGTACCGATATACTTTTCTCTGTTTGAAATAAGCTTCATGGCTACATCTGCCGATGAATCAAATTTCTTACTGTAATAGTATCGTAGGTTTTCCTTACCGATCAAGTTGTGTAAACCGCTTTCATTTCTGTGGACGTTTGGAAAGTACCAAGAAATTATAAACGTAAGCGTCCTACGCTCTCCCGGTTGGAGTTCGACTTCTTTTCCAAGAGCTCCGGTAAGACATTCACCCAATGGTACGGTTTTTTCATTAATAGTTGACGGAACAATTTCGGGAATATTATAAGCAATGTCTCCGGGCGCCTTGGGGGTTCCCCAGGCATCCTCGCCTTCCATAAGGGTTAAGCTCATATTTCCATAATCTGGCAGATCTGTAGCTTTAATTCCTGCTTGGGATGACAATACGAGATGCAGGGCACTGCCTAAACGGACTATCTTGTTATGGTGCACCCCCTCTGCCCTGGAAGCCGTTTGGTAATTGGCCATGTTCTGCAACCAGCCTATTAGTTCTACAGACACCTTTTCATCGCTCTCGTTAGTCAATTGGTATTCCATTACCACGGCTGGAAAATCGGAAGATTCATGGTCGGTAGGAATAAAAGGGGAAAAGGCATTGAGTTCTACGGCTATGGGAAATCCAGCCTCTTTATACGATACTTTTCCAATAGGGTATTCTCCACGAAACGCAATATCTGAAAAACCATTCATTCTAAGAGGTTTAACAACAGGGGTAAGCGCATGGGGCACGGGTTTCTTAATTCTTAATGCAAAACCTTGCTCAAAATTCCTATCCTGTTCCATTGGATTCAGATAAAATTTATCCCCTGGGCCTCCTGGATTAATGCGTTGTATATTAAAAATGTCCCAATACCACAATTGGCCGTCTCCACCTAGATATACCTGACCAGTGGTTATACCACCAACTGGCATTCCAATATATTTTAATTCATCTTTAGTATAATATTCTAAATTTTGGCTCAGTATAGGCCGTGAAAAAGTAAGTATGCAAAATATACTTAGTAGTACTTTAATCATCATTTTTGTTTATTTACTTAATAACTCTTTTATAAATTGAACTTCTTTCATCTTATAGGGGCTTCCATCTTCTCTGTATATATCATGAAACCAAAGCTCAGGTTCTTGATTATAAGGTTTCTCCCAAGAGTCCCATGGATAAATAGTTTGTGATTTCCCTGAAACAAACCCCCAGTTGTAACAAGCTACGTGATGTTTCTTAAATACGGGCAGTATATCCTTAAATGTAGACCCCACGGCTCTGGCCAGATACTCGGTACATATTAAAGGACGATTAGATGATGCCAAGCGTTCAACCATGCTTCTTGTGGTTTCGGCATTGGCATAACAATGAAAATTAATAATATCAGAATTTTTATAGGCATAGGCATCTATGGCACTCATTTGATTTAAAGGTTTATTAATTGAAGTCCAAACACCAACACACAATGGTTGGGATGGATTCACTTCCCTAGCCCATGTGAAAACTTTCTTCATTAAGTTCAAAGAGTGAACTTCTTTATTTTTAGGTTCGAATTCTCCATAACTATTACTGTTAAGGTTACCTGGTTCGTTATACAAATCCCAGATAATAACCCTTTTATCGTCTTTAAAATGTGAAATCACACCTTTTATATAATGCTCAAGACGTTTCCATTGTAAAGAATCGATCAAAACATCCTTCCCAGGACTTTGTACCCATCCTGAATTGTGAACTCCTAGAATGGGTGCTTTTTGTTGTCCTAGTTTTGGGTTAGGATCCCAAACATCGTCCAATAAGACTAACATGGTTTTGATACCATAACTATGAGCAAGTTCAAGATAAGTGTCTATTCGCTCTAGATAAGCTTTGGCATTTTGTTTCCATACCAAATCATGCAAAAATACGCGCATGGTATTGAAACCCAGTTCTTCTGCCCATCGGAGTTCTAAATCTATACGGTCTGGATCAAAAGTTTCTTCCTGCCACATTTCAAGTTGATTAATGGCAGAAGCAGGTGCGTAATTGGCTCCTACCAGCCAACCTTGTGTTTCATACCATTTGTTCGCCCTATCTACGGACCAACGTTGCAGGAGAGTTGCTTCACTGGTTTCCACCTTTACTACATCTTCTTTTTTAGAATTCTTGGAATTACAAGAAACGATTGTAAGAAAGACAACTAGAATTATTAAAGAGTTTATTTTCATCTATTTAAATTTTTGTACTTACCTGTGATTAGTAGTTTAATTATATAGGTTGGTATTGGCTATTACTTGCCAAATGCCCATTATGGGCTTTCACACGTTTAAATTTTAGTAATTAATTGATTTTATTGTAATTATAAAATTAAGAACGTGTGCAACCACTCCTTACACTCGTTCTCTCATTAAAAATTTTAAACATTGCCTTTTGTGAAGTAATTTTTAAAATTTCTTAATGTTTGTTTCATGATTAAATTGTTTTTGTATTACCCTGTATTAGCTAACAGAAATCTTTGTTTACTGTAGTAGAGCGTTTGCGATAGCTTCCAATGAAACGCTGAGTAGTTTCTTTGATATACTATTCAATACCGTTTGATTTCCTTTAAAATGATACATCCGTTGGACATGTTCAAAATGTTCGCCTGCTTTTAAAAAAAGTGCTGGTGACGAGCTTTCCAGCTCATAGAATGGTCCTAATTGACCACCATTTTCCAGAGGACCGTCATTATAGGAATTAATTGCATCTCCCGAAAACGGATCTTCTTGGATCTCCCATGCTGAATTCACATACTTGTCATCAACTTTTGGCTGCGCCATTTCCAAAATTGTTAAAATTCCATTCTCTGCATCGTAACTACCTATGTATTTTGTAGCACGCTTTGAAGAGATTCCTATCTTGCCCCTACTTTTGCTGTCAGCCTTAAAAAAAACTGCGTCATCGGTAGTTTTTAAACGATCTTCACTTATTTTACCAAAATAGTTGTCATTAACCCGGGTTCCTAATTTAGACTCTTCTCCAGATCTTATCGGCGCAACTACTGTAACTTTGGGTGATGGATTAAGCATACAGAGCAACCATATCGATACGGTACCTGTGTTTTCAGTCCAAGCAAAATTCCCAGTGTTCTTTACCTCGTTCAAAGTTTCATAAGCGACTACCGAAAACGCATTATCATTCAATCCTAAATGAGAGGCTATCGCATCTCTGGAAAGTAGGTTTACTGTCCTCTTGATATTTATATCGAAGGTCTAAGTACATGACAAAAATTGAAATAAGTTAGTATCATATTGATTTTCAGAATTTAATAAGGCATTTGCAATAAACGAGAGTCCATATTTAAAAATACTTTTGGCTTTTCTCCGATGTT
>NZ_JAELVQ010000003.1 GCF_016428595.1 Snuella sedimenti | reverse complement strand
CCTTTCCATTCGCACAAAGAGCGTATATCCCTTTCAACCAAGGTCTTTATTGTTCCTTTTAATATTCGCAACCTATACTTTGGGACCCAAACTATGTGATATTCACATTTATATATAACAGACTAAGTTTCTTATATTTGTTCATAGTACAAATATAGGCATAGCCTTCAGAACATGACCACCAGCAAAGCAGGTGGTTTTATAAGATGAAATCAAAAATAACAAGCTAAAATCTAAAAAGCATGCTTTTCAGAGTAAAATACATACACTTACTCAACAAAAAGTAACAACGAAGGTCTATACAAAGTAAAGATTGTTTTATATTTTCATTTAAAATAGTACAGCTCCGAACAGCTTTAAGTCAAGGATAATGAAAAGTAAGACCTACTCCTATCTACAAATAACATATCCCAATTATTGCAATCATTAATATTACTAGCCAACAATGGATACAATTTGCCTAACCTCCTGCTTTTTGAATCCTATAAAAAACTGTCATAACATAACCTATAAGTTGGTAAAATATAAGGTTACTGTATCTGCGAGAGGCTACTAAAACTCCCTTCTGAGATAAGTAGCTATTTCAACTTATCAACTCCATACATCTTAACAAGCCGTATTATAGAAGTTCTTGTTTAAAATTACTGTAAATTTTCTCCTTAAATAAACTACGATGGATATGAAATACATAGCTTTAAACAAAAGAATCATTCTTTTTAATAATCAACTTCTCATTCTAAATATTAACGAGAAACAAAATTATTTTGTTTTGAAAATAGTAGCGAAGATGAGAAGCGCCTTAATAGTCTTAGTTTTCCCGTCCCTCGTTCCTGCTCGGTCGAAATGATATCAGTACTTAAAAATCTATAGAAATAAAGTAACTTCAATAAAATTACAAGATTTAACCTTAACCAAACAACAAAACATAATCCTTATTAAGGAAAAAGATTCCTTTATTACAGTTATTTTAAATAAGAAATGGTATTATACTTATAAAACACCGAAGATGCTAAGATACCTTTTAACACCATTGCTAACACTATAACCATAAATTTAAAACTATTTAATTAATGGAGTTTTTTTATACCTTCGAGGCATTGCTTTGTTTCTAAAAGCCTTTAGAGCTCAGTATAAAGGGGTTACAAATGTAGAATTCTTTCTCTTCAGACTAACTCAAATTTATGCCTAAACACAACAATTGTCTTAACAATTGGTCTTGATCCTCTTGATCCCCTATCCTTGAACCAGACAATCCATTTTGGGGCATGGAGAAAAAAAAGGCAAAAAAAAAAGTCCCGTTCCATATTGTATGGAACGGGACTCAAGAAAGGCGACGACCTACTCTCCCACAAGTGTAGTACCATCGGCGCTAATGGGCTTAACTTCTCTGTTCGGAAAGGTAAGAGGTGAGCCCCATCGCTATAACCACCTTAAATTCTTGGCCATTGGCCGTTCGTCCTTTGCCATTGTCCCTTTGTACCATCAACTGGTAACAAACAGACTGCCATTGACCGACAACCACAGACCGCAGCTAAGCTGCAAATATCTTAACATATTGAAAAAGTTTACATGAACCTATATTACTCTTATAAAAAAACAGGCGTACAATAAGCCTACGGGTTATTAGTACTACTCGGCTCTGACATTACTGCCCTTACACCTGTAGCCTATCGACGTGGTCATCTCCCACGACCCTTTAAAGAAATCTCATCTTGTGGTGGGTTTCGCGCTTATATGCTTTCAGCGCTTATCCCTTCCGAACGTAGCTACCCTGCAGTGCCGCTGGCGCGACAACAGGTACACCAGAGGTTCGTCCAACTCGGTCCTCTCGTACTAGAGTCAGATCCACTCAAATTTCTAACGCCCACTGTAGATAGAGACCGAACTGTCTCACGACGTTCTGAACCCAGCTCGCGTGCCACTTTAATGGGCGAACAGCCCAACCCTTGGGACCTTCTCCAGCCCCAGGATGTGACGAGCCGACATCGAGGTGCCAAACCCCCCCGTCGATATGAGCTCTTGGGGGAGATCAGCCTGTTATCCCCGGCGTACCTTTTATCCTTTGAGCGATGGCCCTTCCATGCGGAACCACCGGATCACTATGCTCTTGTTTCCAACCTGATCGACTTGTAGGTCTCTCAGTCAAGCACCCTTATGCCATTGCACTCTGCGCACGGTTACCAAGCGTGCTGAGGGTACCTTTAGAAGCCTCCGTTACTCTTTTGGAGGCGACCACCCCAGTCAAACTACCCACCAAGCACTGTCCCCTCGAGTGAGGGTTAGACTCTAGACAAGCAAAGGGTGGTATTTCAACAATGACTCCACAACGCCTGGCGACGCCGCTTCGAAGTCTCCCACCTATCCTACACATTACTTATCCAAAACCAATACTAAGCTATAGTAAAGGTGCACGGGGTCTTTTCGTCCCACAGCGGGTAATCGGCATCTTCACCGATACTACAATTTCACCGAGCTCATGGCTGAGACAGTGTCCAGATCGTTGCACCATTCGTGCAGGTCGGAACTTACCCGACAAGGAATTTCGCTACCTTAGGACCGTTATAGTTACGGCCGCCGTTTACTGGGGCTTCATTTGAGATCTTCGCCGAAGCTAAACCCTCCACTTAACCTTCCAGCACCGGGCAGGTGTCAGGCCATATACATCATCTTTCGATTTGGCATAGCCCTGTGTTTTTGATAAACAGTCGCCTGGACCTTTTCACTGCGGCCCACCTGATGGTGGGCGACTCTTCTCCCGAAGTTACGAGTCTATTTTGCCTAATTCCTTAGCCATGAATCTCTCGAGCTCCTTAGAATTCTCATCCCAACTACCTGTGTCGGTTTAGGGTACGGGCTGCTTCCCTCGCTTTTCTTGGAAGTCGATCCTCTGGATTATCACCTTGGCCGAAACCTCAGTGTACTATCGGGGCGTTACCGCTCCCTTCAACGTGCTATTCCGTCAGCACGCACCAAATTCTCGCCTCCGTCACTTTTAACGGGAGCAGGTACAGGAATATTAACCTGTTGTCCATCCACTACCCCTTTCGGGTTCGCGTTAGGCCCCGACTAACCCTCAGCTGATTAGCATAGCTGAGGAAACCTTAGTCTTTCGGAGTGCGGGTTTCTCGCCCGCATTATCGTTACTTATGCCTACATTTTCTTTTGTAGCTTCTCCAGCGGACCTCACGGTACACCTTCGACGACACTACAATGCTCCCCTACCCATCTTTCGATGCCATGGCTTCGGTAGTATGCTTATGCCCGATTATTATCCATGCCGAACCGCTCGACTAGTGAGCTGTTACGCACTCTTTAAATGAATGGCTGCTTCCAAGCCAACATCCTAGCTGTCTAAGCAGTTCAACCTCGTTTTTTCAACTTAGCATACATTTGGGGACCTTAGCCGATGGTCTGGGTTCTTTCCCTCTCGGACATGGACCTTAGCACCCATGCCCTCACTGCTGACCAACATTTTATAGCATTCGGAGTTTGTCAGGAATTGGTAGGCGGTGAAGCCCCCGCATCCAATCAGTAGCTCTACCTCTATAAAACTATAAATCAACGCTGCACCTAAATGCATTTCGGGGAGTACGAGCTATTTCCGAGTTTGATTGGCCTTTCACCCCTACCCACAGGTCATCCGAAGACTTTTCAACGTCAACCGGTTCGGTCCTCCACTGTATGTTACTACAGCTTCAACCTGCCCATGGGTAGATCACACGGTTTCGCGTCTACCACTACTAACTATGGCGCCCTGTTCAGACTCGCTTTCGCTACGGATCCGCACCTGAAGTGCTTAACCTTGCTAGCAACGGTAACTCGTAGGCTCATTATGCAAAAGGCACGCCGTCACACCCAAAGGTGCTCCGACCGCTTGTAAGCGTATGGTTTCAGGTTCTATTTCACTCCCTTATTCAGGGTTCTTTTCACCTTTCCCTCACGGTACTAGTCCACTATCGGTCTCTCAGGAGTATTTAGCCTTAACGGATGGTCCCGCCAAATTCATACAGGATTACTCGTGTCCCGCACTACTCAGGATACTACTATCTAAACTTCGCTTACCTTTACGAGACTATCACTCTCTATGGTCTGTCTTTCCAAACAGTTCTAGTTCGCTCAGTGTCGAATATCGTAGTCCTACAACCCCGGCATTGCCATAACAACACCGGTTTGGGCTAATCCGCGTTCGCTCGCCACTACTAACGGAATCACTTTTGTTTTCTTCTCCTCCGGGTACTTAGATGTTTCAGTTCTCCGGGTTCGCCTCCCTAAGGATAACATGTCTTCAACATGCTGGGTTGTCCCATTCGGATACCTGCGGATCAATTCGTGTGTGCCGATCCCCGCAGCTTTTCGCAGCTTATCGCGTCCTTCATCGCCTCTGAGAGCCTAGGCATTCCCCATACGCCCTTATTTAGCTTATTGTACTTTTTGCTTTTTTAATGAGTTACTGTTAATTAACAACTATGAATCGTCAATTAACGGTCGATCAATTAGATATCGCTCGTGGTGATCCTAATCAATCTATATTATTATTTAAAACTGAATAAATTCAATCTTAATTTTCATGTATCTTTTTCAATATGTCAATGAACTTTTTTCCCAGATTTTTAGACCCCTTAGATTTATTGGATCATTAGACTTCTCTAACTTTCCATGCATCTAACGGCCTAACCATCTAGAACCGTGGAGAATATCGGAGTCGAACCGATGACCTCCTGCGTGCAAGGCAGGCGCTCTAGCCAGCTGAGCTAATCCCCCGTTCCCAGTTGGCAGTCCACAGTCTGCAGTTTGCAGTCGCTTGTGCCGACTTTTGGTGGATCGCTACTTCTAGAATTTCCTTTCAATATTTAATGAACGTCCAAAACCGACTTGACCTTATCAAACCGACCTTGGGTCGTAGTCTCAGGCAGACTCGAACTGCCGACCTCTACATTATCAGTGTAGCGCTCTAACCAGCTGAGCTATGAGACTGTTTCTTAGATGTTGGATACTAGATATTAGATGTTAGATACCCCAATGGATAAACCCTAATCCCTCATATCTAATCTCTCATATCTATGATATTTTAAATTGACAGCAACGAGAACAAACGGTCCCTTTATTGGTTTTTGCTTCCTCTTAGTCGTCTTTCTCTAGAAAGGAGGTGTTCCAGCCGCACCTTCCGGTACGGCTACCTTGTTACGACTTAGCCCTAGTTACCGATTTTACCCTAGGCCGCTCCTTGCGGTGACGGACTTCAGGCACTCCCAGCTTCCATGGCTTGACGGGCGGTGTGTACAAGGCCCGGGAACGTATTCACCGCATCATGGCTGATATGCGATTACTAGCGATTCCAGCTTCACGGAGTCGAGTTGCAGACTCCGATCCGAACTGTGATAGGGTTTGTAGATTCGCTCCTGGTCGCCCAGTGGCTGCTCTCTGTCCCTACCATTGTAGCACGTGTGTAGCCCAGGACGTAAGGGCCGTGATGATTTGACGTCATCCCCACCTTCCTCACGGTTTGCACCGGCAGTCTTGTTAGAGTTCCCATCTTTACATGCTGGCAACTAACAACAGGGGTTGCGCTCGTTATAGGACTTAACCTGACACCTCACGGCACGAGCTGACGACAACCATGCAGCACCTTGTAAGTGGTCCGAAGAAATAGCTATCTCTAGCTAATGCAACTTACATTTAAGCCCTGGTAAGGTTCCTCGCGTATCATCGAATTAAACCACATGCTCCACCGCTTGTGCGGGCCCCCGTCAATTCCTTTGAGTTTCATTCTTGCGAACGTACTCCCCAGGTGGGATACTTATCACTTTCGCTTAGCCACTCAGATAAATCCGAACAGCTAGTATCCATCGTTTACGGCGTGGACTACCAGGGTATCTAATCCTGTTCGCTACCCACGCTTTCGTCCATCAGTGTCAGTACGTTATTAGTGATCTGCCTTCGCAATTGGTATTCTATGTAATATCTATGCATTTCACCGCTACACTACATATTCTAACCACTTCATAACGACTCAAGAAAACCAGTATCAAAGGCAATTCTACAGTTGAGCTGCAGGATTTCACCTCTGACTTAATCTTCCACCTACGGACCCTTTAAACCCAATGATTCCGGATAACGCTTGGATCCTCCGTATTACCGCGGCTGCTGGCACGGAGTTAGCCGATCCTTATTCTTACGGTACCGTCAAGGCTCTACACGTAGAGCGGTTTCTTCCCGTACAAAAGCAGTTTACAACCCATAGGGCAGTCTTCCTGCACGCGGCATGGCTGGATCAGAGTTCCCTCCATTGTCCAATATTCCTCACTGCTGCCTCCCGTAGGAGTCTGGTCCGTGTCTCAGTACCAGTGTGGGGGATCCCCCTCTCAGGGCCCCTATCTATCGTCGCCATGGTGTGCCGTTACCACACCATCTAGCTAATAGAACGCATACTCATCTTGTACCGTAACCTTTAATGAGGTCCCCATGCGGGGACCACATACCATGGGGTATTAATCCAAATTTCTCTGGGCTATCCCCCGGTACAAGGCAGATTGTATACGCGTTACGCACCCGTGCGCCGGTCGCCGGCGGATTGCAAGCAATCCCCGATGCCCCTCGACTTGCATGTGTTAGGCCTGCCGCTAGCGTTCATCCTGAGCCAGGATCAAACTCTTCATCGTTAATTTGTACGTGCCGCCATTATATATAGATACAATGCGGCAACTTTAACGACCAATAGGAATCCCCAGTACTCAAAACGGTCTGTTCTCTTCGTTGAGAATTATCGTTTCCGATAACCCTCTTACGCTGTCAATTCAATATGTCCATGAACTTTATTATCTTCTAAACCCAACTCGTTTCCTCGTTAAGCGGGTGCAAATATAAAACCCTTTTTTTATTCCCAAAAGCTTTTTGAAACTTTTTTTTGTTTTATTTCATCATGCCCTTTTGAACTCCTCGCCCCGGACAAAACCAACACTGGACAGTGCCCCAAAGCGGCTGCAAAGGTAACATCTATTTTTACTTTACCTAACTTTTTCAAAACCTTTTTTTGAACTTTTTCAGTATAAACTGAATACCAAGTGGTTAGACATAGAAAAATATTTGGTTCCGAAAAATAACCCTACAATTACCAAATGTACACATCCCCCACAATGGGTTGAGACCATAAAACTATCCCCGATGAGAAGTGCAATGTTTACAACTTATCATATAGTTGGTATACCCCAAGCAAACAGTTAAAATAATACCTATATATATATTGTATGTATCTTTATATACTATTATCTTTGCCAACTGAATTTAATTTATTTCAATGATAGATATAACATTGCCCGATGGAAGTGTAAAAACGTTTGAAGCAAACGTAACTCCAATGGATGTTGCTAAGAGCATAAGTGAAGGACTAGCTAGAAATGTCATTTCAGCAAATTTTAATGGTGAAACTATAGAAAGTAGCACCCCTTTAACAACCAATGGATCTTTAGTTCTTTATACATGGAAAGATGATGAAGGTAAAACGGCCTTTTGGCATTCATCTGCACACGTTTTAGCACAAGCAATTGAAGAATTATACCCCGGGTCAAAATTAACTATTGGACCTGCTATAGAAAATGGCTTTTATTATGATGTTGATTTTGGGGAGCATACCGTTTCTGAAAAAGATTTTAAAGCCATTGAAAATAAAATGTTAGAAATAGCCCGAGGGAAACATGATTTTAAAATGCGCTCGGCTACCAAAGCAGAAGCTTTAGACTTATATCGAAACAATGAATACAAGACCGAGTTAATAGAAAACTTGGAAGATGGCACAATTACATTTTGCGATCATTCAACATTCACCGATTTATGTCGTGGTGGACATATTCCCAATACCGGTATTATTAAGGCAGTAAAAATCCTATCGGTAGCGGGTGCCTACTGGCGAGGAAATGAAAACAACCCGCAATTAACCCGTGTTTATGGTATTTCTTTTCCTAAACAAAAAGAACTTACGGAATATTTAAACCTATTAGAAGAAGCTAAAAAACGAGATCACAGAAAGTTAGGAAAAGAATTAGAACTGTTCACCTTTTCCCAAAAGGTTGGTCAAGGCTTACCTTTATGGCTTCCAAAAGGTGCCGCACTTCGTGAGCGCTTAGAAAACTTTTTAAAAGCTGCACAAAAAAAAGCAGGCTACGAAATGGTAGTATCTCCCCATATAGGACAAAAAGAACTCTATGTTACCTCGGGGCACTATGCTAAATATGGCGAAGATAGTTTTCAACCTATACGCACTCCAAAGGAGGACGAAGAGTTTTTATTAAAACCTATGAACTGTCCGCATCACTGTGAGATTTATAAGCACAATCAGTGGTCCTATAAAGATTTACCAAAGCGTTATGCTGAATTTGGAACCGTATATCGATATGAACAAAGCGGTGAGTTACATGGTCTTACTCGTGTAAGAGGCTTTACGCAAGATGATGCTCACTTATTTTGTATGCCCGAACAATTAGATCAAGAATTTAAAAATGTGATTGACCTAGTACTATATGTGTTTGGTTCTTTAGGCTTTGAAAACTTTACAGCTCAAGTATCCTTAAGAGATCCTAATAACCCAGAAAAATATATTGGTTCTATTGAAAATTGGGAAAAGGCTGAACAGGCCATAATAAATGCAGCAAAAGATAAAGGGCTTAATTATGTAATTGAAACTGGTGAAGCAGCCTTTTACGGGCCTAAATTAGACTTTATGGTTAAAGATGCTTTAGGAAGGCGTTGGCAGCTAGGCACCATTCAAGTAGATTACAACTTACCAGAACGGTTTGACCTTACATACAAAGGGAGTGACAATGAATTACATAGACCTGTAATGATACACCGTGCTCCCTTTGGAAGCATGGAACGTTTTGTTGCACTTCTACTGGAGCATACAGGTGGTAATTTCCCACTTTGGTTAATGCCAACACAAGCTATTATCCTATCAATTAGTGAGAAATATGAAAAATACTCCGAAAAAGTTTTAAATTTGCTAGAAAATAACGAAATTCGCGCCCTTGTAGACCATAGGAATGAAACTATTGGGAAGAAGATTCGGGAAGCCGAAATGCAAAAGCATCCTTATATGATTATTATAGGGGAGCAAGAAGAGAAGGAAGGAAAAATAACTGTGCGTCAACATGGTGGTGAAGATTTAGGAATGATCTCAGTTGAGGAATTCTCTAAAACAATAACAGCAGAAATAAGCAATACGCTAAAAACATTTTAAAATTAACGTTTAATTAAAAAAATAAGGCCATAGCAATTCGAAGAAGAAGACAACCCACAAGAAGGGTAGAACAAGAGGACAAACATAGGATTAACTCTAAGATCACATCACCAAACATTCGTCTGGTTGGAGACAATGTTGAAGTTGGTATATACGATACTCGCAACGCTTTAAAAATAGCAGACGAGCAAGGTTTAGATCTTGTCGAAATTTCACCTAAAGCAGATCCACCCGTTTGTAAGGTTATGGATTATAAAAAGTTTCTTTACGAGCAAAAGAAACGTGATAAGGCTTTAAAATCGAAAGCGACAAAAGTTGTTGTTAAAGAAATTCGTTTTGGCCCCCAAACAGATGACCATGATTACGAATTCAAAAAGAAACATGCCGAGAAGTTCCTAAAAGAAGGAGCCAAACTTAAAGCGTTTGTATTCTTTAAAGGACGATCAATAATATTCAAGGAGCAAGGTCAAATATTGTTGCTTCGATTGGCACAAGATCTTGAAGAATTTGGCAAGGTTGAACAAATGCCTAAATTAGAAGGTAAGCGAATGACTATGTTCATAGCTCCTAAAAAGTAAAAGATTAAGTAATATTGAAAGATAAAATGCTGAAGTATCTTCAGCATTAAGGTAATTAAGCGAAATAATTAAAAACTAGGAGAAGAAAATGCCTAAAATGAAAACTAAATCTAGTGCCAAAAAACGTTTTAAGTTAACTGGTACTGGTAAGATTAAAAGAAAGCACGCTTTTAAAAGTCATATCTTAACAAAGAAGTCTAAAAAGCGTAAACTTGCTCTTACTCATGATACATTAGTACATAAGTCAGACGAAAACAATGTTAAAACAATGTTACGTTTAAAGTAATACTGTTTTAACCGGTTAAATAAATTATAAACCTTGGAGTTAGGCAACTAAAAAGAATTCAAAGTTCAGAATTTAAAATTCAGAATTAAAGAATCGCCTACTACAAAAAAATTAAAAATTATGCCAAGATCAGTAAATTCTGTAGCAAAAAGAGCCAGAAGAAAAAAGGTTCTTAAACAAGCTAAAGGCTACTTTGGAAGACGTAAAAACGTTTGGACAGTAGCAAAAAATGCGGTTGACAAAGCGATGCAATATTCGTACAGAGACCGCAGAAATAAAAAGAGAACATTCCGTGCTTTATGGATTACGCGTATTAACGCAGGAGCCAGAGAACATGGTTTATCTTATTCTCAATTTATGGGATTATTAAAAGCTAATAATATCGAATTAAACCGTAAGGTTTTAGCCGATTTAGCAATGAACAACCCAGAGGCTTTTAAAGCTGTAATAGAGAAAGTAAAATAAGGCGTTCCGCCTATTGTAAAACATATTATATTCGCTTAATAGAAAATCCGATTCTTCATTGAATCGGATTTTTTTTGTACAAATTTTCAGTTTATTTTAACAGTAGAAGTAAGGCTATATAATTATCTTTCGCCCTAAATTAAAATAAACAATATAATGAATCGTATTCGTATCATTTTACTTCTGCTTATAACATTTTCCCTTAATACTATTGGTCAAGAAAAAGAAACGGTCTGGGATGTTTCAAACCCAGAAGGTAATTGGGACTTCAAAACTTTAGAACTGTCTACTAACGAAGGCACTTGGATGAATTTGGATATAAGTCCAGATGGCACGTTCATTGTTTTCGACATGCTAGGTGACATCTATAAATTAAGCATAAATGGAGGTAAAGCAGAAATACTAAGAGAAGGGCTCCCCTTTGAAGTCCAACCACGTTTTAGCCCAGATGGCAAACACATTTCATTTACCAGTGATGCTGGTGGAGGGGATAACATCTGGATAATGAATATAGATGGTAGTGATGCAAAACAAATTACTAAAGAAGACTTTAGATTATTAAACAACGCCATTTGGACACCAGATAGTCAATACCTAATAGCTCGTAAGCATTTTACCTCTAGCCGTTCTCTGGGTGCTGGTGAATTATGGATGTACCACAAAACAGGTGGTAGCGGTATACAATTAACCAAACGTAAAAACGATCAGCAGGATGTTAATGAACCTTGCATTTCCCCTGATGGAAACTATCTATATTACAGTGAAGATGTTTATCCTGGCGGTGCTTTTGAATACAACAAAGACCCAAATAGTCAAATCTATGTTATAAAAAGATACGATATGACAACCGGAAAGATTGAAACCGTTACGGGAGGTCCAGGAGGTGCTGCCAGACCGCAAATATCCAGAGATGGAAAAAAACTGGCGTTCATTAAACGAGTTAGAACCAATACGGTACTATTCCTTCATGATTTAGAAACCGGTGAAGAATGGCCTATTTACGATCAGCTTAATAAAGATCAACAGGAAGCTTGGGCTATTTTTGGAGTTCACCCCAATTTTGCTTGGTTACCAAATAATGAAGACATTATAATCTGGTCCGGAGGTAAGATAAATAAAATAAATATTAATTCATTAAAAGTAACCCCTATCCCCTTTCGTGTAGATGCAAAAATAAAAATTGCTAAAGCTCTGGAATTTGATAATCCCGTAGCTCCCGATACTTTTAAAGCCAAAGTTATAAGGCATGCCGTTACATCTCCCGATGAAAAAACAATTATATTTAATGCGCTTGGTTATTTGTGGATACAGAAACTACCTAACGGAAAGCCTAAACGACTAACCAATGGAAAGGACTTTGAGTTTGAACCATCTTTTTCTCCTGATGGCAAAAATATTTTATATGTTACCTGGAACGATAAAAATCTAGGGGCAATTTATAGCCTACCCATTAAAGGAGGTATTCCTGTAAAGCTTACAACCGAAAAAGGAATTTACAGAAATCCTTCCTATTCAAATAATGGCGCACACATTGTTTATAGAAAAGAAGCCGGAAACAATGAGCAAGGGAGAACATTTTCCAAAAATCCAGGGCTTTACACTATGAAAGCAGATGGTTCTAGCGTAAAATTAATTTCTAAAAATGGCGACTACCCAATTTACACATCGGATGACTCCCGGATTATATACCAAACTGGAGGTTCCTTTATGGGGGCGTTAACTAAAGAGTTAGTGAGTATTGATATTAATGGCTTTGACAAGCATACACTCATAAAATCTAAACACGGTAACAGATTGGTACCAAGCCCAGATGGTAACTGGATAGCATTTATCCACTTACATAAAGTTTACATGGCTCCCATGCCCAAATCTGGTCAGACATTGGATATTACAGATAAAACCAAGTTTGTTCCAGTTACACAATTAACTAAAGATGCTGGTATTAATTTACATTGGTCGAAGGATAGTAAAACACTTCATTGGACATTGGGCAACACGTATTTCTCTGCCGAAGCAAAAGAAGGTGCAGATCTTGTTGAAGACGGTATTAAAATAAATTTAGAAGTAAAAACGGACAAACCCGAAGGTTTAATTGCCTTTAAGGGTGCCACAATTATAACTATGGAGGGTGAGGAAGTCATAGAAAATGGCACCATTGTTGTCAAGGATAATAAAATTGAAGCCATTGGGAACGTTTCGGATATTAAAATCCCCGCGAACGCTAAGGTTTATGATGTTACAGGAAAAACAATCATGCCAGGTATTGTGGATGTCCATGCGCATATTGGCGGATTCCGATATGGTTTAACTACGCAAAAGCATTGGCAATTTTATGCCAACTTAGCTTATGGTGTGACTACTGCTCACGATCCATCAGCACATACCGAAACCGTTTTTACCCTGTCTGAATTACTTAAAAACGGTAGCTTGGTTGGCCCCCGCCTCTACTCTACTGGCTTTATACTATATGGGGCTGATGGGGATTTTAAAGCAGTTATAAACAATATAGATGATGCTCGCTCTTCTATTAAGCGTACAAAGGCTTTTGGAGCACTTTCTGTAAAAAGTTACAACCAACCTAGACGAGAACAACGTCAGCAAGTCATTCAAGCAGCTCGTGAAGAGGGTATTTTTGTTGTTCCCGAAGGTGGTTCTACTTTTTATCATAATATGACCATGATTATGGATGGGCACACCGGTGTAGAGCACAATATACCTGTAGCTCCTGTATACAAGGATGTTTTAGAACTATGGAGCCATAGCAATACAGGTTATACGCCAACACTTATAGTAAACTACGGCGGCCTTAACGGTGAATACTATTGGTATCAGAAAACGAATGTATGGGAAAAAGAAAAGCTCTTAAAGTATACACCTAGAGGGATTATAGACTCACGTTCCAGACACCGTACCATGGTTCCAGATGAAGAATATACCAATGGTCATATTTTAGTTTCCCAAACTTGCAAGGCTTTAAGTGATGCTGGAGTAAAAGTTAATTTGGGTGCTCATGGTCAGTTACAAGGCCTAGGAGCGCATTGGGAATTATGGATGCTTCAGCAAGGGGGCATGACAAATCATGAAGCCCTAAAAGCTGCCACCATTAATGGTGCCGATTATATTGGTGCTGCTAATGACATTGGTTCATTAAAAGTCGGGAAATTGGCCGATTTGGTTGTTATGGATAAAAACCCGTTAGAGGACATCAAAAACTCCGAAAGCATTATTTACACCATGATTAATGGTCGTTTATACGACACAGAAACCATGAATGAAATAGGTAACCATACAAAAAAACGTGACAAATTTTATTGGGAAAATAACAAGTACAATCAAGCTTTTCCCTGGCATGAAGAAAGCGAAAGCTTTACTGTTCCCAATTGTGGCTGTCATGTAGGCTCTCACTAAAGAATGAAATCTAAAAAGCGCCCTTCTAAAACAAACACAGAACGGCGCTTTTTAGACCTTTTATTCTCCAATTACTGTAATCACCAAATTCCTTGCACCCCCATAATTCCTATGTTCACATAAATATATACCTTGCCAAGTTCCTAAATTGAGCTTGCCATTTGTAATGGGCACTTGCACAGAAGATCCCAATAATGATGTCTTAATGTGTGCTGGCATATCATCGGCTCCTTCGTAGGTATGCTCATAATACGGTGCATTTTCAGGAACCATTTTATTAAAATGCTGTTCAAAATCAGCTCTAACCGTATCATCGGCATTTTCATTAATTGTTAAACTGGCCGATGTATGTTTTATAAATACCTGTAATTGCCCCTTTGCTATTTGATATAACTCTGGTATGCTTTCTAAGACCTCTTCTGTTACTAAATGAAATCCCCTTGGATAAGGCCCTAACTTTATTTCTATTTGAAACAACTTCATACTCTATTGCTTTAACCTTAATTCTAATATCTCTCAAAATTGCACAATTAATTTTTAACTACCTTAAAATATTCATAATAAGTTAATGTAAAACAGGTTGCTATGTCAATTGATAAATTTAAATTTGTGCCTTAATCTGTTTATATGAATTTATCCCAAGTAAAATTAGTAGTGACCGACATGGACGGCACTCTATTAAATTCAAACCATGAAGTCAGCTCTCAATTCTTTGAACTATTTGAAAAAATGAAAGCCCATGACATTCTTTTTGTTGCTGCAAGCGGACGCCCTTATTATGGTATAGTAAACAAATTCGACGCAATAAAAGATGATATGATTATAGTTGCTGAAAATGGAGGTTTAGTGGTTAAAAACGAAACCACCCTTCTTTCTAATCCTATAAAAAAAGATAATTTATCGGAAATCATTTACTTAGTTGCTTCATTAAACAACGTACATCCTGTGTTTTGCACCAAGAAAAAAGCCTATGTTATGGGTAAATCTCAATCTCTTTTAGATCTATTATCAGAATATTATGCGTGCTATGAAATTATTGAGACTCCTGAATGTATAAATGAGGATATCTACAAAATAGCTTTGTTTCACGAAGAAAACTCCGAAAAACACATATATCCACATGTCAAACATTTGGAGTCTAACTTTAAGATTAAAGTTTCTGCCAACCATTGGGTAGACATTTCTGAAAACATTGCAAATAAAGGGCATGCTGTAAATTTAATTCAGAGCATGTATAACATAAAAGAGGAAGAGACTATGGTTTTTGGCGATTACAACAATGATCTTGAAATGCTTGAAACTGCATACTTTAGTTATGCCATGCAAAATGCACATCCTAAAGTTAAATCTGTTGCAAGGTTTGAAACCAAGAGTAATAACGATTTTGGTGTTGAGCATGTTTTACATGAGCTGTTAGTGGAAAAAGAAAAACTAGTCATAGAGTAAGCCATCAATTTATTTTTAAAGCTTACGCAACCTTTTTCATTCTTTATCATCTAATAGTATAAATTAAATGTTATTTAAGAATGAAGCGTACTTTTTTAATTGCACTATCCTGTGTTTTTCTATTAACTAGTTGTTCGGTTAATACTAATGATGAAAACAACAATCAGGTAGTAAGATATTTGTGGCACATAGTAAACGTTACTGGAGGGATTTCTGGTGTTGACGAACAATTTTCATTAGATACAATCGTTTGGGTTTTTGATGAGCTAAATGGTAAACTCTCGGTTACGAACTCTAATGATGATCCTGAAAAAGAAGATGGTTTAGATACGGGTGTGTACGATTTCTCAATTGAAACCATTGGTGGCAATACTTACTTAGTTGTTGATGATATAGAAATTGGCGGTATTACATTCCCTTCTCTAGAAGAAATGATACTTAATGAAAATGAAACGTCTACCGGTCAAGGTGCTGATGGCTTTATATACAGCTTTCAACGAACGGTAGAAGTCGTTCAATAAAAGTATTAGGTTTTCTGCTTCTTTTTTCTAGCTGCAGGAAACAATACATTATTTAATATTAACCTATACCCAGGAGAAGTTGGATGTAAATCGAGTTCTGTCTTAGCATCACCCACACGATGTTGATAGTCTTCTGGGTCATGCCCTCCGTAAAAGGTGAAAAACCCCTTTCCTTTTATACCGTGTATGTATTTAGCCTCTCCATTCGATTTATTTTCACCCATTACCAATACATTCGATTTTATTTCATCTCTTGTAAAAGCAGTTGTTTGTCCCATAAAACCTTTAACCAAAGCGGTATGGTTTTGACATAACATGGTAGGTATAGGATCCCATTTTGCAGAAAACTCCATAAGCGTAAAATAATCGGTAGTTCTGGGAACCACACGTTTTCTCGTCATATCTATCGAAGAAAATTCATAAACTGTCGGGCTCCGTTCTAATGTGAAGTCTGTAAAGGCAAAGGTTTTATTATAGTCAATCTTGTTTTGGTAACTTGGGTCACTGCCATCGCCGTCAAACATTGGCTCACAGATGTCAACGCCCTCGGCAGACAAAGCGATATCAAAACTATCGGTTGCACTGCACATGGCAAACATAAAACCTCCTCCAACAACATAATCCCTGATCTTTAAAGCGACGTCCAACTTATCTTGGGATACTTTACTATATCCTAACTTTGTTGCCAACGCTTCGGCATCTTTCTTTTCTTGAATATACCAAGAAGTGGCCCTATAAGTCCCATAAAACTTCCCATATTGCCCTGTAAAATCCTCATGGTGCAAGTGTAGCCAATCAAATAATAATAAACCATCATTTAACACCTCTTCGTCATAAACCGTTTCATAAGGTATTTCGGCATATTGCAATACCATTGTAACAGCATCATCCCAAGGCAACTTGCCCTTAGGGGTATAAACAGCTATTTTTGGTGCTTTTTCCAAAACAACGGCTTCCATATTCTGGCTTGGGCTACTAACATATTCTAAAATACTTTCGGCTTCATTGTTTGAAATGACCTCGAAGGACACACCTCTAATTTGACATTCCTGTTGAATTTCGGCTACATCGGGCAACAAAAAAGAACCACCTCTATAATTCAATAACCATTTTACTTTTAGCTGCTTACTTAATGTCCAATAGGTAACACCATAAGCTTTTAAATGGTTCTTTTGACTTTCGGCATCCATTGGAATAAGCAGATACGAAGCAAATGTATTTATTGATAAGAATACAAATAATATGATAACCAAAGGCTTCTTCATAGACCGAAAGGTAATCAAAAATAATCTTGAGTTAAAATTCTTTAAAGAATATTCTACGTTAAAAATTAAAACGGTACATCGGAGTCTTCGTCGTCATTAAACGAGCTTCCAAAAGCTTGATCTGGACTTGCCGTAAAGTTATCAGTTGACTTAAACGGATCATCGTTATCGCCTGCGTTCATCTTACTATGGAATTCAAATGGCGAGTCAAAGTCATCCAAATTATCAAACTTACCTAAATGTCCAAGGAATTTCAATCGAATATTTTCTAAACCACCATTTCTGTGCTTTGCTATAATAAATTCTGCTTGCCCTTCTGTTGGAGATCGCTCATCATCATCCCATTCTTCAATTTTATAATACTCTGGTCTGTAAATAAACGATACGATATCGGCATCTTGTTCAATTGCACCAGATTCACGTAAATCTGATAATAATGGGCGTTTACTACCACCACGTGTTTCAACTGCACGTGATAGCTGAGATAATGCAATAACTGGAACCATTAGTTCTTTTGCAAGTGCTTTAAGGTTTCTGGAAATCATGGAAATTTCCTGTTCACGGTTACCGCCATGACTATTACCACCGGTCATTAACTGTAAATAATCAATAATAATTAACTTAATACCATGTTGCGAAGATAGTCTTCGCGCCTTTGCCCTTAGATCAAATATAGAAAGTGATGGTGTATCATCAATGTATAATGGCGCCTTTTCTAAGCCTTTTACTTTTACATTAAGTTGTTCCCATTCATGTTTTTCTAATTTTCCGGTACGTAACTTCTCTGAGGATAAACCTGTCTCACTTGAAATTAGCCGTGTAATTAATTGAACCGATGCCATCTCTAACGAGAAAAAAGCCACTGGTATATTTTGATCGACGGCTATATTTCGTGCCATAGACAGCGTTAAAGCTGTTTTACCCATACCAGGACGTGCTGCGACAATAATTAAATCGGAAGGTTGCCATCCAGAAGTTAATTTATCTAGTTTATCAAATCCCGTTGGTATCCCACTAAGCCCTTCTTTATTGGAAATCTCTTCAATTTTCTTCTTTGCCTGAATAACCAATTCTTGAGCTGTTTCACTGGATTTTTTAATATTACCTTGGGTAACTTCGTATAGTTTAGATTCTGCATTATCCAACAAGTCGAAAACATCCTTCGTTTCATCGTAAGCTTCTTCAATAATTTCACTTGAAATCTTGATTAAACTACGTTGAATAAACTTTTGCAAAATAATGCGTGCATGAAATTCAATATGTGCCGAAGACGACACTTTTTGGGTTAATGAAATAAGGTAAAAATCCCCTCCAACTAACTCCAGTTTTCCATTTTTCTTTAATTGCGTTGAAACGGTTAATAAGTCAATTGGTTCACTGTTCTCAAACAATTGAAAAATAGCTGCAAAGATATGTTGATGTCCTTCTTTGTAAAAAGCTTCTGGATTCAATATATCGATAACCTCATCAACACCTTTTTTATCAATCATCATCGCTCCTAACACAACCTCTTCAATATCAACAGCTTGCGGTGGTATCTTTCCCTTTTCGAGATTAATTATGGTACTTTTATCAACTTTATATCCTTGAATTTGGTTGGGTTGTTTCATGATTACGAATGTAATTAAAATGAAAATGTTTTTAAGATAAAGCTAGTTATCATTGTTAACCATTCATTAACAATCTAACTGTTAATAAATTACAAATATTGTGAATAACTACAAAAAAAATCTGAAGCTTCTCACTTCAGATTTTAAGATGATATGATTTTAAAAGGCTTAACCTTTATAGACTCCCATTTGAACATATTTTTCCATTCGCTGAGACACCAAATCTTTTGGTGATAAGTTTTTTAAAGCTTCATAATTTTTCAAAATAGCATTACTTACAGTTTTGAAGGTCTTCTCTCGATTTCTATGGGCACCACCAAGAGGTTCCTTGATGATCTCATCTACTAATTTTAATTTTTTCATATCGCTCGCCGTTAGCTTTAATGCTTTAGCTGCTTGTTCTTTATATTCCCAACTATGCCATAGAATAGACGAACATGATTCTGGAGAAATAACAGAATACCATGTATTTTCCAACATAAGCACTCTATCTCCAACTCCAATACCCAAAGCACCACCAGAAGCTCCTTCACCAATAACGATAGTTATAACAGGTACTTTTAAGCGTATCATCTCTAAAATATTTCTGGCAATTGCCTCTCCCTGTCCACGCTCTTCGGCTTCAAGTCCCGGGTAAGCTCCCGGAGTATCTAAAAGGGTCACTACTGGTATACCAAATTTTTCAGCAGATTTCATTAACCGCAGAGCTTTTCTATAGCCTTCAGGATTCGCCATTCCAAAATTTCTGTACTGGCGTGTTTTTGTATTATACCCTTTTTGTTGTCCTATAAACATAAAGCTCTGATCACCTATTTTCCCAAGGCCTCCTATCATTGCTTTATCATCCTTGAAACTTCTATCGCCATGCAACTCTAAAAACGAATCTCCACAAATGGCTCTTATATAATCTAATGTATACGGTCTATCAGGATGTCTTGACAACTGTACACGTTGCCATGGTGATAAATTTTTATAAATCTCTTTTTTAGTGTCTGTAAGCTTTTTTTCAATCTGTGCACATGTTTCAGAAACATCTACATCACTTTCCTCTCCTATCACTTTACATTTTTGCAATTGTTGCTCTAAGTCTTTTATTGGAAGTTCAAATTCTAAATATTCCATAAGAATTTATGTTATTAGCTATTAATTCGGTTAGCGTACAAATATAAAAACTTTAATTATGATACACTGTTAAGATTCTTTTCTTTTTAATATTCTTAAGTTTTTTAAAATTCCATTTAAGAATACTGTACCAATAATAATAGAGGCTCCATAATAAAATAACGGACTCATTTTTTCTTTTTCTGGGAAAAGGATAATGGCCATTAAAATACCGTAAACCGGTTCCAAATTATAGGTTAAAACTACAGTATAGGGACTTATATGCTTCATAACTTGTACAGCAGCAATAAATGCATATGCCGTACAAATGGAAGCCAAAATAAAAAGGTAACCAAAATCGGCTTTACTAATATTAAAAAAATCTTCTGAAAAGCCATCATCGAAAAGTAATATAAATACCGAAATAAAGATCGCCCCACTTAAAAATTCATAAAAAGAAATAACCGTAGCTGTATGCTGTTTTAAAAAATGTCCATTAAGGACGGCAAATAAAGACGATAAAAAAGCGGAGCAAATACCCAATACAATTCCGGTAACATATTTTATTTCGCTTTGTGTTATTACATAAACGCCTATTATAACAAGAATACCAAGAAAAATTTCGTACCAAATTATACGTCGTTTATAAATAATGGGTTCAATAAATGAAGCAAAAAAAGCCCCGGTAGAAAACATTGCTAATGCTATAGACACATTAGCTTCGTCGATGGAGCCAAAAAAAGTGATCCAATGCAATGCTATGATAATACCAGCAATAAATAACCTTAAAACAGCCTTTGGAGCTATTCTTATTTTAACCTTGGCCACCTTAACATAGATTAACATGATTAATGAAGCAATTAGCATCCTATACCACACCAAATCGATGGCTTTAATGCTAATTAATTCTCCCAAAATAGCAGTAAATCCAGCTATAAAAACCAAGAAATGAAGGTGGACGAAATTTTTAAGTTTGGGTTTGTTATGAAGCAATCTATTCATTTTAAATTACTCTTTTATTAACTTTATTAAAAGGCCTATTTAGCTTTAATTCTACCTGTAATTTTGCTTCATTAACATGCTAAACACCCAAGATAATCCTGCTTTTTATTAATCCTAGCGCTTGGCTTTAATTAGTAGATAAATAGCTAAAATCCCAAAAATCACATTAGGGAACCATACTGCTATTAATGGCGGAAAATCTGATTGTTCTGCCATGACACCAAAAATCTTATCGAAAAAAACAAATACCATAGCAATGCAAATACCTACAGCCAAATTAACTCCCATTCCGCCACGACGCTTAATAGAAGAAACGGCTACCGCTATAATGGTTAAGATAAATACTGAAACTGGTAAACTCCATTTCCTATAAAGCACCAATTTGTAACGTCCAACGTTTGATGAGCCCCTAGCTTCTTCCTTGTCTATAAATCCCTTTAAATCTGAATACCCTTTTGTTTCCGCAGCATATATAACAGGGATAAGATCATCAACATCAAAAGTAAAGATCGTATCCTTTCTTCTAATGATTTCCAAGCTATCAACCGACGCATTAATGTTGCGCTTTACATAATCTGTTAACTGATACACTGAATCCTTATCGATATACTTAATTGTTCTGGCCTTTATTTTATAAACTAACTTATTGTCTTCAAAATGCTCCAAGGTAAAATCCTGCCCCTGTTTACTTTTAATATTAAAACTACTTACATAAATAATTTCATTATCATTGATTTGTCGATATACATTGGTGTTCTGAACGGCACTTCTCCCCTTTTTAAAATATTTATAACTAAAATCATTAAAACCTTTACTTGCTTTAGGAGCTAAATACATGCCTAATACCAAAGACAAAATTCCAACAAAAAAAGCGCCTATCATATAAGGGCGCAAAAACCGTGTAAATGAAACTCCCGAACTTAAAAAGGCTATTACCTCGGTATTATTGGCCAGCTTTGATGTAAACCAAATAACCGATAAAAACAAAAACAATGGGAATAAAAGGTGAGCAAAATAAATGGTGAAGTCCCAAAAATACAGCATCACTTCACCAAATGGCACTTCATTTTCTAGAATTTTACCAATCTTCTCTGCTAAATGGACTGTTATCCCAATTGGAATAAACAGCAACAGCATCATGAAAAATGTAAACAAATAACGTTTTAAAATGTACCAATCTAAAATTTTCACACGTTTAGATTTTAGTTAATTAATTACCTGATTTATATTGAACTCATCTTGACTTTTCCAATTGGTTAAAAAAGTCAAGATGAGTCCATTAATTACAAACGTTTATCCATTTGTTTCACCATTTTATCTTTCCACTCTCTAAAATCACCTGCTAATATATGTTTTCTAGCTTCACGAACCAACCACAAATAAAAACCCAGATTGTGTATGGTAGCTATCTGCTTGCCTAACAACTCGTTAACAGTAAACAAATGCCTTAAATACGCTTTACTGTACTCGGTATCTACAAATGTTATGCCCATTTCGTCTATGGGAGAAAAATCGTCTTCCCATTTTTTGTTTTTAATGTTTATTGTTCCATGTGCGGTAAACAACATACCATTCCTTGCATTCCGAGTTGGCATCACACAATCAAACATATCTACTCCTAACGCAATATTCTCTAAAATATTGATAGGAGTCCCAACGCCCATTAAATAGCGTGGTTTGTCTTCTGGTAAAATACTACAAACCACATCGGTCATAGCATACATCTCCTCAGCCGGCTCTCCAACCGATAAACCTCCAATAGCATTAGCAACCGCACCAGCATTAGCTATGTATTCGGCCGATTGCATACGCAAGTCCTTATAAGTGCTTCCTTGTACTATTGGAAAAAAAGCTTGACCATAATCGTACTTTAGTGGTGTTTTATCTAAATGGGCAATACAGCGATCCAACCAACGATGTGTCATATGCATTGAACGCTTTGCATAATTATAATCACACGGATACGGGGTACACTCATCAAAAGCCATAATAATGTCGGCTCCAATGCTCCTCTGAATTTCCATCACATTTTCTGGGGTAAACACATGGTAGCTTCCATCTATATGGGATTTAAACTTAACGCCTTCTTCTTTAATTTTTCTATTGGATGATAATGAATAAACTTGGTATCCCCCAGAATCGGTTAATATATTCCTATCCCAATTCATGAATTTATGCAATCCACCTGCCTTTTCTAAAATTGGGGTTTGTGGTCTTAAATATAAGTGATAGGTATTGCCTAGAATAATGTCAGGGTTTATATCATTTTTGAGTTCGCGTTGGTGTACTCCCTTTACTGAAGCAACAGTTCCAACTGGCATAAATATTGGTGTTTCAATAACACCGTGGTCTGTCGTTATTTTTCCTGCTCTTGCCTTACTTTGTGAATCTTTAGCTTTTAATTCAAATTTCATGTATATCAATTTATCATGCCTTAAATCCTTTATACAATCTTACATTATAAAGTATACCAATCGCTAAACATTTTTTACTTTAGCTTACTTAAAAAATTTAAAGACAATCGTTGGCAAATATAATTACTATAAACTACATGAAATGTTATAAAAAGAAAATAATATTGTTTTGGCAACGTTTTTGATTAATGTCTTATTAATAAAAAAAATACTATTATGAAACATCCCATTTTTATTTTACTATTATTAGTATCAATTCCTACTTCTGTAATAGGCCAAACAGCGCATGGCTTTGGATTTAAAGCCGGTCTAAACTATAATGCCAACGGTAATTATTTTGAGTCCATTAAGACAATACATCCTGATAGAAATATAGGCTACCACTTTGGATTGTTTGGTAAAATAGGAAACCAAATCTATTTTAAACCTGAAGTTGTTTTTACAAAAACAAAGAGTGATTATAATGATGATAGTTTTAGCATGCAAAAACTAGATGCCCCATTACTAGTAGGTTTAAAAGTTATAGGACCTATTAGTGTTTTTGGCGGTCCCGCTCTGCAATACATATTAGATACAGAATTTGATGGTATTTCCATTAATGATGTTGAAAACGAATTCTCTGTTGGACTTAATTTTGGTATCGGGCTTAACTTTAAAAAGATAGGTTTAGATGTAAGGTACGAACGTGGTTTTAGCGATAATGAAGCCAAGTTTTTAAACAATGAAAGCCGATTAGACACAAGACCCGATCAGCTTATTTTAAGTTTATCCTTTATTTTATAACCTTAAAAGGCCATTTAAATATTTTTTAATACTATTTAAATGGCTTTTTCTTATTCATTTATCCGACCAAACTGCCAATTCATTTCCTGAAGGGTCTAGAAAATGAAAACGACGCCCACCGGGAAACGAAAATATGTCTTTAGAAACCTTCCCTTTAGCTGCTATAATTTTTGATTTTATTGCGTCTAGTTCTTGGTGGTACATCACTACTAGCACACTATTAACAATAACATCTTCTGTTCTTTCAAAACCACCTTCCACACCACTTTCTGAAAATGCTATATAATTAGGCCCATAATCGGTAAAACGCCAACCAAAGACCAGATTATAAAACGTTTTTATTTTTTCAAGGTCAGTTCCTTTAAACTCTATATAATTGATTTGATTGTTTTTAATCGCCATCTATAAATAATTTTGTTTGTTTCGTTATCTAACTGAAATGTACAAAAATTAAGAATCAATTAAGAGTTTATAAAAACCCCAACAAGTAAAAGGTTCCGAAAAGAACTACTCCAATTCTTAATTGTGAAGCTTTTTCAAGCTTATCTTTTAAACTCTAAATTTATTATATTTAATATCTGTATAACTATTATTACGTACTTTATTCTCAACAAAACAATTCTTAACAAGCAACCAAATGGATAGAGAAAACACAAATCAAGTAACCCCATCTAAAATCATGCAAATAGGCATGGGCTTTTGGGCGTCAAAAACCCTTTTAACAGCTGTTAATATGGGGCTATTTACGCATTTAGCCAATAACCCATTAACCGCTGAAGCCATTCAGAAAAAACTAGGATTGCATAAAAGATCACTTTTCGACTTTTTAGATACTCTGGTAGCCCTAGGTTTTTTAAAACGTACAGAAATTAAAGAAACTGCCTTATATAGTAATTCTGAAGATGCCGATATGTTTTTAGACAAAAACAAATTAAGTTATATAGGAGGCATTTTAGAAATGTCCAACAATCGACTATACCCGTTTTGGAATGACCTGGAAACATGTTTAAAAACTGGTAAACCCCAAAACGAAACAAAACATGGAGGGCAACCAATTTTTGAAGCACTTTATAGTAACGAAGATACCCTTAAAGAGTTTATACATGGTATGGGAGGTGTACAAGCAGGTAACTTTATGAAATTGGCTCGTGAATTTGATTTTTCCAAACATAAAACCCTTTGTGACATTGGAGGTTCCGGTGGCAATCTATCTATACATGTTGCCAAACACAACCCACATATTAAATGTATTTCATTCGACCTTCCTCCAGTTGGTTCCATTGCAGAAGAAAATATCAAAATGATGGGATTAAATGATAGAATAGATGTTGTTTCCGGTGATTTCTTTAAGGATGATTTCCCCAAAGCAGATATTATTACCATGGGCAATATTTTGCACGATTGGGGAATGGAAGACAAGTTAATGCTAATTAAAAAAGCCTATGACGCATTACCAAAAGGCGGATTATTTATTGTTATTGAAAATATAATTGATGATGAAAGAAATAAAAATGCTTTTGGCTTAATGATGTCCTTAAACATGGCCATTGAAACTGACAAAGGTTTTGATTTTACAGCTTCAGACTTTAACCAGTGGGCTTTAAGTGTCGGATTTTCAGAAACGAATATTATGCCTTTAACGGAGCCTTCAAGCGCTATAATAGCTACTAAATAGTTATTCAGAAGGAGGCTGTGGCCGACTGAAGAATCTGTTGTTTGAGGTTAGAAGTTTCAAGTTTGAAGGTTTCAAATTTCAAGTTAAAAAGTTAAGAACTAATTAATAATCAATCGTCAATAATCAATCTTAAGTTGATTCATTCAGACTGTATATGCTCCCTAACCTTGTTCAAAATGTAAGATCGAAAAATCACAGTTACCCAAAAGATTGACTTAAGATCGCTACGCTTTTAGATTCAAAAATTTAGACTGTTTTATTTTGAGTATGTTAAAATTTCTGTCTTCTTAAAAAGTGCTTCTAGTCGCGGAAATAAAAGGTATTATATTATGCAAAACAAGAAAATATAAAGTGTTGGTTTTCAATTTGTCCGTTGTCTTTTATCAAGCAGTGAAACGGTCTTGCTTCAAAAGTTTTGGATGCCTAATGTCGAAAAAAAAGAATTTATTGAAACAAACTATCCCCAAAAAAGTGTGAGATACAGGTATACAGAAAAATAAAAAATCCGGAGATTATACACTCCGGATTTTAAAAACTGTTTTTCTATAGCTAGTAAGGGGTATTCAAGCCCAAATATATATTTCGTTAGGCCGTTACCGAATACATTTTATCACGCAATTCCTTAATTTTGGCATCCTGCATGTATTCATCAAAAGTAGTGTACCTATCAATTATGCCATTAGGTGTTAATTCGATCACGCGATTTGCTACTGTTTGGGCAAATTCATGATCGTGGGTTGTAAACAAAATAGTCCCTTTGAAGTTTTTAAGAGAATTATTAAATGCTGTAATACTTTCCAAATCCAAGTGGTTTGTAGGTTCGTCCAACATAAGTACGTTTGCTCTTACCATCATCATTCTACTTAGCATACAACGCACTTTTTCTCCTCCAGATAATACATTGGATTTCTTAAGGGCTTCCTCTCCACTAAAGATCATTTTTCCTAAAAAACCACGAATATAAACCTCTTCGCGCTCTTCTTCGGTTGTTGCCCATTGACGTAACCAATCTACCAAGGTCAAATTGTTATTAAAGAACTCACTGTTATCCAATGGTAAATAAGACTGTGTCGTGGTAATCCCCCAAGCATACTCCCCCGCATCTGCTTGTTCTTTCCCGTTTATTATCTGATAAAAAGCAGTGGTTGCTCTTGAGTCTTTTGAAAATACAACTACCTTATCACCCTTGTTAAGATTAAGATCGATGTCTTTAAATAATGTTTCTCCTTCAATTGAAGCTGCTAAACCTTGAATGTTTAAAATTTGATCCCCTGCTTCCCTATCTCGTTCAAAAATAATAGCTGGATACCTACGACTAGTAGGTCTAATATCGGCAATATTCAGCTTATCGATCATCTTTTTTCTACTGGTAGCCTGTTTACTTTTAGCTACATTGGCAGAAAAACGTCTGATAAATTCTTCTAATTCCTTTTTCTTTTCTTCGGCTTTCTTGTTTTGCTGAGCACGTTGGCGCGCAGCTAATTGAGAAGATTCATACCAAAACGTATAATTTCCCGAATAATGGTTAATCTTACCAAAATCAATATCCGAAATATGTGTACATACCGCATCTAAAAAGTGACGGTCGTGGGATACCACAATAACACAGTTTTCATAGTTAGCTAAAAAATTCTCCAACCAAGAAATAGTTTCGTAATCTAAGTCGTTGGTAGGCTCATCCATAATCAGCACATCTGGATTTCCAAATAAGGCTTGTGCTAATAGCACACGTACTTTTTGCTTACCATCCATGTCGCCCATTAGCGTATAATGAAACTCTTCTTTTATACCTAAATTCGACAACATTGCAGCTCCATCACTATCGGCGTTCCATCCATTCATCTCTTCAAATTGCACTTGAAGCTCTCCTATCCTTTCTGCATTTTCATCCGAATAATCAGCATACAAAGCATCCATTTCGGATTTTATTTCAAATAAAGGCTTATTTCCCATTAAAACGGTTTCCAATACTGTATGTCCATCATACAAATTATGGTTCTGTTCCAATACAGACATACGCTTTCCAGGCTCCAATGAAATATGCCCCGAAGTAGGCTCTTGTTTTCCTGAAAGAATCTTTAAAAACGTAGATTTCCCTGATCCATTAGCTCCAATAATTCCATAGCAATTCCCTTGTGTGAAGGTTGTATTTACTTCATCAAAAAGGATGCGTTTCCCAAACTGAACCGAAAGATTCGAAACTGATAACATATATGAGTCTTTTTATTTTCTGCAAAAGTAGAAAATTCAAACCGTAAGACGAAACATCCTCTACTAATAATTTATTAGGACCAAACAAGCTGGCTTTTAAAATTTATGTATTAAACAATAAGTGCTTGTGGGGTACAATAGATTTGCCGCAATCCTTAAGTTATGTTTATTTAACAGCGCATTAACAGCACTTTTTAATTACAACCTATATTTTTGTATAGAAAAGCGAGTACATTACTCATTTTTTTAGAAGGAGATTTATGAAATTATATTTTTGGATATTAACTATTTTAATAACTGCTCTTAGCTGCGAGCATGACAACAAGGAGGGCTATGCTTACATTGGAGGTGAAGTTGTTAGCCCTAAAAACAATATTGTTTTTATTACGCATGCCGACAAAATTATAGACACGGTTAGGCTTGACAAAAACAATCGGTTTATATATAAATTTGATAATCTTAAACCAGGTTTATATTCGTTTAGTTTGCAATCCTCCGAAGGTCTTGAATACCAAACAGTACTCTTAGAGCCTAACGATAGTATTTTATTTAGGTTAAATACCTTGGACTTTGATGAATCCTTGGTTTATACAGGTATAGGTGCTAAAAAGAATAATTATTTTATCGATGAGTTTTTAAAAAATGAAAACGAGGTTAAAAAGATTTTCAAATTATGTCAGCTAACACCAGAGGCCTACGAAAAACACGTAGACTCAATAAAATATAATAAAGACAAGAACCTTGAGGACTTTAAGGACAAAAACAAGACATCTGAGTTGTTTAACAGCATAGCCAGGGCCAATATTGATTTTAACTACTATTATAACAAAGAAATCTATCCTTTTGTCCATTATGGTGATAAAGCTGAAATTTTAAAAGACCTCCCTAAAAACTTCTATGCCTTTAGACAGCAAATTAACTATAGTGACGATAATTTAAAAGACAACTACATTTACAAATCGTTTTTAAAATATAGTCTTAGTAATTTAGCGCTTTCTAGTCATTTTGAGCATTCACAGGGAGACAACTTTAACTGGATGTCCTCCTGCTACAACCTGGACAGGCTAAATCTTATTGACAGTTTGGTTACAAACAATACTTTAAAAAATGAATTGCTATTTAAATTCACTATGAACTTTTTAACCAGAAATAATAGTGAAACAACTAACAAAAAAATAATAGCTAGTTATTTAAGTAAAAGTTCCAGTAATGAAAACAATGAAGAAATAAAGCTTTTTGCGAACTCATTAAGTAAATTAAAAAAAGGGACAAGTATACCAAATGTTAAAGTTATTAACTTATATAACAGTAATGAAAACGCTATTAATTCTTTAATAAATTCGCCTACTGTTATATTCTTTTGGTCACATAAATTTTATAATCACTTTAAGGAGAGCCATAATAAAATAAACGAATTAAAACTGAAATACCCTGAAGTTAAGTTTATAAGCATAAATATTGATAATTACGATACCCAAAAATGGAAAACCATTATAGAAACCAATAAGATTTTAAACAAAGATGAATACAAATTCCAAAATCCATCTGAGTCGACAAAAGCATTAGCCATCTGGCATATGACTAAAACAATTTTAGTTGATAAAGACCAAAAGATAGTTAACAGCAATACCAATATTTTTGAAAGGAATTTTGAAGAACAACTGTTAGGGTTAATTAACAAATAAAACCCTCTAAGCACATATAACATAAAAGCCGGTAAATACCGGCTTTTTAATATTGAACTCATCTTGACTTTTTTGATTGAAGTGAAAATTAGCTATTTTGAGCTTGATGGAAGGCATTTTTAAGTTGCATAGCAGGGCTACGGAATGAGAAAATGACGAAAAGCAGGCTCAAAAGGGCAATTTTTTAACCAATTGGAAAAAGTCAAGATGAGTTCATTTACAAAAAGACAATTAATTACCTAATTATTGCCTTTTTTATAATCTTCTAAAAACTTAGCTAGACCTATATCGGTTAATGGGTGTTTTAATAAACCTTCAATAGAACTAAGAGGCCCTGTCATGACGTCCGCACCCAATTTAGCACAATCGATAACGTGCATTGTATGCCTTACAGAAGCCGCTAATATTTCAGTTTCAAAAGCGTAATTATCGTAAACCTGTCTAATCTCGGCTATTAAATTCAATCCGTCTGTTGAAATATCATCTAAACGACCAATAAAAGGAGATACATAAGTTGCACCTGCCTTTGCTGCCAATAATGCTTGGCCTACAGAAAACACAAGTGTTACATTCGTTCTTATACCCCTTTCTGAAAAATACTTACAAGCTTTAACACCATCTTTAATCATTGGTAGTTTTATAACAATCTGGTCGTGTAACTCTGCCAAAGCTTCACCTTCCCTAACCATACCTTCAAAATCGGTAGAAATAACTTCTGCACTTACATCTCCATCAACAATATTACAAATATCAACATAGTGCTTTAATATGTTATCTGTCCCGGTGATACCCTCTTTAGCCATCAACGATGGGTTAGTAGTTACACCATCAAGAACACCAAGGTCTTGTGCTTCTTTAATTTGATCGAGGTTAGCTGTATCTATAAAAAACTTCATTCTTAAAATATTTTATTTTTCGCTGCAAATTTACAACTTTATACTACTATAATATCATTTTTACATTTAAATTACATAAAAGAAATAAACCTACTTGACTTTCTTAATAAATTATATGAGTCATCTTGACTTCATAACTTATAATGATTTAACAATAGTTTTTCATAAAGTCTATCGGGAAGAATACGTTTTAAAACGATTGAGAATTTTTGCATAAACGCTCCTATCTTGTAATGTATTTTAGGCTTTTTGGCAGTAATTATTTTGTAGATTGCCAAAGCCATCAGATTAGGATCACTACCAGTATCTACATGAGAATCCATAAGCTTTAATGTATCTCCATATGGCTTCTCGTAAGGTGAACCATCTAAAATAGGCGCGTGGTATCTGCCTGCTGCAATATTAGTTGCAAAATCACCAGGTGCCACATTGGTCATCTCTATATTAAAATCTTTAATTTCCATTCTAAAAGCCTCAGTTAAAAGCTTCAAAGCACCCTTGCTAGCACTATAAATCCCACGATAAGGAAGCCCCATATAACCAGCAATAGAGGTTATATTTATAATCAATCCAGAGCCTTGCGCACGCATATGTGGCAATACTGCTTTAATAACATTAATAGGTCCAAAAAAATTAGTTTCAAAATTAGCTTTAATCTCTTCTTCCGGTATTTCTTCAATAGGTCCGGTTATTCCTGCTCCAGCATTATTAATTAAAACATCCAATCTGCCTTCTGTATCAATTATCGTTTTAACTGCCCTTTTAATTGAGGTTACATCTTTAACATCCAATTGCAAAATAGGAAAAAGGCTTTCTTTATAGTTATCTGGATTTCTACTTGTGCCATAAACCTTAAATGCTTTTTTAATTAAATACTCTCCGATTGATTTCCCTATTCCAGAAGAACCCCCTGTAATTAAAACGACTTTAGACATGTGCTATTTTTGCTAGTAAAGTTAGTATTGTTTATGCTTATGAGGAAAAAAAAGGCATAAAAAAAAGGCAAGCTACCTACATCACACCGCTACGACCATTTACCTTTGCTTCGTTCCCGACCTGGAGGATTCAACAGGAGCTGGTTGTGTAGGACTTGCCAGTGCAAAGATACAATCTTTTAAAATTTTCGCAATGATTTTTTAAACCGATTTTAAATAAATATCTTGCTTAAAATTAAAAATAAACAATGAAGATATTTAAACAACTCACAATCATATTTTTAATAGTACTACTTAGTTCTTGTGGATCGAATTCAAATAAGAAAAAAAAGGACTTTATTATACAAACAAATGCTAAAAAAGGCGATATTTCTATTGGCGAAACTTTAAAAATCACCCTCGAGAACAAAAAAAAACACACTGTAGATTCTGTTTTATATACCTTAAATGGTAATATTATAAAGGAAACAACTAATTTAAACAATTTTAAACTGGGGAAACATATCATTGAAGCTACGGTATATTTTAATAATACTAAACAAACTGTAAATACCGCTGTAACCTTACTAAATAATAAAGCGCCACAAATTTATACCTTTAAAATCATTAGCGAATATCCACACGATATAACATCCTACACTCAGGGAATCGAGTTTTTTAATGATAGTTTATATGAAAGTACAGGACAATATAAAGAATCCAAACTAAGGCATGTAGATTACAAAACTGGCAAAATATTAAAAAATATCAACCTAGCGGATGAATATTTTGGAGAAGGACTTACTATTTTAAACAATAAAATTTACCAACTTACTTGGCAAGAAGGTACTGGATTTGTTTACGACGTTAATACTTTCGATAAATTAAGCAGTTTTAAATACGGGAATAGTAAAGAAGGTTGGGGCCTATGTAATAACGATACTGTTATTTATAAAAGTGATGGTACTGAAAAAATATGGACATTGGATCCAAACACCTTAACCGAACAGGGTTTTATCCAAGTGTATACCAACAAAGGTAAAATTGGGCGTATTAATGAACTCGAATGGGTCGATGGTAAAATTTATGCCAACATCTATCAAAAAGATGGCGTAGCCATAATCAACCCAAAAAATGGAGCTGTTATTGCTGTAATAGATTTTTCTTCCTTAAAAAAGAAAGTAACACAGCACGAAAAACTCGACGTTCTAAATGGTATTGCATACAATACAGTAACCAATACCATTTTTGTTACTGGAAAGCGTTGGGATAAATTATTTGAAGTAGAAATTGTTAAAGAATAAACCTTCTTTGCAATGCATCGCTAGTCCCTATTTGACCCTTAGCCTAATATTAGCTTAATTGAAAAAAGAATAGAACAGTATCCCATTTCTTACACTGGATGGTTTCGTTTTTATTGGTAGAGATTGGTCATACCAAAATTAACTAGTAAAATGGATGCCTAACCACACTATTTAACAGGCGTTAAGTTGCAATAATGCAATAGAGGCTCTTAAGTTTACTTAACAGAAATGCAGGAAAATAAAGAGTTTATTGAAACGAACTATCCCCGAAGCAGAGCCTCGAGGAATTCTTTTCGATTAAACTTTCTTTACAGATAACAGTCTTACTTTCGATACCAAAAACTCACAATAATAAAAATTTATTTTTCACCCATTTTAATTTTTGGTTATATATATAATAAGTATCACTAATTAACCAGGTGATACGCTTAAGGGTTTTAAGATCAGGAATTAACTCTATAAAAAATGAACACATGGCACAAACATTAAACATATCAATAAACTTAGAATGATTAACAAAACGTTTACAGCAATATTAGAACCTAAGAAGTGCTCCGCCATCATCGAAACAAGATGTTCCTTTTTAAACAACTTGCAAACCTAAATACCAGTGAGCTGCTATTTACCAAAACATAATATAGGGGAAACTGTTAAAAAACTCGTATTATATAAAGAGGCATAAATATGAACACATGGAACAAACATTAAAATTTACATCATGCGCATCAATAAAAATTGTTAAAGAATAGTACACCCGTAAACTGTCTTTTAGCAAACTTTAGAACATTAAAGTTTTGATTACATAGCAAAATCAATACTTTTTAAAGAAACCACCCCCATTTATGACGAATATTTCGCCCAAAACCAACGCTAAAAAATTTAAATTTGGCACATTTTGTTCAAGCAACTTACCTCCTTTTTAAAACTAATTTATTTAATTCTATAAAATACATATGAAACGAAGAGATTACATTAAAACCTTTTTATTAGGGTCTGTCTTACCTATGACTTCTAGTTACGCATTTTCTAAATCCTTTTCATCATCCTTTAAAGGTCCCGTGCCCATAAACTTTAAAAGTGAATGGCAATTTTGGCAAGACATGAAATGGGTAGGCCCTCAATATTGGGGTAACCGTTTGCAAGATTGGAGACTAGAAAAGGGGCGTGTTATATGTGATGTTACTGCCGCGAATAGGAACCTACATTTGCTAACTGTACAAAACCCCAAAGGCAATATTCCATTTCAAACCTCAGTAACCATTAGTAATTTAAACAACACCTTATCACAATACGACGATGGGTGTATCGGCCTACGCATAGGAGCGAAAGGGCCATTTGACGATTACCGCTCTGCTGCCGTTTTTGGCAAAGGACTCGATGTTGGCTTAACACCAAATGGTAAACTTAAAATTGGGAAAAAACAATATGAAACCAATATTACTACTGTTCCAAATACATATACCTTAGAGCTTACTTCTACCCCCTTGAATTCCGAAACCGCAGCCCTAACCGTTATAATAAGAGATTCTAAAACAAATGCGCAAATTGTTGAACAGCATAATGTAGAAATAGCTGCAAAAGACTTACAAGGTAATTTTGCATTATTAAGCGATGTTAATTTAAAACGAAAAACCTTAGAACAACCCAGTGTTGCCTTCGAAAACTGGAACATATCTTCCAAAACGCTTTACTATAATCCAAATAACTTTTTTGGACCAATATGTTTTGCACAATATACTTTGCATAAACAAAAACTAAAGCTCACTGCACAATGTAGTCCTATAGAATTAGTTAAAGACCATAAGATAAAACTACAATTTAAAGTTGATGGTGCTTGGACAACGCAACAAGAAACAACATTAAATAATATAGGTCGCGCCGTTAACTTTCAAGTACCTAATTGGGAACATCAAATAAGTATCCCTTACCGTGTACGTTTGGAAATACCTCTAAAGAATAGCGAATTGTACCAATACGATTACGAAGGTACCATTGCCGCTGAGCCCAAGGATAAAGACCATTTAAAAGCAGCTGTTTTTAGCTGTAATGCACATTATGGATTTCCTGACGCCGATATTCATGAAAGTATCTCAATACTAAAGCCAGACATTAGCATGTTTTTAGGTGATCAGTTTTACGAATTTACAGGTGGTTATGGCGCTCAATACAATGGCGAGTTGGATAAATCTAGTTTAGATTATTTGAGAAAGTGGATGATGTTTGGCTGGTCTTACCGAGAGATTTTCCGTCATATCCCTTGTGCAATCATTCCTGACGACCATGATGTGTACCATGGTAATGTTTGGGGAGAAGGCGGCAAACTTGCTAATAACTCAGAAGGTTTTGGTTATAAATCACAAGATTCTGGTGGATATAAAATGCAACCTGAATGGGTTAATATGGTACAGTTTACGCAAACAAGTCATTTACCAGATCCATACGATCCTACACCAGCTAAAAACAGTATCAGTGTCTATTATACCAATTGGGATTATGCCGGTGTGAGTTTTGCTATTCTTGAAGACAGAAAATTTAAATCGGCACCAAAACACATACTTCCTAAAAGCGCCCAAGTAGAAAATGGTTGGATCTTAAATAAAGATTTTGACATAAAAGAATATAAACATCTTGACGCCGAGCTATTAGGAGAACGACAGGAGGCTTTTTTAAAACATTGGGTTGAAGAATGGTCTAAAGACACCCAAATGAAAGCAGTATTGTCTCAAACCAATTTTGCAACTGTGGCTACCCTGCCCAAAGATGCCGTTAACGACGAAGTAGTACCTTCCTTACCAATACCTGAAATTGGAGAATATGTAGTTGGAGACAAGCCTACAGTTGATATGGACTCTAACGGTTGGCCAGCCGTAAAAAGAGACCAGGCAGTTTCTATTATACGCAAAGCCCATGCCTTTCATATTGCTGGCGATCAACATTTAGGCTCCTTTGTGCAATACGGAGTAGACACATTTGGAGATAGTGGATTTGCTTTTGCTGGCCCCGCACTTAACAATGTTTGGCCTAGACGCTTCTGGCCCCCAATTGAAGACACTTCAAAACACTCCTATGAAAACCCCGCTTATACAGGTAACCACATTGATGGTTTTGGAAATAAAATAACCGTATTAGCTGCTGGAAACCCACACAATATGCACAAAGAACCTAAAATACTTTACAATAGGGCTGTAGGCTATGGTATTGTAACCTTTAACAAAAAAGACAGAACCATAAAAACAGACTGTTATAAACGATTTAGCAACCCTAATGATACAAATAGTCAATTTCCAGGTTGGCCAATTACCATAAGCGAAAAAGATAATTTTGGTAAAAAAGCAGAAGCTTGGTTACCAACCATTGTCGACACTAACAAGGTACAACCGCTAGTAGCCGTTTACGATAGTAATAGTGAATTGGTATACAACATAAGAATGCATAATAATTCGTTTAACCCTAAAGTTTTTACAAAGGGAAGGTATACTATTGTATGTACAAATCTTGAGACTGGAAAAAGCCAAACCTTTAAGAATATTAAAGCGAAAGCTACTAATACTGATGAGTTGCTTTTTACCAAATCATAATGGAAATACTTTCATTTAAAAAAAGTATTTTTCACCCATTTTTGATTTTTAGCTATATATAATAAGGAACTGTTAAAAATTTTCAATGTGAGAGCGTAGTGGTTGCATACGCTCTCACATTAAGAGCTAACTCAATATCAAATAATTACCAAAATTTAAGCATTTTTTCACAAAAGGGAATGTTTAAAATTTTTAATGTGAGAACGAGTGTAAGGAGTGGTTGCACACGTTCTTAATTTTATAATTACAATAAAATAAATTAATTACTAAAATTTAAACGTATGAAGATAAGAATTGTTTTTTTTATATTAAGTAGCATTTGCTTTTTAGGGTTTTCACAAGATCGCCCCAATATTTTATGGATAACTTTTGAAGATACATCGCCACAGTTTGTAGGCTGCTATGGTAATAAAGACGCTCGCACACCCGTCATGGACAAGCTAGCAGAAACAGGAATACGCTTTAACAATGCATTTTCAACTGGAACAGTTTGTTCTCCATCGCGTTCTACCCTAATCACTGGGGTACGCACCTTTGAAATGGGTACTGGTAACCACCGTAGTTCTTATCCAATTCCTGATTTTATACATGGATTTCCATACTATTTAAGGCAGGCAGGTTATTATACTTCTAACAACTACAAAACAGATTATAATGTAAAAAATGCAAAAGACTTTACTGAAGCTGCTTGGGATGAAAATTCCGATAAAGCAGGATGGTGGAAAAGAGAACAGGACCAGCCCTTTTTTGCTGTTTTTAACTTTATGGATTCACACCAGTCCAGAACCATGACCTTTTCTTATGAAAGCTATGAAAAACTTGTAATAGATAAATTGCCTGAAACAAATAAGATTGGAGAGCAAGACTTTTCAATGCCCCCAATTTATAGGGATTCTCCCGAAATGCGAAAACAATTTGCTCGTGTATATAACAGTATTGCGCTTACCGATGTAAATATTGGGAAGCTTTTAAAACGCTTAGAAGATGATGGTTTAAGAGACGATACCATAATTTTCTGTTTTGCCGATCACGGGGAAGGTATGCCAAGGGGCAAGACCAATGGTATTAACTATGGATATCAAGTCCCGTTTATTGCATGGTTTCCAGAGAAATATAAACACCTGTCACCTTCAAAAACCAGTGGAGCTGTAACCAACGAAATGATATGCTTTGAAGACTTAGCCCCTACCATGCTTGCCATTGCAGGCGTATCCATTCCAAAGCATATGAAAGGTCGCGTTTTCGCTACGAACAATCATTCTAAAGCAGCACCGTACTTAGAGCTATCTAGTGACCGTTCCGATAACGGAATCGACATGACTAGAAGTGTTACCGATGGCACTTATATTTACTCTAGAAACTACATGCCATTTATGCCAGAACTTAGATATATTCGGTATATGGAAATAGGTGATATTAAACAGCAAATGCGAAACGATCTAAAAAATGGCAAATTAAACGGTTTACAATCTGGTCTTTTTGAACCACGTTTGGCAGAAACGCTATACAATACTAAAACCGATCCATGGGAAACAGAAAATTTAGCCAATAAACCAGAACTGCAAAAAGTTTTAAAACGCTTTAGAAAGGCTTTGGACAAAAAGATTTTGAGCTCTAAGGATGTTATGTTTTTGCCTGAATATGAAATTGATATTATTTCTAAAACCACAACCCCTTATCAGTTTCGTTTAGATGCCAATAACTATCCTATTGCTAAAATCTATAAAATAGCTGCATTGTCCGGAAAACGTGGAAAGGCAATTGCCGAGAAACAAATTAAAGCACTTAAAAGTGAAAATAAAATCATTCGTTATTGGGCTATTACAGGATTAAAAAGCCAAAATAAAACCCTTCTAAAACCCCATAAAGCAGCTATACTTGATGCCATTAATGACAGCTATGCTCCTGTTTCCGTTACTGCATCGGCTATAGCCTATGATAGCTTTCAAAATAGCCATGCCGAACAGAAACTAAAATCTTATTGTAAAGCAAACAATGAATATCTGGCTCTAATGGCCTTAAACCATTTGTTATATGTACCCAATAAGACGCCATTCATTGCAACTATAACAGAACTTGCCAAAAACGATAAACTACCATATAACCTTAAGGCCGCCAGTTTGGATATTTTAGGGAGCTTAAATTTGGTGCCCAACGATTTTGCACATCATAAAAAACTAACCCCTAATATTAAAAATTAAAAAACACATTATTAAAAACCCTTAACAATGAAATTAACACCATTAGCGCTATTTGTACTTAGCGTATTTTTTGTGCAACTTGGCTATTGCCAAAAAACCAAACAAAAGAATGAAGAGCAACCCAACATTATCTTTATTTTAACCGACGATCTAGGTTATGGGGATTTGGGAGTATTGTACCAAAATGAAAGGAAAAATAATAATGACAGATCAAAACCCTGGGCTTTTACACCGCACCTAGACACTATGGCCAACGAAGGAGCCGTAATGCTTCAACATTATTCAGCAGCTCCAGTATGTGCCCCTTCCAGAGCGTCCTTGCTTAGTGGCTTAAGTCAAGGACATGCGAATGTAAGAAACAATCAATTTGACAAAGCTTTGGCCGACAACCATACCTTAGCCAATACATTACAAAAAGCAGGCTATACTACAGCTGCTATTGGAAAATGGGGACTACAGGGAGATAAGCGCTGGTCCGAAAACGGAGCTAGTTGGCCTGCGCGACCTACTAACAGGGGCTTTGACTATTTTTATGGGTATATGACGCATGTAGATGGACATGAGCATTACCCAAAAGAAAGGTTATACAGAAACCACGGTCAAGTTTGGGAAAACGACACCGACATAACCGAAGCATTAGATAGATGTTTTACTGGCGATTTATGGACAGCGAAAGCTAAACAATGGATTACCAATACCGTTAAAAATAACGAGAAGCCTTTTTTTATGTTCTTGGCTTACGATACACCTCATGCCGTTTTAGAACTACCAACCCAAGCATATCCTAAAGGAGGCGGTCTAAAAGGTGGTGTACAGTGGTTAGGAACACCAGGGCACATGATAAATACTGCCAGTGGACAACCAGACTCTTGGATGCACCCCGATTATGCCAATGCCACTTACGATCACGATACCAATACCACAACAGCCGAAGTCCCTTGGCCTAATACTTACAAACGATATGCCACGAGCGTACGTAGAATAGATGATGCGGTTGGTGATATTTTACAACTATTAAAAGATTTGAACATAGACGATAACACATTAGTGGTGTTCACTTCAGATAATGGCCCTTCACAAGAATCGTACTTACCCAAACCCTACGTACCCAACCACCCTACTTTTTTTGATAGTTATGGCCCTTTTGATGGTATTAAACGTGATGTTCTTGAAGGAGGACTACGCATGCCATTAGTAGTGAGATGGCCAAAAAAAATTGTAAAAAATACTGTAAGCAATACACCAAGTATTTCATACGATTGGTTGCCTACTTTTATGGATGCTACCGGATTACCAGCACCTGCTAATAGTGATGGTGTCTCATTATTACCTACACTAACAAATAGTAAAGGGCAAAAAGACAGTAAAATATACGTAGAATACAGTGTTGGAGGAAAAACGCCTAACTATAATGCCTTTAGTGAAAATAACCGCAATCGCCCAAGAAAGGAAATGCAAATGATTCGTGTGGACGACTACGTTGGCATTCGCTATAACATTGAAGATGTTAATGCCGACTTTGAGATATACGATATTAAAAACGATACCCATCAGGCTAATAACCTAGCTGCTAACAATGCTATGCCCGAATTGCAAAGCACCATGAAAGCTCGCATACTCCAAATGCGTCGCACAAATACCTCTGCAAAACGTCCTTACGACAATTTAACGATACCTTCAGTTGCTGTCAAAAAAACAAAGAAAGGATTGAGATGGACATCTTATGCTGGTGTTTATCAGTGGTTACCCAACCTGGAAGTTCTTAATCCCTCGAAAAAAGGAAAAACAAAAAACCTGAATACTTTCAATTATACCAAACAACAACAAGACCTTTACTTATTTGAAGGGTATTTAGAAGTGCCGAAAGAAGGCACATATACCTTTAGTTTTAGTACTAGCGGTAAAGCTGTTATCAAACTACATGATGCCATTTTAGTAGATGCAGATTATAACTATCAGGCCAATACAGTAAAAACCGAAACTATGGTACTGCAAAAAGGATTACATCCTATCCGTATCTATTTACATAATGCTAACAGAGATGCTATACCATTTAAACTGGAATGGAAAACTAGTGATATACTTAGATCAAGGATACCGCAAACAGCTTTTTACCATTAGATATTACAGGAATAGATTCGCCTTAAATATTGTTTAATAATTAAAGTGTTCCCTAGAAGCTTCATTATATAGAATTAATTTATTTCAAGTTCCATTTGTTCTAAATTATACTTTTCTATAAAAATATCTGTTCCGTTTGCTTGCGCTTGCTTTTTAAATTTTCCTGGGGTCATATTAAATTTCTTTTTAAAACATTTTATGAAATATTTTGGATCATTTAACCCTACTAAGAATGTGGCTTCAGATATTGTATAATTATACTTAATAATTAATATAGCAGCTTTTTTTAAACGAACAGATCGAACAAAATCAACCAATGTTTTTCCTGTAATAGACTGAAACTTTCTATACATTGTTGAGTAGCTCATATTTAATGAATCCGAAATTTCTTCTAGTTTAAAATTAGGATTTTTATATTCTACTTCAACAATAGACATGATATTTTGCAAAAAAGCATCTTCGGGAGATATTGTCTTAGTATGTTTTGGCGTGCTAATTAAATCAATTTTATATTTAGATAGCAGCTTTTCACTTCTTGAAATAATGTTGTGAACACTAAAAATAAGCTCATTAGAATTAAAGGGCTTGTTGATGTACTCAATGGCTCCTGACATTAAACCTAGTAATTTTGCTTTTGGGGATTCTTTTGCTGTAAGCAAAATAATTGGAATGTGTGATGTCACCTTATTTTTAACCAGAGCACTACACATTTCTAGTCCATCTTTATTAGGCATCATAATGTCACTAATAATTAAATCAGGTATATGTTTTTTCGCAAGATACAACCCCTCTTCTCCATCATCAGCTATTAAAATGTTATATTGATTTTTAAAAATGTCTTCCAAAAAAAATTGCATTTCATAATTATCCTCAACTATAAGGATTGTTTTTTCTAAAAGTTTACTATCTCTATCTTTATCATCTAATAGTTCTGTGCCCTTACTTTCTATGATTGGTTTTTTTGGTATATCAAAAATCTTTTGTTCATCTGAGAATTCGTTTTCATTGGTAGACAAATAGACTGAAAAACATGTTCCTTTTTCAGGGGTTGACTCAACATCAATTTTTCCCTTATGTAGTTTTACAAGTTCTTTTGTCAATGCCAATCCAATTCCTGTTCCTATACTTTTCTTTCCAATATCAGATTGATAAAATAATTCAAAAATATTAGCTAATTCATCTTTTGATATACCAGGACCAGAATCTATTACCGATATTTTAACCATATTTTGAAAATCCAAAATCTTAACCTCAAAATCAATGGTTCCTTTTTTAGGAGTAAATTTAAAAGCGTTAGCAAGTAAATTATAGAATATATGTTCTACTTTATCTTTATCATACCAAATCATTAATTCTGTGTCTGGATAATAGCATCTAAAATTTATTTTTTTAAAATCTGCCTGTTCTTTGAATGATAATGTTATATTCTTTAAATCCGAAATTATATTATTTTTAGAAACCCTTAACCTAAGTTGTCCTAGTTCTTTATTCCTAATTGTTGTAAGTTCAAAAACAATCTTTGATAATCTTTTGGCATTATTTAAAATTATTGATAAACGCTGTTTTAAAATGTTATTTCCGCTATCAATAGCGTTTTCAAGCAGACTTTCAATAGGGCCCGATATTAAAGTCAATGGTGTTTGAATTTCGTGAGACATTTTTGCAAAAAAGTTCATCTTCAATGCATAAAGTTCTTTTTCATTTTTATGGTTGAGCTCTTCAGTAACAAATTTCTTCTTAAGCTTCACCCATAAATAAATGGCGTAAGCGACTAAAATTAATATTATAGAATAAATTCCATATGCCCAGGGCGTTTTCCAAATAGGTTGTGCTATATTTATGTTAATTTTTTTTGGATTAATGTCCCATATTCCTTTTTTGGATCCAGCTTTTACTTCAAACACATAGTTACCAGGAGGAATATTTGTGTATGTGGCAACTCTTCCTTCGCGTGAAACGATCCAATCTTTATCAAACCCATTTAACTTATATGCGTAATAAAAATTTGAGTTTAATACGTTTTCAATCACAGAGAATTGAAATGAAAATGAAGATTGGTCTGGTTTTAGTTTTAAGGATTTAACCTTTTCTATACCCCCCGTTAATTGTTCTGGAATAATTGTATTTGCAGGTCTATTAAGTACATCTATTTGATTAATAAATAAGTTGGCAGTAGGGTTGTTTTTTTTAATTATACTATTAGGGTCAAAACTTGACACGCCTTTGTTACCTGCAAAATATAATACCCCAGCTTTATCTTTATAAGCTCCCCCCCTAGTAAAAGCATTTCCTTGCAATCCATCAACCTCATAAAATGATTTTATAGTTCCTGTTTCTGGTATATATTGATGTAGACCATTACTACCCCCCAACCATAATCTATTAGAATCGTCAACAATTACATTATGAAACCCAATATCTTTTAGGCTTTTTGAATTTTCAAATGATTCGTAGGTGTAATTATTAGTATTTAATCGAATTAAAAAATCCGATTTTATAATGAGCCACAAGTTCCCTTTCATGTCCTCAGACATATGGGTAATATTATAGTTTTGATTTTCATTATCATTGTGATAATTAATTATTTTTAAAGTAGAGTTTTCAACTTTATTGTTATTTTCTTCAAAAAAGTACAAATCTCCTTGATTACTACTTAACCAAATTTCACCATTCTTGGTTTCTATTATATTTCCTAAAATTTTCCCCGATAATTCATTAGACTTAAAATTAAAAATTGTGATGATATTTTGATTTTCATCTAACAAATGAATTCCATCCCTATGACCTGCCCAAATTCTATTTTTCGAATCCTTAAAAACAAAACGGATATGTAGATATGGTTTTCCAAATTCATCTTTTAATTCAACTTTATTAAACTTATTTAACTTAATATCATAAACAAATAAACCATTTTGATAAGTAGCTATCCAAATATTCTTATTGGTCGCTTCTGTAATCTGTAAAATATATCTCCCATCAAAATAATTATTTCCTTTACTAGAATTTGAATATTGTATAGAATTTCCGTCTGAAAAGACTCTACTAATTCCTTCACCATCTGTACCAATCCACAAAGATTCGTCAGATGCTTTTAAAACACATAATGATACTGTCGGAGTATTATTACTGGACCCACTATAATATTTTATTTTAGAATTATTATACGGCAAAACATTTACAACCCCTTTTTTATCTATAAGCCATAAATTACCAAAGGAATCTTCATTGATATGTGTAATCGAATTATCGCTTATTGAAAACCTGTTTGATTTATTGTGTTTGAACGTATAAATACTACCTTTTTCAGAATCTATTTTAAAAAGACCATCTCCGTCAGTACCAGCCCAAATATCACCATTCCTATCACAAAACAATGATAAGTACATAGGATATTTAGAGTTATTTCTATTAATAGGGGCATTAAACTCTTTAAAAACCTTAGTCCGAATATCATATTGAAATACGCCATATAATTCTGTAGCAATCCAGAGATTATCTTTTTTATCTGATACCAATTTAATTTGATTGGTATTGGTATTGGTATTGTTAAAGGGTGTTTTTAGAACAATCAACTCATCATTTTGAACTAAAAAATTATAAATATTCCCTACATCAGTGCTAATCCATATTTTTTTTTCTTTCGTAAAAGCTAAATCTAAAATAGTTTGTGGCTGATTATTTATTTTAGGCAGAGTTACCAATCTATCAACTGTATTTTTTTCGTGATTATAATTGTAGATATCCCCAAGGGTCGTTCCAAAATAAACTGTATCCTCATTCGATTCAATAACAGAAATGTCCTTGTTTCCTATATCTTTTTTAAAAGATTTATAGGATCCATCAAGATTAATCATTAGTAAATCCCTATTAGAAGCTAACCAAAAATTCCCTTTTAAATCTTTATTGAAATATACTTTTTGCCTATTGGAGAAGGTTGCTCCAAAATAATGAGAAAACGGGGTAAACGTTAAATTATATCCATCATATCTATATAGACCTTTTTTATTGGAAAACCAGATATAGCCCAAAGTATCTTGAATGCTTTTGTTTACTTGAACGACTTGGTTATCCAGCTCAGGAGCCAAATGATTAAAGTTCATTCTATTTTGTGCAGTTAGTTGTACACATAAAAGAATCCAAATGCATGTATTCAAAGAAAAATTTATTCTAAGTAATGCCATAAGGTTATGTTTTAGATTTATTAGCATAGCTCTATTTTACTTAATATGGATTGCAAGGGCAATAGCAAAATTACTAATTTATTTCCTCAGAATTGTTCACACATGGGCTGGTATGTAAGGTTAATACTAAACTTTAAACATTATGCTTAAAAATTACCATATAAAGTTAAAAATGTACACTTAGTTTAGGATTTATTCATTCAATTTTGTCTCTATATCTACGTAATATATATTAAAACCAGTCATCTAACTTAATTATTGTTATACAGAAAGGATTAATTCTTAGTCTATAATGAATTTTAATTAATAAGACATTTAGCGCTATAGATTATAGTAAAAATAAACTATTAAATAAATGAATAGGAAGACAGCAATAACAGGTACAAGAACAACCCTACCACCAAGAATGAACTTATGGAAATCAAAAAACAACTCAAATAAGTTAAGGCTTGGTACTATAGGTGTAGGCGTAGGTGTAAATGGAACAAACCATTTGAACAATTTATTGAAAAGAGACAATATAATGGTGTCCGAAATTTGTAATATGGATCGAAGCAGAGTTGAAATTTCACCTAATAAAGAGAAGGAAAAACCAAAAGTCTTTGAGAAACTTTCTCACTTTAGGTATGGTTACCAGCATGACCTTAGATCTGTAAAGTTCAACAATGGAAAGCAGGCTTATTGTGGAGGAGTAGAATTTGGAGAGAAAGGAATCTCGGAAGCAGCATGGAGTACATTGACTCCACTGTCTGAACTTTCTAGAAAAAGAAAGAGAACAACGGGAAACCACAAGATTTTACTAGAGGGAACTGGTTCTAAGAAAACCATACAATTAGATAAAAAATTCTTATTAAAACAAAATAACCAACTTAAAACTATATAGATATATGAAGAAAACAAATTGACCAACTTAAAAACAATAGATTATAAAAAAACAAATTGATCAACTTAAAACAATAGATTATGAAAAAACAAATTATTTGTTTAATGACTTTTATGCTGAGCATCATACACTTTACACATGCTCAAAGTCAAACTGTTACAGGAAAAGTAACAGACGAAAATAACGTGCCGCTCCCAGGGGCTTCCGTTATAGAAAAAGGCACTACAAATGGTGATCAAACAGATTTTGATGGGAATTACACACTAAATATAAGCACTAGTTCTACCATCGTGATATCGTATTTAGGGTATAAAACTCAAGAAATTGCTGTTAATGGTCAAACTACAATCAATGTACAAATGCAATCTGATGTGGCAAACCTAGACGAGGTTGTTGTTGTAGGTTATGGTACAGAAAAAAAGACAAATCTTACTGGGGCAGTTGGAACCGTTAAAAGCAGGGAACTTAATTTAGTACCTGTTGCCAATTCTACCTCACTTTTAACCGGTAGAATACCAGGTATCGTTACAAAACAGAACTCTGGACTACCAGGGGACGAGCGTGTTGATATAAGTATAAGAGGTTTCGGAGAACCATATATATTAGTAGATGGCGTAGAGATAGAGGGCGGGTTTTCTAGAATAGACCCCAATGACATAGAAACTATTTCCATTTTAAAAGATGCGGCAGCAGCAGTTTACGGATCCCGTGCAGCCAATGGCGTTGTTTTAGTAACTACAAAAAGAGGGGCATCTGGAGCGCCAAGAATAACCTTTAGTAATTCGATTTCGTTTCAAGAAGCCACTTCTTTTTTCGAACATGTAAATCCGGGGCAATTTGTAGAATTATCCAGAGAATCCGATTTTAATGATGCAGCGGCAGCCGCAAGAATAGCTGGAGATCCTTTACCAACCTTATCAGGTCTAGATAGTAACGGCTTTTTACAGTTTACTGCTGAGGAACTAGCCAATTATCAGTCAGGCGCCCCAGGTTTTGAAGGTGGCAATTGGATAGATGGTTTGATTTCAAATCATGCGCCTTTAACAAAGTATAATATATCCGTCTCTGGAGGAAGTGAAAATGTTAAGTATTTTACATCTGCTGGATATACAAAGCAAGAGAGTTATTTTGCTAGTAGAGATCATGATTATTCTCGTTATAATGTAAGGTCTAATTTAGATGTCAAAGTTAGTGAAAGCTTAAGTTTTAATTTAGATTTGTCTTTCAGACATGATTTTAGAAGTAGGGCATCGGATCTTAATGGAATTTTTGGACAGTTAAGAGTAGCACAACCGATCTATCCAACTCAATTACCCGATCCGTCAAAAGGAGCAGCATATATTGGTTTTTCAGATCGGAATCCTATAGCAGCAAGTGATCAGGATTTTTTTGGGTTTACAAATAGATTTGATAACACCTTTACAGGTAAAATAGGCCTGGACTATAAAATTCCGGGGGTAGATGGTTTAATATTGAAAACCCAATTTAATGTTATTTCTCTAAATAGAAATACCAAAAACTTAAGAAAACAATACCCACTTGTAGAGTATAACCATTTAGATGGGACTTACATAGAACACGCCATTGCAGGAGGACGTAGCTCTATAAGTGAAGAACAGTTTAGGAGACATCAAATTTTTCCTCTTGTATCATTAGAATATGAAAAGGAATTCGGTGATCATTTTGTAAAAGGCCTTATACTGGGAGAAAGTAGATCTAGAAAATTCTCAAGGTTGTCTGCAGGTAGGGAAGATTTGCTTACGACTGCAATCCCTGAAATTTTTGTTGGTAGTACAGATTTTCAAACAACAGGAGGTTCATCTGGAACAAATATAGGATCAAAAAGTTTAGTAGGACGTTTTGATTATAGATACAAAGACCGTTACTTATTTCAGGCCACTTTAAGAGCAGATGGGGATGTGTTATTTTCTCCAACTGCTAGATGGGGATACTTTCCTAGTTTCTCAGCAGGTTGGGTAATGTCCAAAGAAAATTTTTTAAAAGAAAACAATACTATAGATTATCTGAAGCTTAGGCTTTCTTATTCAGAAACAGGTGACGCTCGTGCCGATAGAATAGGTGGTTTTGATTATTTAACAGGTTACGGTCTATCAGGAAGTTATTTGTTTGATACCACTACATATCAGGCTATACGTACCTTAGGCTTAGTTAATCCAGCGTTAACATGGGAAGAAGCTACAAGCTATAATGTAGGTATAGAAGCCAATTTTTTAAATAACAGGCTGCAACTAGAAGCTGATATTTATTACCGAGAACGAACAAACCTGCTTAGACCAAATACAGCAGATATACCTTCCACATTTGGAGGTAACTTACCTTTAGTTAATTTAAATACGGAGAACAATAGAGGAATTGATGTTAAATTAAATTTTTTACAAACCATTGGAAATTTAAAACTTAACATTTCCCCAAATTTCACATACACAAAAAGGAAGTTTGATAAAGTTTTTGATCAGGAAGAATTTACGGATGAAGACCAAATAAGGATAAATGATAGAAGAGGACAATGGGCAAATCGTAATTTCGGTTATATCTCAGATGGTATTTTTATGTCACAAGAAGAAATAGACAACCATCCTGTAGACCAAGATACACAGGGTAATTCATCGTTACGCCCTGGAGATATTAAATATGTAGATAGAAATAATGACGGAGAAATAAACTTTAGAGATCAAGATGTTATTGCATTTGAAGACGATTTACCAGAGATAATTTTTGGTTTAGCTTTAGGAGCGAAATATAAGAATTTTAGTTTTGACATGTTATTTCAAGGCGCTTCCAGATTTAGTATAAACATTTCAGGAGCAGCAAGAACCGCATTTTCTAATACTTCAATACCTCTGTCGTATCATTATGATTTAAGATGGCAACCAGACCCTAATAACCCAAATGTAAACATTAACCCAAATGCGCAACTCCCGGCTATTACATCTACTTCAAGTCCTAATAATAATTTGAACTCAGATTTTTGGAGAAAGGATGTAACATTTATAAGGTTAAAATCTTTAAACTTTAGTTATAATTTGCCAAAAAAGGTTATTAATAAAATAGGAGTTAAGGATCTTCAATTGTACACAGGAGCAGAAAACCTGTTCACGTTTTCTAATTTAGGTATTTATAAAAATTCTTTTGACCCTGAATCGGCAGAAGGTAATCCTTCAAGTGACTTACCAGTAGTACGTAGCTATTCATTGGGTATGAGAATAACTTTTTAAAAAAAATAATATTATGAAAAAAATTATAAAATATTTCAGTTTGGCCTTTGTATTTGGCCTATTCTTTACTGCCTGTGAAGACCCATTTAGCCTAACACCTTCAGATATTATATCAGAGGACATTGTTTTTGATGATATGAGTTTAGTAGAAGCATTTCTTACTGAAATTTATAATGAGGCTCCATTTGAAATCAATACTGGGCAATCTGGTAACAATCAAAATTTAATTATGGGTTTTGGCGGTGAGGCTAGAAATTTTGCGCCTTGGCAAGGACCTTTTGGTGGTGCTATTGGAAGAGTTTTTGATGAAAACAATGGGGCTGGAGCTTTAGAATACTGGCCTTATGATGATATACGAGAAATGAATGTATTTATTGAAAAAGTACCTCAATCTACAGCTTTAGATCAAAATCTTGCTACAATTGCAGTTGCAGAAGCTCGGTTTATTAGAGCGTTTACTTATTTTGAAATGGTGAAACGTTATGGAGGTGTTCCTTTAGCTACAAAAGCCCTCCCTGTTGATACGCCAGAAGAAGACCTATTTATACCTCGTAATTCTGAAAAAGAAATATATGATTTTATAGGTTCTGAAATGGATGCTATTGTTGATATATTGCCTTCAAATTCTCTAAAAGGACGTGTAAATCGCTGGGCTGCACTGGCCTTAAAAAGCAGAGCGATGTTGTATGCCGCCTCTGTAGCTAAATTTGGTACGCAGCAAATGGATGGTTTACTCGGATTTCCTGCCAGTGACGCCAATGGTTATTATCAACAATCCTTAGCAGCATCAAGAGAAATTATGCAGGAAGGGCCGTTTGAACTTTATCGTAAGGTAGGTGATCCAGCAACAAATTTTGAACAATTGTTTGTAGATGAAAATAATAATCCAGAAGCTATTTTTGTTGAAGAGTGGGATGTCGATGCTGGAAAAGCACATTCTTGGGATTATTTAGCTCACCCAGATGGGTTTGGATGGGGGTGGAATTCCAACTTCCCTGTTTACTTGGAAACACTGGAACAATTCGACTTTATAGATGGCTCCTCTGGTAAAGTGGATAGAGCGCTATATGACGATGCTACTCCTATTGATCCCAATTGGTATTTTGAGCAAAGAGACCCTCGTATGCACGCCTCTATTTTTTACCCTGGAACTGAATGGAGAGGAACACAAGTCTATATGCATAGAAGCACAGTCTACACAGATCCAAATTCTGGTCTTAGAGAAACCTCAACTAGTACTTCATTTATTATTCCAGGCTCCAACGGCTGGCCAGGCTCTGGAGCAAGAAGAAATGTTTTTGCTGGAAATAACCCTACGTCTTTGCTAATTAAAAAGCGTTTGGATGAATCAATAGGTTTTTTGACCAATGATACTTCTGGTAGTGATTATCTTATATTTAGACTAGGTGAAATTTATTTAAACTATGTTGAAGCTGCCTATTATTTAGGGGATCCTAATGGAGATATGGCTGCTACAATAAATGATTTAAGAGACCGTGCAGGCATGCCTGCTTTATCAATAGCAGAAATTACAGAAGATAAGATTAGACAAGAGCGAAGAGTGGAATTAGCTTTTGAATCACATGTTTTTTGGGATTTAAGACGTTGGAGAATAGCTGTTCAGGAATTAGATGGGGTTGTTAGGCATAGAATGCATTTTAACTATGATTTTGACAATGACACCTACACTATTACTATAGCCGACGGAGATAAAGGTAGAGTAAGGTCTCATACAGAACGAAATTATTATTATGCCTTTGGCCTTGAAATTATTGCAGATACAAGAATAAAAGAAAACCCAGGCTACAATTAGTTTATCGTTTGTTTAGTTGTTAAAAAAAGAGAATGTATGTATAGTGCATACATTCTCTTTAATTAAATACCAAAAAATTTAAAATTTCCAGCAATAGTTATACATTTTAATAATTATGAGTAAACCAACTATTTTTTTAGCAATACTATTAGTAATTACACTATCTGCTTGCAAAGGAACACACCAACAAACTACTAAATCCATACTCATTGAAGCCAATGGCAAAAAGCCAACGCTATTGCGCCAACCTTATTTGCAAATGGTAAGGCCAACAACTGCAACAATTACATGGAAAACTGATACTGTTGCAAAAAAATGCCAAGTCGTTTTTTACGAGGTGAACAAAACAGAGAAAACTGTAGCAACAGGTACTTTAGTTAACCACGAAGGAAATAAATTTAATGAAGTTGTAATTAAAAATCTTAAGCCTAAAACAATATATTATTATAGCATTTATTCCAATGGTTATTTATTGGCTAGTGGTAAAGATTATTATTTTGAAACTTCACCTAATAATACCAAAACAGCTTTTAATTTTTATGCTTTAGGAGATATAGGTGATGTACTGCCTAAAAGCTTTGCAAAAGAACCGGCAAACAGAATTACGGAATTAAAACTAAAACCAGATTTTGGTATAGGACTTGGCGATATTGTATATCCAAAAGGTGAGAGTAGTATGTATGACAATCAATTATTTAAACCCTTTGAAAAGGTTTTTAAAAACACCCCTTTTTATCCCGTAGTAGGAAATCATGATTGGCAATCAGACCCAGAAAAGAATTTCGAAAAAGAGTGGGCTTTACCAGGGAATGAGCATTATTTCAGCTTCACTTATTCGAATACACTATTTATAGGGTTAGACTCACATAATGGAGGACTATACAATAGAGAGGAACAAGTAGCATGGTTAAAAGAAACATTAAAAGATCAAAAAGTAAAATACGATTGGATTATTGTGTATTTACATCACAATGGAAAAACATGTACCTATAAAAAAGATTATGAGCATGTAATGAATTTATACCAAGTTTTCACCAGTAATAATGTGGACTTAGTATTAAATGGTCACGCACATACATATGAAAGATTAAAACCTTTTGATGCTAATGGAAATGTAGATGTAAATGCTTCTATTGATCATTCTTCTTATGGCCATTTAAAAGATAGATTTATTTCAATAACCATTGGTGCTGGAGGTAAATTAAACGAAAATTGGCATGCAGATCCAACTAATGAAAAAAATTGCAAAGACGGAAATATAGTAGCCCATGCAGAGCACGTACCTAGTTTTGGTGTGTTTTCAATTGATGGAAAAACATTGAAACTTAATGCATATAACTCTTTTACAGGAGAAATATTTGACACTTTTACTATAGAAAAATAAACGTTTATAAATTTTAGAAAGTAAAATTTCAGTAAACACTTAAAATATAATCAATTGGAAATATTGACTATTTAAATGAACTAGTCCGAAGCAGATCCATCGAGGTATCAACGGAAAATGTTTTTTAATTTGATGAAAACCTAAGCTTATCAAACTTCCAACAAACCTGTTTAGTCCTGAAAAAATCTACATAATTCAAAGTTGATTTTTTTATTAGATAGAGTTCCTTAATTATATGTCTAGACTGATAGTGAGCCAAATCTGTATTCTTAATTAAAACCACCTTATATGAATTTAAAAATTTGTTTTTTTTTAGTTGTACTATTTACAATTCCAAAATCTTATTGTTTTGGACAGATAAATGAATCAAAGCAACCAAATATAATAGTAATTCTTATTGACGATGCCGGATATGCAGACTTTGGCTTTATGGGATGTAAAGATTTACAAACCCCTAATATAGATAATCTGGCCAAAAATGGAATTGTCTTTACCGATGCACATGTTTCTGCGTCTGTATGCGCACCTTCAAGAGCAGGTATGTTAACAGGAAGGTATCAACAACGATTTGGTTTTGAAGCGAATGGAACAGGGAATAAAGAATCTGGAGAAATTGGTCTACCGAATGGTGTGCCAACTTTAGCAAATGTTTTTAAAAATAACCATTATAGAACTATTGCATTAGGAAAATGGCATCTAGGATATAATGAAGATGATCATCCTAATGAAAGAGGTTTTGATGATTTTTATGGATTTTTATCGGGAAGTAGATCTTATTTTCCGATAGATAATCCTACTGAAAAGAATATGCTACAACATAACGGTGTTCGGCAAAAATTTAAAGGCTATCTAACAGATGTGTTAACTAATAAAGCTTTAACATACATTGAAGAAAATAAATATGAGCCATTTTTTATGTACTTAGCTTATAATGCCGTACATACTCCAATGGAAGCTAAGCCAGAACACCTGAAAATGTTTCAAAATCATCCAAGGCAAAAATTGGCTGCTATGACTTGGTCTTTAGATGAGAATATTGGAAAATTGATTGCTAAATTAGAAACTACAAAGCAATTGGAGAATACGCTTATATTCTTTTTAAGTGATAATGGAGGTGCAACCACCAACCAATCTAATAATGGAATTTTAAAAGGTTTTAAGGGTAATAAATATGAAGGAGGGCATAGAGTTCCTTTTGTTGTAAGTTGGAAAAACAAAATAAAAGAGAACATTTCTTTTGACGGATTAACCTCGTCATTAGATATTTTTACTACAGCCATTGCTGCTGCAAGCATTAATAGTAATTTAGAATTGGACGGCGTAAACTTGTTACCTTATTTGAAAGGCAATAAAAAAGGGGATCCCCATAAAAAATTATTTTGGAGAAAATTAAATACGGCAGCAGTTCGAATTGGAAATGAAAAACTTATTAGATTAGACAGTTTTGGAAGTAGAATGTATAATTTAAAAAATGACCTAGGAGAGACTTTCGATTTGTCTAAGTTAGCCCCAAAAACTTATGACGATTTAACAGATGAATTGGAAGCATGGGAATCTGGTTTAATGGATCCTTTATGGGATGAAGGGTTTTGGATGAATATCAATTATAGAATACATAAAAATCTTATGCTTAATAAATTTAAAGATGTTAAAGGGATGAAAGACTTTAATAAGAAACGGTAGTATCTCACTAAGTGTGTAAAGTTTTAATCACTTCAATAAAATCAATACCAATTACAAACAGTTATAAAACAATAAAAAAGCGCAACCATTTCTAGTTGCGCCTTTTTTCTAATTTCAGCCTTTTAGACATTTAACTTGCGTTTTCTGCCTTCAAGCTTCAAACTTTATTTCACTTCTTCGAAGTCTACCCTTCGACTTGGCTCAGGACAAGCTACTTGACTTCTTCAAAGTCCACGTCTTCAACATCACTTCCTTCGCCTTGTCCATTCTGACTTGCATCTGGTCCTGGAGCGGCATCGCCACCTTGTTGCTGTTGCGCTTCTGCTTGTGCTTTGTACATCTCTTCGGATGCAACTTTCCAAGCTTCGTTTATTTTCTCTAAAGCTGGCTCGATAACTGCCAAATCTTTAGTTTCATAAGCCTTTTTAAGTTCTTCTAAAGCATCTTCGATAGGTTTCTTTTTATCATCAGATAACTTATCACCAAATTCAGCTAATTGCTTTTCAGTTTGGAAGATCATAGAATCCGCTTCGTTTAACTTCTTAGCATTCTCAGCTGCTTTTTTATCCGCTTCAGCATTTGCTTCTGCATCCGCTTTCATTTTTTCGATTTCTTCTTCCGTTAAACCTGAAGAAGCTTCAATACGAATGTTTTGCGTTTTATTAGTCGCTTTATCTGTAGCAGTTACGTGAATAATACCGTTGGCATCGATATCGAAAGTCACTTCAATTTGAGGCACTCCTCTTTGTGCTGGTGGAATACCATCTAAATGGAAACGACCAATAGTCTTATTATCTGCTGCCATAGCTCTCTCTCCTTGTAGCACATGAATCTCTACTGATGGCTGATTATCGGCTGCTGTAGAGAAAACCTGTGATTTCTTGGTCGGAATGGTTGTATTGGCTTCAATAAGTTTTGTCATGACATTACCCATTGTTTCAATACCAAGTGATAAAGGCGTTACATCTAAAAGTAATACGTCCTTAACATCTCCTGTTAAAACACCACCTTGGATACCAGCTCCTAACGATACTACCTCATCTGGGTTAACACCTTTACTTGGTGCTTTTCCAAAGAAGCTCTCAACCGCTTTTTGAACTGCAGGAATACGTGTAGAACCACCTACCAATATAATTTGATCGATATCGCCTTTACTCAGTCCGGCTGCTTTTAATGCAGACTGACATGGCTCGATGGTACGCTTAACCAAATCATCGATTAATTGCTCAAATTTTGAACGTGTTAAACTACGTACCAAGTGCTTTGGCCCAGTGGCTGTTGCTGTGATATATGGTAAGTTAATTTCTGTTTGCTCAGAAGACGACAATTCTATCTTAGCTTTTTCTGCCGCTTCTTTTAAACGTTGTAAAGACATTGGATCTTGACGAAGGTCTAAGTTTTCTTCTGCCTTAAACTCATCTGCCAACCAGTTAATGATCTTCTCATCAACATCGTCACCCCCTAAGTGCGTATCTCCATCGGTAGACAATACTTCAAATACACCATCTCCTAATTCTAGGATAGATACATCGTGCGTTCCCCCACCAAAATCAAATACCACTATCTTTTGATCGGTACCTTTCTTATCCATACCGTAAGCCAATGCAGCAGCTGTAGGTTCGTTAATAATTCTACGAACTTTCAATCCTGCAATTTCACCTGCTTCTTTTGTAGCCTGACGCTGTGCATCGTTAAAATATGCTGGTACGGTAATAACAGCTTCACTTACCGATGTGCCTAAATAATCCTCAGCTGTTTTCTTCATCTTTTGAAGAATCATAGCTGATAATTCTTGAGGCGTATACAAACGTCCGTCTATATCTACTCGTGGCGTATCATTATCCCCTTTTACTACTGTATACGGTACTCGTTCTGCTTCATGCTTGGATTCAGAATATTTATTACCCATAAAACGTTTAATTGAATAAACTGTTTTTTTAGGGTTAGTTACAGCCTGGCGCTTAGCAGGATCACCAACCTTGATTTCTCCTCCTTCTACAAATGCGATTACAGACGGTGTAGTACGCTTACCTTCTGAGTTCGGGATTACAACAGGCTCGTTACCTTCCATTACCGAAACGCAAGAGTTGGTTGTTCCTAAATCGATTCCAATAATTTTACTCATAATATCTTATACTTTATTGTGTTGAATGTTCATTTTAAATTCATAACACATATGTCAATGATTATGCCATGACAAAAAATATGACACCTTGTCATTTGTTATTTTTTTACTATTCAATATTCCATATTGTTTAAAGATTTATTTTTGTCACATAAACTAAACTTAAACTAAGAGACTGTTTAAAATTCGTTTTTGAAATTTGTTATAGGTCATTTTTTTGCCAATTAAGGCTTTAAAACCGGAGTTTAGCAGCGCTAAATGAGGATTTTCATAACGAAAAGTGGTGAAAAAAGGGGCATAACAAAACCGAAAGGTGGAATTTAAACAGTCTCTAAATCTAATTACTGAATCTTATATGGAATGTATTTCTGTTTTTGACATGCTTAAAATTGGTATTGGTCCTTCTAGTTCACATACCTTAGGCCCTTGGCGGGCAGCCGAACGATGGATCGACAAACTAAAAGCCACCAATACCTTCGATAGTGTTGAAAAAGTAGAAATAGACCTCTATGGTTCCTTGTCCTTAACAGGAAAAGGGCATGCTACCGATCTAGCCGTGATGCTCGGCTTAAGTGGAGCCGATCCAGAATATATTCCCGTAGATAACATAAACAACATTATTGCTTCTATAAAGAGTACAAAGACACTGGTACTAAATAATACAAGACCCTTACCGTTTGATGCAGAAAAAGACATTAGACTAAACAAATCGTTTTTACCATTTCATGCCAATGCCATCACATTCACGGCGTTTGCCAAAGGCATTAAAACCAGTGAGACCTATTATTCCATTGGAGGCGGCTTTGTGGTCCAAGAAGAACGAAAATCGGCAGAGAACAACAAAATCATTTTCAACTGTACTTTTCCATATCCAGCACAAACAGGGAGTGAGCTATTAAAATATTGCCACCAATTAGGTTTGCCTATTTCTGAGGTAGTTTTGGAAAACGAAAAATCCATTCGGGATATTGACACAATCAATTCCGAATTACAGCGTATTTGGCATACCATGCTGGAATGTATGTATACTGGATGTCATACTGAAGGCAACCTCCCTGGAGGACTTAACGTTAGACGTCGGGCGTATGACATGCACCAAAAACTAAAAGGGGATTTACCTTATAACTCACCTAAAACTTGGCTACAGATAATACGTAAAACCGAAGTGAAATTTCGTCAGATTCTTAAGTGGGTAAGTTGCTTTGCCCTAGCCGTTAACGAAGTGAATGCTTCTCTTGGTCGTGTGGTCACTGCGCCAACCAATGGAAGTGCCGGTGTTATTCCATCTGTGCTTATGTACTATATGGTGATAGAAAATCACGAAGCCGATTTTGAACACGTTAAGAAATTTTTATTGGTAGCTAGTGAAATAGGCAGTATTTTTAAAAAGGGCGCCACCATATCGGCTGCCATGGGTGGTTGCCAGGCAGAAATTGGCGTATCTTCGGCAATGGCTGCCGCTGGTTTGTGTGAATTACTGGGAGGCTCTCCTGAACAGGTTATTGTTGCTGCCGAAATTGCCATGGAACACCATTTGGGACTTACCTGCGACCCTATTGGAGGCTTGGTTCAAATACCTTGCATAGAGCGCAATTCCATGGGAGCCATCAAAGCAATTAACGCTGCCGAACTGGCACTTGAAACAGATCCCAACAACGTTAAAGTTCCTTTGGACAAGGTAGTTTCTACCATGTGGGAAACCGCTAAAGATATGAATACCAAATACAAGGAAACATCTGAAGGCGGACTTGCTGTAGGTGTCAATTTAACCGATTGTTAGATAGTAACATTACCAAGTAATTACTATAAAACTAATCAATTTTATTTCTTCCTTCTTTTTTAGTAATTTTGAAAGAAAAAACAACAATTATGACTAAATTACTATCTAGATTTAAAGAAAACATAAGATTTATCTCTTTAGATACAAAATTTGAAGGCACATATCAGGAATATTACAGTAGAAGATTATCAAGAATAGTTTCCGATTATATTCATGTGGTTTTGGAAGAAAATAATACCCTACCATATCCTAAATTAGATGAAGAAATCTTTGAATTACTTTCTTATGGAATGTCAACATACCCGGAATGGAGAAAAAAGCACTTTCGTTAACCTAAGATATCTTTTGAAGTTATGGAGAATTTAAAATTTATACCTCCCAAAACCACGTACTTTAATACGGAAGTAATCAGTCAAATAAACAATATATGTGAGACATTTTACAAACAGTACTCTGATAGATCAATCACCAATCCAATTGACAATGATATACGAGAATTCAAAAGTTTGATACACAAAATAGCTCACGAAGCTATTCCAGTAAATGAAGAGTCCTACGACCATTTTATAAATTATTTGAACTTAACAATTAGCACTTATATAACTAAAATCAAAAAACTAAGAAACACTGCCTAAATTTAAATACCTTATTCAAATTCAATTAGTATGACAGCCCCCACCTCGCCTAGTATCCATCAAATAAATAATTTTCCAATGTTCTCCATCTTTAAACAACTGAAAGGAGTTGACACCACAATGACTAAACTTATCATTAAACCAAAACTCATAGGGCGCCCAGGCATTGGCCATATTTCCATCTACCTGAATATTGTATTCCAATAGGCGCTCATCCCATTTCTGGTCGGCTGGTCTGTTTGCAATGGCATCAATAAGTTTTTGTGGTTCATCGGTTACTAAAACATCCTTTCCTTCATTGTTTTTATAAGCTGTTTGTAAACGTATTTTATCGGCCATCACCGATTTAAGCAACACCGTATCACCTTTATGAAATGCTTCAAAAAAAGTGTCGACCGTTGCCTTTACATTGTTCTTTTCATCTTCCTGACCATACAATGTAGAGGTCATTATAACTATCAAATAAAGTATGCCGCGTACCATATGTTATTATTTTTCCCTCTAAAATAGTTTATCGCTTTTAAGAAACTAAACCATTAAAGAAAAGTTTAACAGTTTAATTTATTACTTTTACACCCTATCAAAATCAGTAATAAAAAGACATGTCTACTGCTAAAAAGGAATACAAACGCATTACGGTTAAAACATTAGTTGATATGAAAGCTAATGGCGAAAAAATATCAATGCTTACTGCTTACGATTATACTATGGCCAAGATTGTTGACGGTGCAGGAGTCGATGTCATTTTAGTTGGTGATTCGGCTAGTAACGTCATGGCTGGACACGAAACCACACTGCCTATTACATTAGACCAAATGATTTATCATGCGTCTTCTGTAATTAGGGCTATAGACAGGGCGTTAATTGTAGTCGATTTACCTTTTGGAACCTACCAAAGTGATCCTAAAGAAGCTTTACGGTCTGCCATTAGAATCATGAAGGAAAGTGGTGCTCACGCTGTAAAAGTTGAAGGTGGCAAAGAAATTAAAGACTCCATAAAACGCATCTTAAATGCCGGAATTCCCGTTATGGGACACTTGGGCTTAACACCTCAGTCTATTTATAAATTTGGAACCTATACCGTTCGTGCCAAAGAAGAACAGGAAGCTCTAGACCTAATTGAAAACGCCAAAATGTTAGAACGCGTTGGATGCTTTGCCATCGTTCTTGAGAAAATACCTGCCAAGCTAGCAAAACAAGTAGCCGAAAACGTAAGTATCCCCATCATTGGCATTGGAGCTGGAAATGGTGTTGATGGTCAAGTGTTAGTACTTCATGATATGCTAGGTATGACACATGAATTCAACCCGCGTTTTCTACGTCGTTATATGAATCTATACGAAGATATGACCAATGCCATTTCGCAATATGTTGACGATGTAAAATCGTTAGACTTTCCTAATGAGACGGAGCAGTATTAAATATGGACTTTATTAGACTCTTAGACCGTATTAGTTTTTTAGACTGCCAATGTGTTTTGGAATAGATATTATAGATTCAATAGATGCATAGATTTAAAGAATTAGAAATATGGAAAAGAAGTAGATGTTTTTGTTCTAACATTTACGACTTAACTTCTAAGTTTCCCGAATCAGAAAAATTTGGCTTAACCAACCAATTAAGAAGAGCTTCAGTTTCTATACCTTCAAATATTGCCGAAGGATCTTCTAGAAAATCGAATAAAGACTTCTGTCGTTTTCTTGAAATAACTTTAGGTTCTGCTTATGAAATAGAGACACAATTACTTATTTCTTTCGATTTAAACTTTATTACAGAATTAGAACTCAAGGAGTCAAGCAAAGAATTAAGTGAAATTATAAAAATGATCTCAAAATTTAAATCAACACTAAAATAAAATCAGTTACACAACCCATCTAAATATCTAACAAGTCTAAATATCTAACTGATCTAAAATGTCCAATACGTCTAAAGTCCTATCCAACAAATCAAACTTACAGGTTCTTTACGAAGACAACCATATTATCGTTGTAAATAAACGCGCTGGCGACATTGTACAAGGCGATAAAACCGGTGACAAACCATTAAGCGATGTGGTTAAAGAATTTTTAAAGGAAAAGTACAATAAAACTGGAAACGTATATTTAGGAGTCGTGCATAGATTGGACAGACCTACCACTGGTATCGTTATGTTTGCAAAAACAAGCAAAGCTTTACCAAGACTCAATAAGCTATTTGCTAACAAAGAAGCAAAAAAAACCTATTGGGCTATCGTAAAAAACAAACCTCAAAAAGAACAGGATACACTTACGCATTGGTTAAGAAAAAACCCAAAGAACAATAAATCTACGGCATTTAAAAAAGAAGTTAACAATAGCAAAAAAGCCATCCTACATTACAAACTTCTAAAACAACTTAACAACTATTTTTTATTGGAAATAAATTTGGAAACAGGTAGGCACCACCAAATACGATCCCAACTTTCAAGCATTGACTGTCCTATTAAAGGAGATCTTAAATATGGATTCGACAGAAGTAATACAGATGCGAGCATCCACCTGCATGCAAGACAAATTACCTTCACACATCCAATAAAAAAAGAACCGATTCTTATTACGGCTCCCTTACCCAAAGACGCGCTATGGGATGCTTGTTTATAAGCTAGACTTTTTACCCTTAAAAGCAAACGCCTCTAAGAGTTCCTTTTTGATCAAACAGGAAAGCCCAACATACTACCCATCCCTACAGTAAACAACCAACTACCATAAATGGCATGCTCTATAGAAACCAGTAACGTTGATTTGGTTTTTTTAAAAGTTATAGCAAACAATAGACCTCCTAAAAAAGTCAATACAATCACCAGATTATTTTTAAAAAACAAATGCCCTAAGGCAAATACGACGGCATTTAAAAAAACGAATAAGGATTCATTCTTAAACAAAACCTTATAACGTTGAAAATAAAACGTCCTATACACCAACTCTTGGGGATATACCGAAAACACACTGTAAACAAACACAAAAAACAGCCAAAGAAGAGCGTTTTCAAACAATACCTGAAAAAGCATCTCCTTATTGGTAAACCAAACGAAGCAGCTTGTAAGCACCACTATAACTGCTAGCTTAACAAATACGGCTTTCCAAAACGACCTCCAGCGAAGTGTCGGGTTTACTTTAAACTTTAGTTTTTCAACCTTTAATAACACGTATGCGACATAAACAAATCCCATAGTACCAAGCAACATTTTAATCCATATAGGATACTGTACCGCAAAACTAATTGGTAGTAAAATAAATAAAACAAAAAACTCTACCCCTTTATAAATCAATCCGTTCATAATCATATAGTAATGGCAGTGGTATGTTTTACCTCATTGATTACAAACATACTATGGGTGCTACCAATATGATTGATCGTTGTTAATTTTTTAACCATAAACTCCCTAAATGATGCCATATCCTTTACAAGTACCTTTAGCAAATAGTCGTAATCACCACTTATATGATAACACTCCAGTACCTCATCAATAGTAGAAACTTCCTTTTCAAAACGTATTACAAAATCTTTGCTATGCTGTACTAACTTAATATGACAAAATGCCACAAAAGACTTATTTATAGTTTCTTTGTTAATTAAAGCGACATAATTATTTACAACCCCTCCCTTTTCAAGCTTTTTTATCCGCTCGTACACAGCAGTAACCGACAAATTTAATTTATTAGATAGTTCTTTGTTGGTTTGTTTACAATCTTGTTGTAATAAAGCCAGTAATTTTTTATCTGTTTCATCAAATATCATAATTATTCTTTTTCGTATAATCACTATTATGCCAGCATAAGAAGCTTTGTTAAAGAATTATGCTTTGTCCCCAATAGCGCAGTCGAAAGGTTGGTAAAAACATCTCGACTTGCTTTGTAAGGCACTTTCAAAGAAAATATATTTTCTTTCCAACCAATGCTTGATGTGACAATTTGAACTGCCACTGACACAATAGTGTTTAATTAATATTTTTCTTAAAATTTACATCCATACATATTACACAGTAAATATATCTAAAAAATACTTATTATATAGTTTTATTTTCATAATAAAAAATATTATATTGTTTTATAATCTGTTTATAAGCATTTTTGCTATAAAATAAACTTAAATACAATGGCTTTTAAACCCGCAAATAACATTCAAGATTTACAATACTTTGGAGAATTCGGAGGTGTTAACCCGTCGATTTCAGATTCTTCAACCTATACCTTTCTCTCAGCCAAAACAATGTTCGACACCTTTGAAGGCAATGCCGATGGCTGCTACCTCTATTCTCGTCATTCATCGCCTTCCAATCTATATTTAGGAGAGGCCTTGGCTGCCATGGAAGGTACCGAAACGGCTAATGTTTCCGCTTCAGGAATGGGAGCTATTACACCTGTTATTTTGCAATTATGCAATGCCGGAGACCATATCGTTTCAAGCAGAACGATTTATGGGGGTACTTATGCATTTTTGAAAAACTTTACACCAAAATTTAATATCAGGACGTCTTTTGTTGATATCACAAACCTAGAAGCTGTTGAAAGGGCTGTCACTAAAGACACTAAGATTCTGTATTGTGAATCCGTAAGCAATCCCCTATTAGAAGTTGCAGACATAAAAGGGCTGTCCATTATTGCAAAAAAGCACAATTTAAAGCTCGTTGTAGACAACACGTTTTCTCCCTTGTCCATTTCTCCTGTCATTCTAGGAGCCGATGTTGTTATACACAGCTTAACTAAATTCATTAACGGTTCGAGTGACACTGTTGGTGGTGTTGTTTGTGGTTCACAAGAATTTATAGATACTTTACGAAATGTTAATGACGGCGCTTCCATGCTCCTCGGGCCAACTATGGATAGTCTAAGGGCGGCTTCCATCTTAAAAAACTTGAGAACCTTACACATAAGAATGCAACAGCACAGTAAAAATGCTTTGTACCTTGCCCAAAAGTTTGAAGCAAAAGGCTTAAAAACAGTCTACCCAGGTCTAAAATCACACCCATCACATGAACTATTCAAAAGTATGATGAATGCCCAATATGGCTTTGGAGGTATGCTAACAATTGATGTTGGTTCCTTAGAAAAAGCCAATGAGCTTATGGAAATGATGCAAGACAAAAATTTGGGTTATCTAGCTGTGAGCCTTGGTTTTTACAAAACTTTGTTTAGCGCCCCGGGAACCTCAACATCGTCCGAAATTCCACTTGAAGAACAACAGTCCATGGGACTCAGTGACGGATTAATACGTTTTTCTATAGGATTGGATGCCGATATTGAACGTACCTTTCAAATGATGCTTAAGTGTATGGAAGTACTTAACATAGTTTAAAACCTTAAACGCCTAAATTCCTTTAATGCGCTGCCACAACTTTGACATAACAACTTCAAAGTTATCGAATTTAGGCTTAAAAGGTTTCATGTTCAATCGGTCGTTTTCCTTAAAAAGTTGCAAATTAAAAACAGAGGAGTTTGGGTCATTGCTATCTAATAAAGGATAGCGGTAATCATTGTATTGATATGTTTCATCATCTATTTTATAGATGCTGTAATACCCATTACTAAACTTAGCCAAACGTCTTAAATCGCTATAACCTGCAACTTGAATGGCGCGTTGTTTGGGTAAATATTTAAAATCCAAAAAACGGTTTTTAGTATCTAACAACGAATAGTTTGCTATAGCATAAGTTGTATCCGTTTCAGCGATACCATACCATAATACATTATTAAATATAGCTGGTTGCGTACTACACCTTGAAAAAGGTATATTATTTTCAATCAATGATTGCTTAAAAATATAATTGACATACAATTTATTACAAAGCGTCAATACCATATACGCCGTGCTAACCCCTACCCCTAACTTTAACCAAATCCTTCGCTTTTTACTTGTTCGCTTAAAAAACATTAAAACAATCATACACACCAAAAACGGTAGCGTATAAATGGGATCTACCACAGCTATATTATTGAGGGCTATTCTGGATTCGGAAAAAGGCACTAGCATTTGTGTTCCATAAGGGGTAAAACAATCCAATACAATGTGTGTAAATAGAGCCAGAAAGCATATCCATATCCAATCTTTTTGTGTTGTTGTATTTAAACGCCTCCCGGAATTATAAAACTTATAGGCTAACCAACCAAAACAAAAAGCGCCAATAACAGAAAACAAAATAGAATGCATAAAGCCTCTATGAAAAAGCATAGCATCAATAGCGTTACCATACAACAAGTTCCCTACATACACATCCAAATCTGGAATAGTTCCCCCTATGGCACCAAACAACAATGCTTTATTGCCTATTTTTTTTCCTAAAACAGCTTCGCCACAAGCAGCCCCAAGTACAATTTGGGTTAAAGAATCCATATTTTAAATCACTTCATAAAATACAAATGTACACAAGTCATTGTATTTGCACATTAATAATCAAAATCGTAACATTACAAGATCAAATCATTTAACGACCTTTCATTTATGAATAGCCAAGACATAACGCCTAAACAACCGCAAGACGAACATATTATTGAGAATAGAGAATTAAATATCTGGGAAGCATTAATTCCGGTATTTGCCTTAGTAGGTATGTTAGCTTACAATGTTTTTGTTTATGGTGATGATGCGCTTAGTGGAAGTAATCAATTTATATTACTTCTTGGTGGAGCTGTGGCAGCTGTTGTTGGTATTTATAATAAAGTATCATTTACCCAAATGATTGATGAAGTAGCCGAAAACGTTAAATCCACAACCGGAGCCCTTATAATTTTATTGATGGTAGGAGCATTGGCGGGTACTTGGCTCATTAGTGGGGTTATTCCCTCTATGATATATTATGGTTTACAAATTTTAAACCCCACTATATTTCTGGGAGCTTGTGTTATTATTTGCGCCATTATATCCATAGCTACCGGAAGTAGCTGGACTACCTCTGCAACTGTTGGAATAGCTTTAATAGGTATCGGAGAAGCATTGGGCGTATCGCTTGGTATGACAGCAGGTGCCATTTTATCGGGAGCCTACTTTGGAGATAAAATGTCTCCCTTAAGCGATACAACAAATTTAGCGCCCGCTATGGCTGGCGGCGAACTTTTTTCACATATTAAATACATGTCTTTAACTACCGTACCTACTATAAGCATAACCTTAATTGTATTTATTCTTTTAGGTTTCACGCAAGACACATCTGGAGTAGCGGACACATCGCTGTTATTAAATGACATTAGCAAGGCTTTTAACGTTACGCCTTGGCTATTCTTAGTTCCAATAATAGTAATCGTACTTATAGTAAAAAAGACATCACCACTAATAGCCTTATTAATTGGCACCTTGCTTGGAGGCATTTTTGCTGTTATTTTTCAACCTCAGGTTGTAACGCAAATTGCCGGAGCAGATAGCCTTACTTTTGAGTCCGCTTACAAAGGCATTATGGATGCCATAACCGTAAAAACCAGTATCGCAACAGAAAATGAAACTTTAAAAGACTTGTTTTCAGCATCCGGAAAAGGCATGAGCGGCATGCTTGGCACCATTTGGTTAATTATTTGCGCCATGGTTTTTGGCGGTATTATGGATGCTATAGGAGCACTTTCCAGAATAAGTCAGGCACTGTTAAACTTAGCGACATCTACCTTTGGTTTATTTGCCAGTACAGTAGCCAGTTGCCTTACTTTAAATGTTACGGCTTCCGATCAGTATTTAGCAATTGTCGTTCCCGGTAAAATGTTCAAAAAAGCATATGAGGATCGTGGGTTGGCTCCCGAAAACCTAAGTAGAACCCTAGAAGATTCTGGCACCGTAACCAGTGTACTTGTCCCTTGGAACACTTGTGGCGCATACCAATCGGGAGTATTAGGCGTACCTGTTGCCGATTATTTTGTCTTTGCCATATTTAACTGGTTAAGTCCATTTATGACTTTATTGTTTGCCGCTTTTTCTATTAAGATCAAACAGCTTGTTCCTAAAATAACTAATCCCTATACTTCTAAATCAATCGTATAATTTATATCTATATATCAATAAGAAATTAAAATTTAAATAGTATTAAAAACGTCCTTTGTGTTTTATATTTGCGGTATTGAAAATTAATAATAATTAAACATAAAAACACATGGCATTAGTAGGAAAAAAATTTCCAGATTTAAACGTTGACGCAATGAACGAAATGGGCGACACTTTTAAAGTGAACGTTCTAGAAGAAGCTGTTAACAACAAGAAAAAAGTTTTACTTTTCTGGTATCCTAAAGATTTCACTTTTGTTTGTCCAACAGAACTGCATGCATTTCAAGCTGCTTTAGCCGAATTTGAAAAGCGCAACACTATTGTAATTGGAGCATCTTGTGATACTCCTGAAGTTCACTTTGCCTGGCTAAACACACCTAAGGATAATGGCGGCATTGAAGGTGTAACCTACCCTCTTTTAGCTGATAGCAACAGAAACCTTTCTAGCATCCTAGGTATTTTAGATATTACAAACGAAACCTATGATGAAGCAACCGGAACTGTTCAAGTAGAAGGCGACAATGTAACCTATAGAGCAACTTATCTAATAGACGAAGATGGCCTTGTACAACACGAAAGTATCAACAACATGCCATTAGGCAGAAATGTTCAAGAATATTTGCGTCTTATCGATGCCTTAACCCACGTACAAGAAAAAGGAGAAGTTTGCCCTGCTAACTGGGAAGAAGGTAAAGACGCTATGAATGCTAACAGAGACGGTGTTGCAAACTACTTGGCATCTCACTAAAAATCCAGAACATGCAAGAATTATCGCAAGACAACCTGCAAGATATTGTAAATAGCAATAACACTGTAGTTGTTCAATATGCTGCAACTTGGTGTGGGAATTGCAGGATTATGAAGCCTAAATTCAAAAAATTGGCTTCCGAGAATGAAGACACAACCTTTATCATCGCTGATGCTGAAAAATTTCCTGAATCAAGAAAACTAGCAACAGTTGATAATTTGCCAACATTCGCCGCCTTTAAAAACGGCGTTTTTGTTAATCAGGTTCAAACCAATAAGTTTGAAGTTTTAAAAGAATTAGTAAATGAAGTTACCAGTAATTAAACATCTCACTCAGTTTATAGAAGAGAACGATGAAGACTTTGTAATTGAAGCCATCGAAACCCTCGAAGCCTTAACCGAAGTATCTTCTCTTAAAGACGAAGAACTAGATGTAATTGGTGAACTTATTTCTAACATGTATGGCGCAATAGAGGTTCATAAATCAATAAAAGAAGGCACACCAAAAAAAGAAGCATTAAACGGCTTTATGAAACGTGTACTGGAATCTATTGACTCCTAGACGTCTTTTTTAACTTTAAATGAAATGTTAAGAACGCTTTGCTTAAATAAATAAGCAAAGCGTTCTTTTTATTTGTGTATTTTTAAAGCATTAAAAGATTAAATATTCCTATTTTTAAATTTTTAAAAACAAATAACATTATGGCAACAGTATCATTAAAAGGCACCCTAATAAACACAATAGGTTCACTTCCTAAAATAGGTTCGGTAGCTCCTGATTTTGAATTAACAAAAACAGATTTATCAGACGTAACGTTAAATGACTATAAAGGTTCTAAAGTTATCTTAAACATTTTCCATAGTCTAGACACAGGCACATGTGCCAATTCTGTTAGAAAATTCAATGAAGAAGCTAGCAAATTGGAAAACACTAAAATTTTATGCATCTCTAAAGACCTTCCTTTTGCAAATGGCAGGTTTTGTGAATCCGAAGGCATAGAAAATTTAGAAGTACTCTCTGATTTTAGAAATGGTAATTTTGGAAAAAATTACAATCTAGAATATGTCGATGGCCCCATTAGGGGTTTGCTATCCAGGTGTATTATTGTATTGGATGAGAACAGCAAAGTACTGCACACCGAACAAGTTTACGATGTTGTTACAGAACCAGACTATAAATCGGCATTGAACGCATTAAAATAGTCTATTGCTACGAAACAGATGTCAAAAAAAGACTCCTTTTTTGTCAACCGCTTAAAAAGTATCGGGTATGCCTTTAAAGGAGCCTTTCTGCTTTTAAAAACAGAAGCAAGTATTAAAATCCAATTTGCAATCGCTATTTTAGTTACTGCTGCGGGGTTCTATTTTCATATTTCTACAAATGAATGGATTGTTCAACTCTTAGCCATTGGACTTGTTATGAGTATAGAAGGCATAAATACTGCCATAGAAGAAATTGCGAATTTTATCCATCCCGAACACCATAACAAAATAGGATTCATAAAAGATATAGCAGCCGGTGCGGTTTTTATAGCCGCTCTTTTTGCTATTATAATTGGCTTGACAATCTATGTTCCCAAGATTTTTTAAAATACTAATTCACTTAGGATAAACGTTTGTAATTTGTATTTTTGTTTAAACTAAAAGGCATTAATGGCAAAACAAAAGACCAAGGCTAAAAAAACACCTAGAAAAAAATTAAGAATTCCAAGTTTTAAGCTATCCAACCAGCAAAAGTTAGTTATTGGAAGCTTTTTAGTACTTTTTGGATTACTTTTATGTATAGCTTTTATATCGCATTTGTTTACTGGCAACGCCGACCAAAGTACCTTAAACGAATTTACCTCCAGAGATGTAAAAGCTAAAAATTGGCTCAGTAAAAGTGGCGCTTGGCTAAGCTATTTTTTCATACAGCAGGGTTTTGGTATTGCTGCATTCATACTTTCTGGCCTAACAGTACTAACAGGTATATTTGTACTCACTAACAGCAACAAAGCCAAATTAAGAAAACATTGGTTTTGGGGCCTTTTAGTAATGCTATGGTTATCTGTCTTTTTTGGTTTCTTTGGCGGCATCAATGGTACGCTTAGCGGCACGGTTGGTTTTGAAATTAATGTATTTCTACAAGACTACATAGGAAAAATAGGCACTTCACTCTTATTACTATTTGCTTTTATAAGTTACCTAGCAATACGCTTTAAAGTAACATTTCAAAGCATTACAAACTTATTTTCATCTGCCAAAAAGAACATTAAAAATGAACTGTCGGATATAGAAGAAGACCTTACCATAGCTTTCGACAACAACCTAACGGAAGAAGCTGAAGCGATTAAATCTGCTTTTGAAATCCCTTTAGGTAATGATGACCCAATTGTTAAAGAAGCTCCCAAACAAGAACCAACAACACTAGAGGTTAATGTTTCCCAAAAGGAAGAAGAAGCTATCGATGAAGACGACCCATCCGACTTAAAAATAGAAGTAGAACACGTTGCCGAAGAACTTTCCGAAACAGATAATCTTTCCAATAAACTGGTTGAAGATTTTGGGTTATTCGATCCCACTTTGGAACTTGCCAAATACCAATTCCCACCCCTTGAACTCCTAAAAAAATATGATACCGAGGGTATTACCATTAATCAGGAAGAACTTGAGGAAAATAAAAATAAGATTGTTGAGACCCTTAACAATTATAAAATTGGCATTGCAAGTATAAAAGCAACCATTGGTCCAACAGTAACACTTTATGAAATCGTTCCTGATGCAGGGATTCGTATATCAAAAATTAAAAACTTAGAGGACGATATTGCCTTGTCGCTTGCTGCTTTAGGTATTCGTATTATAGCCCCTATTCCGGGCAAAGGCACTATTGGTATTGAAGTACCCAATAAAAATTCGACTATTGTTTCCATGCGTTCGGTAATCGCTTCAAAGAAGTTTCAAAATTCCGAAATGCAATTACCTATAGCTTTAGGAAAAACCATTAGTAACGAAACCTTTGTTGTCGATCTTGCCAAAATGCCCCACTTACTTATGGCAGGGGCTACGGGTCAAGGAAAATCGGTTGGATTAAATGCAGTATTAACCTCGCTTTTATACAAAAAACACCCAGCTGAAGTAAAGTTTATTTTAGTAGATCCTAAAAAAGTAGAGCTAACCTTATTCAATAAAATTGAACGTCATTACCTAGCGAAATTACCTGATAGTGAAGATGCTATTATAACTGATAACACCAAAGTTATTAATACATTGAACTCGCTTTGTATTGAAATGGATAACCGTTATGAGTTACTTAAAAATGCTATGTGTAGAAACATAGCCGAGTACAATGCGAAATTTAAGGCTCGAAAACTAAATCCTAACGATGGACATCAGTTTTTACCATACATTGTTCTAGTAGTAGATGAGTTTGCCGATTTGATTATGACAGCCGGAAAAGAAGTAGAAACGCCTATTGCTCGTTTAGCCCAACTGGCACGTGCTATCGGCATTCACTTAATCATTGCCACCCAACGTCCCTCGGTGAATGTTATTACAGGTATTATCAAAGCTAATTTCCCGGCACGTATTGCATTTCGTGTGACTTCAAAAATTGATTCCAGAACGATATTAGATGGTTCTGGTGCCGACCAGTTGATAGGTCGTGGAGACATGCTATTCACTCAAGGAAATGATGTTATTCGCGTACAATGTGCATTTGTAGACACGCCCGAGGTCGAAAAAATAACCGATTATATTGGCTCCCAAAAAGCATATCCAGACGCCTACCTGTTACCAGAGTACATTGGAGAAGAAAGTGGCACAAGTCTTGATGTAGACATCTCGGATAGGGACAAGCTATTTAAAGAGGCAGCCGTTGTAATTGTAACAGCCCAACAAGGTTCTGCTTCCTTATTACAAAGAAAATTAAAATTAGGATATAACCGCGCCGGACGATTAATAGATCAATTAGAAGCAGCAGGTATTGTAGGCCCTTTTGAAGGTAGTAAAGCCCGACAAGTTTTGGTAACAGATTTAGCAGCCTTAGACCAACTTTTAGAAAACGAAATATAATTAAAACAAAATGAGAATCTTAATTACTATATTATTTTTCACTTTAACATTTAATGCTTTTTCTCAAAATAAAGGCAAAGCCCTTTTAAATGAAGTTTCCGAAAAAGTAAAAAGCTATGATAATATAGCTATAGACTTCAAGTACGTACTGGAGAACACTTCCGAAAACATCAAACAGGAAACCCGTGGTGACGTCATCTTACAAGGTGACAAATACAAATTAAATATTCTTGGTGTCACTCGGCTTTTTAATGGGCAAACCTTATATAATATTAGCCCTGAGGACGAAGAAGTAACCATTTCTTCCGAAAGTGATAACGAAGAGGATAGTATTACACCCAGTAAAATGTTATCCTTTTATGAGGATGGCTACACTTACAATTTAGATATCGAACAAAATGTTAAAGGCAGAAAAATACAGTACGTAAAATTAACGCCCATTGATTCGAATTCAGAAATAAAACATATTCTTTTAGGTATCGATGTACAAACAAAGCACATATACAACCTTATCCAAATTGGTAAAAACGGGACAAAAACAACCCTTACGGTCAATTCTTTTAAAACTAATGAGCCAATATCGAAAAGCTTATTTACCTTTGATGCCGATAAATACAAAGATTACTATATCAATAACCTCGATTAACTTAACATTGAAACATATTATAGCTTATCATCGCTTTTTAGAAAACTCAATACGAGAACGCAGTGAGTATTCACGTTCTCAATTTTATAATTAATTTGTTTAACAAATAAATTAATAAGATTAAGAACCTGTGAAAATATTAGATCGGTACATACTAACCACTTATCTTAAAACCTTTATGAGTGTATTTATTATACTCATAATGATTTTTATACTACAAACTATTTGGCTTTACATAAAAGAGCTTGCAGGGAAAGATTTAGATATAATAGTTGTCGCAAAGTTTTTAATCTATTTTATGCCCAAGCTAATTCCGCTAGTACTACCGCTTACTATCTTGCTATCCTCCATTATGGTCTTTGGTAGTTTTGCCGAAAACTATGAGTTTGCAGCAATGAAATCAACGGGTATTTCACTACAACGTGCTATGTCTGGTTTAAGCGTCTTTATTGTTATACTAGGTATTACAACTTTTTTCTTTTCCAATAACGTAATTCCATGGGCTGAATACAATTCGTATAATCTAAGAAGAAATATTGCTAAATTAAAGCCTGGGATGGCCATTGCAGAAGGGCAGTTCACTAATATAGGAGACAACTATAACATTAAAGTAAAGAAGAAAAGCGGAGACAGAGGCCAATACCTGGAAGACGTTATTATACATAAAAAAGGTTCGGACGGAAGAACCAATGCTGCAACCATAACCTCTAAAACAGGTGAGCTAGTTGGAGAAGAAAAGTCCAATGTAGTTAAACTAATACTGTTTGACGGCAATTACTATGAAGACATCTCTAAAAGAAATGCAACAGAAAGAAAAAAACATCCATTTGCTAAAGCCTCCTTTGAAAAGTATGATTTTAATATTGACCTAACGGAATTTAATAAAGTTGACCTTGAAGACAAATCGTATGACGACAGATATAACATGCTAAATATAAGAGATCTGGATTACACCATTGATTCGCTTATAGAAAAACAATATAGCAACCATGAAACGCTAACATCAAACTTATACAAACGATCTAATGTTTATAAAACAACGCCCAAGCGAGCACCTGTAGCAAAAGCAATCAAAAAAACAGTTGCCGAACAAAAAAAGGACTCTATTTATACTGGTGAAATTTTAGAACTTTTCGATACGAAAGCAAAAACACAAATTGTTGATGTTGCTCAAAAATCGGTTGTCTCCACACAACAACTCATTAAAACCAAAAAAAGCACCTCAAAAATTGCTAAAGTCTCTTTTAACAGACACATTATAGCATTACACGAAAAATTTGCCCTAGGCTTTGCTTGTATCATCTTGTTTTTTGTTGGCGCCCCACTTGGCGCATTAATTAGAAAAGGCGGTATTGGTTTACCAATGGTTATTGCTATTTTACTTTTTCTAACCTACCACTTTATAGGTATTTTTGCTACTAATAGTGCTAAAAATGGGAGTTTTAACCCCATATTAGCCAGTTGGTTCTCGACACTTGTCATGCTTCCATTAGGCATATTTTTGACCAAACGAGCCACAGCCGACAAAGGTCTATTTGATTTAGATAGTATTATAGAACCATTAAAAAAAGTTTTAAACATTAAAGAAAAAAACAGTGTCGATTACAAGTTCTTGAATTCATACACTAATGATCGTTTAATCGATCTCATAATAAATTATGAAACACAGGGACATGAAGCTGATTGCTGCTTTGAAGCCATTAAAATTTTAAACTATCGTGGTATTTCAACTAAAGAGCTAATTGATGACGGGTTGCCACTAAACAAAGCGTATCTCACTTCGGAAACAATAGTCAAAAACTATAAGGATCACACCAAGTTTTCCATACTCTTATATGGTGTTGGTGTTGTACTCCTCATTTTATTTTTTGTATTTAGAAACAATAAATTACCTTCGCTGGCAACGGCTTCAATCCAACTTAGTTTGGTATCTCTTTTATTGTTTGTAATTTATTACATAAAATCACTACTAAACATGTCTTCTTTTTACAAACACATGAGCAAAGGAAGAAAACGCCCAAGTCTAGCGCTTTTAATAATAGGATTTCCATTATACATGATTAGTTATGTATTCTTAAACGCTAAAATCAAGGAAGACTTAAAATTTAATTGTTTAGATTCTTTAAAATAAGAATATCTTTGCACTATGATTAAAGATACCATGACGACAAATAATACTGCTAAGTTCGAGCTAAATACCATTCATGACGCCATAGACGATATTAGAAATGGAAAGGTTATTATAGTTGTAGACGATGCCAATAGAGAAAATGAAGGAGACTTTGTAGCTGCTGCCGATAAGGTGACACCTCAAATGATAAACTTTATGGCCAAACACGGTAGAGGCCTTATATGTGCGCCACTTACCGAAAACAGATGTAAGGACTTAGAGCTTAACATGATGGTTCGAAATAACACCGATCCCATGGAAACGGCCTTTACCGTATCGGTAGACTTAAGGGGTAATGGGGTTACCACTGGCATCTCTGCTAGTGATAGGGCAAAAACCATTAAAGCACTTACCGACCCTTCTACCAAACCATTTGAACTAGCCCGTCCGGGGCATATTTTTCCTTTGGTCGCAAAAGAAGGAGGTGTACTAAGACGTACAGGGCATACCGAAGCAGCTATAGATTTTGCAAGACTAGCAGGTTTAAATCCTGCTGGTGTGATTGTTGAAATCATGAACGATGATGGAACCATGGCACGCTTACCCCAACTCATTGAGGTAGCCAAAAAACTGGATATCAAACTTGTTTCCATTGAAGATTTGGTGGCCTACAGAATGCAACACGATTCGTTGATTGATAAAAAAGAAGATTTTCAAATTGAGACCCGCTTTGGCAGCTTTAGACTAAGAGCTTACCAACAAACAACCAATAATCAGGTGCATATAGCCTTAACCAAAGGCCAATGGAAAGATGACGAACCTGTACTTACCAGAATAAACTCTACATTGGTTAACAATGATATTCTTGGAACCTTAACCAATAATGCCGACAAACAATTAGATGACATGTTCAAGGTTATAAATGATGAAGGCAGTGGAGCTATCTTATTCATTAATCAGGAATCTCAATCTATGAATTTACTAAAGCGTTTATCCTTTTTAAAAGACAATCAGCTTCCCCATAAAATAGCCAAAGCGCCACGAATTAATATGGATACCAGAGATTTTGGTATTGGGGCACAAATTCTCCATGATCTAAATATTCATAAGTTACGCTTAATCTCCAACGCCGAACAAACCAAACGTGTAGGTCTAGTTGGTTACGGCCTGGAAATTGTAGAGTATGTGAATTATTAAGCTAAGCAACTATTAAAGTATCTTTTATTGCTTTAACCATTTTTTTCGCGCGTTCTTTAACCTCTGCTTCTGTCCATGATAGTTTTATCAGACATGAAATGTTTCTACCTATATAATGATCGGACTTAACAAACGTTTTGGTTTTTAGATACTCTAAACCTGTCTTAACTTCAGCTGCTATTGGATATAAGGATTTTAATTCCTTTAAATGTTCCCATTTACGTACATAATGCCAATTGTTATCATAATAATGAAAACAACCATCTACACCAGCTTCTTTTAAGGACTTTGATGCCTTACGTGCCAACTCCAAATCGGGCAAAAAGAAACTTAAAAACGCATAACTTTCCACTCCGCCATCAGGGACTGTTCTAAACGTAACTTCTGGAATTTCAGAAAGTGCTGTTCTCAAAATATTATGATTAGCCTTCTGAATCGATAAAAATTCAGGTAAGCGCCTTACTTGTGCCAATCCAACGGCAGCATGTAACTCCGAAATTCTGAAATTATAGCCTAAAAACGGATGGGTTTCAACTCCTCTATCCAATCCTATGTGATCATGACCATGATCACTATAGTGATCAGCATGTGTGTAATAATTTTTATTACTCGTTATTACAGCTCCTCCTTCTCCACAGGTAACGGTTTTTACAAAGTCAAAAGAAAAACATCCCAGATCACCTATACTTCCCAAAGGCTTTCCCTGATAGCTTCCTCCTATCGCCTGACAGGCATCTTCAATTAAAAGTAAATCGTGTCGTTTGGAAATATCTTGTAAAGCCGACATGTCCCCCATACTACCACACATTTGCACAATCATAATAGCTTTGGTCTTAGGGGTAATGGCTTCCTCAACAGCTTTTGGGCTCAATGCTAGCGTGTCATCAATATCCACCAAAACAGGAATTGCTCCTAACATCATAATGGCTTCAAAACTCGCTACAAATGTAAAGGTTGGCATAATAACCTCATCGCCTGCTCCAACGCCAGCTGCTGCTAAAGCGACTGATACGGCTGCCGTACCGCTAGACACCAATTGCACATAGTCTGATTGTAAAACATTACTCAACTCACTTTCCAGTTCCTTGGCTTTCCAATGGCTATTGCGCATTCCATCAAAGCCATAGCGCATTAGCACACCAGTTTCTAAAACATCATGTACTTCCTTGCGTTCTGCACTACCAAATAATTCAAATCCGGGCATATTTTTATTATTTATCTAATATTTATAATTCTATAATGGTTTCTGCTAACGGTCTTCTTACTTTTTCAAAACCTGCAAACATATCATCATGTGAACGGTAGCCAACAGGCAATAACAAAACCGATTTTAAGCCTTTTTCACTTAACTTAAGCATGTTATCATAATCATCGGAAACAAAGCCTTCCATGGGGCAAGAGTCAATACCTTCTACTGCGCAAACCGTCATCAAATTTCCTAAAGCTATATAAGCTTGATTTTTTGACCACTGCTGACGTTCTTCTACCGACATTCCTTTTACTGTTTTAATAAGTTCTTTCTTGTAAGGATCCAATATCGTTTCAGGAGTATCGCGTGTTGTTTTTATATTCTTATAATAGTCATTAACATCATCTTCAACAATATCTCGCTGGATGCATATCACTAGCAAATGTGATGCCTCCATAACTTGTTTTTGATTGTATGAATATTGCACTAACGCTTCCCTTAATTCTTTATTTTCAACTATAACAAGTTTGATAGTTTGCAAACCAAAGGAAGTTGCTGTTAAGTTAAATGCCTGCTTTAAAACATTTAGCTTATTATCAGTCAATATCTTGCCTGTATCAAACTTTTTAGTGGCATAACGCCATTCCAAATATTTTATCGTATCCATTAGCATTGGTATGTTTATGCAAAAATAAGATTTGAAGTCCGTTTTCTAGCATTATAGATTGTAAAATAAAGTTTTTTCCGATTCTAAAAACCGTAAAACACCAAACAGTATATCGAAATCGAACGTTTCAAATGAAGTTTTAAAAAGTAACCCATTAATTCTGAACGCTTAAATAATCCAGTTGATAAGTTTGATGTAAAAGGAGAAAATTTATTTTCAAAAAAATTCAATTTTACTTGAAAGAATTAAAAAAGGATTCTATATTTGCACCCGCATTCAGCAAATAGCTGATGAGGCGCTCTAGGAGGAATGGCAGAGTGGTCGAATGCGGCAGTCTTGAAAACTGTTGAGGGTCACACCTCCGGGGGTTCGAATCCCTCTTCCTCCGCGAAAAGTCCTATAAAAGGCGACAAAAACCCTGTAAATAATTGATTTACAGGGTTTTTTATTTTATATGATATTATTTGATATCAAATAATATCATCCTAAAAGTGGATCAAGACTAATTGTTACACCCTATAAGGTACAAACACAGCAATATTAAAACATTTACACCCTTTAAGGTATAATTTTAAAATAATTCACTATATTGTACCCATAAAGGTATAATACAATGGAATGGGATAGGAAAAATACAATAGCTCAATTTGTAAGGGATAGACGCAAAAAAGCAAATCTAACACAAGTAGAGTTATCAGACTTCACAGGTGTAGGATTGCGTTTTGTACGCGAACTCGAACAGGGAAAACCAAATGTAATGACCGATAAAGTAAATCAGGTATTATTATTTTTTGGACATACACTAACACCAACACCTATAAGCGATGAGACAAGGAGAAATCTGGGTAAATAAAACGTTAGCTGGTATATTAACCGAGGACGATAATGGCTATCATTTCAAGTATGACAAAGCATACCTAGAAAATGAAAGTACATTAGCAGTGAGTTTGACGTTACCATTACAAGAAGAAGCGTTTAGTGCCGAATACCTATTCCCTTTCTTCGATGGTTTAATTCCGGAAGGTTGGTTATTAGACATAGCTCATAAAAATTGGAAAATTAACCCAAGAGACCGCATGGGCATATTATTAACTACATGTAGAGATTGTATTGGCAATATTAGCATTATAGAGAAGGTATGAACTATTGTTTAGCATGTCATAAAAAACTAGAAGATGGTGGCATAAACTACCATCAAAACTGCCTAACAGCATTTTGGCAAGAAGATACGCCTGTACTAAAATTAGAGTATGAGATGTCTCAAATCGAAGCGTTGGCAAAAGAAAACGTAGCACAACGCATCATTGTTACCGGTGTGCAACCAAAATTATCATTAGGTTTCACACAAGAAAATACTCAAAATAGGTTAACCATTGTAGGTGCATTGAATGGCAGGTATATTTTAAAACCACCATTTCATATGTATCCGCAAATGCCAGAAATTGAGGCACTATGCATGTTATTGGCACAAGCTTGCGGTATAGCAACAGTACCCTTTTTATTAATCCCATTAAAAGATGGCGCTTTAGCCTATTTAACCAAGCGTATAGATCGTACTGCAAATAACGAAAAGTACCCAATGGAAGATGCTTGCCAATTCACAGAGCGTCTTACAGAACATAAATATCGTGGATCTTACGAGCAAATTGCAAAGACCATCATAACCTATGCGCAAAACCCGTTACTGGATGCCGTAAAGTTTTATGAGCAAGTTATTGTTTCTTTCCTGATTGGAAATAACGATATGCATTTAAAAAACTTTTCACTCATAGCAAAAGACAGTAAACACTATGCATTGGCACCAACCTATGATATGGTAGCGGTTAAATTATTGATTCCGGAAGATCAAGAAGAATTAGCACTAAACCTTAACGGAAAAAAGCGTAAAATTAAACGCCTAGATTTTAACGATGCCATGACCAAAGCACAAATCCCTGCTAAAGCTATTGAAAACCTATGGAATCGTATAGAAAAAGGTATGCAACAGTGGCAAGAATTAATCGCCTATAGCTTTTTAAGTGAGGAAAACAAAAGCACTTTAATAGCACTAATAGAAAACAGAGCGAAACAGTTAGATTTAACTCTTTAAAAATTATTTGAATTAAATAAACGTAAAATCTATATCAGTAGGTCAACAAATAACAGCAAGAGGTGATTTTTTTTAATTACCAACATCATAAATAACTCTGATGGGAGTCAATTACTAGATGTAGAAGGAATAAGTGGATTAGTTAAAGTAAAGCATTTCGCTTTTGATACTAAAATCGATACTGAAATAAAGCCAGTTGCCCCTAACGACACACAATTTATTGGTATTTAGTACGAAAAAAAGGAGTCTAAATCAGTTACCTTAATTGAGAATAAAACCATAAGACACTAACTTACAGTAATATATAGCACAAAACACCCCCCTTTCCTCCTCAAAAACCCCTGTAAACATCTAGTTTACGGGAGTTTTACTTTTTTAGCTATTACCTAAATTTCTAAGGAAACACCTTGAAAAATTCAAGGTGTTTCCCTAACACTGTTTTCTATAAACCTAATAGATTAGCTCCGTTCGCTACAAATCTAGCTTATAGCGCATTATAAATTATTATCGTTTATGGTTCAACCGTTAAATGTTCTCATCTTAGAGAATTACCCTATTATTATTGAAGCTTATAAAATGGCTCTAAACCAAATTGCTTCAGGAAACAACAAATTCAAATTTAATGTAGATATCGCACATGACTATATAGCTGCTGATATAAAAATTAATGAAACATTAGATGAAACGCCTTATGATCTTGTTCTCCTAGATTATAATTTATTTTCTACTAACAGACCAGGAATAATATCGGGAATTGATCTGGGAATCAAGATAAAACAACTAAATCCCCGAACAAAGCTCATTATTTTAACTTCTGAAGATGATGACCGCAAGCTCTACAACAACTTTAAAATGTTAAAACCTCATGGGTTTTTAATTAAAAATGACTTTTTGTATGAAGATTTAATTCAAGCTTTAACTAAGGTGATTCATGGTTCACACTACTACAGCAATATAGTTAGCAGCATTTTAAGAAATCACAAATCCAATAAAATTGTATTAGATATTGTAGAGAACAATACTTTCAACGATTTACTTAGTGAAGTAGAAATAAAGCTCTTATAATATTACTTCCCTCTCTTACTATAAAATTGTTTAGAGGTATCATAGAAATCAGATTTGCAATAAACAAAAGCAATGCGTTTTCGCATTGCTTTTGTTTATTTAAAATAGGTTCTAATTATTTTAAGCGTGCACAACAGCTTCCTTAGCTGCCAAATACCGTTCCGCGTCCAATGCCGCCATACAACCGGTACCTGCAGCCGTAACCGCCTGACGGTACACGTGGTCGGCCGCGTCGCCCGAGACAAACACGCCCTCTACGTTGGTCCTTGATGTCCCAGGTACGTTAATGATGTACCCGGTCTCGTCCAAGTCCAGGTAATCCTTAAAGATATCGGTGTTGGGCTTGTGGCCTATTGCCACAAAAAAGCCGGTGGCCGGAATCTCCGTAAGCGCCCCCGTTATGTTGTTCTTTGTGCGAACACCGGTTACCACTTGGCCGTCCCCAAGCACTTCATCGGTATTGGTATTGAAAAGGATCTCGATGTTCTCGGTATTCCTTACCCTGGCTTCCATGATCTTGGACGCCCTAAACTCATCACGACGTACCAACATGGTCACTTTTTTACAGAGCTTGGATAGGTAATGGGCCTCCTCACAGGCCGAGTCACCTGCCCCTACGATCACGACTTCCTGGTTGCGATAGAAAAAACCGTCACAAACGGCACAGGCCGACACACCGCCGCCCAACTTCAAATACTTTTGTTCGGACTCCAAGCCTAGGTACTTCGCCGTTGCACCCGTAGAGATGATCACCGTATCGCAGTGGACCTCCTTGGTGCCGTTTACCCACACCTTATGCACGGGCCCCGAAAAGTCCACCTTGGTAACCCAACCATCGCGCACATCAGTTTCAAAACGTTGTGCTTGAGCTTGTAGTTGCATCATCATTTCTGGCCCTGTAACTCCATCTGGATATCCTGGGAAATTTTCAACTTCATTAGTAGTTGTTAACTGTCCACCCGGTTGCGTCCCTTGGTACAATACCGGTGCCATGTTAGCGCGCGCCGCATAGATTGCTGCCGTATAACCCGCTGGACCGGACCCTATGATCAAACATTTTACATGTTCTATTGTTTCTGACATAATCGTTTCAAATTATAAGTTAAACCACGTTTTAGTAATCTCTTTTTCTACAACTTTATTTCCTTTATGAATAAATTCATTTTTAGATGCATGATACTCGTAATCCATTCCCCATACTTTAATATTCTTGGCAACTTGTTTTATGGCATCACATATAAAATCAATTTCATCATTGGTCATTGTTGGGTGAATTGACATACGTATCCAGCCCGGTCTTTCAATGAGGCATCCCTCTAAAATTTTTTGCTCAATAGCTTTAGATTTTGGCAAATCAACATTAAGCAAAAAGTGTCCATAAGTACCCGCACATGAACATCCTCCCCTGGTTTGTACCCCAAAGCGATCATTTAGCAATTTAACGACCAAATTATAATGTGCATCGTCAATATAGAATGAAAACACACCTAAGCGATCGGTATGTTTTTCTGCAAGAATATGCAAGTTCTTAATCTTAGAAAGTGCTTTAAATATACGCTTGTTCAATTCGTGCTCACGATCTAATATTTGCTTTACCCCCATTTGTTCTTTTAAACGAATGGCCAATGCGATACGAATAGCCTGTAAAAATCCTGGGGTACCACCGTCTTCACGAGTTTCTATATCATCGATATAATCATGGTCTCCCCATGGATTGGTATAGGACACGGTACCTCCTCCCGGGTTATCGGGCACCATGTTCTTATACAGTTTTTTATTGAAGATAAGCACGCCCGATGCTCCTGGTCCACCTAAGAACTTATGTGGTGAAAACGTAATAGCATCCAAATATTCCTCATCATTGTCGGGATGCATGTTAATAGCTACATAAGGAGCCGAACAGGCAAAATCGACAAAGCATAAACCATTATATTGGTGTACCAAGCCAGCAATTTTATGGTAATCGGTTTTAATTCCAGTAACATTAGAACAGGCTGTTACCGAAGCTATTTTAATTGGACAATCGGCATATTTTCGTAACAACGTTTCAAAACTGTTTAAACAAATAAGACCTTCTCTATCACATGGAATCACTTCTACCCTAGCAATGGTCTCTAACCATGAGGTTTGATTAGAATGGTGTTCCATATGTGAAATAAATACAATAGGGCGTAATACTTCAGGTACTTGTGTATGGTCTTTGAGGTTTTCGGACACCTTTAAACCCAAAATACGCTGAAATTTATTAATGGCCCCTGTCATACCTGTTCCAACAGTAATCAATACGTCGTCCTTAGAGGCGTTAACGTGCTCTTTAATGATATTTCTGGCGTTGTGATACGCCAAGGTCATAGCCGACCCAGTAATAGAGGTTTCGGTATGGGTATTTGCTACATAAGGCCCTATCTCGTGATGTAGCTTATCTTCTATTTGTTTATAAAGTCTCCCACTAGCCGTCCAATCGGAATATATTATTTTTTGTTTACCATAAGGAGAAGTAAACTCTTGGTCAATTCCAACAATGTTATCTCTAAATGGTTTAAAATAAGCTTCCAAATTTGATCTGTTAGTCTTTTTTAAAACTTTTTTAAGGGTATTGATAGCATTCATAGTTCGAAAAATTAATAAAGAACCACTTTAATATTATTTAAAACTTAAACATATTAAAGCGATTCTTTTCACTAAAACAATCAACTAAAACTTTTACTGTTATATCTTTAGTTCTGCAAACAGGTCTATTAGCCGCTTATCAGAAGGTCTTGGTGCATCAGCAGACACAATGTTTCCGTCGGGAGCAATTAAAATAAATCGAGGAATTCCCTTTATTTTATAATCTTGTACGAACTTAGATCTCCAATCACTATCTGCTAATAATTGGGTGCCTCCAAGTTCTTTCTCGGCAATCATTGTTTTCCATTTTTCCTTATCGGCTTGCTTGTCTATAGAGATACTAACAAACTCAATATTCTTACCATGGTATTTTTTCTCTACTTCTTTTAAAAATGGGATTTCCCTTTTACATGGACCACACCACGTTGCCCAAACATCAACATAAAGATACTTGCCTTTTAAATCATCAATGGACGTAGTACCTCCTGCATTATTTTCATAATTGGAGAATTTAGGAGACGGCTTCCCCTTTGCTAATACCGTTTTTGTATACTGCTTGTCTTCATAATTTGTAACCACATATTCCTTAAGACCATCAATTTGTTTGCTTTGACCTGCTACAAACGTTGAGTCTAAGTTTTTTGTAGATTCTAACAAAGCTGTCATCGATTCAAAAACGGTATTCGTCTCTTTTTCAAAATCGGATTTTTCTAAATCGTACAAATCAAAATTATAAAGCACTTTTTCTTGCAATAGAGCCTTTTTAGCTAAGTAATTATTAACGTCTTCCCCAATACCGGAATAAGTGATCGTTTCATCAAATTGCTTGGTATCCAGTGTTAGCTTAATATCAAATCCATTTTCTAAAAATATGGTTGTAGATTCCTTACCATCAAATAAGTTGTAAGTTCCTTTTTCTACTTTTAGCGTATCTGAAAAAGTCCCATCGGCACCGATATCTATTTTCTTTTGGTATGTTCTGGAACGTACCACTAATGAATCCGAGTTTTTATCGGTTATGGTTCCGGATAAGGTTACATAATCTTTAGGTTCTTGCTCTTTACAAGCTACAAAGGCCAAAGCTATTGCAGCAACATACAGTGTTTTTTTCATTAGTTTAAGTTTTATTGTTTTTATTGGTTAGTTGTTTGATTTTTTATTTGTTAAAATTGCTTATACCCTTTTTTAACCAAGCAAGATAATCATCTGCGTTTGGGGTATAGGCTACTGGATCGATCAAATTATTTTCTTCATGATCCATAAGTACATAAAATGGCTGTGAATTGGCCTTATACCGAATCGTTTGCAATTCGCTCCATTTCTGACCAATATATTTTAGTTTTTTACCAGGTTTTAATTGAGACTCCACAACTTCGTCATCTTGAAGTTTACGTTTATCGTCTACATACAATGATATTAAAACTACATCGTTCTTCAAAATATTTAAAATACCATCCTTAGGCCATACATTCTGTTCCATTTTTCTACAGTTTACACATGCCCATCCTGTAAAATCAATCATAACCGGTTTACCAACTTTCTTAGCATAAGCTAATCCTTTATCGTAATCGTTAAACGCCAATATATCATGCGGCGCCAATAAATGTGCACCATCAGGAAGATTGGCATGAGCATCTCCAGATACCAAACCACTTGCTACTTTAGAATATCCAACCCCATAAGGAGACTCGCTATATTCTAATGGAGGAGGAAACGCACTAATTAAGTTTAAAGGCGCTCCCCAAAGTCCCGGAATCATATAAATGGTGAACGATAGAACAAAAAGACCAAGCCCCAAGCGCCCCACAGAAATATGTGTTAATGGCGAATCGTGCGGTAGTTGTATTTTTCCGAAAAGGTAAAAAGCCAAGGCTCCGAAAATAGCAATCCATATCGCGATAAATACCTCCCGTTCCAAAATATGCGCTTGCAACACCAAATCGGCTTGCGATAAAAATTTAAATGCTAAAGCCAGTTCTAAAAACCCAAGAACTACTTTTACCGTATTTAGCCATCCTCCAGATTTTGGCAACGAATTTAACCAGCCAGGAAAGGCCGCAAACAGGGCAAAAGGCAATGCAATCGCCAACGAGAAGCCTAACATACCGATAATAGGTGCTAAACCTCCCTTGGACGCTGCTTCTACCAACAAGGTTCCAACAATAGGCCCCGTACAAGAGAAAGATACTATTGCCAAAGCCAACGCCATAAAGAAAATACCTATTAGGCCACCTCTATCGGCTTGAGAATCTACTTTGTTAGCCCAAGAATTGGGTAACATAATTTCAAAAGCCCCTAAAAAGGACACTGCAAAAATTACCAACAGTAAAAAGAAGATGATATTAAACCATACATTAGTTGCTAATGCATTTAATGCATCCGCTCCAAACATAGCTGTTACCGCCGTCCCTAACAATACATAAATAACAATGATACAAATACCATAAATAATGGCATTTTTAATACCTGCTGCTTTGGTTTTACTCTGCTTAGTAAAGAAACTAACCGTCATAGGGATCATAGGGAATACACAGGGTGTTAATAAGGCTGCGAACCCTGATAAAAATGCTATAAAGAAAATAGCCCATAATCCTTTTTTGGATTCTTTTCCTGATGTTGATTTGGTCACTGTGCCAACCGATGACTCTCCTACGCTCGTTTTTCCTTCTCCTGCAAGATTGAACACCAAGTCTATTTCTGTTGGAGGCGAACATCGCTCGTCATCACAAATCATAAATTCAACAAAAGCCTCTAAAGTTTTCTTATCTCCTAAAACTTCTATCTGTTGCTTAAATACGGTTTTGTTTTCGAAATACTTGATTTCCATTTCAAAAACAGGGTCATTAACAGTATGCCCTTTTTCCTCTGTTGTGTTTCCTATTATTTTAAAAGCTCCATTGGCGTCATCATAAATAAAACTGGTTGGTATTGGACCACCGTCTGGCACCGTTTGAGAGTATAAATGAAACCCATGTGGTATAACAGCTGTTGTTATTAAATTATATTCGGTATCAGACAGTTTTTCTACAGAGGTCTTCCATTTCACTTCTGGGATCATCTGTGAGAAACTAACAAAACTAATTAAAAGTAGTAGTGAGGTAAGGAATCTTTTCATTTCTAAGGAAGGTTGTTGATAATAGTTCAATTATTGTACGACTTTAAATTCTAAATCGACTTCATTTGGTGGCAAACACTGTGTATCGTTACATACCATAAATTCTACGGTTGCTTTTACATCAAAATCTTCTTTAGATTTTAATTTTATACGCTGTTTAAAATCCGCTTTATGTCCAAAATACTTAATACGCATCCCAAAAACAGGATCGTCTATAGTATGCCCTTTACCTTCGCTTGTATTTCCCTTTTTAAGATAGTTACCATTACCTTCAAAAATAAATTTTGTAGGAAAGGGACCATCTTCAGGAACTGACTGAGAATACAAATGCCACTCGCCTTCTATCGTTGCTGTTGCTACTAATTCGTATTCGGTTTCGGAAATTTTAACGGTATTGGTTGTCCACTTTACTGGATTATGGATTTGTGCCATTGCACCGATACTTAAACTTAAAAACAGTACTACAATTATTTTTTTCATCTATATTTATTTTTTAATAGTAAGATGTAACACCCAAACAACCATTCTGTTGTATGATTACATTTTTAATAATGGATGCTTTACTTACTGCAAATTTATTGGATTTATTTTTTTAAAGAAGGATTGCCATCTAAGCAATCCTTCTTAGGCTTCTTCACTTATTTTGAGTGACTAATTCAAATATATCGGTTTATTAAAAAAGTTTAGCGAATGAAGCCTATTAATTTATTCTTTAGGTTTAATTATAATCTCATACGATTTTGCATTATCCAATACTTTAGCCGTAAATGCTTTTAATTGTTCTGCCGTTATACTTTTAACTATATTTTCAAAACTCTCTGGATCATTGATATTGTAACCTTCGCGATAGAATGTAGTTAACACGTTCATGTCGTAGCTATTATAACCTTCTTGCTGCTTTCTTTCTTTTAAATAATTAGTAGTCGTTTTATCCAGATCTTCCTGATTAATAACTCCTTGTGCTATTTTTTTAAGTTCATTATGAGCTATTGTGGATAGTTTTTCTACTTTATCGGGATTACAATCAAAACCTATACCAATCATGGCCTCTTCTTTGGGTCGTTTAGACACCCAAGCACTCGCGCCAGCCCCATAAGTGCCACCTTCTTCTTCCCTTAATGTTTCTGTGTATCGTAATTTTAGAATGTCGCCTAAAGCTCTTGCCAACAAAGCATTTTTTAAATTGTAATCAATTTCATTTTTATAAGCAATTTTCACCGTACTCTTAGGGTCTTCCATTGTTAAATACACATCTTTATCAATAGTATTGCTAACCCAATTTACCGAATTATCCTGCCATTTTTCAACAACCTTGTTTGTAGGAATGCTTGCTATATATTGTTCCAATAAAGGTTCTAATTGTTCTTCTTGAACATCCCCTACAATAAAAAACTCAAAATCGGCTGCATTGTTAAAGCGTTGCTTATAGATTGTTTTTATCTTATCGAAGTTTATTTCGTTGGCATACTCTTTAGTGAATAACCTATGCTTTGGATTCTTATCTCCATACAATGTTACAGTAACACTGTCTGCTATTTTTGAATTGATATCTTTCGACTTTCTAATGATATAATTATCTATTTGGTTCTGAAACACTTTAAAAGCGTCCTCGTCAAATCGTGGTTTTTCAAATCGTAGATAAACCATCTGTAGCATCGTTTCTACATCCTTCGTCACCGATGAGCCACTAATACTCTCACTTAAATTTGAAATACCTACACTGGTTGAAGCCGATTTTCCGGCCAGTACTTTACTTAAATCCACAGCCGAATAGTCACCAAGTCCCGATTTTTGTGCAATAGTTGTTGTGTATTCTGCTGATGGTAAATCTTCATCTTCAACTAAAGAAAGGCCTCCATAACTTACAGCACTTAATTTAACATCATTTTTATTTTTATCGGCAAACTTGTAATGTACTGTTATACCATTGCTCAACTTATAAGTAGTTGAACCAATGGCTTCATTTTTGTCTTCGGATACAATGCTACCTGCCGTTATATTTACACCAGAAATTAAGGTCTTTCCAGCAAATCCATCGGTATATGGTTCGAGGTTTGCATCATTTTCTACATCTTGAATGATACGTGCGGCTTCTTCCTTAGTTAAATTGTTCCTGCCTTCTACTCCTATAACGGTTACAAATCTATTGTTCTTGGTGTATAAATCTTTTATTCTTTTATGAACTCCATCTTCACTTAATGTTTCGAATAAGGACTTAACAATAGTGTACTCGTCTTCTATTCCTATCATAGCATCGTTATCCAAATAGTTACGTTGCATCGTCTGTACTATAGTCCCATGACTGCGATCGTCCTCCTTAGCTATTTGATTTTCATAATAATTCTTGAACTGCACTATGGTGCGATCGACCTCTTCCTTTGTAAAACCAAACTTCACAGCACGGTTCACTTCTTCTAGCGCCGCTTTAAAGGCTTCATGTTGGTTATTTGGCTTAGGTGAAATGGTTACGCTAAACGCGTTCGCTGTTCTCGAATGCTTCCCATAACTAATCCAAGTTCCCAAAAAGGGAGCATCTGGTTTTTGCGTAACTTCTTTTATACGCGCTGATAACATACTCGTTACCATGCTATTTAGTAGAGATTCTTTTAAATCGGCAACTGTTTCATCCTCCAAGGATCTTGGATGTCTAATATTAAAACTTATTTGGGATGTCGTCACTTCCTCATCCATCACCATAGCGTATAACATTTCATCATTGTCCGGTATGCTTACTAAAATGCGTTCTTTTGGATTTTCAACAGCTGGAATGTCCGAAAACAAGTCTTTAATCTTTTGCTCAATATCATCTATATCTACATCCCCTACAATGGCAATGGCCTGTAAATCGGTGCGGTACCAATCGTGATAAAAATCCCTTAAGGCTTTGTATTCAAAATTTTCGACCACATCCATTAAACCAATAGGCATACGATTAGCATAAATGGTGTTATTAAACATAACAGGTAATTGTTTCTTAAGTATCCTCATACGTCCAGACTGGCGCGTACGCCACTCTTCTTTAATAACCCCTCGCTCTGCATCAATCTCTTCATCGGTTAACAGTAAATAATGCGACCAGTCGTGTAATACCAGTAAGCAAGTATCTATTAATTCCTCTGTATTGGGAATATTATTCATGTTATACACCGTTTCGTCAAATGACGTATAGGCATTAATATCTTTTCCAAATACGGCTCCGTGTTTTTGAAGGGTATTTAAAATGCCTTTACCTTCAAAATTTTCGGTCCCATTAAATGCCATATGCTCTAAGAAATGTGCTAATCCTTGCTGCTCATCGTTTTCGAGTACAGACCCCACGTTTTGAATGATATAATAACTAGCTGCATCTTTTACTACGTCTGTATTTTGGATATAATAAGTCATGCCATTTGGCAAAACCCCTTTTTTAATTTTTGTATCTGTAGGTAATTTGTCATTGAGATTTATGGTTTGTGACAAACCATTATATAAACCCAATACTAAAAATGCTAATACGGTAACTGTTTTTTTCATTTTTAAATTTTTAATACGTTTAGTTTCTTTTATAATAAAACGTGATTACTTCTAAAAAGGGTGGTTTTAATCACGTTAATACTATGTTAATTTATCTTTTACATATATTTGCACCATTTTAATACTACAATGGGATCATTTTACAACTAGACTCCAAAACTAGTAGAAACCCCTAGCCTAATTTAATTTTTAAGATAATTTTATGAATTACGAATACGCCAATCCCTCCCAATAAAATATAACCTTGCAAGTGCTTTGGCAAATAAAACAAAACATCTTTCTAGGCGTAAAGTTATTTAATAAAGAAAAGTTGATTATAGGGAATATTCCTTAATTTTAGACTTCTTTACCCTCTTTTATCTCAAGTATTAAAAAACAAAAAAAGAGACTTTTTCGAAGTCCCTTAAAAATATCATTATTTTCTAATCTCTATTTGGTCTCTCGACTGGCCTTTATCTTTTTAAGTACAATTCTAACTAAAATAAAAACAATAATAAGTACAACACCTATCATAACATAGGTTAATACAGGTGTATCTTCCTTTTGCTCTAACGGCATTGAAGGTTGTAGTTTGATCATAGATATAGCCTCTTTAGGAATGATAGCCCCCTCTTCGCTATTAATTTTGGCAGCTGGCAAAATTTTAGCGGCTTTTATAGTTTTGGCTGTATCTTTTACAACTATTGAATCTTGTATATTTCCAAAAAAAACGTTCACTGTCTTAATGTCCTTTGTTACAAAAGTAATTTTTTAAAACGATAATACCTTTACCAAACTTAAATAGAAATATTAAAGAGTGTTAAAGTTTTAATTTTCGAAATGGTTTTTTAACCCTTCTAAAATTATTTTAAATTCATTTTGCACCTCTTTTTTAACTGCTTTACTTAAAGTATTATCATTAAGACCATAATAAGCTTTAAGCGTTACTTTACTTATATGAGCCCCTTTGGGACGGATCTCGAAATAGTAAAAGTATCTTGAAAACCTATTATCTGGGTTCATTACTTTTACGCCCAATTTGTTCGCTTTCGGAGCTATTATAGCCAATTCTTCCAAACGCTTGTTTCCGTTTTTAAAAACCACTTCTCGCTGTGGGTTGTTTGCCCTTAATACTATTTTACTGGTTAAAACCAGATCGCTAGCATATTCATTGACATTATCAAACGTTCTTAAGTAATCATAGACAACCTGTACTGGCGCTTTAATTTTTATTTGTTGGGTAACATTGGGAGGAATTTGTTTTGCAGGTGTCATTTGGGAATACCCCAAATTAACCATTGCTACTAATACCAACATTACAACACAGTATTTCTTCATAGTTTTAATCTTAATAAAAAAAGTGGCTAATTCATGTAATCTTCTATCTTTGAGAGCACATCGTTCCAGCCACTTTTTTGTTTGCTTAAATTTATTACTTCGTATTCTTTGGGGTCATCCCTGTCATTTTCATAGCAGGAATTGAATGTATTTTAGTTCCTGCTTTTTCAGCTTCTTTATCTGCTTTTTTAGCGGCAAGGGCTGCCAATTCGGCTTCGGTTTTATTTCCTAATTTTTCCAACACTTTACTTTTAGCCTCTAAAACAGCTACTTTATGCTCTACTCTTGTTTCTTTGGCTTCTGCTATTTTTAGCCATAGCAATGCTTTTGCCCATGCACGATCGCTTTCGTACGTATCCATAACATTATTGGCATATTGAACAATTCTACTAGACCCTTCGGCAAGATTAAATTTTACTATATAATCCAAAGTACTTAAGTATTGTTCTTTATCCTCCAATCTTTTATACTTATTTGCAAGAAGTTTCCCTAATAAAACAGGGGCTTTATCGTAGTTTGAGTGTTGTAAAAAAGCAATTAAATTGGTTTCTTTTTCTGTTTCAAACGGCTTATCTCCATACCAAAACGACCATGATTCTATTTGCTTGTCTATGGTATTATAGAATTTAGCAGCTACCTCATCATCACTAATAACTTTGGCTAATTTATCCTGATTCTTAACTAAGAACTGAAACCCTTTCGATGTTGGATCCTTCATAAAATACTTTACAACGTTCCAGTTTTCCTTTTTTAACAAGTCATCGTTTGACAAAGATCCCAAATAATCATAGGCTACCTTCTTTTCCAGTTCTTTATGATAACCCAATCTAAGCGACACTAAATAATCATACATAAAAGCTCCTTCACGCTCTCCAGCATCATAACGTTTTTGGAGGTTTATGGCCATCTTATTTTCATCTAAAGCCATACTAGAATAGTTCATAAATTCGTCCACACCAAAAGCGCCGACCACACGGTGCTGAATTTCTCCATCAGTATTAAAATATAGCAAAGTTGGAAAAGCTTTTATTTCCCAGTCAAGTTTTAACTGGTTCCCTTCCCCTTTTTCCATATCCATTTTTACATTGATAAAGCTTTCGTTGAAAAAATCGGCTACTTCTTTATTCGTAAAGACATCCCTGTCCATCATTTTACAAGGCCCACACCAGGTAGTATAAGCATCTACAAAAATGGGTTTGTTTTGCTTTTTCGCCATTTTTAATACCTTCTTCCATTTTGGTTGCTTTAAAAAGGCTATATGATGTTCCTGAGCATTTACTGAAATACTTAAAATTAAGGCAAATGCCAGCACTATTGTTCTTGATACAATTTTCATGTTATATTTTTATTGTTTTTAAATGGTTATATGAGACTGTAGATATTCAAAATAATCATTGCGCTACCATGCTTAAAGACCACTTTAAACATCCTGTTTCCACTTGTTTAATTTGTTTTAAATGTTCCTCTTAACTAATTTAATTTGGATTTTGAACCAGAATACCTTCAGAAAGGTCAATCTCTCGCTGGGGAATAGGAAATACTTTTTGGTTCTCTGTTAAATCAGGATTTCGCAAAGGTCTACCCGTTCTAATAAAATCAAAACGTCCACGACCTTCGAAAGCGGTTTCAATATAACGTTCGTTATAAAGTGCTGTTAATAAAGCTTCTTTAGAATCAAAATCACTTTCTTGAACAGGATTTAACCCGCTCCGTTCCCTTATTTGGTTTAATAAATTTATGGTTTCCCCATTAACACCTTCCAGTTGTGTTAATGCTTCAGCTTTATTCAATAGTATTTCTGCCAGACGGATCATCTGAACATCATCACGTTGTTCTGAATTATTAAACTTGAAAGTTGTTTTCTCATTAGCCGTATTAGGATTGGTAATATTTGGATTGCCTTGAAAGATAAGATCTGTTCTTCGCTCATCAGAAGGATCCATACTTTCAATAAAATCAGCATCTACCCATATAAATTTGTTATAATAGTATATAGAATGCGTTCCGTATTGAAAGTTTCCTCCGTTAGCACTTACAGGAAATCCAAAAATAACCTCATCGCTAAAACTAGAGGTTGTCCCGTCTGTATTAAGCGGAAACAAATCCAATAGTTCAGGCTCTAGCTTATAATTGGTATTTGCTATAACTGCTGAGGAAACTTCATCACAGGATTCATAATCCCTATGGTACAAATATATTCTCGATAGCATTGCCTGCGCTGTTGCTTTAGTCGCTCTAACACGTGTTTTCAACTGAGTCTCGTATGTTTCTGGCAAACCTTGAACCGCATCTGTTAAATCTGATATAATTTGCGCATACACTTCTCCGTTAGTGTTTCTCGGTATTAAATCGGATTGGTTAAAACCATCGTAAGGAGTTAACTGCAATGGTACTCCTAATCCATCATTATTACCAGTTAGGGCACCATGTCCATAAAAACACAATAAAGCCCAATAGCAGTATGCCCTATTAAATTTAGCTTCTGCGATGTGTTGCTGCTCTAAAGTTTCATCATACTGTCCAAAAACGGGCACTTTATCAATAAATACATTGGCCACATTAATAGCTTCGTAATAGGTCCTCCAAATATTCTCTACCTGACCATCCGTAGGCGTTAAATTTCCTCCAAAATAATTAGCATAAGAGCTTATAGCTGGTAATCCGACATAAGGTAATGAGGCATCGGGTATTACATGAGTAGGTCCTACGGAAGCCAGAAAAAGTTTGTGATAAAGATCTGAAATTGCCATTTCAGCAGTTTCTGAAGTTTCAAACACGTCTTTTTCAATATATACATCTGCAGGTGCCAGATCCAACTGACTATCACATGACATCACTCCTAAAAGTCCTATAAATACTATAATTTTAATTCGTACGTTTTTCATAATCCTTAACTTTAAAATCCAATATTTACACCTATACTATACGACTTCGACTGGGGCAATGTTAACTCATCATAGCCGCTTAATAATGCCGATGACCCAAAGGCACTTACCTCTGGATCCAATCCAGAATATTTTGTGAATGTTAATAGATTATTCCCTTGGATAAAGATAGATGCACTCTTAAGAAAGTTATTTTCCAAAAATGATTTTGGCACATTGTAAGTTAGACTAATATTCTTCAAACGTATATAGGAGCCGTCTTCCAAAAAGCGATCGGAATCACGTCCTGATATATAATCGACCCTACTACCAAATCCAGTGTCTTCAATAGAAGCATTGTTTATACTTGGTATGTCTGTTCTATGTCCGGCAATCTTCCAGTAATCCAGTATATCGGGACTCAAATTGTTAGCTTCCTGTGTTGAATAGGTATACTGTAGGGCTTTAGTACCATTATACAACTGACTTCCATAAGAAAACGAAAAGAAAGCTTCTAGTTTCCAATTTTTATATCTAAATGTATTCGTAAGCCCTCCAAAAAAATCTGGTAAGGCATCTCCCATAGGTTTCCGTGCTACATGAGGATTGTTTCTAATTGGAGAAAACCTGGAAGCTGGATGTACTTCACTTTGTGTACCATCTGGATAATTCCAAAGCGGATTACCTGTTAATGGGTTAACACCTGCCCAATCGTATAAAAAGAACTGACCTGCTGGTTGACCTTCGGCAAAATACTTATAGCCCAAAGCTGCACCTCCGGTATCGCTCCCCTCAAAATTAAGTTTTAATATCTTATTGGTATTTCTGGAGATATTAAAATTGGTAACCCAACTAAAGTTAGTATTTGCTATGTTCTCCGTACTTAAATTAACCTCAAAACCACGGTTCTCCATATCACCAATGTTTTGTTGCTGTATGGCATATCCTTGGTACCACGGTACGGCCGAGGCATATAACAGATTGGATATCTTTTTATAATAATAATCAACCGTAAGGCTCACCTTTTCCCCAAACAAATCTAAATCCAATCCTAAATCAATCGTTTTGGTACGTTCCCATTTAAGGTTGGGGTTATTAGGCTGTACAACTTGTAATATTTCGGAATCTAAGTAATACAACAAACGTCTATCGCCTGCACGTAATAGTTCATATTGTCCTTGATCTCCATAATAACCACTAGTCCCGTCAATACCTGAAAAACCAATACTCCCCCTAAACTTCAATTGATCCAACCAATTCACATTCTCCAGGAATGCTTCTTCAGATGCTCTCCAACCTAATGAAAAAGAAGGGAAACCTACATAGCGATTGTTTTTACTAAAACGCGACGAACCATCTACACGGTAAGTAACTCCTGCTAAGTACTTGTGATCATATTGATAGTTTAAGCGTCCGAACACAGAAAACAAAGCCCATTCTCTTATAATTGGTTCTGGATTTCCTCCAACTCTTCCCGCTTGGTATATGTCCAATATATGGTCACTGGCAAAATCCCCCCCAAAAATAGAAGCAGATTCTTCTCGTGATGTTTCAAAACTCTGCCCTATTACACTGTTAATCGAATGAATGTTATTAAAAACTTTTACTATGGAAGCGGTGTTATTAACTACGAACTTTTTGTTGTTCCTTTTTGTTTGTGTTGCACTTCCTCCTTCAAGATCAACAGGTCTGCTTATTAAACGACTATAGGACTTAGAATTTAGTACATCGATACCCATTTCAGATTTTAGTGTTAACCACCTAAAAGGTTTATATTCCAAATACACATTGCCAATAACACGATCGTCTTTCACATAATTCCTGTCCTTATATGCTTGTGCCAACGGATTATCCCTTAACCCATTAAGATTTGGCGAAAATCCAAATTTATAAGAACCGTCGTCGTTCTTTGCAGCTAAATTTGGCCCTTTTAATACGGCATTTCTATAAATACTTTGCGCATTCAATGCAGCGTTATCGGTATAGCTAATTGTTCCATTTAAGCCCAATTTCAACGTATTGGTCAACTTATAATCGGCATTACCACGAAAACTATATTTTTTATAATCCTGATTTACAATGTAGGCTTCCTGATTTAGATAAGATGCACTAACAAAGTACTTCAACTTATCGTCACCAGCGGAAACAGATATATTTACGTTACTGGTAATACCAGTTTGTAACACACTATCCAACCAGTTCGTTTCAGCCTCTAGCGGATAATTATTCCCTTCGGTATAAAGGTTGTAAAAATTGGAATATTGGCTTGCCGATAGTAACGATGGGGTGTCTATTGGATCATTAAATGTTGTCGTATAATTGAGACTAATGCGCGGCTTCTTGGACGTCCCGTTCTTTGTTGTTATCAATATAACTCCGGCTGCACCTCTTGAACCATAAATAGCCGTAGCATATGCATCTTTTAAAACCTCAATAGATTCTATATCGTTCATGTTTAACATAGCCAAAGGGTTTCTTTCAAATTCCGATTTGTTCTCTAAGGTACTGGCCACAAAAGTTCCTCCAAAACCTGATGCTAATATTGAAGACCTCTCAAAACCTACTGTATTATTAGATCTATTGGTACCATATACGGGCACACCATCTATCACTATTAAGGGATTATTGCTGTTTGCGTTTAATGACGTTATCCCCCTAATGGTAATGGCAGTTGCACTACCTGGAGCTCCCGAACTGGAAATCACCTGAACTCCTGCTATTTTTCCTGCCAGTGCATTATCAAAACTAGGAATCGTCTTATCTAGGTCTTTGGCTTTTATTGTTCCTATAGCTCCAGTTAAGTCGCGTTTTTCCTGAACACCGTAACCCACCACGGTAATTAATTCCAAAGCTTCAATACTTGATTTTAAATATACCTTAAGGGCTTTTTTTTCAGTTATCTCAAGTTCTTTGGTCTCAAAACCTAAAGATGAAAAGATCAAAATGTCTCCCACATTCAAGGCTATTGTAAACTTACCGTCAAAATCTGTAGCCACGCCTTTGGTAGTTCCTTTTACCAGTACTGTAACTCCCAATACAGGTTGATTATCCTCTTCTGCAATGACCGTCCCTTGAACTTCAATAGCCTTTATTGTTTGAGCTTTGGTGATATTCTGTCCATAAAACAGGGATGTACCAAATACCACCACAATTACTAATAAAATTGTCTTTTTAATCATTCCTTTAAATCGTTTATATAATCGATCCTCTCAATTTACTGTCAAGTAAAAGGTTATTTATTAAAGATAAAGCATTCGTATTAAACCTATATATTAACAAGAATGCTTTATCACTTTAATTCAAGTTCCTAAATTCAATAAATTGTTTTTAGTCTAACTTATTTAACTTACCAGACCAAACATCTGTTAAGACAGAATACGTTATAGTGTCTACATAACCTTCGTCCGTGTAGGTTACAGCATCAACAGCTTCACCTCCAACTATCCACAGGTTACCTTCTTCATCTACAGTAACATCTGCATTACAACGAGCCTTAAAGTTAGCTGGCAACGCTTTTTCGGCTGCTACTGCAGTCCATGTAACACCACCATCTTCGGAAACCAATATCTCATTTGTACAAGTTCCATCGACCAATTGTCCTCCGAACATCCATACTTTATTATCGTACACCGCAGTACTTGCCTTAATTCTTGCAGTAAAAGCACCGTCCGATACTTGTGCCCATGTAACACCATCGGTAGACGACCATACGTCACTTAGTGGATAACCGTCCAATCCTAAGCCTCCTGCAACATACATCTTACCATCGTAAACGTAACCTGATGCCAAGGTTCTTTTTGGCATTTCTGAGGTATAATCTGAACTTGCCGTAAAGGTAACGCCGTCTGTAGACACAAGGGTGGTTGAACTAACACTAGCAGCTGGAAAGAATGGCGCTCCAATTGGTTTTGACCCCGTAAAGGCACCAAATCCACCTTGCAAGTTTCCTCCATGTGCATAAATGCTTCCGTCTAAAACATAAACAGGTGATAAAATTCTTGCAACATCTAATGCCGCTTCGGCTTTTGTCCAGTTAATACCATCTTCTGTAGTAAACAAATTGTTTTCTAACGTTGGTTGATCGGCTCCCCAAGTGTCAACTCCACTAACATATCCAACAACATAAGCCTTATTGCCCTCTACGATGATATTGTGATCATATCCTACTGGAAAATCTCCTGTTGGTGTTTCTTCTGTCCAGGTAATACCATCTTCAGAACTATATAATGAAGCTTCTGGTGAGCTGGCAAACCACTGGAACTTTTTCCCTACAACAACCCAATGCTTACCGTTTAAGTAAAAGTACTCCTGAGTTTCATAAGCATTATCGAATGCATTTGGACTCTTTTGGTTCCATTGTACTGCCTCTGGATTTAATTGTGCCACATTTACTTCAACCTTATAGGTTCTTGTTGTTACACCATCCTCGGCTGTTGCTACATAGGTAATGGCATTACTAAAATCGTTAGCAGTAACACCACTGGTTTGCGCTACTCCATTGACAGTTATTGTAGATCCAGAAATAACACTAAACTCAGCTATTAAGCTGCTAACGTCAAACTGATAAGGCAAACTATCCACATTTTTTATCACAAATGATCCGTTATCTACTGTAAAAGGATAATCTTTAATTATATCGTTAGTAAACTCAAACGACAAAATACCTGTTAAATCACTTAAAGGATCATCTTTTTGACAACTTGTAGTTACAAGAAGCCCACCTGCCAATACTATTATAGAGAATAGGCTCTTTAATTTTTGGTTTGTTTTCATAATTTTAAACAAAATTTAGATAGTTAATTAATTCTTTCGGCTACAATCAACATAACCTGCTGTTAATAAAATATTTACATTTACTTAATGACAAACCTATAACTAATGGCTAATAAATATATAGGGACAAATCCTCATTTTTTATCTTTATATAGTTTATAGATTAGCTATTTTAATAGTTTCTCTACAAAACTTAAGCACATATTGGCAACCAATTCAATAACACTTGATTCTTTCGTTTATATTACGTGAGCTTGCAAATGGAAAAAATCATATATTTTTGTTATAGCAAACTACCTCATAAAAAGTCACAAGGCTTTTATAGGGTAAACCATGTTGATTTAGAAACAAGTATCGACGTATTTAAACCTCGATTATCGAGTAAATGATCTATGAAGTTCCGCAATCATACCTTATGCATTTCTATTGCCCTTTTATTGTGGTACATTCCTTCTTATTGCCAAAAACAACAGATATCAGCTCCTATGTTAAATACCATAGATAGCTTATCTATTAATTACTATAAAAGCATTAACAAAAACCCAAAAACAGGCCTGTCCTATGCAGAAAAAGCTTTTAGTTATTTTAATGCTGATCTAAATCCTGAATTAAAATTTAAAATTGGATCCAACTACATTACAGCTCTTTACATAAATGAAGCTTACAACAAGTCCTTGAATATTTTAGACGCTATCGAATCTATCGAAATGACCGAGAACCACAGAGCACTTTACCATACGTTACGAGGACTGGTAGAAACCGATTTAAATCACCCAGTTAAGGCTGAGGACCATTACAAAAGGGCACTGGATCTCTATACCAAACTAAACGACAAAGACAATATATTTACAGTTCTCAATAATTTAGGATTGCTTTACAACAATATAGGCGACTACAAACGGTCTTTACAATCCTATTTACAGTGTTATGACATTATTACCGACTTAAAAGTTAAGATAGACCGCTATAAATACTTTATGAACATTGGAACCGTTAGTCTTAACTTAACCGATTACCAAAATGCCTTAAACTCGTTTGAAGCTGCATTGCAAGATGCCAATAAAAATACCGATACTCTAAGAATATTTAAAGCCAAGGTAAACCTTGCAAAAACCTTCGTTGATTTAAAAGAACTGGATTCGGCCACACATTACTACCACGATGCACTTAAAGGTTATGAACACCTCGACTTAAATAAGGACCGTAGTATCATCCTATTACGTTTAGGTGATATCTTTTATCTGAAAAACGAAAAAAATGCAGCTCTAAAATATTATATGAAAGCTTACAATTTGGCTTTGGATCACAACTATTTACAAGTAGCTTCGGAAGCTTCCTTCCATATCGGGCAATACTTTCAGGAAACCTCAGACTTTAACAAGGCTGCTTTTTATTATCATAAAATCATAAAAGAAAAGGATAGTATCACAAATCATGAGTTATTAAAGGATACTTTTTACAGCTTATACCAAATAGAAAAAAGCAAACAAAACGCTCTTTTATCTTTAGTATATCTTGAAGATTATTTAAAATACGACAATGAGATTAAGAATGATCAATTGATAAGCCAAAAAGAGCAAATTGAAATTCAATACAGCCTCAAACAAAAGGAACAGGATTTAAAGAACTTAGAAATAAACCTGGCACTAAACAAATTAAATTTAAAGAACAAGCAACAGCAATTTCAGGGTTTGATCCTGTTTTCCGCCCTTATTATACTGGTACTAATCTTAATATCCCGCCTTTATTTTTTAAACAAAAAATCGCAGCGTTTGTTGTCTATTCAAAATGAAAAAATAAATGCACAATACAAAAAGTTAACCCTTACCAATCAAGAAATTAAAGCACAGCGAAAAGAACTTAGCGGCCTCAATAAAATTAAAGATCAGTTACTTTCCATTATTGCTCACGATGTTAAAAGTCCGATTACCAACTTACACAATCTATTAACTATCCTACGTAATCACATAAACTCACTAAGTAAGGCTGAGTTACAAAATAACCTAACCGCAATTGAAACTAGCACGAGTAATCTGCTTCATTTTTTAAATAATATATTAAACTGGATTATTAGTCAATCGTCTGGAGTGCAGGTTAAAATAAGTAAGGTGTCGTTAACCGAATTAGTCGAAGCCAATCTAAAGCTAATGGAAAGTTCCATTATTGCGAAAAACCTAACGGTCATTTTTCCTTCTAAACATGAACCCTATACAATTAAATCTGATTTAAACATTATAGATTTCGCCCTGCGAAACATACTGTCTAATGCAGTAAAGTTTACCAACACCAGTGGTTCAATCCACATAGACATAAAAGAGCTACCAGACACTCTAATACAAGTTAGAATAGCCGATACTGGCATAGGATTTAAAGAAGAAATACATGATCTATTAAAAAGCAATATTGAACGTGTACCCAGCTTTTCGGGCACAGATAAAGAAGAAGGTTATGGAATTGGGTTATCTTTGTGTAAAAAAATGCTAACAAATATTGATTCTCAAATTATTTATGAAAAAAATGAACCTGAGGGATCTATATTTATTTTGCAATTAAAACCAATGCATTAACCATATGGATAAGTTAAAAGTACTCATAGCAGACGACCATTATATTGTTAGGTTGGGTTTAAAAATCCTTGTGGATTCATTTGAAGACTTTAAAGTTGTTATGGAGGCCGAAAATGGGCAAGATGTAATTGATAATATTGAAATTGCAGACTATTTTATTTTAGACTTAGAAATGCCCGTTGTTAATGGTATAAAGGCTTTAGAATTCATAAAGACACACTATCCTGAAAAGCGCGTTGTATTACTTACCAACTCTATGAATATCCCCACATTAATTCAAGCCAAAAATTTAAAACCTAATGGTTTTTTATTTAAGGATGGCATGCATGAAGAAATTAAAATTTGCCTAAACGAATTAAAGAAAGGAAATTATTACTGGGGGCGCAATTGCAGGGCGTTTTTTGAAAGGCACGAAAGCGATATTGTAGATACCGAGCATTTAATGGATAATTTAAAAGAACTGACAAAAACTGAAATAAAAATACTCTTTAAAATATCGGAAAACCTTTCTACCCAAGAAATTGCAGAAGCCTTGTTTAACAGCCCTAAAACCATCGATAACCATCGCACGAATATTGCAAAAAAACTGGATATTAGCGGTTATAACAATTTACAGGCCATAGCCATAAAAAACAGATCCTTAATAGAATCACTATACCAGTCCGTTTTTAAGTAACCCCACCTACAAAGGCTTCATACCGCTTTGTCAAGTTGCGTGCAGTCGAAATGTTTCAACTGCACGCCTTGTCATATCCAATCTACTTGTTAGGCGATCTCCACTTATCATTACATGCTAATCCAGTAATTCCTTCAATTTTTGCGTTAGTTTTTCACCTCTCAAATTTATAGCAACAATTTTACCCGTAGAAGTATCTACCAAAAAATTAGCTGGAACCCCGGTAATTCCGTACAATTCTTTGGGTCCTGTTTTTGTTCCCATCCCACTATCTATCCAAGGAAGATTTTCTTCTTTTGATGCTTTTTGCCATGCCGCTCTCGAATCGTCGATAGTAAATGAGAAAATTTCGAATCCTTTGGGGTTATACTCTGAATAAGCTTCTTTCATATGTGGTATTTCTGAACGACAAGGCCCACACCAAGATGCCCAAAACTCTAGCAATACAAATTTATTTTCTTCTTTTGAACAAACGTCCTTAAGAGAAATGGCTTTCCCCTCTAAGGTTTCTGCATAAAATGAGTTCATATCGCTTCCTACCCCTACTTTATTTTTTGCCGCCCTAGCTTTTCCTGCATCAATAGCTTTAAAAATAATATCTTTAATTTGGGCATCCTCTACACAAATATTTATTAAGGCTTTACGAGTTTCTTCTATCCAAGGCCCTCCATAAGAAGCACTGTCGAACAGCATTAATAAAACATCTTTATCTTTTACGGTTTTGGCAACATGAAGATAATGAGCCAATTGATAATCAATCATTTCGCCCGAGATCCTAACTGCTTCGTCATTCACCTTTGCTTTTTCGGCTTCGGTCTTGCTATTATAATCGGTATAAATTTTTCCATAACTATCTTGTAATTCTATATATTCGGGGGCAGATTTATAAGCAAAAATAATTTCATTAAACCTATTATCGCCGCCAGTCATTGTAAAAACACCTGGCCTATCACCTAATGTCATTTTAAAATCGCCAGAAGAAAGAATAAAATTCATTCCTTTTGTAGCGCCCATCAAGATCCCCTGTTTGTTTTTGGCATTGATATAGATATAAACGTTTTGTGGCTTACTTATTTTGCCCGATATTTTAAACGTTCCTTTTGTAACTGGTCCTTCAGCATATACAATTTCATTAGGAGTTGAACCTCCCATCATCATTATTCCACCTCCACCACTCGATGCCTTTTTTGGGTAGCCAACAATTTTAATTGTTCCTTCTGTATAGTAACTCGTTAAATCGCCAGTTATCGTGAATGCTTCTGCTTCAACATTACCTTTATTATTATCTGCAAAAGCAGTAACAAAAGAAAAAAGTAATAGCAATACTGTTTTAAATAATTTCATTTTTATGTATTAATATGTTTAGTTATTTTATAACAAATTCTTTAGAGCAAATCTTAATTCCAATAGGTTATTTAAAGACTTCCTTTAGTTTTTCCTGTAAGGCTTCGCCACGTAAATTTAAGGCCATTACTTTCCCTTCCTTATCTAGTAAAACCATATAAGGAATTCCTGAAAACACATAGTCTTTCATAATTTTCTTGGAGTCTTGGGCCAATAATAAAGCGCCCTTTAGTTTATCTTCCTTAACGGCTTTTCTCCAATCTTCTTCTTTTTTATCTATAGAAACACTTACCACTTCAAAGCCCTTATCTTTATATAATTGATATTGCTTTTGCACATTTGGAGACTCTTTTCTACAGGGGCCGCACCATGACGCCCAAAAATCGATTAACACATACTTTCCTTTAAAATCACTAAGCGATACATCCTTTCCATTAATATCGGGAAAAGTAAAATCGGGAGCAACTTTTCCTATTTCGGTCTTTGCTACGCTTTCAATTTTATCCAATAAATCCGACTTAGCATTTTGAATATATGCGACGTTTGGAAATTTTTTGGCTAATTCATCATATTGCTCGACCATGTAGTCTTTATGTTTTTTCCATGATAAACTTTGCAATACCTTTACAGCAGTAGGTTGATCTTTATACATGGCAATGATGTTTTTAATATCCCTTTCGTACACATCATACATAATATCCCAAGCTTTTGCCGCATCATCTTTCCATTCTTTACAGTCGGATAAAGAAGCTCTATATTGCGCCTGTCCTGTCGCTATCATGTATTGGTAATTTTGGTAAGAAGCCCAGTGCAATGCGTTTAAAACATTGTTCTTTTCGCCTCCGGAAATATGTACGTGAGGTGGATTTTTTATCTTGATTTTTGCCGTATCGACACCTCTGAAATTGATTTCTAAATTTTCGTCATCTGCATAAAATTCAACACGTTGCTGTTTATACACATCTAAAGTGTAAAAATCGGGGGTATCAGTTTCTAATTCAAACGCATAATTGTTTGCTGAATCCAAAACAACTTCTTTAACAACATCATATTCATTATCATCGTTGCGCTTTGTTAGTGAAATCCCGAACTTATCATTAGCATCGGCAAACTTTATATGTCCTTTAACTTGGATTTTACGTACTTGAGGTTGTTCTGGTTGTTCTTTACATGAATAAAACCCCATTACTATAACCCCTAATACTACAATATACTTCTTCATTGTTTATTATTTAGTTTTATTTATAGGGTAAAGGTATTTATCCCCTTACAGGTTTTTATAAGGAAGATTCCTTATTTTTATTGAGGAGATAACAAATAATGGCAAAAAAAAGAATCTCGTTTAAGAGATTCTTTTTTAATAATTAACTGTATGTCTTATTAATTCATAGTCTATCTTATGAGCATTAATTAGTACCTCCATTTAAAAACTTTGGTTTTACTACCAACATAGCCCATGCCCAACTTTGACTATTAGCGGCAGCATTTTCAGTAATACCCTTCAACTCATACATGCCATCGGCAGCAAACATTTGCGAATAGCCTATCTTTAAGGCATAACCTTTAAATGCCTGTGAAAGAACCAAATCCAACTCAGTCCCCAAAGATTTTTCACCACTGGCCAATTCCCGGTCGCTACTAAAGTTTAGTGCTTTTACAAAAAGACTTGACTTGTCTCCTAGTTTAAAATTAGCACTTACATGCACATCTAACAACCCTACATTATTGGCATGATTCCCTACATAAAAGTAATCCATAAATCCGTTAAACTTATGGTTTGTACCATATAGAGGAAAGAAGGCTTCACTTTTTGAGGTCGATACATCATTACCGCTTATAATTTCGAGTCCTGCACCAAGCCCTACTTTAGAAGAGGCTTTGTACGTAAGATCCAATCCTAGAAGATAAGCGCTTTTTACAACATCCCCTGTTTGCAAAAATGCATTAGCAGCAATCCCGAAGCTACCTGCCTTATAATCTAAATGCGTTCCTACCGTTTGTAGACCATTAACACCGTTTGGTGTTACATCATCGGCTTCAAATTTTTGGAATCCGTTATTCAGAAATAACAAGCTTCCCGAGAAATGTTCCCAAGCTTGTTTCAAGTATACATATTGCATACTCTTATAAGAAAAGAATCCTGTGGTATTATAAGCTGTTCCGACAGACTGAAACCCAGTTGGGTTTGAATAATCCTGATTAAAAGCCAATCCAATATCCATTAAAAAACTTCCTTTTTTATATTTTAGTAAGGCGGCATCATGATTTCTTCCTTGTTGTGCCCAATCCAATCCACCAAAAATACGTTGATCGTCGTAAGAAATAACTTGACGCCCTAGTTTGGCAGAAAAACCATCACCCAAATTAATATCTGCCCAAGCTTGAAAAACGGCAAAAGAATTGTTTTGATCGTATGGCAAAATTTGTCTATTTTCTCCCCAAACCATAATATCCTGAAAGCTTACATAAAATTTATAAGCATCTACTTCATACCCTGCATTTAATCGTATACGGGTTGAGATACCAAAACCAGCATCGGCATCATCAGCAATTAAACTACCATAGCCATTACGGTATTCTGTACGCGGTCTAAATTCACCATCTAAAGTAAACTGAGCCTGTACCAATTGCAAGCATCCTAATAACAGTCCTAAAATTATGTATTGTCTTTTCATTTTTTTCATTTTTACTTTTAATCGGTTTGTTTATAAATCTATTTTAAAGTTTATTATTAATTCATGATTAGCAAATATATAGGTAGTCTTTTTTCTAACTTATGACATATCTCATGTTTCAAGTTGTTTATCATCATTAAATACACTTCTAACGTTCTAAAAATCTATAAGACGCTTTCTGTGTTACAATAAACGGTATGTTCTAAAAGCAAACTTTAAAAACTAAGTATTTACACTTGTTTTACTTAGCAAATATATAAGTAACCATATTGCTTTTATATGATATCCCCCATACTGCAACATCCTTTATCACATATTGAAACCTGTCAAAAAAACATAAAACAAACAAAAACAACTCTTTTACAGTGCTTTAAAACATGTAAGACTAACGTGAATAATGGATAGAGAATTTATGTCAGTTTGAGTGGCAAATCTGTGATTTGGTGTATCGAAAACAAATAAATCCCTTACTAAGAGTACTTCTCGATACTAAATTCTTCCAGAATTTCACACGAAGAGGCATTAGGGCTCTTAAACATTATTCACGTTAAACTAATATAAATGGAATAAGCAAATGAAATTAAGACTAGCTATCAAAATAGAAATTATGTTCGCTAATTTCGTTTTTAAGGAGTTCTAAATCAACAATGCCAATTTTTTTTCCTCTGGTAACAATAAGATTTTCCTTTTTTAAAGCCGAGAACACTCTAATAACCTGTTCTTCGGTCGTTCCAGCATATTCGGCATATTCGCGCCTACTTAAAAACACATCAAGAAACCCTTTATTGTCACCAAACTTTCTATTAATATACAGCAACGTATCAATAACACGTTCACGAACGGTCATTTGAGAAATGGTCTTGACCTTAGATTCACTCCTGTTTAGCTCATTAGCATAAAAGAGCATAAAGTCATATGCAAATTTAGGATTACTCAGCAAGGCTTGCTGCAAATTGTTTTTAGAAAAATAACATAGTGTAGTGTCTTCTAAAGCAATAGCTCCAATAGGGTAATGCTCTTCTGTTCCAAAACCGCGATGTCCAATAATCTCTCCGTCTTTGGCAAAGCGTACAATTTGTTCCCTACCATTAATTCCCGTCCTGAACACTTTAACTTTACCCTTTAAAATGAAGAAGAGTCCATTAACAGGGGCTCCTTCAATAGTAAACTGCTGTCCCTTTTTACATCTCAGATTGTTCTTTTCGATAGCCAGTTTACTGTTTTCTAATGCACTTAAATTTCTTTTGATTAAACAATTGTGGTTTTCACATGCTTTACAAGAAATATCATAAGACGTACGCTTACGAGTTGAAGTAGAAACGGTATTTACAACAGCAGTATACAATAGTAATTATAACTTATAACAAACAACCTAACCAAAACAAATATAAGTATTATTACTTAATAAAATTAACGAACTACTTATTTTTAAGAGTTCTATAAAAGTTATATGCTATTCTTGTTCAATTCGAATATTTAAGGACTTTTAATACAAGAAATGGAATTTTATCTAATTTTTATATCGGAGTTTTCCAATTTCAATACCTATAGCTGTTTTAGCCAAAATAGTAAAGACAAATGCCCCCAAAGCCCATATTCCCAAGGTCACACCTATTTCTATAAGTGTTGGCGTATACTCGGCTATCTTACCATATGGACCAGGTATAAATCCAGGCACAATTAACCCAAACCCTTTTTCTATCCAAATAGCTACAAACAATATAAAACACGCAAAGAACAACACTTTAAAATTATTCCTTAATTTATGGAATGTCAACAAAACCGTAGCTAATACATTTAATGGAATGGCGGTCCATATCCATGGTAGCAATGCATCTTTTCCATGTAATCCAAAAAACAGATAGTAAGCACTTTCACTATGATGTGTTGGCGCATAGAATTCCTTGAACAGTTCAGAAACTAACATGATTAAGTTAATTTGAGCTGCCACCGTAACCACCATTGCTATTTTCTTTATGGTTTTATCTTCAATTTTAAAAGCTGTGAAAGTTCTTATAATTGCTAAAACCAAAATAATAAGCGCAGGTCCTGCAGCAAAAGCAGAGGCTAAAAAGCGTGGTCCCAATAAGGCATTGTTCCAGAAAGGACGTGCCTGAAGCCCTTGATACAAAAAAGCTGTCACTAAGTGAATCCCTACTGCCCAAAAAACAGACAAAAAAGCACCCGGAACATACACATTAGACTTAGCTTCTTTACCTTGGTAATGTTTAAATAAAATATAAAAAGGAATAGTTATATTAATAAACAGATATCCATTAAGCACCAATACATCCCAGGTTAGCATAGAATTAGGGAAATTAAAAACACCTATTCCCGGTATCATATGCCATAGTACCGATGGCCCTCCCATATCGGCTACAACAAAAGCCAAGCACATTATAAGCGCCGCGACTGCAAGCCCCTCTCCAATTAATACGGCCTGTTTAAAATCGACATCTTTGAGTACATAGGTAGGCATTACGAGCATAACCGCTGCAGCTGCAACGCCAACTAAAAAGGTGAAATTAGAAATATATAAGCCCCAACTTACCCGATCGGTCATCCCCGTAGCACTCAAGCCTTGCTCCAACTGAATGGAATAACAATACATCCCTACTAGCATTATAAAAGTTAACAATGCCATCCATAAATGGTACTTTCTTGAACCATGGGTAATGGTATCTAGGCTATCTTTAACTAAACTTCTAAAAACTTTTAATCGTCTCATGTAACAATAATTAATCCATAAAATACCAGAACTTCGGTTCGGTACCCAAATCTTCCTTTAAACGAAATACCTTTTTATTTTCAAGTACCCATCGAATGGTACTGTTTGGGTCAAGTAAGTTTCCGAATATACGAGCCCCTGTAGGACAAGCTTCAACACAGGCAGGGTTTTTACCAGCCCTTGAGCGCTGTACACAAAACGTACATTTTTCCATCACCCCCTTTTTTCGCATACGGTTTCCTAAATAATGCTGATTTTTATTAACCTCAGCTTCGGGCACCTCTGGTTTGCTCCAATTAAAACGCCTTCCATCGTAAGGACACGCTGCCATACAATAGCGACATCCTACACACCAATCGTAATCTACTACAACCAACCCATCGTCCTCTCTCCAGGTTGCTTGTACTGGACACACTTCTACACAAGGTGGATTATCACAATGAAAACACTGTGTCCCCATATAAAAATGCCCTTCGGCCGGTACTTCATGGTAATAATTGTCGTCGGCTTCATTAAAATTAAATCCTTTTCCATCTTTCATTTCATGAATACGTATGTACTGCATTTGAGAGTTTCTATCTTGGTTATTCTCTTCAACACAAGCTGTAACACAGTCCATGTAGCCTTGACATTTAGAAATGTTAAATGCATAACCGAATAGCACATCCGGTTCGGCATTTTTTGAAGACATGTTTAAGGTTTTTCCTGTTCTTAATTGATACGATCTTACCAACCTGTCCACTGTTGCTTTTTTTTCTTCATCGGTCATCAATTTATAGTTCCCTTTAAACTGTTCTTCCCAGTCTATTTGCGCCTGTTCCTTAGTCTCATCACCACTAATCATACTACAAGATGTACTAATCGCCCCTGCTCCTATTGCCAAACTGGCTGTAAGCTGTTTAAAGGCCGTACGACGGCTCATTTTTACATCGAACACTTGATCGAAACCATCCTTCTTTGTTTCTTCTCCTATGGTCAGGTCATGAGAACCACAACCGCCAGAGGTTTTCCCGCAACCGCAACCATTTTCTGAGTGCTTATCCTTTTTACCCAGATTTAAAGAAAACCATTTTTTGCTTTTACTGCTCATACCTAATTTTTATTATTACAATTAACGGTGTTACTTACTCTCTTTCCTTTACTTTTTGCGTGTTATATCTAGCTGGCCACCTGGATTCAAAATGTGGTTTGTGCGGATTATGGCAATTCACACAAGTCATTGCCGCCCGTGGAGGTGCCCAACCGCCTATGCGCTTTCCATGCGCCCCACCCTTCCAATCTTCAAACTGCTTGGTGTGGCATTGATTGCACAGATTATAACTTCTATTAAAATCGATATTATTGCCCGTTAAACTTCTCAATGCATCCATGTTATTGGCATCATGACACGTAATACAATTCATGGTATTGGAATTTGCATGGTCCAATTCTATATCCCAATGCGCTTTTTTATACAATCCCTTTTGCAATTCTTTTAAAGGTTTAGTGTGACATTCTGTACACTTAAAAGATTTAATATGACTTTTACGTTCTGGAATTAAAAATGTATGATCGCCTTCAGTAATCTCAATCATTTCTATCCCTTGTAAATAATCTTCAGAAGAAACACTTACACCATGATACTGTTTTCCTTCTGCTTCTATTTTATCCATAACACCATGATACTCGTCATGATGCTGTTTGCATGACAGAAAGCATAACACAAAAGCCGCAGCAAAAACAAACCATTTAAAACTATTCATATGCATTGTTGTTTCTTTTAAATATTTCACCTTGCACCAATTCTTTATTGCTTGGCACATGGCATTGTCGACAGTTAACCCTATTGGGGTGCGATACTCTGATTTCTTTTGGAGCACTTGGCTCTGCATGGCAAGCCAAGCAATTTTCACGCATTTGTATTTGATGTGGAATAACTGGAGGACTGCCTGGCAAGGCATTATTTACCCCCACCAAAGTAACTTCTCCTTTGCTAAAGTTTGTTCCTTTAAACACATCATCTGTATGTTGTGGCACATGGCACTGCCTACAATTAATCATTTCAGGATGTGGTGTTACTGGTGCATAAGCCCTAAGGTTATCCACAAAGCCGCCATTTTGATGGCATTTTAAACATTGCTTTTCCCCCATACTTCGCTCGTCGATAACAGGATGCGGTATACTTGGCGGCGCTCCATGAAACGCACGATTGTTATAATAGGTTTGTAACGAACGCTGATGAGTCTCATCGACAGGCATATTGTATATATAATCCAGAGCAAATTCTGAGCGCTTAAACACGCCTTCTTCTGAAGGAATCAATGGTATTGATGTTCCATTATCTATTGGAATATAAGCAGCTTCCAGACCTTGTCGATAACTTAAGTCCCAAACAGCTATAAAGGCAATAAACAAAAGCACAAATAATGATATGATACCTAATCGTTTCATAGTTTAAACCTTTTCGACTTTTACAGCACATTTTTTATAATCGGGTTGTTTCGAAATAGGACAAAAGGCATCTAATGTAACGTCATTTATCAACATGTTCTCGTCGAAAAACGGCACAAACACTTGTCCCTTTTCTGGCACACCACGCTCATTAACCGAAGCTGGTAAAACAATTTCGCCACGTCTTGTGGTTAATTTTACTTTATCTCCAGTTCGTATCTGCATTTGCTTAGCTTCCTCTGGGTTCAGTTCTACATAAGCATGCGGCATAGCACGGTGCAATACCGGTATTCTACGGGTCATAGACCCCGTATGCCAATGCTCTACCACACGTCCGGTACTCAACCAAAATGGATATTCGTTATCGGGTACTTCTGGCGCTGGCTCATACGGACGTTGCCATATAACAGCCTTGCCATCCGGTTTGCCATAAAAATGAAAATCTTCACCGTTACTACAAGCAGGATCGTATTTTGCATTAAAACGCCATTGTGTTGATTCCCCATCTACATAAGGCCATTGCGCTCCCGGCTGACTTTTTAACACTTCTAAAGGTGCCATGGCATGTTTCTTACCTTCGTGGTGCCTTCTATATTCATTATAGATCTCTTCTATATGTGTTTCCTTTTTATAATAGAATTGTTTTTCATACCCCAATCTTCTGGCTACCTCTATAAGTTGCCAAGTGTCACTCATAGCTTCTCCCGGCGGATCAATCATTTGTTCGAAGTATTGTGTACGTCTTTCCGAATTACCATACATACCCTCTCGCTCTATCCACATAGCCGATGGTAAAATAACATCTGCAATATCGGTTGTTGGTGTCGGATAAATATCTGAGACAACTATAAAACGACCTTCTTTCTTAGTTGCATCCCGATAACGTTTAAGTTTTGGCATGGTTACCATAGGGTTGGTAACCTGAATCCACATAAACCGTATATCGCCCCTATCTAATGCCCTAAACATTTCAACAGTGTGATAAGTAGGTTTAGAAGGGATATTTTCAACGGGAACATCCCATATTTTAGCAGCATGTTCTCTATGTTCTTTATTCATTACCACACCGTGGGGCAGCTTATGGGTTAAGGTTCCAACTTCCCGAACAGTACCACAAGCACTTGGCTGACCGGTTAAAGAAAACGGACTGTTGCCCGGAGTCGATATCTTACCTGTTAACAAATGAATATTATACACCAAATTATTAATCCAAGTACCACGTGTATGCTGATTCATTCCCATACACCATAAAGACATTACTTTTTTGTTTGGATCGCCATAGTAGGCCGCCATGTACTTGATGTCTTTTGCCGATACTCCAGAAATCTTTTCTACTTTTTCTGGCGTGTAATCCTCCAAGAAAGTTTTATATGACTCAAAATCAATTTTTTCTGGTTTATCGTTAAACTTATAACCGTCCTCTAGACCATATCCCATATTTGTCAAACCCTTATTAAAGCTACAATGCTTTTCTACAAAAGCTGTATTCACCCAACCGTTCTTTATAATCTCGTAGCAAATAGCATTAGCAACTGCTAAATCGGTTTGAGGCTTAAAAATGATTGACTTGTCAGCAGCCATACTAGTCCGCGTGGTTCGGGTGGCAAAATCGATAATTTTCACACCGCGTTTTAAACGCTGGTCCAGTAAGCGGGAAAATAATACAGGGTGCATTTCTGCCATATTGTTCCCCCAAAGGAAAAAAACATCTGCATGATCGATATCTTCATAACACCCCATAGGTTCATCTAAACCAAAGGATGTTAAAAACCCTGTTACAGCACTGGCCATACATAGGCGTGCATTCGCCTCTACATTATTAGTTCCTATACACCCCTTAAACAATTTTGAAGCTACATAACCGTCTGGTATGGTCCACTGTCCCGATCCATAAATCGATACGGCATCCTTACCGTGATCATTAATAGTTTCCTTCATTTTGGTTGCTATTAAATCCAAAGCTTCTTTCATGGAAGTCTCAACATACTTACCATTCTTCTTTATTAAAGGCTTTGTTAGTCTATCCTTGCCATATATCGACATGACAGAATGGTAGCCTTTAACACAGCATAAACCCTTATTTACAGGCGACTTAGGATCTCCCTTAACAGCAACCGCTTTTCCATTTTCAACCCCAACTAAAACACCACAACCCACGCCACAAAATCTACAGGGCGTTTTCTTCCAATCCAAATTAGCGCCTTTCGGTAAATTAGCTTCCTGCTCTTTTGCAAACAGTATTCCAGGAAACAATCCCGCAGCAGCTGTCATTGCCGACATAATTGCCATTTTCTTTATAAAACTCCGTCTATTGGTTAAAGATGTGTACATAATTATTTAATCTTGTTTAGGTGTATCAAATCCAGAAACCATCACCAGCAACTTTAAACTTTCTATTGCTTCTATTGTTTCTTTTAAATTTTCGTCTTCAACTTTACTATTGGTGTCGGTAACGACAATAAGTAAATCTCTATTTTCAGCAGGGATAACTTCACAATTAGCGATTTTAGATAAGGCAGTAATCAGTGCGTTTTTTTTCCCTGTATGTGGATGTGCTAAATAGCTCTTTATAGGCATCTATAATTGCGTTTAATAAGACCGTAAAACTCATTTAAATTACAAAAAAATAAACTGACATTTATCATAAAACACCTATTTACATTTATTCTAAATAAATTCTTATCGCTTACAAATACTTAAATTAAAAAACGTTTCGTTATATTTGCAAAGACATAACGAATCGATATGATTGCTGTAAAAAAAGCATTAGAAATAGTAAAGTCCAAAACGACATCTCTTGGGGAGAAAACAACAAAACCAGTTGAGAAATCAAATACTTATCGTTTATGCGAAGATGTTTTTTCTCCAATAAACATGCCCCCTTTTAGGCAATCGGCCATGGATGGTTATGCTATAAATCTTCATGACAACCTAACTTATAAATTAATTGGAGAGGTTAAAGCTGGTGATACTATTGCACCAACTTTAAAACAAGGAGAGGCCGTACGTATATTTACCGGAGCTCCAGTTCCCAACACTGCCAATGCAGTAATAATGCAAGAAAAAGTAACTGTAAACGGCAATGGACTAACCATAGAAGCACAGCCTTCACTCGAACATAATATTCGGCCGCTTGGTGAGCAAGTAAAAAAAGGTGATTTAGCTCTAAAAAGAGGTACTAAATTAACACCTGCAGCTATTGGTTATTTAAGTGCTTTGGGAATCAAAGAAGTTTCTGTATTAAAAAAACCAAGTATTGCCATTTTAACTACTGGCAACGAATTAATTGCTCCAGGACAACCCTTGTCTCATGGAAAGATATACGAAAGTAACTCTAGCATGCTACTAAGTGCTTTGTATGGACTTAAATTTTACGATGTTAGTACTCATAAAATTGAAGACGACTACAACAATACCTTTTCTAAGCTTAAGGAGCTTATAGAACAAAATGATCTGGTAATTATTACCGGAGGTATTTCGGTAGGTGATTACGATTTTGTTGGAACGGCTCTAAAGTCTTTAAATGTAGAACAATGCTTTTATAAAGTAAAACAAAAACCAGGCAAACCACTATTTTTTGGAAAAAAGGATAATACTTCTGTGTTTGCCTTACCTGGTAACCCTGCGGCAGCACTTACCTGCTTTTATGTTTATGTATACACTGCCTTGCAACGTATAACAGGCGAACAAATTACTGAACTGCCCAGAATTAAGGTTAAATCGCTTTCAGAATTTAAGAAACAAGGCGATCGCGCCCAGTTTTTAAAGGCTATTTATCAAAATGATGGGGTTAGTATTTTAGAAGGACAAAGTTCGGCCATGTTACAAACATTTGCTGTATCGAATGCCCTGGTTTATATCCCTGAAGACCTATTCCATGTTAAGATAAACGATTTTGTAGAGGTAATTTTATTACCCGTTTAAATTAAAAACTATGCAGTATACTATTAAAAGTAGAATATGGATAGAATCTGAAGGGCATGTCTTTTTAGGAGAAGGCCGTATACAACTCTTAAAAGCCATTGCGGAGACCGGATCCCTATCAAAAGCAGCTAAATCACTTAACTTGTCCTATAAAAAGGCTTGGCACCTCATCGATTCGGTCAATAAAACATCAAAACAACCTGTAACCATCAATAGCACCGGTGGTAAGGGAGGCGGGGGTGCAGAGCTAACAGACTATGGAAAAAAACTAATCGTTCTATTTGACGACATTAACAAAAACTGTTGGAACTTTTTAGATGAGCAGCTTAAAAAACTGGAAACCATTTAAAATACAATGCTAGCAAGAAATGATTGATAAGAAAAACATAACTGGTATTATTCTGGCCGGAGGCAAAAGTTCCCGAATGGGAACCGATAAAGGCTTAATCATGTTTAAAGGGATGCCTTTCTTTCAACATATTGCAAATGCCCTCCACCCTCTAGTCGGTGAGATCATTGTAATTTCCAATCATTCTGCTTATGACATTTTTGGCTTTAAACGTTTTGAAGACCTTATTAAAAATGCTGGCCCCCTAGCTGGTGTGTATACCGGCTTAAAACATTCTAAAACAGAATTTAACTTAGTTTTAAGTTGCGATGTCCCCTTAATTAATACAGGCACCTTAAATAAACTAATAGATAGTTATGATAACAATTCAGAGGTTATTCAAATAGAAAGTAAAGGTAAAACCATGCCCTTAATAGCACTATATAAAAAACAATGTGAATACCATTTTTTTAAACTATTACAAGAAGGGGAACGACGCTTACAATATGGTGTTAACCAATGCAAGGTTAAGTCTGTTTCTTTAGATGCAGAAAATGATGTTTTTACAAACAACATCAATACGCCCGAACAATTAAAAGCAATACGTCAATGACCATTACCATTAAATACTTTGGATTATTAACTGAAGCAACACAATGCCATGAGGAGTCTATTAACTTTTCTGGCGTATTAGTTTCCGAACTTTTAGAAAATTTATTTTCAAAATATCCAGCTCTAAAGCACAAAAATTTTCAAGTAGCACAAAATCAAGTGTTAGTTCCTGTAAACACCAAGCTTTCAGGAAACGAAATAGCCCTTTTACCACCATATGCTGGAGGCTAAATAAAATGAACAATAACAATGAACAGATACAGCAGACATATCATTCTTAACGAAATTGGCCAGTCGGGTCAAGACAAACTGTCCAATGCAAAAGTACTTGTAGTAGGTGCTGGCGGTTTAGGCTGTCCTATATTACAATATCTTGCTGCAGCAGGTATTGGTTCAATAGGTATTATTGACTTTGATGTGGTAGACATAACTAACTTACAACGTCAGGTGTTATTTGGCACAGCATCACTCGGCCAAAATAAAGCTGAGGCAGCAAAAAAGCGCTTACAAGATTTAAATGATGCCATAAATATTAAAGCCTATCCTGAACAACTAAGCTATAAAAATGCCGTAAACTTATTTAAGCAATACGACATTATAGTTGATGGTACCGATAATTTTGAAACACGCTACCTTATTAATGATGCCTGTATTATAGCGAACAAACCCCTAGTTTTTGGAGCCATTTATAAATTTGAAGGGCAGGTCTCAGTTTTTAATCATCAAAACGGACCAAGCTATCGCTGCTTATTCCCTAATCCACCACAAAAAGGCAGTGTGCCTAACTGTTCGGAAATTGGCGTTTTAGGTGTGCTTCCTGGTATAATAGGTACCATGCAGGCTAATGAGGTTTTAAAACTTATTCTTGGTATTGGCGATGTGCTTTCTGGAAAACTCTTGTGCTATAATGCACTTACGTTACAAACGATAACATTGAACATTACAAAATCTAATAATGAAATTCAAAAGGTGTTGAAGACGCAACACCTGTTTCATAAGAAACAAATGACTAACAATGCTTGCGAAGTTGATATAATTGATATTTCTATCAGCGAAATGTTATCTAAAAGCAACATACAGCTGATTGACGTTAGAGAACCACATGAAACGCCAAAGGTCGAAAACCTGCCAATAACCTACATTCCGCTTAGCGAATTGGAAAATAGTTTAGACAAAATAGATCCAAACAAGGTGAAAGGACTGTTTTGCCAATCTGGGATACGAAGTAAAAGGGCTGTTTCAATTTTACAAGATCACAATATCAATAATTGTGTTAACATTATAGAAGGAGCTCCTGAAATAATAAACTATTTAAATAACCAGCATAGCTGAGAAGAAACAATAAAATTACTTAGTTCCTCCTAACGATAAAAACAATACTAAAATGACAAATAAAAAACCAAAGAATGTGTTTAGACAAGGAGCTATTTCCTCTGAGTTTATTGGTGACTCCATTGCCAAACACCAAACCAAAACCAGCATTGGCGCCCACAACATCTTTTTAGGACAAGTGCGTGCTGATGAAATTGATGGTAAAACTGTTTCTGCTATTGAATACACGGCTTACGAAGATATGGCGAATGCCAAGTTCCATGAAATAAGAGAAGCTGCTTTTGCTAAATTCAACCTAACCTGCATGCATATTTATCACAGCTTAGGAACTGTAAAAGCCGGTGAAATATGTCTTTTCGTTTTTGTGTCATCACCAAGGCGAAAGGTTGTTTTTGAAGCTTTGGAGTTTATTGTAGAAGCCATAAAATCCGAAGTACCTGTTTTTGGTAAAGAGGTTTTTGAGGACAATACGCATCAATGGAAGGTTAATAATTGATTATTGACGATTGACGATTGACGATTGACGATTTATTATTGACGATTTATTATTGATGAAATGGCTATTTGAATAATAATTATGAAGGAAGTACTAAAACAAAGAACAAAGCAATTTGCCCATAATTGCATTAAAGTAACCGAACTACTTCCTAACACCTATTTAGCTAAACACATAAAGATGCAACTTATAAGATGTTCTACTTCTGTAGCTGCCAATTATAGAGCTACATGTATTGCTCAGTCAAAACCAAGCTTTATTGCCAAGATCAGCATCGTAATTGAAGAAGTAGATGAATCAAATTTTTGGTTAGAGTTTGCGTTAGATGAAAATTTAATAGATAGAGAAAAAATAGACGAGTTGCTAAAAGAATCCAGCGAATTAACAGCAATATTCATAGCCTCAAGAAAAACTGCTAATAATAAATAGCCAATAGAAAATAAACAATAAAAAAATTAAAATGGTCGACATCACACATAAAAACACCACACTACGAACTGCTATAGCGCAAGCTGTTATTAAGGTTAGTAAACCCGAAACCATAACTGCTATACAGAACGATACGGTTCCTAAAGGCAACGTATTTGCTATGAGTAAAGCTGCCGGTTTATTGGGTGTGAAACGTACGCCCGACATTTTACCGGATTGCCACCCGCTTCCTATTGAATTTACAGGGGTAGAATACGAAATAAAGGATTTGGAAATTACCGTGCTGTTTACCGTTAAAACCATCTATAAAACAGGGGTTGAAGTGGAAGCCATGCACGGTGCCAGTGTAGTAGCACTTAATATGTATGATATGCTGAAACCTATTGACAAGGGTATCGAGATACACCATATCAAGCTACTGAACAAAAAAGGTGGTAAATCTGACTATAAAAACCGCTTTAAGACCGATTTAAATGCTGCGGTGATAGTATGCTCCGATACCATCTCAGCAGGACAAAAAGAAGACAAGGCAGGTAAGGCTATTATCGAAAAACTAAAGGCTTGTGGTGTAAGTATTGCTGATTACAGTATTATTCCCGATGAAACAGAAAAGATTCAAGACAAAGCCAAAACCTACCAACAACAAGGCATCGATCTTATTATTTATACTGGCGGCACAGGACTTTCCCCACGGGATGTAACACCGGAAGCGTTGACCCCTCTTCTTGACCGACGCATTTCGGGTATTGAAGAAGCCATTCGCAATTATGGACAAGGAAGAACCCCTTATGCTATGTTATCCAGAAGTGTTGCCGGTACGATAAAAAATAGCTTAGTATTGGCCTTACCGGGTTCTACAAATGGGGCAAAAGAGTCTATGGACGCCATCTTTCCATCGGTACTGCATATATTCGGAGTATTACGGGGCGAAAGGCATGATTAGATTAATATTATTAGATATAAGAAGTTAGATATAAGACGTTTTGAAAGAAAATAAAAACATATTGCAAGATACATTTGGCCGAGACCATACCTATTTACGCATCTCATTAATTGAACGTTGCAACCTACGCTGTTCTTATTGCATGCCAGAAGAGGGCGTGCAACTCTCTCCCAAAAGCCACTTAATGACTTATGAGGAAATCTACAATATCGCCAAAACTTTTGTTGATCATGGGGTTACTAAAATAAGATTGACTGGTGGCGAACCATTAATCAGAAAAGATATCCCTATCATCCTCGAAAAGTTAGCATCGCTCCCTGTTACATTGTCAATTACCTCAAATGCGGTAATCATAGACAAGTTTATAGGTGTTTTAAAAGCAAATAATGTCAATAGCATTAATGTAAGCCTAGATTCGTTAGACCGTGAAAAGTTTAAGCATATCACGAGGCGCGATCAGTTTGAAACGGTTTACAATAATATTATGTTATTGGTTTCCGAAGGTTTTAATGTAAAATTAAACGCCGTTTTAATGAAAGGCTTCAATGATAATGAAATTATTGATTTCATTAATTTAACTAAAGGGTTACCAATTTCGATACGTTTTATAGAGTTTATGCCTTTTGATGGTAACAAATGGGATATGCGTAAAATGGTATCCTATAAAGAGATCATGAATTACGTAAACAAAGCCTTTCCAAAAAACCATATAGAACGCTTACAAGATGCTCCTAACGACACTTCTAAAAACTATAAAATAAAAAATTACAGTGGTAGTTTTGCCATTATAAGCTCAGTTACCAACCCGTTTTGCGACTCTTGTAACAGACTACGATTAACGGCCAATGGCCAATTAAAAAATTGCCTGTTTTCATCTACCGAATCCGATTTACTTACAACCCTTCGCCAAGGAAAATCCATAGAACCCATTATACAAAAAGCGGTTCAGGCCAAATTTAAAATGCGTGGCGGCATGGATACTTTAGAGAAACTACAGGATCCCAAATTACACAACAACAACCGAAGTATGATTTCTATTGGAGGCTGATTTATATGAAGCACTTATCCTCAATTACTCGAACAAATCAGAGTACGTCTGGTCAAACATTTTTTTTGCGGTATACTTTTCTAAAAAAAGAGAATAAGCCCTTTCTGCAATCCTGTTTCTTAAGGTTCTATCGCCTATAAACACTTCCATTTTAGAGGTTAATTCCTCTAAATCAACCGCATTATTTGTAACACGTGCTTTTAAACAGGACCAGTTATCTTCTAAAATATTGAAAGCAGTAATATTTGTTACAATTAAAGGTAGTTTGAAGGACATAGCTTCCAACATGACATAACTACTCTGTTCATTCAAAGAAGGAAACACCATAGCATCAGCCATAGAGTAATATTGATAAATATCTTCCGGTGCTACGTATCCCGAAAACGTAATTTTATCTTTAAAACCACAAACATCCTTTTCGAGTTTCTTTTTTAGCATTCCGTCCCCCACAATTAACAAATGAATACGGTCATATCCCTTTTTTAGCAATGTATTGAATGATTCAATCAAAAATTGCACTCCCTTATTGGTCTCAATTCTACCAACATATAACAAAAGAAAATCATCAGGCCTAATATTAATTTTCCTCTTTAATATATCTATTTCTCTTTTTGCATAAGACAAGTTTTGTGGGCTTATACCATTATTGATTTTTTGTACTTTGTCCATCGAGGTTTTATAGGTATTAACTATATCATCTAACATATCATCAGACAAACAAATTACCTTGTCAGCTAATTCGCAATTTTGTATCTCAGTATTTATTGATCTTTTGTATATAGAATCTTCTCCATCTTCTTCTCTCGAAAAATCCTGTAATTGTAATACTTTATTTTTACCATAAAAAGTTTTCAATAAAGACACATGAATGGTATAAATTATTTTAGCAGTAGTGTACGCTTTAATATCATTGAGCAGCACATACTGAGTAACATCATTAAAGTGAAACACATCGTTTTCTCCTATGGTAAAAAAATCATTCAATAATACATATAAGGCTTTAGAGTAGCTATAAGATAAAATATCAGGTTGATTATTATCATACACAACAGGCTTAGGAATGTAGAAATATTTGGTATTATTATTTGTTTTTTCGACTATAACCGTTTTATGTAAACTGGCAAGTAGTACAAGTACTATCTCAAATGCGGTTTCATTTTTCCCATGCTCAAGTATTTCTTTTACATATGTCCCAACACCATACTTAAAGGTCTTATCATCTTGAGCAATAATAAAAATTCGTTTTTTATTCATACATACATCTATTAGAATTGCTTCATTTAGATAATATCTGCTGTTACGACCTTCAAATAAATATCTTTACCCAAATCCATGAAATCTTCCCTATAAAGGACATAATTTGCTAATAAAAGTACATAAGCCATTATTTCCGTAATTTCATTCCGATTTACATCTTCCATATTGTTAATAACGTCTTTTATTTCTCCCCCTATTTGATCAAAATAAATATCCATATTTACTTTTGATAGCTCTGTAATATCCTTAACGAACAGGCTAAAATGCACGGCATTTTTGAAATCCTTTGCTGTAATACTCTTTAAAAAGAATTGATTTGCTTGTTTGGAAAGTTCTGGATGCAAAGCCTCCCTTTTTTTCAGGGTGGAATTAACTTCAATATTTAAACGATCGAGCGTATTTAATAGTTCGGCATATTCTAAAACAGACAGCAATTCTTCTTTATTATTAAATAAAATTTCGCCATCGAATAACCTTGAACAAACAGCTAATAATAGTTGCTTTGAAGCTTGATAGAAATAATCACCTTTATCAAAATAAGCAATTCTAATTGCTATATACATAGCGATTAGACACAAATCTCTGGAAGCACTTTTTTCAACTGTTGGAGACTTTAATACTATATCTCCCTCTTTTAAAGCAACTTTATCTATATGATGCAAAATTTCTTCCAAATCGCTGGATTCAAAAAATTTCTTCTTAGAAAAATCAACCAGTGCATATCCCAATTTAATAAGCTCCATGGCATCTTTTTTTTCTTCTTCATCGGAAAAAAGTTCGCTTAAAATGTCTTCCAAAAAATCAAATGCAAAATTATTATACAAGTCTTTAGTATACATTTCCGCATATTTGAAAAAATAATGGGTGAGTGCTAATCTGGAATCAATACCCATTGATTTTACAACATCGGCATTGATTAATAAAAACTGTGCAACATTATGATTTGTCATTAATTTCTCGCGATTAATCTATTAAACTGATGAAGGAAGCGTTCTATTAATCTTAAATCGTCTGTAATTACCTCTGCAGATGCTTTCATTTCGTGTTTGAATTCAATCTCTTTACCATAGGAAGTAATAAGCTTTTGTGGTAATGACACATCTACATTATAGTATCCTTCTTTATTAGCTATATCAGAAATACTAGAAACCTTTCCTTTTAAAACACCAAATTCATAATCGGGATAATTCTCTAGCTTAATATTAACTACTTGCCCTGTTTTAAGTTTGCCCGAGTTAATTGAAGGCATTTTTAACTTTACAACATACGACGAATTTTGTGAAGGAATTATTGTAAACACCAGATCCCCCTGGTTAACCGATTGGTTTTCGGACCAATAATCAAACAACGAAACAGTACCATCGATATTAGAAACAAATGCGTACTTATTTTGCCAATCTCCAATGGCTTTTTTTAGTAAATTAAATGACTGAATTACATTTTTTAAAAGCATCATTTCTTCTCTTACCTGGGTAATTTGAACGTCTTTATATACTTTTTTAGTTGTAGCGACGGCTTCTCTTAACTGTGACATCGAGGCATTCATATTGTGGTAGCTTTTCTCTGCTTGAATATATTCCAACTGTCTGCTTTCAAATTCTTTTTCCGAAATCATTCCCTTCTCGAAAAGCCCCCTGTATCGCTCCAAATCTACCTTCTTAAAATGCAACTCTTTCTTAATCAAAATACTCTGAGAATGTAATGTTTTGAGCCTTCTTTTTGATTCAACAACGGAAATTTCATTAATTTTTATTTCATTCTCAAAAGGATGCAAATTTTTGTTTAGTATATATTTTATATAATTGTTTTCAAAAGCTGCATAGCTATTTTCTATTTCTCCTAAAAACAAAATAGGAATCATATCTAAGGGAAATACAAACTCGTGCTTATTTACTTTTAAGGTATCAACAATTGATTTTAAGAATATAACATCTTCATATTCAGCTGTATTTTCAATAACCCCTAAAAGACTATTTTTATTAACGTGCTGCTTGTCTTGTATCAAAATAGTATCCATCTTCCCCGTAATTTTAGCATATTCTTTTTGAGGGGGTATTTTTGTTGTAATTACAGCTTCAGAAACTATTATATCCGGGTATTTTATAAAATACGTTAATACAAATATTAGAAGAGTAAGTAGTAAGAATACCATATTACCCCAACGTATGATCCCATTGGGCGTTTTGGTTAAAATTTCTTGTACCTCCTGGCTTCGTATTTCTATACTTTCTAAACTATCCGGCATTATTAATTTCCTAATTCTAATTGGTTTTTAACCAGGTTATAATAATTAGCTTTCTCTTTTATCAAGGAATGATGATTCCCTATTTCAACAACTTTACCTTTATCCAGTACCACTATTTTATGTGCATTTTTTACTGTACTAAGTCGATGCGCAATAACAACAGCCGTTTTATTGCTTAAAAATGTATTTAAATTTTCCATAATCACTTTTTCATTATTAGCATCTAATGCAGATGTTGCCTCATCTAGGAATAAGTACTCGGGGTTTTTATAGACTGCCCTCGCTATCAACAAGCGCTGCTTTTGCCCTGTACTTAATCCGCTACCTTCACTACCTATTGGTGTATTGTAACCTAAAGGCAGTGTTTCTATATAGTCTGAAATGTTAGCAACCTGAATGGCATATGCTAGTCTTTCTTTATCAATATAATCTTTCCCAACTGCAATATTTTTTGCAATTGTATCATTAAAAATATATCCTTCCTGCATTACAACCCCGCAGTTGTTGCGCCATTCCCTTGGTGAAATGTTATTTATATTAAAATCTCCTATTGCTATTTCTCCCTTATCGGCACCATAAAAGCCTAGCAATAATTTTAATAAGGTCGTTTTACCACTACCACTTACCCCCACAATAGCTGTCGTTTTATTTGCCGGGATGTCAAGTGACAAATCTTTCAATACCGGTTCGATGCCTCCTTTATATCTAAAAGAGACATTTGTTAGCTTTATAGATGCCTTCCCGGGTACATTTACAATTTTCCCATCACCAATTTTTTCTTCTGGTTCCATATTATGGATTTCTCCCAGGCGACTTAATGAGATTTGAGCATCTTGTAATTCTCTCATAAAGTTAATAAGCTGACTAATGGGGGCATTTAGTTGTCCTACCATATAGCTAATGGCCATCATCATCCCCAAAGTAATATTACCATCTATGACCAATTTAGCCGATAAAATAGTAATGAACATATTCTTTAATTCATTAATAAAATTGGACCCCACCCCTTGCATTTGCTCTAAGGTAAGGCTCTTCATGGCCACTTTAAATAAGCGCGCCTGTACATACTCCCAATTCCATCTCATCTGTCGCTCCGCATTATGTATTTTAATTTCCTGCATACCATTAATGAGTTCTATCACTTTGCTCTGTTCCTTACTAACTTCTGCAAACCGCTTGTAGTCTAATACTTTGCGCTTTTTGAAAAAGAAAAGTATCCATATAAAGTATAAAGCACTTCCAAAAAGAAATACAGCATATATTTGCAAACTGTAATAAACTAATACCAAGCTAAATACAACAAGATTGAAGAAAGAAAATATAGTGGTAAGCGATGATGTCGTTAATATTTTTTCAATTCGCCTGTGATCATTAATCCGTTGCATCAAATCGCCCGTCATTCTTACATCAAAATAAGAAATAGGCAAACTCATAAGCTTTATAAAAAAGTCTGAGATCAATGAAATATTAATTCTGGTACTTAAATGCAGTAATATCCAACTACGGATAATTTCTAAAGATGCCCTTCCCGTGAATAGAGCTAATTGTGCTAAAAGTACCAAGTATATAAAGTTAATGTCTTGATTTTTGATGCCTACATCAACCACACTCTGGGTTAAAAACGGAAATATTAATTGCAATAAACTACCCGCCAGTAACCCCATAGCCAGTTGAATCACCAAGCGTTTATATTTAATAACATACTTGAATAAAAATGAAATCCCTAATTTTTCATCTTCTTCAAACGCTTCCTGATAAAATTTTGGCGATGTTTCTATAAGTAGCACAATTCCATCTTCGGTAGTATCTTGTACATTACCCCCTATCCAATGTTTTATAAACTCATTTTTGGAATAGGTTATAAGTCCGTGAGCCGGATCTGAGACATATACAATATCCTTCTTAATTTTATAAACAACTACAAAGTGATTTTTATTCCAATGTACAATACATGGTAATACTGCTTCTTTTAGTTTATTATACGACAATTTAACCCCTAAAGAGCGCAAGCCAATTACTTCAGCTGCCTCCCCCAATCCCAGCAAACTACTACCTTCCCTTGTGGTTTCACTGAGGTCTCTTAACGCTTGCGTATTAATAAGCTTACCATAGTATTTAGCGATAATCTTTATACAGGTAGGACCACAATCTTTAGACTCCGATTGTTTGTAGTTAGGGAATTTTTTCAAAAAAAATATTATCTATATTATTAATGTTTATTAGGGTTCAAAAAGTAGTCACTCTTTGAACCCTAAAATTTATTTAACTAAACACTAGGCGTGTACACACCTATGAACATTGAAAGGAATACCACATTGAGGATTATATATTTCCATTTCACATCTCATATCCACTGGACAGTCATAAGGATCATTACAAATGAGACAGCCATTGTATTCAAACCACCCCCCAAGAATACTCTTTTGTTCTTGCTTTGTTAAGGCTTTACCTAAACTTAAAATTCTTTTTTTCATAATAGAAAATTATTATTATTATTATTATTATTATTATTATTTCCTTGGACATTTATAGACCTCCAAGTTTAGGTCTGCCTTTTGCGCAAAAAGGTGTCTTTTAGCTACTGAGAATACCTTGTTTCTTTTATAATACATCCTTTAAGTCTTCTATATTATAATCTTTAGGGAGTTCATAGCCGTTTACAAATATGGTTGGTGTATATGTAATATTCTCTGTTTTACACCATTCTTCCATGGCACGTATTTCATTATATTGATCATTTAAACTTACATTGACAGGATATTTTTTAGCAAACGCATTATAGTTTTTTCTCTCTGTTAAATACCAGTCGTTTAAAGCTTGTTGGGTTAGTTTTTTATCACCAATAGAATCTATGGCTAACAAATGGCTTACAGGATCGCCCTCTCCACTAATATTAGTAACTGAGGTTTTAAATAAAATCTTTAGATTTATTCTTTGTTTCTTAACTAGTTCTTCTAACACAGGGTGCGCTTTTGCACAAGGCCCACAATACGGATTACATACTTTTACTATATCATACTTTGCATTTTCACTAGTTAATGTAATACCCATATTTTGAGGAAGGGTTTTCATTTTACGTGATTTTACCAATAGGCCGTTAAGGACATTTGGGTTGTTCTTGATTTTCTTAAGCCCCCTTTTATGCAAGTTTGCTTCCTTTCCAAGTTCCAACAACGGTTTTAAATAGTTCCATAGAAGAATAGGTAATAAAAACAGTACTCCTAATAATGGGAGCTTATTAAACTCGATATTTATCTTATAAAAGCCTCCTAACACCGACAGGCTTATTTCAACAATTAATATGAGTACTAAATACATACAGAATTTGCACCATTGTTTAATGACGACCGCCTGATGGTATATAGACAAAAAGATTACAGGTATAGTAACCAAACTGAAGGTTCCTAAAACACCATAGGAAGCATAGCTCATTCCATTCATTAGTGCATACCCTGATGTGGCAAAAAAATAAGCAAATCCCAGAATACTTAGACTGAGTGTTTCGTTGAATAGTTTAGCTTGCTTTGAGTTTAGAACGGCATTACAATTTATTTTACTATTTGGGCTACCCCCACAAAAACTCTGAAGTACCGGGCTGTATTGGTCGATGTCAAACCATAACAACATAATACCTACAACCAATCCAATTAGTTTTAAAATCAAATAAAGCCCATATAATGGATTGGTTACTGACTCTGAGTTATAAAAACTAATAAGCATCCAGCTTAGTAATAAAAGCACAAAAGCACTTTTGAAAGCAGTCAAAATTCTTTTAACCGTAACTTTTTGTTCTATATTTTCTTCCTTAGAATACTGATTCCTTTCAACCAAAAGACATATCCCGGTCCAAATCCGTAAAAAATCCTCTTTAGTCTTTTCTTCTAATTTGTTATTCTCATTATAATAAGTAACCGAATTATCCTTAATTGAGTTTAACACATAAAACAACGAGGATCTATTAATGGTTACCTGCACGATGCAAGGTATTGGTAAGCTATCTAGCTTTTCCTTATCTACTTCAATTGCAGCATTTTCAATGGTATATTTATCAAAGGTATCCGAAATAGTTAATAAACTTGGGTGGTCCGGGTGTGAAAGTATATTATCTTTTAAATACGTTTTAGTATACCTGACCTTTAATAGAGTCAATATTTTTCCAGTAGCGTTAATACAATTATCCATATTTTTATTTATAAAATCAAAATTTCATGTCTCATAAAAAAGTATTTAAACCTTTTATTAGAGTTGATTAGCTTTAATATTGGTAATAGCTACTTCAAACCGAAATTTCAAAAATATAATATTTTTCATAATAATCAATGCTTTTTTACAACATAAAAAGAAAAAAATAACTTACAACATAATTATAATAAGGAGCACCACTAATCATGAGCTGTAATAAAAATTCGATTTTTACTCATAAATGCATCTGTTTAGGAAAAGTATTCAAAATAGTTAATAAACTTGGGATGCCCGGATGTGAAAGTATATTACCTTTTAATATTTCTTAGTATACCTGACCTTATATAGACCCAATACTTTTCCATTATTGTCAATACAACTATCCATTATTTTATTAGCTTATCAATAATTTATATGTGATTCAAAAAAGAAGATTAAGTTAAAATGTAAGCTCTTAGTGTACCATAAGTTTTAGTATTTCTCCCAGTATTGTTTATACTAAAACCAGTATTAATCACGTGCTTTCTCTACTATTTATCATTTTTCACATCACAACAATTAGGTTTTTCCTACATATATGAGGACTAATATTCCTCAAAAAAGGCAACCAACATGACCTTTTAACACTTACTCAGAAACTAATTATAAGATGCGAAGGGAAATAATACTTAAGAATGCGACAACAGTCCTGTTGCATACAACCGGTCATTGTATTCTATAACCGCTAATAACTTTACATCTATGGATATAATTGCTTAAAAGTTTTAATCATGAATCGTGCAATCTTTTCTGAATGAAAAAGATTGTACGATTCATTTAAAAAATTAACCTAATTACTTACAAAAGCTGAAATTTCAGCCATGGCAGCATTATCTGTTCCATCATGTGCCGACTTGGCAATGAATTTAAAATATCTGAATGTGGTAGCTGACGACAAGTTTATGTCCTGGGCTGCTGCCGAATTACCTAAGACGAAATCACCAAGACTTACCCAATTTACATTGTCGTCACTTACTTGAAGCTCAATATCTTTTACAGCTCTGCTAAGACTTTGTCTTTGCATAAATCTGAAACCATCAGCAGTTATAGAGGCTCCTGCATCAATAGTGATGTGGTGTGGCGGTGTGGCAGTACAACCAGACCAACAAGAATGCCAGTAGGTATTAACATCATCATCTAATACATCGGCAGCTCTACCTGTACTCCCCTCGCCACCATTATCTTCCTGTGTACTATACTCAACAACCGACCAACCTGTTCTACTTAAAATAGTAGGCTCTGCAGGAAGCGTAGGCACCTCCAACTGGGCAAAGTTTATGTTTGGAGCAACGCCACTGCCTGTTCTTGTGTGCGATGAATAAGCCACTTCGTTATCACTAAAGAAGCCACAGTTCTTTAAATAAAAACTATTGGCATTAGTACTACTTACGCCTCCATCATAATCAAATCGAACACCACTATTAGCTGTATTGTCAATGGTAAACGTAGCAGTTGTCATTTCGTTCCAATTACCTTGGGTATCGTACACCCATTGGTTGGTATAATCCACACGTCTGGTTTCATCTCCCATGGTCGTATCGAAATTTTCTATGAATGAATGTAAGTCTGTTAAGTGTGCTGCTGATGGGAATGGTCGTCTAAAACTGGCTATCAACTGCCAATCCCCAACCTCTGGGGCATAAAAATAAGCTGTGTAATCTGTGGTATTACTAGCATTCGATTCACCCTTCAATAAAAACTTATAGGTATTCCCAGGTACCCAATCATAAACAAGGTAGCTTTGTGCCCCAGAGCCTTCGCCTCCAAATTCACCTACGGTCACACCGTCGCCATAACCCAAAGGAATTACCGTATACGCTTCTGGTATTTGGTTGGGATCTTGTGTATCGTAAGCACTCCACACAGAAAACAGGATACGTCTTTCGGTCTCACTGTTTACCTGCATTCCAAAATAGCCTCCCGAAAAACCATCAGCCATGAAATAAGACCCTACTGGATCCATGCCCACAGGCACCGTTAACTCATTATAAAACCAGGTAATATCTTTATTAGCCGGTTCTTCATAACCTAAATGACAAGAAGGGCCTCGTCTTCCCCAATAGAACCAATCGGACTCTACATAACTGATGTTTGAACTCCACGATGAATCCCCTAAGCGAATATCTGAAATATCACCAAAAGAGCTGCCACTATTAGAAACCCCTTCGAGCTCAACATAATGATACCCTGTTTGGTTAATGTTAAAAGCCCCTACATAATGGTCTTTGTAGTTATTTGATTGCGAAAGCGTAACTTGCTGCGTAGTGCCCCCAAGCGTTACTTTTAGAGTACTGGAAGCACTTACCTTGGCTTTAATACCTACTTCGATAGCGCCCGTGGTAGTGGCATAAAAATAGGTTCGTATTTTATCACTTGAACTTGTCCAGTTTTTAATCCCTCCCGATACAACAATATTTGAAGTCGCTGTAGGGTTACCGACTACCCAACTATTGCCTTCACAAGGAACAGAAATGGATAAATTTTTAGCTGGAGGCCCTCCCTTTTCTTCCATGTCTTCTGTCTGAACGTCTTGCTCTGCAACACTATCATTACTACATGAGTAACTACATATAAAAATAGAGATGCAAACTAATAATACTGATTTTAATGATTTCATAGTTTAGTTTTAGTTAATAAATTAGTTACAATATTTTTGTTTAAATACTTTCTTTTCTCATCTATTGCCTGTTTAAAAGTTTAGCATTTTGGCTAGTTCTTACTCAATAACACTTTATAATAAGACAATTAAACCCTTAAAACGACATCATAAAAAGGCTGTTTCGATTAATTAATTGTTCCAACAAGTTTGATAGTGATAAACTAAAGTGATTTTAATTTTTAGAAATATTAAACAGTTGATGGGTACTGTTGTTATTAATTACCAACACGCCGCTGCCATCACCCGTTTTTATTTTGGCCAATGCTCTCACGTCTCTGTCTGCATAAAACCCGGTTTTTCTATTGTTTATGTATTTAAATGCTCCTACTGAAAATCCTTTTAAAAACACACCAGTTCCAGCGTCTGCACGTGTAGTCTCTACTTCAGATTGGTAATTATTGCCGGCCATTAGTAAATCCTTAATAGCATCGCCATCAAAATCATCATAAACAACACTATTAATGGGCGCTATTTGGGCTTCTATTGGAAATGCAGAAAAGACAAAACCTTCATCTCCCTCGTTTAAAAAGATACCCGATTGAAATTCTGTAACTTCATAATGTAATGAAGATTGAAGGCCATCACCAAGAATACCTTGTAAATCTAAACTTGCAAACTCATTATAAGTTCCTATTCTTTCTTTTAGAATAGGCATTTGTTGTGATGTACAACCTTTACCCCTTACTGGCACTTGTTTGTCATTATAATATTTTGCAAGCATGATATCTTCAATACCATTGTCATCAAAATCTTTAGTGTAAACATGGAACGGTTTGTCTTTTGATGCGTGAAACTTATAATTAAGTCCCAAATTACCCGCTACAATATCCTTATCGCCATCACCATCAATGTCTTCAACCAACAAGGTGTTCCACCAACCTTTAGCGGCTGCTAAACTTTTATAGACATGACTTTTAGACAAGCTCCCTTCATTATTCACAAAAACCTCAATCCCCATCCATTCACCAGTAACAATAAGGTCTAAATCTGCATCATTATCAATATCGCTCCATTGTGCACTCGTTACCATGCCTATGCGCTCCAATTCGGATGCCCGTTCTTTTGTTTTATTTACAAAGGTTCCATTTTCATTGATCAACAGACAGCTTTCTGGTGCATAGGGGTATTTACCCGGAATCACCCTGCCACCTACAAAAATATCGATATCACCATCTTGATCGTAGTCTGAAGTCACCACTATCGCCCCAGACGTTTTTATTTCAGGCAATTTTGACTTCGACCGTTTAAAATTGAAATTCCCATGATTTATGTAAAGCCTATCTTGAAGTAAGTCTGAATCTTCAGTAAATTCATAACTTCCACTTGCTACATACAAATCGTCATCCCCATCATTATCGGCATCAAAAAAACAAGCTGCTACATCTTCATAGTTTTTATCTTTTATAAAATCTGATATATTAATAGCTTCAAAACCGCCTTTTCTATTTGCTATTAACAATTGCCCCGATTGTTGATGCGCTCCACCAATAAAAACATCATCAAATCCATCATTATTCAAATCTGTTTTAGCTATTGCAGGACCTGTTTGCGATAGTTTATGTGGTATCAATAATTGTTTATCATAATCATTGAAAACTTTTTCTTCATGTGAAAAATCAAAAGTTTCATCTTCAACAAATAGTTTTGTGCTAAAATTTTGACTACTAATATTGGTACTATTAGAATCTATTTGTTCTTGATATTCTATTTTTAATGATTGGTTTGCTTCTACATTTTTTAAAATTTGCACATTCCCATTAGACCATGTTACTTCTATTTTTTTAATAGTTTTGTCTTTACCTAAACCAAAATGTAATTGGTTTGGCAAAGCAGAAAGATAGCCTCTAGAGTTAATTAACTCTCTAAAAAGTGTAACGTCACTATTAGTAAGAAGTTTAACTTTAGTACCAACTCCAAATGGGTTACTTTTTTGTCCTTTAAAAGAAATTTGAAGATAATTTCCTTTATTTAATTCTCTACTGTTATTCTTTAATATGGTGGCAGGTTCATCTAAATTACTAGTAACTAAATCTAAATCGCCATCATTATCTAAATCTACATAAACGGCACCGTTAGAAAATGTTTCTTTTATATCAGACCACGCTTCCGTTTTATTACTAAAAGTAAGATCGCCTTCGTTTTTAAATAAGTAATTCTTTAATTTTTCTTGAGGTAGTTTTTGTGAAAACCTAAAAAAATCTGCTTCTTCAAGGTCTTCCTTGTTGGCTTCAATATATTTGTCTATTTGAGCATTAACATCTCTATCCTGAACATTTCTATACATGCCATTGGTTACATACAAATCATTGTAGCCATCTAAATCAAAATCGGCAAATAGTGTTGCCCAACTCCAATCTGTTTTAGCAACACCAGAAAGATAAGCGGTTTCGCTAAACGTGCCATTACCATTACTTAATTGCAAAACATTATGCATGTATTGATAATGGTGACCATTAGCAGTCATAGCGTTAAACCTCTCGATAGGCATCATGGCCATGGTTGTTTTAGATCTTACGTAATCTTCTGGACTCATATCTGCAACAAACATATCGGTAAGTCCATCATTATTTATATCGGCAATATCTGCCCCCATACTGTAATGGGATATGTGCTTAAATAACGCACTACTTTTATCAGTAAACGTACCATCTCCGTTATTCACATAAGCAAAATCCGGTCCTGTAAAATCATTGCTAACATAAATATCTGGCCAACCATCGTTATTTAAGTCACCAACTTGTGCATTTAAACCATAGGCTAAATCAGGAAAAATCCCTGCTTGAGAAGTTACATTCTCAAATTTACCATTGCCGTTATTTCGATATAGCCTATCACTACTTTTATGCTTTGCAACAGCTAATCTGTTATTTTTAATACGCTCAAGATTCATAACCTGACCCGAAAGCTTAGAATTTTCTAAGGTATTTACCACATATAAATCTAAATCACCATCTTTATCATAATCAAAAAAAGTAGAATTTACAGACCTGTTGCTGTCTGCTATACCATATTCTTTTGCTTTTTCGGTAAACGTAAGGTCTCCATTATTGATGTATAGCATGTTGGCAAGTTTAACATCTCCTTTATACCACCCTGCTCGGTTGATATAAATATCTAAATAGCCATCATTATTAACATCTGCTACAGATACACCTGTATCAAAACCTGTACGTTTTATTATTCCAGCTTTTTCGGTAATATCTTCAAACCGAAAATTACCTTTGTTTAAATAAAGCTTATTGGAATAAATATTTGAAATAAAAAAAAGATCTTGCAAGCCATCATTATTAAAATCTCCGGACGCAACACCTCCGCCACTATATAAGTTTACATATTTGTAATAGTGTAGCTTCTCTGTTTCATAAACTTTATTTTGAAAATTAACTCCAGAAATTTCTACAGGGACACTGGTAAACAACTTATCGGTATTCAAGTTTTCAATTCCATTATTACATGAAAAGAAAGTAATAACTAATAGGAAATATAAAACATAAGTTTTCATCAAATATTTATTAAATTAAATTTCGCAATGCATGCTCAATTATTATAATTAATTCTTACTTAAAATATTAATACTGTAGATAGAATAATGTAAAAAACGTAACAAGTAAAGTATAAGCCCAAAACGAATCATTTTTGGGCTTATACTAATAGTTTTTACGTTCTAGAATAAGGAGCTACTTCCGCTAAAGCGGCATTGTTTGTGCCATCAAAAACTTTAACAACATTAATTCTAAAATAACGCGCCTGAACAGATGTTTCTAATGGTTTATCTTGAGATGCTTTAACTTTTTCTAAGGTAAACTCTCCTAAGGAAGTCCAACTCGAATTATCGTTACTAATATCAACGGATAAAATCTCAATATTTCTAGATAATGATTGTCTTTGCACAAAATTAAAACCGTCAATATTTTTAGATTCTAACATATCAATAACAAAATAATGTGGAGGTACCGCAGTACAACCTGCCCAGCAAGTATGCCAAAACGTACTTGGGTCTCCATCAAATGTATTAAAAACTCTTCCATTCCCAGCACCTTCTCCATCTTGATCTTCCTGACTTGTATAATCGATTACTACCCAGCCTGTAGTATTTAGAGGCACTGGTGGTAATTCAAGATCTGTATCTGTGATTAGTATCTTATCTGGGTCACATGATTGTAACACCACAAAAGTGACCATTGTAAAAAAAGCAGCAACTATTAGTGTTATCTTTTTTTTAATTTTTAAGCTTTTCATATTTATTTTGTATTTAATGTTCCATAAGGTTTATTAAGAAAAATAAACCTTATGGAAGCTTATAAGTTAATCATTTTGTATCAACGAAGGTTGTAATAATATCTGCTGTTCTGGAATAAACTCTATAATAGCATTATTAGAATCTGGATCTATCTCAGGGAACGGGTTTGAGTTATCAAGATGTGTACCTGGATATCTTCTAACCATAGTTCTTCCATTTCTAAAAACATCAAACTTTCTATGGCCCTCAAAAGCTAACTCTAATTGACGTTCTTCCAAAACAGTGTCTAGCACATCATACCCATCAGGTAATGTTGATAAAGTATATTCAGGAACCTGAGCTCTGACTCTTAATATATTAATATTATCTATTGCCGCTTGATCGGCTCCTTGCTTCGCTAAAGCCTCGGCTTTATTCAAATACATTTCTGCCAAACGCGATACCGTTGGAGACCATAGATGCAAATCCTGTTCTTGGTATGAGGCTTTAAGAATATAGAAAAATGGGAAACCATTTCGTTTATTCATGTCAAAATCGAACGTAACATCTTGGCGTCCATTAGGGCCATTAAAATAATAAACTGTTCGTCCATTAACATCTTCGGATTGAAGTGTATAATTGCTTCCATCATAATCAAAAGTAATCGTTCCTCCACTATCTGTTGTTCTTGCAAACTCATAATCATAACCCGCAGCATCACTACCAACTACCCAATTAACAGCTGGTATTCTTTGCCCATTATCATCCTCTAAATATTGTGGTTCTATAAAACTACCTCTCAAGTCGCCTTCATTTTTAGATAACAAGTCAAGGTATGTTTTAGAGGCAGACATTTCACCCCAACCTACACCATCAATTTTAGCATAAAACGACCCTATGGTAAACCAATCGTCCGGGAAGCTTCCACCGCCAGCAATATCAATATCTTTTGTCAAAGTGATAGAGAATATAGCTTCATCATTTTCAGAAGGTGGCAACTCATTCATTCTTGCATAAACACTGCTTTCTAGTAATGAATACTGACCAGAGTTAATTACTTTATCGGCATACTCAATGGCTTTTGCATGGTCTTCCATATAGAGGTAAACCCTAGATAATAAAGCTTGAGCCGCCTCTTTAGAGGCAAAAGAAGGGCCTTTGTTTTCATTCATTAATGCTTCAGCCTTAAGTAAATCAGCAATTACTTGGTCATATACCTCCCCAACTGTATTTCTGTCTGGAATATCATCCAATTCTGATGTTAATTTTAAAGGTACCGATAAATTTCCTCTTCCTTGATAGTAAGGTTTTCCAAAAATATTACCCATTTGGAAATACACCAAAGCTCTTATATAGTAGTTCTCACCAAGTACTTGGTTAGCTTCTGGCGAACCTTCTTCCAGTAAGTCTATAACTGTATTAGCACCAACTATGGCTCTGTAAGAGTTTCTCCAAAATCTATCAACCCTACTGTTATTAGGAACCCTTTGATAATTATAGAAAAAGAATAGGGGATCTGATGTTCCTCCTGTAATCATAACATTATCACCAGAATACTCAGACATTCTGTGTAGGTCATCGGCCCACCCATCATAACCTTCATCTCCTTTTAAGAAAAGGTAATTACCTAATGTTGCAGATTGTGCAGCACCTGGGTCTGAAAACAAATCATCTGCAGCTATTTCTGTAAAAGGGCTTCTATCCAAATCACATGAGGCTACAGCTACAGTGATTAGTAATAGTAGTAAATAATTTAATTTTTTCATTATCATATTTTATATTAATTAAAACGAAAGATTAAGTCCTAAAGCAAAACGCCTTGGTACAGGATATGTTAAACCAGTGGTTCCCAAAACAGTTATACCACTACCATTAACATCATTAACTGTAGGATCAACACCTGTAAACTTAGTAAAGGTGGCTAAATTATCTCCAGAAATATAAATGTTAGCACCAGTAATTCCTACCTTTTCTAATATAGATTCAGGTAAATCATAAGATAGTCTTACATTATTTAATCTTAACCAGCTCCCATCTTCTAGGTAGCGTGTTGACACTTGGTTACTTCCTAGGTATCCTCCTTCTTTTGGTTTAGGGTGCGTAGCAATATCTCCCGGTTGTTCCCATCTGCTCCAACCATCAGGCAAAACTTGCTGATTAAATGCTAAATAGAACCCATCAGAATCAAATAAATTTCTCGAAGAGTTATAGAGTTCTGCTCCATATGCAAAACTCCAATTAGAACTTAACGTAAAGTTCTTATATCTAACACTGGTATTAAAACCTCCCGTAAAATCATGATTTGCAGAACCTGCTTTTTGCAGTGTTGCCGCGTTGTAATCAAAAGTAGTCGATCTCGTTCCATCTTCGGCAACTACTTCATAAACCGGCGCTCCATTTACTGGATGAACACCAAGCCATTTTCTCATATAAAATGTTCCGAATTCATCACCTTCACTTATGATAGTATTACCTTCCCCGATAATATCTGCACCATCAGGAAGCTTAGTTACTTCATTATCGTTGAAACTAATATTAGCAGCTATATTTACAGAAAAATCGTCCTTATTTACAATATTGGCCGATATTCCGATCTCCACTCCCTTATTAACAACCGATCCAATATTTTTGAACCTTCCTGTATAACCTGATAAATCTGGTAATCTTTCAAAGAATAACAAATCTGAACTTTCTTTGTTATAATAGTCAACCGTTAGGTCTAATGCATTAAACATAGTAACATCCAAACCAACATTACCCTCTGTAATCTTTTCCCAAGATACATCTGGAGTTCCTAATCTAAAGGGCTTAGCCGCTAATATACCAGCATATTGAAACCTTACATCATAAGTTGTTAAAAATGCAAAACCACCTATTAGGTTACCTACAGAACCATAACTTCCTCTCAATTTTAACACATTTATTTCATCTATGTTAAAGAAATCTTCCTTATGAATATTCCAACCAGCAGCAGCTGAATAAAACGTTCCATAACGATAATCTGACGCGAAGGCAGAAGACCCATCAACTCGTAAAGATCCCTTTACAAAATATTTGCCCTTATAATCATAGTCTGCCGATAATAAAAAGGATTGTTGTGCCCTCTCTGAAGCTGTTCCATCTGCAGCTACAGCCTCTAATCCTATATCTTGAACTTCTCCGTTAGCTAATACATTCTGAGACTCTGCTTCTGCTCGTCTATAAGTACTGTCATTGTACTCATAAGCAGTCAAAATATTTACTGAATGATCTTCGTTAAATGTATTAGAATATTTAAGCATTTGGTTAGTAAACCTACTTAAAGTTCTATCGTTTCGATCTATAACGGAGCCATTAAATGCACGACCTCCGTTAGATCTTGGATCTGTATAAGTAAATCTTTCAAAAGTATTCCATCTAAAGTTATTAGTAGATATAAAGCTTAAGTTAGGTAATAACTTATATTCAAAATCAAAACTTGCAAACAAATCAAAACTTCTTGAATCGTTATAATTCCATTGGCGATCGTGAAAAAAGTTTCGTTTATCTCTACCAATCCATTCATCACCAGGAGCATCTAGTGCGTTAACCACAGATCCATCTGCTGCAACAGGTAAATCCCAGGGCATATTCAAATAAGCTTCATACAAAGAAGCCTCATTTACGTTTTCTCTTCTATCAAAAACAAAATAGAGCTTAGGCTTAATAGTCAATTTATCTGTAATGTTGTAATCTAGATTTATTCGAAAGTTATATCTATCTAAATCATTTCCAATAACAGTACTTTCTTCACCGTAATACCCCCCAGATATTAATAAATTGTGCGTGTCTGTAGCAGACGTAAATCTTACAGAAGCATCTTTTACAAAGGCATCTTGTGTAGCGCCGTTTATCCAGTCGTAATCCCTATCTAATAAGTCTTCGGTAAACCAAGGCTCAGAATTACCAAATGCTTGATGAAAATCATATAACTGCTGAGAGTTCATTACTTCGAAATTCCCAGCGTTAAACTGATTAACAGCGCTTTTAAGAAAAACTTCCATTTTAGGTTTTACTCCTACAGTTCCTCTTTTTGTAGTTACTATTATAACTCCATTTGCTCCTCTATTACCATATAAAGATGTAGCTGAAGCATCTTTTAAAACAGACAAACTAGCGATATCATTAGGATTTAATTTAGGGTCATTGTTTCCAAAAATAATACCATCTACAACCCACAAAGGCTCGTTATTACCATTACTGATAGAAGAACGCCCTCTAATAAAAACGTTTGGAGATGATCCTGGTCTACCACTACTAGGCAAAACTTGAACTCCTGCTACCTTTCCTTGTAGCATCGATGCAACCTCTGGCACAGTCACATCTGTCAATTTTTCTGACTTCACTTCCACCACGGAAGACGTTAAGGTTTCTTTTTTCTGGGTTCCGTAAGCGACCACTACAACTTCCTGTAGTAGGTCTACATCCTCCTGCAGTGTTACATCAATAGTGGTTTGACCATTTACCGGAACCTCCTGGGTTGTATACCCTACATAAGAAAACACCAAAGTCTCATTTTCGTTCGCTCTAATCTTATAATTGCCATCAAAATCGGATGTTACCCCTCTAGAGGTTCCTTTTACAATAACGGTAGCTCCAGCCAATGGCATGCCGGTATTATCTATTACTTGCCCAGTAACCTCTAGTTCCTGTATTTCTGCTCCCTGTAATGTGCTGTTTAATACGACATCGGCTTTTTTCTTTTTCTTTAAAACAATTTGGGTGCCCCTTACTTTAAATGAGGTTTCGGTATTCCCAAAAAGGTTTTCAAGAAAACTAGCAATGGCAGTTTCTTTCGCTTTTACGCTTACTTTACGGTTTAAATTAACAAACTTGGTATTGTAAACAAATCTATATTCGGTGGTTGATTCTATTTTATTAATAACGCTTGCTACGGTCATATCCTCTACGTCCAATGTAATTGTCTGAGAATAAGTATCAATAGCAGACATGCTGAAAAATGAAGCAAAGACCAATAATAAAGTTAATTTCATTTTTAAATCGAGTTTAAGAAAAGGAAGATGCCTCCCTTTTTTCTCATGAAGTTTTTTCATACTTTTAAGGTGTTTAAATAGTGATTACTAATTTCATTGGTACTTCACTCAAACTATCGGGAAATGCGGCATCATTTCCCGTTTTTTTTTGAAGTGGTTTAAACTTTTCGGATGGAAGCGAAAATTGATGGATTTGTGACCTGATGAAGGCTTTTTTGAGTCGCGTAGCAGGGCTACGTGACGATAAAAAGACAATATATGGGTGCAAAACGGCAATTTTTTAGCCAATTTGTTAAAGTTTAAATCACTTCTTTATTAAAAACGCGTTTGAAAGTGAATTTTGTTGATTAAATTTCGAGTGGGTTTTTATGTCATAAATTTTGGTTTTAATAGGGTTAGTTTATATTGATATTGTTAGTTTATAAATATGGTATTGCCTTTAATAGTATACTCAAGCTCGTAACTGTCCCTAAAATAACTTAATACATTCTCCAAGGGCTCCTCTTTAAAATTAGCATAAAAGACCTCTTCATTTAATTGGCTATCGGTTATTATTATATGGACATTATAATAGCGTTCTAGCTTTTTAGCAATGTTTTTGAACGGCATATTCCTAAACATCAAGCCCCCTTCCATCCAAGCTGTATAAAGTGACGTATCAACTGTTTCGGTTGTTATTTTTTGAAGTTCCTTATTAAGAGTTCCTTTGGTACTAGGTGTTATCGTTGTACTCTCCTTTAGCGACCCAGCGTCTGTATATAAGCCCACCGAACCTTCAACAAGAACAACATCGGTTGTTGTATCCTCTGGATAGGCAGAAACATTGAACTCCGTACCTAAAACCTGAACGTTCAGATTTTCGGCGTTAACTACAAATGGATGCGCTGTATCTTCTGTTACGTCAAAATAAGCTTCACCGTTAAGAAATACTTGCCTCGTTTTCTCTCCTTTCAAAAATTTAACAGGGTATTTTAACGACGTTCCAGCATTTAAATGAACATTCGTTCCGTCAGACAGTTGTACTTCAAAACGTTTTCCATAAGGAACCGTTAAAGTATTGTAAACTAGTTTATCTTTAGCGACACTGTTGCTGTAAGTTAACTGAGCACCATTTTGATTACCAATTACATTACCATCTTCATCGACTACCTGAGTGGTGCCATCTTCTTTAATAACCTTTATATTGCCGTTGTCCAGCTGCAGTGTAATACTTTCTTCTGGTATTACTGGTGCTGATTCATTGTTAAAATATCCTTTTTGGTATATAAATCCTGTTCCCAAAAGCACAACAACTATTGCGGCATACTTTATTACATTCTTTATTTTTCGTAATCGATATACTTTCTTTTCCTTATTTATGTATTCAAGCAATCGCTTATTGGAAAGTTCTTCATTAAAGGTCTTAAGGTTAAAGTCTATAGCATAATTAACTTCAACATAAGCCATAAATTCTTTTACATGTTCTGGTTCTTCAAGCCATGTTTTCAACGCTTCAAGTTCTAACAACGAAGCCTGTTTTGTGAAGTATTTTGCTATAAGCGTTTGGGTCTTTTGAGATATCATTTTTTCTTAATCTATAGCACTATAACGTTATAATTTTACATTACCCTAACTTTTATCTCAACTTTTTTTATATTTTCGCTTCATACCCTATTAAATTGTTATCATGTTATCATTTTATTAATGCATATGGAAGTTTCTTTTACAAATGATACTACACTTATAAAATCATTAAAAAAAGGAGATCCTAAGGCCTATACCTTTTTGGTTAGAACTTACCATCATAAACTTTGTGTTTATACCTATAGCCTAACTAATGATAGTGATCAATCTGAAGATATCGTTCAAAACGTATTTGTTAAAATCTGGAATAAACGCCACAAGCTCAAAGATGATTTTTCGGTTAAAAACTATCTATATAAAATGGTATATAACGAATTTATCGATCAATACCGAAAACAAAAAATAACCTTATCCCTTGAAAAGAAACATATAGAAGCATTAAGCACGATTATAGAAGAAAAAGACGAAAAATCACTTGAACGGCTTATTGCTATTGTTAAACAAGAAATAGACAAACTGCCCCCGAAATGTAAAAAAACATTTTTATTGAGCAAGGAAGAAGGACTAACAAACATAGAAATTGCTGAATATTTAAATGTTTCCATCAAAACTGTAGAAGCACATATAAGCAAAGCTTTTGTATTGCTGCGCAAAGCTGTTGGTCATAAAGTAAACGGTATTTTATTTTTATTATTTGGAAACAGTAAGAAAGTAAGAAGCTAAACAAATTTGTTGCCCCTACAAATCACCAATCACTTCACCAGAACTTTCTTTTTAAAACTACTTTTTGGTGCTTCACAAAGTGAACATACATAGCTTTCTGGCAAACTTTCAAAAGATGTTCCAGGTGCAATATTTTGGGTAACATCTCCATAAGCTTCATTGTACACTGTTAAACAATCACTACATTGGTATACAACTTCCTGTTTTTTCTCCTTGATGTCTATCTCTTCAGGTTTTTCTATTTCCTTCTCGGTGCCCAATTGTTCAAAATACAACTGACTTAACTCCATAAGCAAGCCTGGCAATTCTACTTTATCAACATCCTGAACATGCATAATGTATTCTCTTGTATTTGGATCGAAATTCTTTGCATACAATAAATTATAGGTGTCCCTAACAACAAAATCACCCTGTAGTTCCGGTTGTTTGTTCTTTTCTACGACAATAGAAGTAAAATAATAGGCATTACTCTCGTAATTGGTAATTCCAAACGTTAGTCCATAGGTACTTATATCGTTCTGGTCAAAATTGGTAACCAGATATTTCTTTAGGCTCAAAGCATCGTTATCATCCACCGGCAAATGCCAATTCAATTCTAACATAGAATGGCGCACATTAATCCCGTACTTCCCTAAAAACTTTTCCCATTGTAATTTTGTTTGTATTGGAATTCCTTTAACAATAAAAGATTTCCATGGGGTTATTGAAATTTTACCAATCTTGCTTTCTGCACACAAGTCGCACATGGCCTTAAGAAAATCCAAATCATATCTATTATTCCTCCAATAGAGACCCAACCAATATTTATCCATTCCAATGCGGTTCATGCCTTCGTAGTAAGGAAAGGGATAAAAAGGCACTTCTAAAGGCGTATCCACTGTCCTGTTATTGGTATCGACAGCATCGCTCACAAGCTCAAAAACAGTTTCAATTGTTTCTGGTTCTTCTTGTAAAATAGTTTCAATAGCCAACTCTATCTTGTCAAGGTCCCAACTGTAAATAAGTGCTGGATACATTTGCGTTTTTTTCCATTCCGGAAGTCTAATATACAAATACCAATAATCTTCATGCTCTGAAGCTATAAAATTAATATGCCCTGTAAACAAAGGGACCAAACGCTGTTTGGGATCCGTTATATTCACGCGTAGTTTAAGATTGTGCTTAAACTGCTCCAATATATATAAATACCTGTCGCCCGTAAGCCATGACGTACTTGGAAATATATCGGCCGACACATAAGACGACACTATATTTTCTGTACTGGTTTTATTAGGTTCGACTATCTGAATCTTATCAAATGCAACCAATCGCTCCTGATCTATTTTATCTGGAAATATTACGTCCTGTCTTGAACCAAAGGAAATCGCATCTAAACCCAAATTTTCGGCAGTCTCACAAATGTATTTTAACTCCGCAGGAGATAACACACCGCCGTTAATTATTAACCTATTTAATTCCTTCATTTGGTTTCTATCGTTTTTAAATTAACCCAAGTTCTCCAATACAAACACCAGATTATATCTATCTTTTAAGCCAATACCTTAGCATTATTAAGTAATTCCCTTACTTCTGTTTTGCAACTTCCACACCCCAAACCAGCACCTGTTGTATTACATAACTCCGTAAAATTTGTACAACCGCCATCGATAGCTTCCTGAATATTTCCAGCACCAACCTGACTGCACGAACACACTAATTTACCTAGCACTGGTTTGCTATTTGAAGCACCACGCAACAAAGTATTCCGCTTATCAGACATCTCTATTTTACTTTCGATCATGGTCTTAAATTCTGCAAATTCATTTTTGTCTCCCATTAATACCGCTCCAATCAATAAATCGTCCTTAACAATACATTTTTTATAGTAACGCTTGGAAATATCGGTAAAAACTACTTCTTCATAACTTGCATCGTTTTCGGGTACATTAATATCACCTATACTGCATAAATTAAGATCGTTGAATTTTAAAATATTCATCAATACCGAACCGTGATACGAACAACTAATGTCTCCTGCAATAAAATTGGCCAAAATAGCTGCCTGCTCTTCTGCTGCCGAAGTAATACCAAACAATTGATTGTTATATTCGGCTATTTCGCCTATTGCAAAAATATCGGGATTCGAGGATTGTAAATGCTGATTTACTTTCACACCTCGACCACAAAGAATGCCATTATCCCGCGCAATTTCTACATTCGGTATGGTTCCTATTGCATAAACAATGGCATTGGCCGTTATAAACTTGCCACTCTTTAAAGTAATATTAAGTGCTCCCGTATCGTCATCATCAAACACGGTACTCACCTCATTATCAAAATAAATTTGAATGCCACGTTCCTGAACATCTAATGCAAGTAACTTGCTGGAGACTTTGTCCAACTGACGCTCCATAAGTCGCGATGCCCGTTGAATAATGGTTATCTTAACCTGTCTATGCTTAAGGGCTGCCGCCAACTCCAAACCTAACAAACCACCTCCAACGATTACCACATGTTGCTGATCGGTTGGTAAGTTGGTTGCCTCTAAATAAGCCTTAAAACGATCGGCATCCTCTTTATTACGCATGGTAAAGCGACCTGGCAAATCTATTTGAACATCTTTAGGTATGAATGCGCGACTTCCCGTAGCCAAAATCAATTTATCGAAGCTATGTATTTCACCATGACTATCGGTAACTTCCTTTAATTGGGAATCGATCTTGGTAATATATGTTTTAGAATGTGTATAAACATCCAATTTATTTAATTCGCCCTGTTTTATTTTTAATAACTGCTCCCAACTTAATTCTTCAGTAACATATTCCGGCAACAATACCCTATTATAAAATAGATTGGATTCTTTCGAGAACACGTGAATCTCATCCTCCTCATTCTGTTCCCTATAATTCTGAATAAAGCGGAACGAAGCTGCTCCAGCACCAACAATAAGTATCTTTTCAACAGGCTTTTTATACTTTGACACCGAAACTGTTGTGAACTTAAAATCGGGCTCTTTCGATTGCGGATCAACGTGCGTATTGGTTAAATTATTGGCACGGTTTAAATCGCTCTGAAGTTGTTTCCCCCAATGCATGGGCAAGAATACCACGCCTTTTTTTATAGCATCGGTAACTTTTGCTCGTACCCGTACCACACCATTTGTACTTTTTATTTCTGTTATATCCCCATCCTTTATTTTACATAGATAGGCATCAACCGGGTTAATCTCCAATACCGGTGTAGGGTAGTGTGTTTTTAATCTTGACACCTTACCCGTACGCGTCATAGTATGCCACTGGTCGCGGACACGCCCTGTGGTTAATATAAGCGGATACGCTTCTGTTGGTTTTACAGAAGTATTCATTATCTGGTCTGGTACATTGAATATTGCCTTTTGTGACGGGGTATAAAACTTTTTGTCGGTAAACAACCTTGAAGTTCCTGAATGCCTATACTCTGGAACTGGCCATTGGAACGTCCCTTCATTCTTTAAGCGGTCATAATTCAAATAAGATACATCAATATTAGTGCCTTTGGTCATTTCACAGTACTCATCGTAAATTTCTTCGGCACTAGTGTAGTTAAATCCACGAAAGCCCATACGCTGTGCAAAGTCACAAAATATTTCAACATCGGGGCGTGCTTCGCCGGGAGCATCAACTGCTTTTGGTAAATAGGAGATTCGACGTTCAGAATTCGTCATGGTTCCTTCCTTTTCTAACCATCCGGCTGCTGGTAATACCAAATCGGCATAAGCCACAGTATCCGATCGGTGCGAAATATCTTGAACCACTACAAATTTAGCTTGCTTTAAAGCGTTTTCTATACGATGGGTATTGGGTAAACTCACCAAAGGGTTCGTACAAGCAATCCAAACGGCCTTTAATTTTCCACTCTCAAGAGCATCAAACATTTCGGTTGCCGTATATCCCGGTTTGTCAGAAATACGATCCACGCCCCAAAACTGAGCCACCTCACGACGGTGTTCTTCATTTTGCAAATCTTTATGAACAGCCAATAAATTAGCCATCCCTCCTACCTCTCGGCCTCCCATAGCATTGGGCTGTCCGGTCAAAGAAAAGGGACCCGAACCCGGTTTCCCTACTTGACCGGTAATTAGCGATAAATTCAACAACGCCAAGTTTTTATTAACACCAACCACGCTTTGGTTAAGCCCCATGGCCCACATGCTTATAAAACCTTTTGATAGCCCAATGATATCGGCAGCTTTTCTAATATCTTTTTCGGGGACGCCACATAACTTGGAAGCCTTCTTTACCGAAATTGAAAAAATTTGTTCTTTGTATTCCTTAAAACCTTCTGTATGGTTCTTTATAAAATCATCATAAATCAAGCCCCGCTCAAATAAACGCCTACCAATCGCATTATAAAGTATAACATCGGTACCGGGAAGCAATTGCAAATGCAAATCGGCAAAATTCGCAGAATCCGTTTTTCGGGGATCGACCACTATAATTTGAACGTCTGGATTTTGCTCTTTATGTTTTTCTATACGCCTAAAAAGAATTGGGTGACACCAAGCTGGGTTAGCACCAGCAATAAGAAAACAATCTGCCAATTCAATGTCTTCATACGAAACTGGCACACTATCTTCTCCAAATGTTTTTTTGTAACCAACAACAGCCGAACTCATACACAACCTTGAATTGGTATCGATGTTATTAGTTCCCAAAAACCCTTTTGTAAGCTTATTGGCTATATAATATTCCTCGGTCAAACTTTGCCCTGACACATAAAAACCAACACTGTCGGGACCATATTTTTTAATAATTGACTTAAAAACACTACTAGCCCTATCTAACGCATCGTCCCAACTTACTCGTTCTCGTGGATGCGATCGGCTCCAACGCATTTCTGGATACAAAATTCTATCGGAAGTATCATTTACCACATAGTGCAGGTTCATACCTTTGGAGCAAAGCATCCCTTTGTTTACCGGGTGGTCCTTATCACCTTCTACATAGATCTTATTATTGATATCTTTTTTGACAACAATACCACAACCTACTCCACAGTACGAACACGTCGTTTTCACCTCATTATTAAACATTTACACTTGTGTTTTAATACTAATTAAAAAAAATAAACAACACTAAACAAGACATCACATTTATTATTCCCAATACCTTAAAAAAGCGCCATTAAATCTCTAAATTGACAAAAATCTGTACTTATAATTAGCTTTTTACAGGAACCAATGCTCCAACAGATTGCTTTAATTCCATCTCGGCTACTTTTTCATCTTGGGTAGAGAATCGAATAGCCAATGCCACCATACCGGTTATTACAACTATAATTCCAATTATAAAATACCCCTGCGAAACAGCATTTGAAGCTGCTTCTGCTTGTGCCAAACTTATAGCATCCTCCCCTAAACCTTGATTAGCAGCTATTGCTGCTTTCTCTGCCATTGCCGATTTGGATTTAAGCAATAAGGCTGCCAAAAAAGCCCCTACGTTGCCCCCTGCTCCAACAATACCGGAAACAGCACCTATAGCTTTCTTATTTATAAATGGTACTACTGAAAACGTAGCACCTTCGGCCATTTGCACCGACAAACTAAATAAAATCAAAAACACGATTCCCAGCATGATACTGCTTGTAGTAGAAAAAGTAACCAATATAATACCTTGCAATGTTAACATAAAAGATAAAAACAACACACGCCCTCGTAAACCTTTTAGCTTTCCAAATTTATCTCCAAAATAGCCTCCTAGTGTTCTCGCAAAAATATTCATTAGGGCAAAAGACAATACAATGTTACCTGCTGTAACACGCTCTAGTTGAAACGTATTTTGTAAGTAATCGTCCATCGTGCCGTACACGGTAAGTTCTATTCCAAAGCAAGACGCATAGACCAAAAACAGAATCCATATCCTATAATCAGCAATGACTTCCTTAAACTTTATTTGATTCTTTTTTGGAGTAATCATTTCTCCTGAGGTTCTCAGCTCCTTAAAGTTGCCTTCTGGTGTATCCTGTGTGAAAAAGTAATATACCACCCCCATTAAAAAGCATATTACCCCAGCAATTACCATAGCATAACGCCATGCCTCAGCTTCGGCGACTCCAAAACCTATAACAGCTGCTGCAATTAAAGGCATTCCTAAACGATTGGCTCCTCCTCCTAAATTTCCCCAACCAGCAGAAGTTGCATTGGCTGTTCCTACTATATTGGGAGCAAACATTAATGAAGTATGCACTTGGGTTATAACAAATGATGCTCCTATAAAACCAATAAATAACCTACATACTAAAAACTGAAGGGGTGTTTGTACCAAACCGCATAAAACAACAGGAATGGCTCCTAACATTAAAAGTAGGGTATAACATAATCGAGGCCCGTATTTGTCACATAATTTACCTATTAGCAAACGCGCAAAAACAGTTCCAGAAACAGCCAAAATAATAGAGTTCCACTTTTGATCTGGCGTTAAGCCTAAATCCTTAACCACATCGGGCATAAAAGGAACTATCCCAAACCATGCAAAGAAACACATGAAAAATGAAATAGACGTAATCCAAAATGTACGTATTGGAATCGCTTTAAAATCCAGTAAATTTAGTTTTGTTGCTTTAGTCGTGTTTAGATTTGTCATAACTCATAATTTTATACGTACAAATCTATGTATAATTACGTAATAATACGTGACTAAAATACGTATTTGAGTAATAATTATTAAATGTATAATTATTAAAAGTTCATTTTAAGAATCTAATAAAAAGGGCGTGTATAAAATAAAAAATTTTGTTAATCGATGTGAGTACTAAGAATGATTTGCCTGTTCTATTTCAAGGTAAATACCAAAAAGCAGAAAATCCTGCAAAAAATCACAAGCGCGACAATTTCAATAGATATTATTAATACAGAGCCAAGAAAGGAGCACTTTTGTTTAGATCAACTGGTATTCTTTGGCCTTGTCAGTAAGTTCTTTTAGGTTTTTTACATCCATTTTTTTCATCAAATTAAAACGATGTACTTCTGCCGTTCGCTTACTAATATTAAGCTCTTCAGCAATATCTTTATTGTTCTTTAATTGGAGTACAAGCGTCAGAATTTGTTTTTCACGCTTGGTAAGATGAAATAGTGCTTCAACATGCGGGGTTTCAGATGTGGCCGCCTTACTTACACTTCCATTTACAAAATTGTTCATAATAATGGACGATATATCGCCCGTAAAATACTTACCTCCGGAGGCCACTTTTTTAAGTGCTTTTATAAACTCTTCTTTACTAGCGCCCTTTAACAAATAGCCGTCTGCTCCTGCCTGAATGGCCTGCACTACGTACTCTTCGGAATCGTGCATAGAAAGTACCAATGTACGCACATCATCATAGCTATTATTGACAGCTCTTACCACTTCAACTCCATTCATTTCAGGCATACGAATGTCTACCACCAACACATGGGGCTTATTTTTTTTTATAACTTCCAAAGCTTCTTTTCCATTTGAAGCCTCGTCTATTACTACAATTCCAGATTGATCCTCTAAAAGCGCCTTAATACCATCCCTTACCAATGCGTGGTCATCTGCTAAAACTACATGAATAACATCCATAAACTAATTTTAATAAACTACCTCGGGGCAAGTCCACCAGATAGTTATAAGAAAAAACATTTTGATTTCAATGGAAACCCAGAGGCAACGCCTCGAGGAATTCTTTTCGATTAAAATCTCGATTATCGCGTAAGTACAAAACTACTAAATTTTACGTAATACTACGTATCCTTTACAAAGGAATGTTTAAAGTTACGCGCGTTCCTTTGCCTGGCTGAGAACTAAGGAACAAGCGTCCATTAATATAAGTAATACGTTCCCGCATAAAGGTCATTCCCATACCGCCATCGCCATTCTTGATACGCTTTACTTTATCGGGATCAAACCCCTTACCATTATCATCAATTACAATACTCAACAGGTTTTCACTATGCGAAAGGGACACCAAAATATGTGTAGAATCTGCATATTTTATGGCATTATTAATGGCTTCCTGCGTAATCCTATATATATTAATTTCGATTAAAGAGTCTAAACGCTGATTAAAATTGGTTTTATTATAAAAGACGATTTGTTTTCCCGTGAGCTTAGATAGCTCTTTCGTAAGCTTAGTAATGGCAGGAACGATCCCATGATCGGTTAGTTCTGGTGGTGTTAAATTAAAGGTTGCTGTCCTTACACCTTTAATAATATTGGTTGTTAACTCTTTAAGGTGTTCTACTTTAGAAGCTGTTTTTTCTATATCGGAAATGTCGATACTTTCCAGATTGTATTTTAACCCCGTAAGCATCTGCCCAATACCATCATGAACGTCTTTTGCGATACGGTTTTGCTCCTTTTCCTGATTTTCAATAATCTTACTGGAAATAATTTTTTGCTGACTCATTTTTTCCTCAAAACGCGCTTTGGTCAAGCGTTCAATTTCCAATTGTGCTTCTTTCCGCTCAGTAATCTCAGAAGCTATAATCAGCAATTCTGATTTATCATCGGTAGGATTAAAAGGAATGATAGCCATTTCCAGCCAAATCGCTTCACCTTCTTTTGTGGTTGCCTTTACCTCGCCTTGCCAGCCCGTTTTTTTATATTTTGATACCAAATCATCTATGTTCATCCGTTCGTTATCATGGATGGATAGGATTTCAGAAAAACTGGCACTTGCTTTAAACCTATTAAACTTAAAAAGGCGTGAAAATTTATTTCCCATATGCACTACGCTTCCGTTGGACGAAATACGAGCAAACAAAAGTGTTTCGTCCATAGCATGGCTTAAAGCACGCAACTCTTTTATGGATTTTTCCTTGGATACACTTAACACATCGGCGTCATAAGCCATTTTCTTAGCCTTTTTTTCAGCAACAAGTAACTCGGCCAAAGTTTGTTTTACACTTTTTGCCGTTGGCCAAAAAATAAAAAGAAATTCAAAGAGTAATATTAAAAGGGTGAGCGTTGTTAACAGCATTTCTAAGCGCCGCAACCAACTTACTTTTTCGTCGGCTTCCAAATCGTACTGGTTAACGATTTTATCCATTACCGACAGAAAATCGGCTTCGGTATTCTTTATAATCGTAACATCATTAACAAAAGAATCCACAGGTAATGATGGCTGTCCCTCAATTTTTTCAACAATACGTTTTGATGACTCGTTAATGGTTTTAAAGGATACATTTAGCCTTTTAAACAAATCAGATACAACCACACTGTTATTACCGGGCAATCCCAAGCTATCATTTCCGCTTTGAAGCGACTCATGGGATACTTGCCACAAAGCCTGGGTTGCTTTAATGCTGTCCTTGATACTTAAAGCTTTATCCAAATCATCTTCAGCCACCAAAGAAACAATTTCCTTGGTTAACTTCTGACTTAACATACGCTGCCTTCCCGCTATATTTATAACTGTTGAATCACTTTCCTGATCCTGCAAATGCTTTCTTATTAGCACCTGACTAACCACAACCGAGAGTGCAATGGTGCTTAAGGCAATGATGTATAAACGGCTTAACTTATCGAACGTTCGCTGATCTAAAGAATTTCCATTTTTACGCATTGCCGTATAACTTGTTAAGCGATAGCTTGTTTAATTAAGGATAAATCCTTCTCAGAAAATTTAAGTTTTAAGGCTGCTGTATGACCTTCTTCAGACATTTTACCCCAGGTTTTTTTTAAAATATCAATTACCTTTTCATCATCGTGTTTGGCCGCAAACGCTTCTAAATAATAATCAAGGAACACTAAGCATATCACATCCTCCAAAGTTTGGCTTCCTTCGTCTTTTTTAATCAATTTTTTATTGATTAAAAAAGCGACACGTTCAATAAAGTCATCCTCGTACCCCACTTCTTTTAAAATCTCCGACGTTAAATCGGCATGCATTTTTTTTAATGTTTCCCGCCATTTCAAATAGCCTACACGATCCATCGGATATTCGTCCCTTGGTATTTTCCAACGACAAATATGCTGTGCCCTTGCTGCTATTTGAAGTGCTTCGGATGCATCTGGTTTAAACTGCAACAACTTTTGGGTCATACGCTTCGAATACAACAACTCCTTGGAAAAAGCAATGTTTTTCACTTGATAGGTGTTAATATCTTCTGAATTTTTCTGATCTATTAATATAATAGCGCTTTCAAATCGTGTCGGTTTCATAATTCCATTATTGGTTAATCTATAAAGCCAATATACACATTTCCATCTTTTATTTTAACAGGATAGGTTGCTATTTTTAAATCTTCTCCCCCTAGGTTCGACCCGTCTTCCAAAGAAAAATTCTTTTTGTGCATAGGGCATGCGACCTTAGGTATACCATCTTTATCACCTATCATACCTAAGGACAGTACCATCTCCATTTTATGGGGACATAAATTCTGGCAAGCATACCACTTTTCGGTTCGAGTAAAGTTATAAACTGCTATCTGCTTGGTTTTATACTTTATACAAGCACCACTGTTCTCCGGAAAATCGGATACATCGCCTACTTTAAACCAGGTTTTAACACTATCTGCTGTAACGGTTTTGTATTGTTCAAGAATATTTTCCATAGTTCTAATGTGTTATTTCTAAATCTTTTATTTGTACGCTACCACAAGGGTCGGGCTTTTCGTTATATCTTAAATGTTAATTTGTTTATATGTTGATGCGTTTATTCGTTACGTCAATTTTCGATTAAACAGTTACACAATTACACAGTTACACAATTAAAATGTTTATGTGTTGATGCGTTTATTTGTTAAACCGAAGTTTCCAATTAAACCATTAAACAGCTAAACGGCTACACAACTAAAACGTTTATGCGTTGATGCGTTGATGCGTTTATTTGTTAAACCGAAGTTCACGATTAAACCATTAAACAGTTAAACGATTACACAATTAAAATGTTTATGTGTTGATGCGTTTATTTGTTAAACCGAAGTTCCCAATTAAACCATTAAACAACTAAACAATTACACAATCAAAATGTTTATGTGTTGATGCGTTTATTTGTTAAACCGAAGTTTCCAATTAAACCATTAAACAGTTAAACGACTACACAACTAAAACGTTGATGCGTTGATACGTTTATTTGTTAAACCGAAGTTTCCGATTAAACCATTAAACAGTTAAACAATTACACAATTATAATGTTTATGTGTTGATGCGTTTATTTGTTAAACCGAAGTTTCCAATTAAACAATTACACGATTAAACAGTTAAACGACTACACAACTAAAACGTTTATGCGTTAATGTGTTTATTCGTTGAGCCAATTTTCGATTAAACAGTTACACAACTAAACAATTTAACTCCAAGCCTTTGGCATTTTTTGATCCCGCATAGGCACAAACACCAAGTTATCATCTGTATCATCAGAGTTAACAAAGTGCTTAAAGCGCTTGCGTATATTTGGATCTTCGATAGCTTGTTTCCACTCACATTCGTATTTATTAATTAAACCTTTCATTTCTTCTTCCAGTTCTTCTGCAATACCCAAGGAATCTTCAATAACCACTTGCTTTAAATAATCAATTCCCCCATCCAGCTTATCCAGCCAAGGTGCTGTTCTCACCAAAGGACCTGCTGTTCTAATATAGTACATGAGGAACCTGTCCAAATACTTTATAGCGGTCTCATCATCCAACTGCTCTGCAAAAAGTACGGCATGTTTTGGTGTTGCTCCTCCATTACCACATACATACAAGTTCCACCCACCTTCAACAGCTATTAAACCAAAATCTTTACCTCTTGCCTCCGCACATTCGCGAATACAGCCAGACACACCGCCTTTTAGTTTATGCGGCGAACGCAAACCTCGATACCTATTTTCTATATCTATAGCAAAAGTGACACTTTCGTGCATCCCGTAGCGGCACCAAGTAGATCCTACGCAGCTTTTAACGGTACGCAACGATTTTCCATAAGCATGTCCGCTTTCAAAACCAGCATCGATTAAATCCTTCCAAATTAAGGGTAATTCATGTAATTGTGCACCGAATAAATCAATACGCTGCCCGCCTGTTATTTTGGTATATAGGTCGTACTTTTTAGCAACTTCTCCCAAAACAATCAGTTTATCGGGTGTAATCTCACCACCAGGCACTCTTGGCACCACCGAATAGGTTCCATTACGCTGAATATTAGCCAAAAAGCGATCGTTGGTATCCTGAATAGCAAATTGACGATTGGGAGTTTCCATATGGATGCTTGCAAAAATTGAGGCCACAAGCGGCTTACAAACCTCACAGCCGTGCCCTTCTCCAAATAGGTTAAGTGCCTCGTCGTAATCCTTAACCTTATTAATCTTTATAAGATCGTACAACTCTTGCCTATTAAAACTAAAATGCTCACAAATTGTTTCTTTAACTTCTTTTCCTTGTGATTTTAAGGTCTCATTAACCAAATCAACAACCATAGGTTTACAACCACCACATCCTGTCGTGGCTTTTGTTTTCGCGATCACATCTCCCAGATTATTACAATCTCCTTCTGTAATGGAACAGCAGATGTCACCTTTGGTTACACTTTCACATGAACACACTTGGGCAACATCCGGGATATCCATTACACTGCCAAATGACGATCCGCCATCTCCACGACCGCCAATAATCAATTCTTCGGCTTCTTCAGGAATTGACAAACCATTTAAATAAATTTGATGTAGCATATTATAATCGGAGGCATCACCTATTAAAATTCCTCCTAGGAGCGATTTACCGTCATGGCTTACATTAATACGTTTGTACAGGTTTTTTGTCTTATTTTCATAAACGATTGAGTAGCCCTTTTCTACTGGCATAAATGGCTCGCCGTAACTTGCTACATCGACACCAATTAGTTTTAACTTTGTTGACATGTCTATATCGTCCTGCATTAAAACATCTGCATTACCCAATATTTGATTCACTGCTACTTCAGCCATATCGTAACCCGGAGCTACCAATCCATAAATCATCTGATTGAACAACGCTCCCTCTCCAATGGCATAAATCTCGGGGTCGGAGGTTTGCATTTTATTGTTTACAACAATACCGCCACGAACCCCCATTTCAAGGTTACAGGTTTTTCCTAGCTCGTCACGCGGACGGATACCTGCCGACACAACTAACATGTCTACATCTATCTTATCGTATTCACCAAACTCCATACCTGTAATGACATCGTCTCCCAAAATCTTGTTAGTAGCCTTAGACAAATGTACCTTAATCCCTAAAGACTCAATTTTTTCTTGCAACACTTTACTTCCTCGTGTATCTAATTGTCTTGGCATTAATTTAGGTGCAAATTCAACTACATGAGGCTCAAACCCCATGTCCAAAACCGCTTTGGCTGCTTCTAAGCCTAAAAGACCGCCTCCAAGAACAGCTGCACTCACTGTTTCCTTGGTATCTTTTTTTAAAGTCTCGGCATAGGCTAGCATAGCTTCAAGATCTTCAATCGTTCTATAAACGAAAACACCTTTTTTCTCAATACCGGTTATGTTAGGGACAAAAGGAGCAGACCCCGTAGCTAATACTAAATAGTCGTACTTATAGTGGATATCTTCAGAAGACGTAATCTTCTTTGAGGCTCTGTGGATATCTGTAATACGCTGGTTAGTTATTAATTCTATACCATGCGACTCATACCAAGAACGCGGTGCCATTTCCAAAGCTTCTGCATCTTGATTTTCAAAATATTCACTTAAATGGACACGATCATACGCAGGTCTTGGCTCTTCACCAAAAACAGTAATTTGATAACCTTTAGTGTTCGATTGTGCTACAAACTTCTCACAGAATTTGTAACCTACCATACCATTCCCTACAACGATTATTTTTTTCATAACTACGTATTTAAAAGTCAAAAATAAGTATTTTTACGTATTTTAAAATACGTAGTTATACTAATTTTGTTTTGAAACGCAATTATTACCGATTTCTTAAATCCAGTTCGATTTAATTACTTATAAAATAATAAACGGGCTTTTAAATTGGGAAAGCAAAAATTAATCAGTTAAAGCTTCAATCGTTACAACAACACTCTTAGAAGCTGGCGTTTTAGCGGTATGGGCAAAGCTGTCTAAAGGGACCAATACATTGGTTTCAGGAAAATAGGTAGCACAGCAGTTCTTAGGGATATCATATCCAACAACTTTAAAATTGTTTGCTGTTCTAACAACGCTTTTGTAATGGGATTTTAAATTCACCACTTGACGCTCTTCCAGATTCCTTTCTTTCATATCCTCACGATTCATTAAGACAACGCGCCTTTCGTTAAAAATCCCTCGGTATCGATCGTTTAAACCGTATATGGTCGTATTGAATTGATCATGGCTGCGTATGGTCATCATGATTAATTCGTCTTTCTTAAGCTTCCAATCTGGCATTTTGTTTATCGAAAAGTTTGCTTTGCCCGAGGTCGTATTAAATTTTCTTATACGCGCGCCATTAGGCAAATAAAATCCCGATGGCTGTTGTAAACGTTGATTATAGCTTTCGAAACCAGCAACTACTTCCTCTATATCGTCGCGTACCAGATTGTAATCATCTTTATATTGTAACCAGTTAATTTTGGATCGGCCTTTTAAGGTTTCATTTGCAATGCCACACACTACAGCGACCTCACTTAGTAATTTTTCCGAACAGGGTTCTAAAATGCCTTTTGTTGATGATACTACGCCCATCGAATTTTCGACACTCTGTACTTGAATGCCCGATTTTTGATAGTCTTTCTCCGATCGCCCTAAACAAGGTAAAATCAAAGCTTCTTTACCCGTTACCAGATGCGAACGATTTAACTTGGTACTTACCTGTACCGTTAGGTTACAATTACTCAAAGCCTCTGCTGCATATTTTGTATCTGGAACAGCCGAAATAAAATTCCCTCCCAAGCCAAAAAAGACTTTTGCTTTTTGCTCGTACATCGCTTTAATAGCATCTATTACAGAATAGCCGTGCTTATGTCTTGGTTTAAAGCCATATTTCGCTTCTATTTTATCTAAAAAGGCTTGAGGAGCGGCTTCCCATATACCAACGGTTCGGTCTCCCTGCACATTGGAATGTCCCCTAACCGGACAGGTACCAGCACCTTCTTTACCTATACTTCCCTTTAAAAGCAACAAATTAACAAACTCCCGTATGTTATCTACCGCGTTTTGGTGCTGGGTAAGCCCCATCGCCCAACAAATAATAATTTTTTGATTATTGAGTACCATATCAAGTACTTGGTTAAAGAGCTCTAAACTTATACCCGAAGCTTTTAAGCATTCATCAAAATCGTAGGTTTTTAAATCGGTTATAAACGCCTCATAGCCATATGTAAATGTTTCAATAAATTCCTTATCGAACACATTGCCATCCACCATTTCTTTCTCCAGTAATTTTATAAGTAGAGCTTTTACAAATGCCACATCACCATTAATCGTAATAGGTACAAAAACATCGGCTATTTTAGTTCCGCCTTTCAATAACTTTATTGGGTTTTGCGGATTGGTAAACTTTATCAAGCCAGCTTCTGGCAATGGGTTAATGGCTATAATTTTCCCTCCATTCTTTTTACATTTCTCGAGAGCCGTTAACATCCGTGGGTGATTGGTTCCTGGATTCTGGCCAACGACCATTACCAACTCTGCCTTATACAAATCGTCCAAAGTCACCGAGCCCTTACCGATACCCAAGGTTTCGGTTAAAGCACTACCACTGGCTTCATGACACATATTGGAACAATCTGGCAAATTGGAAGTTCCAAATTCCCTTACAAACAGCTGGTATAAAAACGCAGCTTCGTTGGTTGTTCTTCCCGAGGTGTAAAAAACAGCTTCATCTGAATGGCCCAAAGCATTTAAATGCTCGGCTATTTTGGCAAAGGCACCATCCCAAGAAATGGGCTGATAATGTGTGGCGTCTTTGGCTAAATACATGGGCTCTGCTAACCTGCCCGATTTACCTATTTCAAAGTCTGATAAACCTGCTAGTTCATCAACAGCGTGCTTTGCAAAGAAATCTGTTTTAATGGTTTTATTCTGAGCTTCTTCTGCCATAGCTTTCATGCCATTTTCACAATACTCACCAAGTACAGAGCGTTCGTCGTCTGGGTCTGGCCAGGCACATCCGGGACAGTCAAAGCCACCTTTTTGATTTATCTTAAGGGAAAGCTTAAGCGCGTCCGTTAGATTCATATATTTAGACACTTGTCCTACGGCCGATTTCAAAGCCTCCATGCCTGCACTATTCTCTGAAGGTGCTTTAATACTTAAATCTGTAAACGTTTCTGGTGTACTCGCTTTTTCGAAAGGCGTTTTTGGCATAATTCCAATTTTATATTTTAAATGCTTCTTTAAGCATAGCATCATAAACTTCTTTTGTGTCCAAGTCTACCATATCTTCAGAAGTCTTCATCAATCTAACAGCATCTTTATGCTTCTCTAAAAGGTGCTTTGCACCTTTATCATCATTCAGCTCCAATAAGGCTGCAAAGTAATTTTTATCGAAAATAACGGGTACCCCTGTTTGGTTACTACCATAAGAAGTTGCCACAATTACTTTTTCGCCTGATCTAAAGCTTTTGATTAAGGTATTTAAAAACTCCGGCGTTACAAAAGGTTGGTCGGCTAATACGATCATCACGCCGTCTACATCTCTTTTTGATTGGTTAATATATTCTATTCCACAGGCTATGGACTTCCCTAACCCCAAATGCCACTCGTCATTATATACTACGTTTACAGGAAATACTACTATTTTCTTTTTTATGTTATCGTAATGATCTCCTAAAACCACAGTAACGTGTCCGGATTGCAATTGCAATGCCGTCTGTATAATGTGTCCCAATAAAAAAGTGTGTCCCCATGGCAATAATTGCTTAGCCCTTCCCATACGCTTGGAGGCACCTGCAGCCATAATCAACACTTCAATATTAGGTGACTCGTCAACCATATTTATTATCTATATAAGGTATTCAACTATGTATACAACCTGTTTTTTGACTTAACGGTATGGGTTCTTGTTGTCTGGTTACGGCCAATATTTCAGAAATAATGGAAACGGCAATCTCTTGAGGGGTTTCTGCTCCAATATTAATACCAGCAGGCCCATATATACTATCCAAAAATGCCTCATCGGCATCGGGGCAATATTCTAAAAATTGAGACAGCATATCTTCCCGACGTCTAGCAGGACCCAAAAGACCTATATAGGCCGGTTTACAAGCTTTTAAAGCGACGAGATAACGTAAATCATTTGCAAAGTTATGACTCATTAAAACCACGGCGGTCTGTTCATCGATTACTTGCGTCCCTAACTGTTCTGGTGTTTGTGCATAAAATGCATGAGCTCCCGGAAAATCTGTTATGGATTTGGATTCTGAGGCACCAGCAATCACAGTGACTTCCCAACCGGTTAACGCTGCATACTTGCACAACTGCACCGCATCATGTTCTGCACCTACAATGACCATTTTAAAACAAGGTGGTAATTTTTGCTTGAAAACTGACTGTTTAGTCGTATCTATCCCAATCCCAAGTGCTGAAATAGAAAACGTTTTTTCTTCAATTTTCACAACTGAACCTATTCCTAAAACCGATCCTTCTTTTTTATTAAAATACGACCATACTTCTAAAGGCTTCCGTTCTTTTAAACAGCTGAAAAAAGCACTTGAAAAAGCTTCCGTTGGTTCAAACTGTTCCAAAAGGATATATAAAATACCTTCGCAGCCCAATCGGTACCTCCCATCATAGGTCATTATTTTGGAAACACCTGTTTTAAATACGGTTTCGGACTGTAACAGAATTTCTTTTTCAACACAGCCTCCACTTACGGCTCCAACCATACGACCTCCTTCCAACACGAGCATCCTTACTCCTGGTCTGCGATAGGATGATCCGTCTAAGGCTACCACAGATGCTAAAACAGATTTAATGTTATTTTGTTTAGCCCATAAGGCTTGCTCGACTATATACTTTAATTCGTGCGTCATAAACCTTACTATCCAACTACTTGCTCCATTGTTAAGTTATTCATAAAAGGCTGCTTATAAATCCGTTGACCAGTGGCCTGATAGATTGCGTTTGCCAAAGCACCAACCACAGGAGGCAGTCCTGGCTCACCTAAACCTGTTGGGTCTATATCGCTATCCACAAAGTGTACTTCAATCTCTTCTGGTGCCTGCGAATGACGTATTAATTGATACCTGTCAAAATTCATCTCATTAGGAGCGCCATTCTCAAACGTTAATTGGCTATACATCGCATGGCCAATACCATCTACAACACCTCCCTGTATCATATTCTTAGCAGCATCAGGATTGATTACAATACCACAATCCACGGCACACCATACTTTTTTAACTTTAGGCTTTCCATTTTCCATTGCTACATCAACTACTTCGGCAACATAAGAATGATGGCAAAAATAAGCAGCTACACCACGGTATGTACCTGGCTTTGTCTCCCCCCAATTGGATTTTTCCTTAACTAATTTTAAAACACCTGCATACCGTTCTGGTTCATAATCGTTCTTTTCTCCAACCGGGCTTTTTATGGCTCGATCAAACAATTCCAAACGGAAATCTATAGGATCTTTTCCTGCCAATTCTGCAACCTCATCGAGAAAAGCTTGTTCGGCTCCTGCCGTAAAATGCGATCTGGGGGCTCTCCATGCACCTGTTGTTACATTGGTTTCAACATCAATTTTTTCTGCTGTATAGTGATCGACCGTACCGGCGGGGAAACGATTTGGAAAAACTGGTCCTTCTGGCAAACCTGCTCCTTTTACACTAAAGGCAATCAAATTATTATTTTCATCTAAACCTGCTTTAAAAACCGCTTGATAAGCAGGCCTGTATGTTCCTTGGGTCATATCGTCTTCTCTAGTGTAGATAAGCTTAACAGGTGCTCCTGTCTTTTTAGAAATAGCAGCTGCTTCAACCCCAAAATGCGTATAAAGTCTTCTACCAAATCCACCTCCTATACGCGTCATGTTTACCGAAATGTTTTCCACAGGCATGTCCAATAATTTAGAAACAGCATCTTCAAGAGCTTTAGGTGTTTGCGTAGGTCCTATGAGCTCGGCTGAGCTTTCGGTAACATTAGCAAAAAAATTCATGGGCTCCATTGTGTTATGTGGTAAAAAAGGTGAACTATAGGTTTGCTCAATTACTTTCGCTGCTTTACTAAAAGCCATATCCGAATCACCATCCTTTCTGCTCTCATTTGCATTACCAGATGCAATTGCCATCTCTAATTTGTTTGTATGCGTGGCTGAATTTTCCAATTCGGAAACTACTTCCCAATTCGCTTTGATTGCCCTTTTTGCTTTCATAAGTTGCCATGTCGAATCTCCTACTATTGCTATAAGTTGCAAAAAGCCTTTTTCATCGGACCATGCTTTATCCTGAACTTCGGTATCAACAATAAAAGCATCTTTTACTCCGGGCATCGTTTTAATTTCTTCTTCGTTAAAATCTACTACCCTCATTCCAAAAGCAGGCGGATGCTGTATCATGGCCAATTGCATACCTTCTCTTTTAAAATCCAACCCAAATAAGGGTTTACCAGTAACAATATTTTCTCCTTCTACATTCTTTTTACTTTTTCCAATAATTTCAAAGTCCTTAATATCTTTAAGTTCAACTTCTTCTGGAATTTCAATACCCACTGCTTTAGAAGCTATAGCCCCATAACCAATGGTTCGCTCTCCATTTTTCTCTTTAATAACACCTTTGTCAACACTTAAATCTGTAACATTTACGCCCCATTCCTTGGCTGCGGCTTCCAACAACATCCTTTTTCCGGTAGCACCAGCCATTCTAAGTGCATTCCAACTTAGCTTAATAGATAAACTACCTCCTGCAAATTGAGGGTTTTTAAAGGCATCTTCATCTAAAGCGCCTTGTTCAACCACAACGTGGTTCCAATCTACATCCAATTCATCTGCCACAATCATAGGCATTGAGGTCATTACATTCTGGCCAATTTCCGGATTTGGACAATATATGGTTACCATACCGGTATCTCCAATCTTTATATAACCATTTATCTCAAACCACTCCTTAGGAATGGCTACTGTTTCTTTTATTTTTTTATCTGAAGTACAACCGGTAAACCAGCTAAAGCCAATAAGCATTCCGCCACCTGCAGCGGTAGATATCTTTAAAAATGAACGACGGTTATAATGTGTTTTTATCTTTGTCATGATACCAGTATTTATAGTTTGGATGCCGTTTTGATCGCTTGTTTTATTCTTACATAGGTACCACATCGACATATGTTCCCGTTCATGGCTGCATCAATGTCCTCATCAGACGGATTGGGATTGTTTTTCAACAATGCCGAAGCACTCATTATTTGTCCGCTTTGACAATAACCACATTGGGGTACGTCATGTTCTAACCAAGCTTTTTGAACTGGGTGATCTCCTTCTTCGGAAAGTCCTTCAATTGTTGTAATTTTCATTCCTTCGGCTTGCGACACTTGTAACAAGCAACTGCGCATAGCTGTACCGTTAACGTGTATAGTACAGGCTCCACATTGCCCGATTCCACAGCCAAATTTTGTTCCTACTAAATCCAGATGGTCTCGAAGTACCCATAACAACGGCGTATCCATATCCGCCTCGACAGTATGCTTCTTATTGTTAATTGTTAAATTGAATGTTGGCATAATATAATTGGTTTGATTAACTTTTTAAACAGAAATGCAATAAAGATAATAAAAAGTATTTCTTAAAACGAAACTATCTCCAGTACAAAGCCAAAGGAATTCCTTTCTGGTTAACACATGGAACTCATGTAAACTTTTTCAATTGACTAAAAAATTGTGCTTGCTACTTTTTTAAGATGGTTTTTATAAATTCAAAAGCGCGACGCTCATTGTAATAAATATTCTTCTTATCGATAAAACCAACATGCCCCCCATACTTTGGCATTTCTAAATATAGGTTTGGGTTTTCTTTGGCTTCCTTTACAGGAAAGCACTCTGCCGACAAAAATGAATCGTTTAAGGCGTTGATAATTAACGTTGGAACGGTTATATTGGGTAGAAACTGCAAACAACTAGCCTTTTCGTAGTAGTCTATCGCGTTTTTAAAACCATGAGCTTTTGCTGTATATACCTCATCGAAATCGATTAATGTTTTTATGGATGCTATTTCTTGTTCGCTTAAAATATTTTTGAAACGTTGCTGTTTGTTTTTTAGCCTATGTACTAAATACTTCTTAAACCGGTCGTGATATAACTTGTTCTTTAAACGATGTAACTCCTTAGCCGAGCCATACAAATAGCAAGGCACCGACACTGCAATTGCTGCTTTAATTTGCTCCGGCACTTCCTTTCGCTCTCCCAGATATTTCAAAATCATATTAGCACCTAAGCTTACCCCTTTTAGGTAAATAACTTTGTAATGCTTAGCGTCATTTAAATGCTGAATAACATCTTCCAAATCTTCGGTAGCTCCAGAATGGTAGCTTCTGTATTTTAAATTATCCTCACCGCTACAGCCCCTAAAGTTTACACAAACTGCGTCGACACCATGGTCGTTAAACAGTTTTGCGACACCGGTTACATATGGACGTTGCCCATGTCCTTCTAGACCATGAAGTAAAACAATCACTTGATCGCTTTTAGTACTTGCATAGCTCCAATCCAAATCCAAGAAATCACCATCAGATAATTTAATACGTTCCCTATCTTGCATAATGCCCCGTACTTGCCTTAACAACCCTGAATAAACAGTAGATAGAAATCCATTTTTAAAAGGGAAAGACGGTTTATAAGTAGATTCTAATATTGGCATTTTTAAAAAAATTATGCTTCAAGTGGGGTAAATTTAAAATCATTTCCGTTAAAAAGTCCCTTATCACTTAGTTTTAATGCGGGAATGACCAACAACCCCATAAACGACAAAGTCATATAGGGTGATTGTAATTTAGAGCCTAATTGTTTCGCCATGTTATCTAGGGTTGCATATTGTATAGCCGTAGTTTCACCATCCTGATCGCTCATAATTCCTGCTACGGGCAAGGGCAGTACGGCTTCATTTATATTTGAAACTGCACAAACACCTCCTTTATGTTCTATCAGCAAGTTAACAGCTTTACAAATAACATCGTCGTTAACACCAATGGCAATGATATTATGGGAGTCATGCGCTACAGAGGAGGCAATAGCACCTTCTTTTAATCCGAAATTCTTAATAAAGGCCACGGCTGGCTTCGCGTTTTCATATCGATTTACCACCACAATTTTTAAAATATCAGCTTCAACATCAGAAACGATACACCCCTTTTCTATCTTAGCTTGTCTAATGAGTTCATTGGTCACCAATTGCCCTTCTAAAGCTTCTATAACACGTATATTTTCCCCATGGGCTTCTACTTGAAAATCAATATTTTTCACTTTATCGCAATTAAAGTTGTTTAGCCTTTTAAAAGCCACTGGTTTTATTAAGGACATCCCATTATCGAACACCAAATTGCCGTTAACATAAGTTTGAATGGTTTTAAAATTGATTACATCTTCAACGACTATAAAATCGGCTGCATCTCCGGGCTGCAATAGCCCCACTTCTAGATTGTAGTGTTTTACGGGGTTAACACAAGCTACCTGTAACACCTTAAAAACATCCATTCCTTTGGCAACGGCACGAGCACACAATTTATTAATATGATCGATTAGTAAATCGTCGGGGTGCTTGTCGTCACTACAAAACATCACATGCTCATAATACTCAGGTAATAAATCGATTAGAGCGTCGAAATTTTTGGCTGCACTACCCTCACGAATAAGAACCTTCATCCCCTTTTGAAGTTTTTCCAAGGCTTCTTCGTAGGTAAAGCACTCATGGTCGGTTGTAATACCTGCATTTATATATTTGGATATCGCTTCGCCTCGTACACCGGGGGCATGTCCATCGACTGGCTTTCCATAATGTTGGGCCCAAGCTATTTTTTCGAGTACAACCGCATCATCAAACAACACCCCTGGATAATTCATCATTTCTGCGAGGTATTTGATGTCCGGATTAGCCATTAAGGTTCGAATTTCATCAGCACCAATAATAGCTCCAGCCGACTCAAAACTTGTAGCCGGTACGCAGGACGGTGCTCCGAAATTAAACTTAAAGGGAACTTTTTTTCCGTTGGCTATCATGAATTCAACTCCAGTTAGACCAAGTACATTGGCTATTTCATGTGGATCGGAAACAGTTGCAACCGTACCGTGCGTTACTGCAATCCGCGCAAATTCGCTGGGAACCAGCATGGAACTTTCTATATGGATATGCGCATCAACAAATCCAGGAAGAATGTATTGGTTATTACTGTGTTCCTTTTCTTTTACAGAAACAATTTTTCCGTTTTCAATACTTACTTCTCCCTTAAAAATTCGCCTGCCTTGGATATCTACTATGTTACCTAGTATCTTCAATGTAATCGTTAATTATTAAAAATGTCTTCCTATCTTCCAAAGGATGATAAATCTATTGTAATGCAATTTCTAATATTGTTTGGGTATTGTTAGTAACTTTAAACCGATTGTCGGGTCTCCAATTAACAATCCAAACAATAGCATCGCCACTACATAGTAACCACACTTGTTCTTTATCTAATAGTGATAATTTTTCGTCTTTAAAATATTTACTCAATTTCTTTTTTCCGGTCATTCCCAATGGATAAAACACATCGCCTTCATGCCACTGTCTGAGAACGAGGGGGAACTGCAATGTTGCTTTATCTACATAGACAACAGCTTTAGAAGGCTGTTTTACCGCTGCTACCTCTTTAAAATGCAAAGCTCCTAAAGGTATATCCACTACCGTATCGGTACTAGCCACCGATATCGATTGTGATGTTTTAGAAGGTAATTCGCTTAAAAGCAAATACTCCCGGTCTTTAATCAAACGGTGAGTATGAGACAGTACTTGTTTTCCCGATTGTGCATCCATAAGTGCCACTACATCGTCCCATTCGGTAAAATTATAGGGTTTTAGTAATTCGAATAAATACGCCTTGGGATTTCTTAGTTTTTTAAGTGCTTCAATATTAAAAGATGTTGTTTGATCACCTGTATGTTCTACAACAGCTTCTAACACATCGATTATACGGTCTTCGATAATAGACCTTGAAGCGTTTAAATAGCCCTGTGTTTTGCTAAAATTTTGAAGCAACTTCGGGTTAATATCTTTTAATATAGGGATAACATCATGACGTAGTTTATTACGCAGGTACTTGGTTGAAACATTACTGCTATCTTCCCGCCACTGTAAACGGTGTTCTTTTGCATACTTCAGTATAGCTTCTCTAGAAAAAGGCAATAAGGGACGAATAACCCTTCCGTTAATTTCTGGAATACCTGTTAAGCCATCTAAACCTGTTCCTCGAGAAAGATTTATTAAAAAGGTCTCTAAATTATCATCGGCATGATGAGCTGTTAAAATGTAATCGAATTGTAATTGCGAAGCCAGTTCATCAAACCAGTTGTAGCGCAACTCCCGCGCTGCTATCTGTATAGACTGTTTATTTGCCTTAGCGTATGCTTCGGTATCAAAGCTTTCAACAAACACTTCCAGATCTAAGTCTTCAGCCAACTGCAATACAAAATCCTCATCAGTATCACTCTCATCTCCACGTAAATTAAAGTTACAGTGTGCCAATTTTATATCCAGTCCCAAGGTATAACAAATATGAGTTAGCACCACACTATCCAATCCACCGGAAATAGCGACCAAAAGTTTCTTGTTTCTTAAAAAAGGAAGCTTTGTATTTATATGATGTTTTGCTTGTTCAATCATAAACCCAAATATACAACTTTGCTACATCAAACTCTTGCGGTTTTCGTCATTAAAAATGACATAAATCATAATTTACAATGGGTTAAATTTAGTATCTTTAGAAAGATCACATTAAAAACCATAGTTATGAGCTCTATTGAAAAAATGACCGACGAAGCAACTAAATCCGTTTTTGATAAAAAAGTACTTACAGCTGCGCAACAATTGCATCCTTATGTTAAGCATCGCCTTTATATTGCTGCATCCACAGGGGTTATCCCCAAAAACATGTATACCTCCAATGGTATTGTAGATGAGAGCATAGCCCAGCTTTATGAAAGCGGCTATAATATTGACAATAGTGCCTTAGATATTAAGCTCAAACTCTTTAAAATTGCCAATAATGTTTTGGACAACTTGTTCGAAAAGGAAGCGTTTCATAAGGATACCATGAGTACTAATACGCTTTTGGAAGCGGAGCGCAATCATTTAAAAGAGGAGTTTACATTCGATGAAGGTTTTGATTTTATTATGAACGACAACTTGAATGATAAATCATACTCAAAAAAAAAGAACCGCAATCCTTTATTTTTATATGACGACAAGACCAATTCTGTTCTAAATGCATTTGAAATGGAGACCGATTCCTCCAATACAAAAACAGTGCTTGGCGATTTTTACAGTTGGCTTCCTTTAAACGTATCGAACATTATTGACCTTTATGCCTTTGGCAAATTAAGTTTCGAGGAAATTTCTAAAGTCAAGTCTATAGAGGAGAGACGTATTCAGCGCATTTTTGATGAGCTTAAAAAAAACTTAATACACCGTTTGGTTTAATTTTCCAAAACCTCACGCATGGCTTTGGCTTTCACCAAACACTCTTCGTACTCCTTTAAGGGGTCGCTCTTTGCCGTTATGGCACTGCCAACCGAGTAGGACACATAGCGCTGTGTTTCATTGTAAAGAATACTTCGTATTACCACATTGAAATCGAAATCGCCATCGGGAGCAAAATACCCCACTGTACCAGAATACAAACCCCGCTTGGTCTCTTCGAGTGTTTCAATAATCTTCATAGCTGATATTTTTGGTGCTCCGGTCATACTTCCCATAGGAAAGGTACTTTTTATAACTTCTACTGGATGGACAGATGGCACCAACTCCGATTTTACCGTAGATATCATTTGATGCACTTGGTCGAAGGTATAAACCTTACATAATTCTTCAACAGTAACACTACCTTTTACAGCGGTTTTAGACAGGTCGTTACGCACTAGGTCTACAATCATGATATTCTCACTGCGTTCCTTGGTGTCTTGGGATAAGTTTAGCTTGGAAAGTGTGTCTTTGTCAGGATCTGAAGACCGTTTAGCCGTCCCTTTTATAGGTTGTGAAATAACCACATTCCCCATTTTCTTTAAATACCGTTCTGGCGAAGCTGATATAAGATATTTATCGAATGTCTTGAAAAAGGTAGCAAATGGCGGATTGGAAATAGCATTGAGTTTATTGTAGGTTTCCAACGGATTGATAAGGGTATCTTCGGCATAAAACTCTTGACAAAAATTAGCTTCGTATATATCCCCACGATGGATATGCTCCAACATCGCTTTAATTTTCTCAAAATATGCATCTTTATGGATACGCAACTTTATCTTTATAGCGTCTTTAACAGGTTGTGTGACTATTTCTTCCATTTGTCCGATTTGAACCAAATCGTCTTTCCATTCCTTGTCAACACTATTTAAATACCTAAGTTCTAACGTATCATCTTTAATGAAAAACATTTTTTTAGGCTGAAAAAAATACAAATCGGGAAATGCTAAACCGTCATAATTAGAGGACTCCAGATTCTCAATGTCATTTTTCAGATCATAAGTCAAATAACCAAATATCCAGTCATTTACATTGGATTGGTACTCTTTAAGTGCATCAAAAGCGCCTTTGTAATTGGTTTGTACACTTGTTAAAGCATCGACCGCCAAAACGGCATCGTAATTAGAATACGTTTGCTTGTAATTATTAGAATCTAACCAAACGATATCTTCAAATTGCTGGCTCCAAATTAACAATTGCTGCTTGAAACGGGTTACATCCTGAATCTTATAAAAATGCTGCGTCCTCAATGAAAAAGATTATGGCGCAAAGTTAATTAGATTCCTTAAAAAATTAAGATTTTTGTGTATTACTTTAAACACTTCTTATGTACACCATACAAAACAACAAAGTTAAAATAGCAGTAAAAAAAATAGGAGCGGAATTATGTGGTATCACATCTGTAAAAAACACCACTGAATTCATGTGGGATGCTAATCCGAATATTTGGGGGAGTTACGCCCCTAACCTCTTCCCCATTATCGGTGCGCTAAAAGAAGGCACTTACCTCTATGAAAGTGAGACCTACCACATGCCAAAACACGGATTTGTAAGACACAATAAAGATATCGTTGTACATGAACAAACACCAGACAAACTAACTTTTAAATTGAGCAGTAATGAAACGCTTATAAAGATGTATCCGTTTCAATTTGATTTTTACATTAGCTATCAGCTCACAGAGAATGTCATTACCGTTAAGCATACTGTTGTAAACCTAGACAACAAGACCATGTATTTCTCTTTGGGCGGTCACCCTGCTTTTAAATGTCCGGTATACGATAACGAACAATACAATGAGTACAGCTTAGCCTTTGAGTGCAATGAAGATTCTGAAACGCACCTCATAAACCAAAGCAACGGACTCATAAGTTCTAGTACAAAACCGATATTTAATGGCTCCAACAGCATTCAACTAAACCGTGACTTGTTTAAAAGTGATGCCTTGGTATTTAAAGATCTGAAATCTAAAAAGGTAACGCTTAGGAGTGTAAAAAACGGCAATATCCTTACTGTGAGCTATCACGATTTTCCGTATTTGGGTATTTGGGCTAAGCCTAATGGCAACTATGTTTGTATTGAGCCCTGGCTTGGTATAGCCGATCATGAAACGACAGATAAACAGCTAAAAACCAAAGAAGGGATCTTAAGCTTGGCTTTTGGGGAACACTTTAAGGCTGCCTATAGTATAGAAATACACCCTGAGCGTTTAGCCTAAACAGAATATTAAGTGTAACTTTGCCTGCTAAACAGTACATTGTGACTTTTCAAGATCTAAATTTAAATACACCTTTATACAATGCCTTAGAGGACTTAGGCTTTAGCACTCCCACTCCTATTCAGGAACAAGCTTTTAACGTTATTGCTTCAGGGCAGGATATGGTAGGTATTGCACAAACGGGTACGGGGAAAACCTATGGTTATATGTTACCCATTTTAAAGCATTTAAAGTTTTCTACACAAGTAAATCCGCGTGTTTTAATCTTAGTGCCCACCAGAGAACTTGTTGTTCAGGTAGTGGACGATATTGAAAAACTATCCAAATACATAAACAATCGCGTTTTGGGTGTTTATGGGGGGACAAATATCAATACACAAAAGCAAGCTGTAGCAGAGGGTGCTGATATTTTGGTTGCCACGCCGGGGCGTTTGTACGATCTTGCCGTTAGTCGTGCCCTACAGCTTAAATCCATACAGAAGTTAGTGATTGATGAGGTTGACGTGATGCTGGACCTAGGCTTCAGACATCAATTAATCAATATTTTTGACCTGCTTCCGGAGCGCCGCCAGAACATCATGTTTTCGGCTACAATGACCCACGATGTGGATTTGCTCATTAACGACTTCTTTAAAAGTCCACAGCAGGTTTCCATTGCGGTATCTGGCACACCGTTGGAAAACATTTCTCAAAGTCGTTATCAAGTCCCTAATTTTTATACAAAAGTAAACCTGTTAACGCACTTGCTCCGGGACACCGAAACCTTTAATAAGGTATTGGTATTTGTTGCTTATAAGCGTATGGCTGATCGCTTGTTCGAACAACTGGACGAGTTATTTCATGAAGAACTGTGTGTAATCCATTCTAATAAAACCCAAAACTATAGGCTACGGAGTATTGAACAGTTCCGCTCGGGACACAACCGCATTTTAATTGCTACGGATGTAATGGCACGTGGATTGGACATAGACAGCATATCGCACGTTATTAATTTTGACACGCCTGAATATCCCGAAAACTATATGCATCGCATCGGTAGAACGGGCCGTGCGGAACGTAAGGGGCAAGCCATCCTCTTCTCTACCGAAAAAGAGCAAGCTTTTGTGGAAGCTATTGAAGGCTTAATGAACATGCCCGTACCAGTTATGGATTTCCCAGAATCGGTAACGATCTCAACAGAGCTTATCGAAGAAGAACGCCCAATAATAAAAGAGCATAACAACCCCACAAAACGTCGGGACGAAGATGCTCCGGGGCCTGCCTTTCATGAAAAAAAGGACAAAAATAAAAAAGAAAACTTAGGAGGCTCCTATAAATTCAAGATCGCTAATAAGTACAAGAAACCTAAAACCCGTGGCGATAAGAATTATAACAAGCGGAATAAACGGAAGTAGATATACTCATATAACCAAACCCCGCTACAAGCAAACACTAGCCGAGGGACAAACATTGTAACTAGTTTTTATATGGTTGATTTTAGATTGAAATTAAAATAACACCCCTTACTTTCTATTTCTACCCCCTATTGGCCCTCATTCTTAATTTCATAAACTAGATTGTCTACATTATCTTCATCTATTTTACCTAAAATTATTTTAAACCCATTACTTTCCAATAATGCTCTAGAAGGCATATTGCGTTTATGGGTAAACGCTTCAACAGCTTTGAGGTTTAGCTCTTTGAATCCGAAGGATAGAATACTTTGCAGTGATTCGCTCATTATTCCCTTACCCTGAAATTTAGGTACTAAATCGTATCCGACTTCAGCTATTGTATTATCCTGCGAGAAATTCCAAAGACAAATACTTCCAATCATTTCATTTCGATTTTTTTCTGTAACGACCCAATAATACAGGTTCCGACTATCAATCCCTTCATTGATCATTTCTATGAATTCCAATGCTTTGGACTTGGATTCGGCACTTGACCTTTTAACAAACTTATTTACCTTTTTGTCTGATCGTAAAAATGAAATCATTTGCCAATCAGATGGATGTAATCTTCGCAACAAAAGACGTTCTGTTTTTATTTCAGGTAAATTATTTTTGTTCATTGTTTAGTTTCCAACTAATATTTTGTCCAATATTCAATTATTCTAAAAAAGACCAAACAGCTTTCTCTTTTTGACTGAATTAGGTCTATCAACTTGAACAATATCAGACACTCCAAATTTGTCAAATCCATCAAATAACGCTTCAACTCCTTTTTTCATTTTTAAATTCAGTTCTTCACTGTATATTGGGATAAGTGTATAAAAATCTATTGCCTTATTTTTAAGCCGAAGTGTACGAAAATCTTCCCCAAAGACTATCGTTGGCAACAATAGCATAGTGCTTAACTGAGTATTATCTGAAAAAGGTTCTGCGGGATCGCCATTTGGTATTGTATGACCATAGCTTAACCATGTGTTAAATTCATGAGGAAACCTCGCAAGATATTTTAACCACCTCATGGGCCAATAATTTTTTTCTTCTTTAAAGTCTTCCTCAGAAATTTTCCAATCACTAGGCAGACAGATACTCAATTCTGCAAAATCACAACCTTCTACTTCTTCAGGTGTATTCATAGGTTTATCACTCATTCCAGAAGTAACTAGTGTATGGAATGGTCTCTCTAAAGATGGTTTTACCCAATGAACATCAATATGAACCTGATCTGATATTAATTCATGAAATACTTTATGAATCTCACCAATATGTTTCTCTACATGATCTGTGATTTCTTCAATTGACGCCTCTCCCGAAGCGCCTTCAAAATCTCTTTTATCAGATTCAGTATATCTATAAATTGGGGATCTAGATTCCGATTTTTCCATTATTATTTTTATTAATGTTAATTACACAAATATCTACTATGTAAAACGAGGTACTTTATGAAAGACCACTATATTACCTCCCACATGTTTTATTCCTACCGTTTGTCTTTGTATCTTCTTATTTCATATTTCAGAGCTATTTCTACAGCTTTCCATTCTTGGTCGGTTATTGAAAAAACGACTGTGTCCCTGTAACTACCATCAGCACTTAGTTTGTGATTTCTTAAAACACCGTCTTGTTTAGCCCCAAGTCTGGCAATAGCTGCCCGAGAACGTACATTATGCCAATGCGTTCTAAATTCGACTGCAATACAACGCAGTTTTTCAAATGCATGTTTTAGTAACAGGTATTTACATTCGGTATTGATTCCTGTACGCTGGTATGTTTTTGCATACCAAGTGTATCCAATTTCCAATCGCCTATGCTCTGGCGTGGCATTACAATACCTTGTAGAACCAATGATTGTTCCTGTAGACTTTTCTACAACTACAAAGGGATACCCTTTGCCATTCAATTTTTCAATTAATGCGTTTTCAATATAAGAATCTATCGTTTCTTCCGAAGGCACCGATGTAAACCATAACTCCCATAATTTTCCATCGGAAGCCGCACGCAAAAGTGCATTTTTATGAGACATATCCAACGGTTCCAATAGTACTTTGTTACCTTCTAGTTGTATATTATCAAACCAATCTTTCATCTGTTAATATTTATTGTTTTTTTGCGGTCAGATGTAATTCACCAATAATCATCTCGGTAGGTATCAAGATTTGTCATGGCTCATTTCATACCTCTTTTTATTAATAATACCCTATATCAAATACTATTGGATCTCCAGAATAAATCCCATCTACATGAATTGGATAATTTGCACTGTCGTAGGTATAATTGTAAGTAGCTGTTGTATTCAAATTTTCAGTGATAGATACCACATTATTTTTAAAAAACGGAAAACTATAACGCTCAAAACTACTAACGTAAACACCTTCAAAAGGGTAAAAATGTTCAATAAAGCGCTCGATGTATATGGATTTCATTTGACCATAGAATGGGTTTTTACTTTGATCGTAACTTATGTTATACGTATCCCGTAAAATATTATTACCATTATAATGCTTCACGACCGTTAAGTTTCCATTTGAATCATATTCAAAAACAGTATGGTTATCTTCTTCAACTAATTTTGTTATTAATCCGGAACTATTTGTTTCTAATATAATGGTTGTATTTGCATTGCCTTCTATTGTTCCGGTAGCTGTTATAATGTTTCCATTATAACTCAAGTCAACATCGTCATAACTTATTAGGTTGCCCTTGTTGTTATAAGTAAAATAGGTATCGTGCGTGTAAGTTCCAGAGCCTGTTTCTTCGTAATGAATTTCTGTTAAATTGTTATCTGAATCGTAAACATAATTCATTTCGAATCCTAAACTCAGATAAGTTCCTACCCACATTGACAATAATTCATCTGAGTTATACATGTATTCTGATTTTTTGTTGTCACTGACTTTAACAACTTTAACTAATTTATTGCTTGAACTGTTTTCATCAGACGAACAGGAAAACAAAAATGTGTTCAGTAAAATTAGGGCAAAAAATAGTTTCATTCTTTTCATAAAATGTAGGTCTAATTATTTGTTGACTTCTTTTCAAAAATAATACTTTTCTTTAAGAAAGTTGTAATTTTACGCACGTTACCAAAAGTCATTTTTATCAATTTATATTTTCAAAATATTCATTGAAATCATTTTTTAAGAGTTTATCTCTGTATACACACCTTCTGTGCATAAGCCATATCGCCACAACACAATCTCAGTAAGCCTGTGTTCATATTCCTTATCAACTACGTCTATTATTCTATCCAATTTTCATCTATTATCTGATGTGTGATTATCTTGGCAACTTCACTGCCTTCTGCTACGGAAGAGGCAACACCGCTCCATCCTGTCCTTGCATCTCCAATTATATAAAGTCCTTTGATTTCAGTCTCTTTATTATCATCGACTTTATAAGCCTCCATTCCAAAATGCCCTAATTCCTTTGTTACATTCAGATTTTGTGCAAAGTCGCTACTTTCAAAAGATTTTGTATCTGGTATAAACCCTCCATCTCTTTCAACAATTGATCCATCTTCAAGTTGAATACCCTTAAGTATACCATCTTCGGAAATGAGCTGAATAATTTTTTTATCTATTATTGAAATACCGTTTTTATTTAGGTTGGATACAATTTCGTTATCTACAACTTTATCGCCATTGGTAAATACAATGACGTCATTGGACCAATGGGAAATTGTTTTTGAAAACATTGGTGCCATGATACTATCGCCTATAACTGCTAACTTTTTATCAGCCATTTCAAAACCATCACAAAAAGGACATGGGTAAACCGATTTACCATAAACTTCGGCAAGCCCTTTAACGCCAAGAGAATCTATACTGTCAATGTATCCTGTTGCAATGATAACCCTTTGAGATTGGTATATAGATGTTTGTGTTTCTACTGTAAAACCTTTCTTTATTAACTTAAGGTCAATAGCTTTTTTATTTACATAATCTACCGATGTATATTTTGCCAATTGCGCTTTAGCAATTGAAAATATCTCCTTTGGGTGTTTGCCATCTTGAGTTAAGAATCCATGAGAATGAGCAGTGACCATATTTCTTGGAGATTCTGCATTAAGAACTAAGGTCGCTATTCTACTTCTTCCTAAAACAAGTGCTGCACTCATTCCTGCAGGGCCACCTCCTATTATAATAACATCAAATACTTTTTTTACCATAATTTTTTCACTTATTACGAACTATGAACTCATCTTGACTTTTCCCAATTGGTTAAAAAATTGCTCTTTTAAGCCTGCCTTTCATCATTTTCTCATTCCGTAGCCCTGCTATGTAACTTAAAAATGCCTTCCATCAAGCTCAAAATAGCTAATTTTCACTTTAATCAAAAAAGTCAAGATGAGTTCTATTAATAAATATTACCTTCCGTTTCCCCATCATGTTAGGTTTTGTAAACGTATACAAATATTTTCCTTAAAACAAAAAAAGCCCCTTTTCAAACAAATGAAAAAGGACTTAGGTGAGAGACTATAAAAATTGAGTAATTAACCCAACCAAATTTAACCCTAACTATAAAGTTAACCCTCAATTTTAACTTGACTCTCTACAAGCTCTTTAATAGGAATTACAAATTTACCTTGTGCTGTTTTTATGGTAATGGATAGATTATCGATAATAACCACTTCTCCTTTCATGCCTTTAAACTCTATTTGTTGGCCTATTTCGTAGGTTTTCCTTGCATAGAACGCCCGTAACAGATCGGTTACTATTTTTTGGGCTCCCAATCCAAAGGCCAAAGCGAATGATACCAAAAAGGCACCAAGTATCATAGTAATATTGCTCGTAATTATTTCGGTATCTACACCTGCCTGATTTAAGGCTGTTATGGAAACAAAAACAATAAGTAAGAGGAAAACAATATTGCTAACCAACTTAGAACCCGATAGGTCCATTGATTCAAAGAAAGATTTTATGGTTTTCTTGATAAAATTAGCCAACAATAAACCTATGGTAAACACAATTAAGGCCGAAAACAAACGAGGAATGTAGCGCAAAAAGTTTCTGATCTCCTCCGAAACCATGGTAAGGTTTAGAATATCGGTAATAATGATAATGAGTAAGATGTACAGCAACCATTTTAAAAACCGGCTGACAATCTTTATCACATCAAAATTAAATTTCTTGTCACCAAAAAACTCTATCTCGTTTATTTTATCATCCAACTTGTCTGCCTTTGCAAATTTTAAAGCCTTTTTTGCAACACCAACAACTAACTTTGTGACCAACCACCCAATTATCAATACTGCTATTGCCGCAAGCATGTTCGGAATAACTTCTGCTACTTCTGTGGTCATAGCCGAGAGTGAATTTACAATTCCCTCGTTCCATTCTGATAGTTTCCCCATAGTATTCATATTTATAAATATTGTAAAATCATTTTTTTCGTTTCTTAATGGTACGCTCAATAACTTTAGCCATGTCTATAGAAAATAACTTGGTTAGTTCCATGAGCAGCTTAGCAATCGCAACATCGGTCATAACCTTCGATTTTAATTCTTCAGGTACATCCTTAAGTGGCTTATCTATGTATTTAAACGGATTGTCCATTACTTAAGGGTATTATATACAGTTAAAAGTTTATCCTTTGCGCGTTTAATACGCATTTTAACAGCACTTTCTCCAATTCCCAGAACATTGGATATTTCTTTAATAGATAGCAAATCTTGATACTTTAACAACAATATCATTTTCTCATCGGGAGACATAAGCTCTAGGGCAACCTTAAGCTTATCTACTTTCATCTCAAAAAATTCCTGATCGTTATCCAGGTCCGAAATCGCTTCTACGTCTGTATAATCAACCGCTTGCTTTTCAATTTTTTTTGCTGTATTTCTAGTTACATAATTTACACAATGATTATATACAAAAGCATACAACCATGTAGAGAACTTAGATTTCCCTTTAAAACTTGACAGTTTTACGAAAAGCTTTAAAAAAACATCTTGTGTCAAATCTTTAGCCTCGTCTTCATTTTTTGAAAATCCAAAACACTTATTAAAAACCACCGTGGCATACCGGTCATATAAAATCTCGAAAAGCAAGGTGTCATTAGTCTTAACAATTGCCTTAACTAGATCTTCATCGGAAAGTTCATTAAAATTCGTTAGGGTTTTCAAATGTAGCCAATAGCTATTTAGTTATTAATTTTAAGACACAACCATATTAAAAAAGTCACATAAAAACTTGTTTATTTTATTACAATAAAATAGATCCAGACCATACCCAAACCATTATAACCTAAAAAATTAGTAAATTTATTACTCACAAGCAACTAACATTCAAAATATTACAAAATGAAGCTACAAATTTTAGTGGTTGTACTAACTTTATTTTTTTCTTGTAAAAAAAACACCAAACAAGTAGACGAACCGATCGCCACAGCCCCTACAAGCTCAAAGTACAATTGTGTTCCTCAGGTAACTGATGCAGAATGGTACAAAACTGATAACATTGCTCCCCTTTTAGAAGGCTATGATGTAATTCATTATCCAATAACAACCAAAGACAGTTTAACGCAAATCTATTTTAACCAAGGTATGGCTTTAGCCTATGCCTTTAATCATGCCGAAGCCGCAAGGTCCTTTTATTATGCAACTAAGTTAGACCCTACTTGTGCCATGGCCTATTGGGGTTATGCCTACGTTCTGGGGCCTAACTATAATGCTGGTATGGAGGACGACAATTACCAACGTGCGTACAATGCAATTACAAAAGCCAAAACGCTCTCAAACAATGCTACCGATAAGGAGCAACAACTTATTGAAACCATGGCTATTCGTTATGCTCCCGAACCACCCGAAGATAGAAGTCAACTGGATATAGATTACTCTAAAGCCATGAAGACTCTTTACAACAAACACCCCAATGACCCCGAAATAAGTGCTTTATATGCCGAGTCTATAATGAATCTGCACCCTTGGGACCTGTACCACAAAGACGGTACACCAAAACCTTGGACTCCCGAAATTGTAACCTTACTTGAGACCTTAATCGAAAAAAACCCATCGCACCCCGGGGCACACCATTTTTATATTCATGCGGTTGAAGCCTCTAACACACCGGAGCGCTCCGATCCATCTGCTAAAAAGTTTGATGAAGGCTTGGTTCCTGGTTCGGGGCACTTGTTACACATGCCATCACATACTTATATTAGAACAGGTGAATACCACAAAGGAACACTGGCCAATATTGCTGCCGTAAAAGCAGACAGCACCTATGTAACGAGCTGTCATGCCCAAGGTGCCTATCCATTGGCTTATTATCCGCACAATTACCATTTTATGGCTGCTACTGCCACACTTGAAGGCAATAGTCGTTGGGCTATGATTGGCGCAAATAAAGTATCGGAACACGTACATCCCGAAATTATGCAACAACCCGGTTGGGGTACTTTACAGCATTATTATACTATTCCATATTATGTTGCCGTAAAGTTTAAAAAGTGGGATGCTATTTTAAGCATGGATTTGAATACCTACGATTTAAAATATCCGAAAGCAATAAGGCACTATGCCGAGGGCATGGCTCATATTGGAAAAGGCAATGTAAACAAGGCTCAAGAAGCTCTTTCGGCTCTAAAAGCATTCGCTGAGGATGAAGCCTTAAAGGACATTACTATTTGGGACATAAACACCACATACGAGCTAATACAAATAGCCAAAAGGGTTTTAGCTTCCGAAATAGCATCCCAAAAAGGCGATTATAAAACTTCTATTACCCTTTTGGAAGAGGCTGTTGCCATAGAAGATGCTTTAAACTATAACGAACCACCAGATTGGTTCTTTTCCATTCGTCACCATTTGGGAGCCGTTCAAATAAAAGCTGGATTGTTTAAGGAGGCTATTAAAACATATGAAACCGACTTAAAGAACTTCCCAAAAAATGGCTGGGCACACCACGGATTAAAAGCTGCTTACACCGGCCTTAATGATACCGAGAACGTATCAAGAGTAAACAAGTTACTTGCCGATAGTTGGGCGCATGCCGATTTTGAAATATAAAAAAAGCGAACCTTTCGGTTCGCCTCCCCAAATCTAACCAAACATCATTTTTTCAATACTTTCTTTGTTAGTAGCCTACCCATAGGACCACTAACAGTTAAAAAGTATATACCATTGGTTAAATTAGTGATATCTATTTTGTTTTCAGATGCTGTCAAATGTCCTTTAGCAACCTTTTCCCCAAGAAGAGTGGTAATAGTGTACACAGCTTGTGCTTTTATGTTGATATTTATAATATTTGTAGTGGGGTTTGGAAAAACAAGTAACACCACTTTATCATTATCTTCAATACCTAACGAACAGCTTGTATTGTAACTTGCCCAGTCATCTTTTGTCCAATCTGCTTTCGCTTCAGCCTGTGCCACATTATCTACCTGAATACAAGTTAAATTAGGGTTATCCTCCACTCTTACATAATTTAAAATATCATTATGATTATTTTTTAGATTCAAGGAAGTCAATTGAGGATTTAAATTCCCCCAAAACTCAACCAGATTGGGCAGCATACTTGCATCAATACTCGTAAATTTAGTAATCCCCAGATCCAAATATTGAAGACCTGTATTTTTTGTATAATCCAAATTTGATAAATTAGTCCCATAGGCCCACAATTGAGTCAAGGTAGTCGTGTTTGGCAATGTTAAATTGGTAAGATTGGGGTTGTTTCCCGGTTCTACATATTCTAAAACCATATTATTGGTAAGGTCTAGATCTGTAAGATTATTGTTCCATAGACCAAAATCCACTAAACCAGTACAACTGGAGACATCTATGGTTGGTGTAATTGCATTATTTGCGCAATATAACTCCCAAAGCGCAGGATTATTTGGTAAATTTATTGATGTCAAGTCATTATCAGAACACCATATACGCTCAATGAGTGGATTATTACTACAGTCTAACGAAGCTATTTGATTTGAATAGCAAAACAATCCAGTTAAGCCCATATTTTTGCTTATATTCAAAGTTGGCAGATCATTATTATCGCATATTAACCTATACAGCGTAGCTGTATCTGGTAGCGTAAGGCTTGTCAATATATTTTCACCACAGTCCAGATATCCCAAACTAGTATTATTTGACGCATCCAAATTGGTAAGCGCATTTTGTTGACAGGTTAAATAGGTTAAACCTGTATTTTTTGAAATATCTAAGCTCCCTAAATTACATCCATAACATTCAAGTTTCACCAAAGTATTTGTATCGGGTAAATTCAGACTTGTCATGGTAGAATTAGCATAGCAAAACACATTGGTTAAAGCAGTATTGTTTGTTAGGTTTAATCCTGTTAAATCATTAAAACCACAGGATAATATTTCTAATTTAGTATTCGTGGAAAGATCCAACGTCCCCAACATGGTGTCCTGGCAATTTAAGATTTTCAACTCAGTTAAGTTGGTAAGGGTAAGACTTCCTAATGGATTTCCCCAACAATCTAAATTAATCAAGTTGGTATTCGCGGATAGACTTAAACTTGTAATATCATTAAAACGACAGTTTAAAGTGGTTAATGCCGTATGTGAGGAAACATCCAAGCTCGTTAAATCTAAATTATGGCAATATAACTCAACCAAATTATTACCTCCAGGTAATTTCATTGTCGAAATTGGATTTAAATTACAGTCAAATATCTGCAAAGCAGTAAAATCCTCTATTCCAGTTAAATCATAGATACTCCAACCATTGATGCGTAACTCTGTAACGGTATTAATCTTGGATGTTGGAACCATGTCGTTATCAATTATTCCATCCCCCATACTTGAAGCATGCCCCAATGTTACGACATTTCCATTGGCATCATGAGTTTCCAGATATTCTTCGAAGTTATCATCAGGGACTGAAGTTGTTTGAGAAGGGGCCATTAAACTTATTGAAACCAATAAGAGAAAAAATAATTTTGTTTTCATAATGGACTATTTATGGTTAGTAACATAAATAGGCATTAGGAAAACGTGCCACCGCAAATTTAGAGCGTGATTGAGAGAAAAATAGAAGTTATAATTCTTACACACAAGATAAGAAAAATAATCATCAAAAACAACACTAATTACTGATTTCCAAACAACTAAAAAAGCAACCCTTAAGGGTTGCTTTTAAAAAAATTATGTTTTTGTATTTATATATGCAACGCTCTATCTTCAGTAGCCGCTAAAGCAGCTTCCTTGATAGCTTCTGTAAAAGTAGGGTGCGCATGTGACATGCGTGATATATCTTCGGCAGAAGCACGGTATTCCATGGCGACTACAGCTTCAGCAATCATATCGGCAGCACGGGCACCAACCATATGTACTCCTAAAATTTCATCGGTTGTTTTATCTGCTAATACTTTTACAAAACCATCCAAGTCCATACTTGCTCTACTACGTCCTAAAGCACGCATAGGGAATTGTCCAGCCTTATAAGCGATCCCTGCTTCCTTTAATTGCTCTTCTGTTTTACCTACAGCAGCAACTTCAGGCCATGTGTACACTACCCCAGGAATTAGATTGTAATCGATATGTGGTTTTTGACCAGCTAAGGTTTCGGCTACAAATACGCCTTCTTCTTCCGCTTTATGAGCCAACATAGCACCTTTTACCACATCACCAATAGCATAGATATTAGAGGCAGATGTTTGTAAATGCTCATTTACCTCTACTTGCCCCCTATCATTTATCTTAACACCCGCTGCCGCTGCATTTAATCCATCCGTGTATGGCCTACGACCAACAGACACTAAACAGTAATCACCTTTAAATTCAACTTCTTCTCCTTTTTTATTATCTGCTTTAACAACAACTTCGTCACCAACGCGCTCTACAGATTTCACCTTATGAGACGTATTTATCTTAAATTTTTGCTTCTTAAGTACTTTGTTCAATTCTTTAGATAAACCAGCATCCATAGTTGGAATAATTCTGTCCAAATATTCTATAACAGTTACTTCGGCTCCTAAACGCTTATAAACCTGTCCCAATTCTAGACCTATTACACCTCCTCCTATAACAATTAAATGCTTTGGAATCTCCTTAAGCTTCAATGCTTCGGTAGATGTAATTATGCGTTCTTTGTCTATATTAATAAAAGGCAAACTTGAAGGCTTAGAACCAGTTGCAATAATGCTGTGCTTCGCTTCAATCTCTATTGTTTCCTTACCATTAACAACAATATGTGTTGCATCCTTAAAAGCACCCAAGCCCTCATAAACATCAATCTTATTCTTTTTCATTAAAAAATCGATACCACCTGTGGTTTGGTCTACAACTGCCTGCTTACGGGCAATCATTTTTTCTAAATTCACTTTAATCTCTCCCGGCACTTCAATACCGTGATCTTCAAAATGCTTCACAGCATCTTCATAATGGTGAGATGAATCTAAAAGAGCTTTACTTGGAATACAACCAACATTTAAACAGGTTCCACCAAGTGTAGCGTATTTTTCTATAATTGCAGTTGTCATACCCAGTTGCGCACAACGAATGGCTGCCACATAACCTCCAGGACCAGAGCCAATAACGGCTACATCATAAGAATTCATAAGATTGTTTTTAGTCGATTTTGTTAAAACGAGTACAAAAATACGAATTTTGAATGATGTTCATAACTTTCAAAAGCATTGATTTCACTTATTTTTATGCCAAGAGCCTCGTAATTAATCACCTTCTAAACTATATGAAATCTACCCAAGCTACTTCTTGAAAACATAACAAACTAAATTGCAAATACTTACCACATTTTTCGTATCTTAATTAACTAAAAAACTAAATATCATGGAAGAGCATATTTACAAAAAAATTGAAATTGTAGGAACTTCAGAAAAATCAAGTGATGATGCTGTTCAAAATGCATTGACAAAAGCTTCTCAATCGGTACACAATTTAAGGTGGTTTGAAGTTATTGATACCCGTGGAAGCATTAAAGACGGCAATGTAGATAGATGGCAAGTAACCATTAAAGTTGGTTTTACAATGCACAGCTAACCACATTTTACACTTAATAAAGTGATTTAAGGATTTCTAAAACCTTAAAACAAGAGCCTTATAAAAAACTAAAAGGCATCGCTTGTAATTTGGTTCCCAATTTTATATGCTCTTTTTTACCTTAAGCTAAATCATTTTAAAGCACAACATCATAAATTTATGTAGCTTTGTGCTCCATGCAAAAGACCATTAACATACAAAACAAAAAGGCCCGCTTTCTATACGAAATATTAGATAAGTACACTGCGGGTATTGTATTAACAGGAACCGAAATAAAATCCATTCGAAACAGTAAGGCTTCTATTGCCGAAAGCTTTTGTGAATTTAATGACAGGGGTGAACTTTTTGTTATTAATATGACCATAGAGGAATACCTTTATGGTAACTATTACAACCATAAACCTAAAGCTGAACGCAAACTTCTTTTAAATAAAAAAGAGCTTAAAAAATTACAGAAAGAAGTGCAAAATACTGGAATTACCATTATACCCCTACGCTTGTTTATAAATGAAAAAGGTTATGCCAAACTAGATATTGCCTTGGCAAAAGGAAAAAAACTTTACGATAAACGGGAAACTATAAAGGACAGGGATAACAAGCGTAACCTGGATAGGATCAAGAAAATATACAAATAATTTAAGAAACTCTTAACACGTAAATCCTAAGTAAATTTAGACCTTGGTGGCTTATTTTTTGATTAATCACGTATGGCTAACAGACACATGCTACATGTGATGATTATAAAAAACAACAAATACAAACACATGAGACAATTAGTGACTATTCTGGCTATTGCTTTAATTTCAACAACGGTAAAGGCACAAGACATTCCTAAAACTCCAAAAACAGATACTGTTAAGGTACAGGTTATAGACAGTTCTAAAGTACTCACGCTTAACGGCACAATAAAAGCCTTATACAAAACCATTTCGGGAGAAAAAGAAGAAGAGCGCAACTGGGAATTCTTTAAATACCTATTTCATCCAGATGCCAAACTTATAGCTTTTGGAAAAGATGTAGAGGGAACCCAAAAAGTGAGATATATGTCTCCCAACAACTATATTAATAATGCTGGTAAATGGATGGTTGAAAATGGCTTTATTGAAAAAGAGATTCACAAAAAAGTGGAAGTTTTTGGCAATATCGCGCATGTATTCAGTACTTATGAAGCCTACATGAGCAAAGCTGACACAGAACCTTTTATGCGAGGTATTAACAGCATTCAACTATTAAACGATGGCGAACGCTGGTGGATCGTAAACGTGTTTTGGGCTCAAGAAACTTGGCGTACTCCAATACCCAAAAGATACCTACCAAACTAACTACCCTTTTTAACTCTAATACGAATCCCATAATATGAATACAACATACAAAATAAAGACTCCAATAGTAATTGTAATTATAGTATTACTAATACAGGTTTCTAGTTATTTACAAGCACAAATAAAGACGACACCAATCTTTAAAGATGGGGAAGCACAAATTGTTGAAGCATTTAGTGATCCCGAAAAGTGGATACGTCACGACTTATGGGTCGAAACGACTTTCGATACCGACGGTGATGGTAAATTAGACCGTATGCATGTTGATGTAACTAGACCATACCAAACAGATACCGAAGGTCTAAAACTTCCTGTCGTTTATGAATCCAGCCCCTATTATGCTGGTGTAGCTCCTAATGTTGATGGCTTATTTTGGGATGTTAATCACGAATTGGGAGAAACAGCCAAACCACGAACCCAAGTAGAAGTAACCCGTAAAGGAGAACGTCCCATTATATCGAACTCCCAAATTAGAACCTGGGTTCCCAGAGGATATATAGTTGTACATTCATCTTCACCAGGCACAGGACTTTCGCAAGGCTCTCCTACCGTTGGTGGTGATAATGAGTCTTTAGCTCCAAAAGCTGTTATCGACTGGCTATGCGGACGTGCCAAAGGCTATACCACTCCCGATGGAAATGAAACAGTAGAAGCTTTTTGGTCTACAGGAAAAGTTGGTATGACAGGAACATCGTATAATGGCACCATACCTTTGGCTGCTGCGACAACTGGTGTCGAGGGATTAAAGGCTATCATTCCGGTTGCTCCCAACACATCGTATTACCATTATTATAGATCTAATGGTTTGGTAAGATCCCCTGGCGGTTATTTAGGTGAAGATATTGATGTTCTATATGATTTTATACATAGTGGCGATGAATCTAAACGTGCCTACAGTAACAAAGTGGTTAGAGATACCGAAATGAAAAATGGCATGGACAGGATTACTGGTGATTATAACGATTTCTGGGCTGGTCGGGATTATTTAAACGACATGAAACCCATGAAAGCCGCCCTATTAATGTCTCACGGTTTTAACGACTGGAACGTAATGCCAGAACACAGTTATAGGATATATAAAAAAGCAACCGAAATGGGACTCCCAACCCAAATATACTACCATCAAAATGGCCATGGTGGACCGCCACCAATCACCATGATGAACCGATGGTTTACACGGTATCTCCACGGTATTGACAACGGTGTTGAAAACGATCCCAAAGCATGGATTGTCCGTGAGCATGACCCAAAAGACAAACCAACTCCCTATAAAGCGTATCCCAATCCTGATGCAAAAGACGTTACACTACACCTTACAGCAGGCGCACCAAATATTGGAGGTTTAACCACTCTCAAAAGCAAGACTTCCGTAAAAGAGTCGCTAATTGATAATTACAATTTTTCTGGTGCATCATTGGCAAAATCACCAAGTTCTGAGCACCGTCTTTTATATGTAACTCCCAAGCTTACAGAAGCGCTTCATATTTCGGGAACAGCAAAAGTTACTGTAAAACTGGCAAGTAGTAAACCGGCAGCGAACTTATCAGTTTGGTTAGTGTCGCTACCTTGGAACGAAGAAAAGAAAGCTAAAATAACCGATAATATTATTACGCGTGGCTGGGCCGATCCTCAAAACCATAAATCACTTACTAAAAGTAGCCCCTTAAAGCCTGGTAAATTTTATAAGTTAACTTTTGATCTAATGCCAGATGACCAGATCATTCCAAAAGAGCAACAAATTGGATTGATGATTTTTTCCAGCGATAAGGATTTTACCCTACACCCAAAACCAGGAACAGAACTAACTGTTGATCTAAACGGTACAACTTTAACCTTACCCGTGGTTGGTGGTAAAGAAAAATTTAATAACGCTTTAAAATAATATAGAAGTTAAAAACAAGTTACAATCTGCAAATCCGAAAGCATGGGAAAACAGTTTTCTGAAATAAACGACGATCTTCAGGACTTTGTAAAAAGGCAAAAAATCTTTTTTGTTGGTACGGCGGCAAAGGATGGACGTGTAAACATCTCACCTAAAGGGCATGACACGCTTCGGATTTTAAGTCCCAACAAACTCCTTTGGTTAAACCTTACTGGAAGCGGTAATGAAACGGCTGCCCATCTATTAAAAAATGACAGAATGACTATTATGTTCTGTGCTTTTGAAGGAAAACCATTAATACTAAGGCTTTACGGGAAAGCTAAAATATACCACGAAAGAGATACTGAGTTTCAAGAGTATATCAATATGTTTTCTAACAATGTGGGCTCCAGACAAATTATAGAAATGCACATAGATTTAGTACAGACTTCTTGTGGTTTTGCTGTTCCCTTTATGGATTTTAAAGAAGAGCGCGGCATGCTAAATGCATGGTCGGAAAAGCAAGGCAAAAAACGTATCAAAATGTATTGGCAAGAAAAAAACACGATGAGTATTGATGGATTTGAAACGCATATCCTACCAAAAAATAAATGACATTTTAATTTTTATCTTCTAACAAAGGCACAAAACGGAATTCACCAAACTCATGCTGCTCGAACTCCTTTGGACCTTTTCTAATAAAAAGTGTCATAACCTGAACATCATTACCAACAGGGATAACCAAACGTCCACCAATTGCCAACTGGGCCAACAAGGGCTTTGGCACAAAAGGCGCACCCGCTGTAACAATAACACCATCGAAAGGCGCTTCCTCTGGCAACCCCTTATAACCATCTCCAAAAATGAGCTTTTTAGCTCTATATCCCAACTTAGGTAAAAACTTACTGGTCTTTTTAAATAATTCTTGCTGACGTTCTATACTGTACACTTTGGCTCCCAACGCGCACAGTACCGCTGTTTGATAACCACTACCAGTACCAATTTCAAGGATTTTACTCCCTTTCTTCACTTGTAATAATTCGGTTTGAAACGCTACAGTATAGGGCTGTGAAATAGTTTGATCGGCAGCAATAGGAAATGCCTTGTCCTGATAGGCGTGATCCAAAAAGCCAGAATCCATAAACAAATGCCTGGGTATATCCCCTATAGCATTTAAAACAGCCGAATCGGCTATGCCTTTGTTTTTTAAAACATTAACCAATTGTTGTCGTAAGCCCTTATGTCTAAATGTATCGTTCAATTCTATTGTGGTTTTTCAAGGATAAAATTAGGTAATCCTTTCTAAGCTTGAAACATTTTTTTTAGAATTTTCACCATTGGTTTTTAACTAAAATTTAGTTGAAAATAGCGTATTCATATTTTAAATATCTTATTTTTGTTGAAAACGTAAAATTTATGCTAAAAGCTGGTGTACTTGGTGCCGGACACCTTGGAAAAATTCATTTAAGACTTCTTAATCAATCTGAAAAATATGAGCTTGTTGGTTTTTATGATGCCGATCAAGCAAATGGTAAAAAAGTAGAAGCAGAATTTGGTTATAAATTCTTCGACTCAATAGATGCACTTATTGATGCTGTAGACATGGTGGATATTGTTACGCCTACACTTTCACATTACGATTGTGCCAAACAGGCCATTGCAAAAGGGAAACATATTTTTATTGAAAAGCCTATTACCAATACGGTTGAAGAGGCCGAACATATAAGGGAACTCCTAGCTAAACATAGCTTACGTGGACAGGTAGGACATGTCGAGCGGTTTAACCCTGCTTTTATGGCTGTAAAAGACGACATTAAGTCGCCTATGTTTATCGAGTCGCATCGTTTAGCAGAATTCAATCCAAGAGGTACCGATGTTCCTGTGGTTTTAGACTTAATGATTCATGATATAGACATTGTTCTTAGCATTGTAAAATCTACAGTAAAAAACATTTCTGCCAGTGGCGTCTCCGTTATAAGTGACACACCAGATATTGCCAATGCCCGTATAGAATTTGAAAATGGTTGTGTAGCAAACTTAACAGCTAGTAGAATTTCATTAAAGAAAATGCGAAAAGCCCGTTTCTTTCAAAAAGACGCCTATATCTCGGTCGATTTCTTAGACAAAAAATGTGAAGTAGTAAAAATGAAAGACGCTCCAGAACATCCAGGAGATTTCGATATGGTACTTCAAAATGCCGAGGGGATTAAAAAACAAATTTATTTTGATAATCCACACATAGCCAATACCAACTCTATACTGGATGAATTAGAAACGTTTGCCGATGCTATTAATAATAACACAACACCAATTGTAACCTTACAAGACGGCACTGAAGCGCTCCGTGTTGCCAATCAAATAATAAACTGTTTTAACAAATAGGTATTAATCGTTGTACCTAATAAGTAAACTCATAAAACTAAACGAATGAAACATGTTGCAGTAATTGGAGCCGGTACAATGGGCAATGGTATCGCACATACCTTTGCTCAAAATGGTTTTAAAGTACAGCTTATCGATATAAGCGAAACTGCTTTAAAAAAAGGATTGGAAACCATTTCTAAAAACCTGGATCGAATGGTAACCAAAAATACGATTTCCGAACATACTAAAAGCGAAACCTTAACAAATATAAATACCTTTACATCCATTCCCGAAGGTGTTAAAAACGCCAACTTGGTTGTTGAAGCTGCCACAGAAAACATAAGTTTAAAACTGGATATTTTTAAACAACTTGACAAAGCTTGTGATAAAGATACCATTTTAGCAACCAATACATCTTCCATTTCAATAACTCAAATTGCAGCTGCTACCACCAGACCCGATAAGGTTATAGGCATGCATTTTATGAATCCGGTACCCATCATGCAATTGGTGGAGATCATTAGAGGTTACAATACCAGCGATGCCGTGACCCAAGCCATTATGGATGTATCGATAACCCTAGGTAAAACACCTGTGGAGGTAAATGATTATCCTGGCTTTGTTGCTAACCGTATTTTAATGCCCATGATTAACGAATCAATCGAAACATTATACAATGGTGTAGCTGGTGTTAAAGAAATTGACACCGTAATGAAATTGGGTATGGCACATCCCATGGGTCCACTACAACTAGCCGACTTTATTGGCTTAGACGTTTGCTTATCCATTTTGAATGTCATGTACGAAGGTTTTAAAAACCCAAAATACGCCCCATGTCCTTTGCTGGTAAACATGGTTAGAGCAGGTAAATTAGGCATTAAATCGGGAGAAGGCTTTTATGATTATACTGCGAATAGAAAAGCTGAAAATGTATCTAAGCAGTTTTCAAGGTGAGAAGTGATCAGTAAACAGTAACAGCGAGTAATGAATGGCAAGAACTGAAAACAAAATTTATAACTTAGCATGAAGCAAACACCAATTGATAATTACTAAATTTTAAGCCTGTGAAGTTTCAAGATTTATTAGCTTACAGTAAATCATTTGATTTAGCAATGAGAATTTTTTATCTCAGCAAAAAGTTTCCTAAAGAAGAAACATATTCCCTAACAGATCAAATAAGGAGATCTTCCAGAAGTGTTTCTACCAATATTTCTGAAGCGTACAGAAAAAGACTTTATCCTAAACATTTTATTAGCAAATTAACTGATAGCGATGCTGAAAATTCAGAGACACAAACTTGGTTGGAATTCGCTCTACATTGCGAGTACATTTCCAAAGAAACTTTTAATGAAATGATAACACAAAGCAATGAGGTAGGAAAACTTATTAATTACATGATTAAAAATCCAAGCAAGTTCGGATCAAACCCCACTGAATACTGAACACCGAATACTGAATACTGAATACTGAACAACATGGCAAAAGTTATCCCATTTAAAGCAGTTCGACCAACACGCGACAAAGTTAGTTTGGTAGCATCGCGATCCTATCAAAGTTACACACAAAAAGAACTGGAGTTTCGATTAACATACAATCCGTTTTCATTTTTACACATTGTAAATCCGGGCTACAAATACCATCAGGACATTACAGGACAAGAACGCTATCATCTAGTTAGAAACAGGTATTTGGAGTTTAAAGAGGATGGCATTTTTGAACAAGATGACACGCCTTGTTACTACGTATACAAAATCGTAAACCGAGAAGGCCGCTCTTTTTCCGGTATTATTGCTGCTGCAAGTGCCGAAGATTATAAGAATGATACCATTAAAAAACATGAAGACACCATTGAATACCGCGAAAATGTATTTAAGGATTATTTAAAAACTGTTGGATTTAATGCAGAACCTGTACTTCTCACCTACCCAGATAATAATACAATAGCAACCATTATATCGGAAACACAAAAAGAACGTGCCGAATTTGAGTTTACAACAACTTACAGGGATACGCATTACTTATGGAGACTAAATGATGAGAAAGTAATTGATCGCATACGGCGTGAATTTGAAACTATAACCCCTATTTACATAGCAGATGGCCACCATCGATCGGCATCTTCTTACCTGCTTTCGGAAGATCTAAAAGCTGCAAACAATGCGCATACAGGAAACGAGCCCTATAATTATTTTATGAGCTTCTTAATTCCAGAATCCAATTTGAAAATTTTTGAGTTCAATAGACTTGTTAAGGATCTAAATGGTCTTTCAAAAGAAGCGTTTCTAATTCAGCTAGACACCATGTTCCGTATTGAAAATAGAGGTAACGAATTATATACGCCTAACAAAAAACACCATTTTAGTATGTATTTGGATGGCAATTTTTACTCCTTATACCTTAGGAAAAACAACACTAAATTCTCTACGCCGTTAGATGCATTGGACACCCAAATTCTTTATAAAACCATATTACAGCCCATACTTGGAATTACCGACCTGCGTAATGACACACGTATTCAATATTCGCACGGTAAAAATGATCTGGTAACCATAAAAACAAAAGTTGACAATGGTGAGTTTGCAGTTGGTTTTGGACTGATGCCCATTTGTATTGACGAAATGAAAGCCATTGCCAATGCAGGTTTAACCATGCCACCGAAAAGCACCTTTATTGAGCCCAAATTACGAAGTGGTGTTACTATTTACGAATTTTAAAGGTACTTATTTGCTTAGTTGACATGTCGTTTGGATATTTGCAACTGAACCAATATTACAACGCAAAAACAATGTCTATAAAACAGAACCTTCAGGATATTAAAGCCTCATTACCAGAGCATGTTACCTTAGTCGCTGTCTCAAAAACCAAACCCATAAACGATTTAATGGAAGCTTATGAAGCAGGACAACGTGTTTTTGGTGAAAATAAAATTCAGGAGATGGCTCAAAAATACGACGTCATGCCAAAAGATGTTGAATGGCATATGATTGGACATGTGCAGCGTAATAAAGTAAAATACATAGCTTCATTTGTTAGCTTGATACACGGTGTTGATAACCTGAAACTGCTTCAAGAAATAAACAAACAGGCGCAAAAACACGATCGGGTAATAGATTGTTTACTTCAAATTAAGATAGCCTCTGAAGATTCTAAATTTGGGATGTCCCCTGAAGATGCCTCAACCCTCCTACAATCTGAACGTTTACAGGAACTAAAAAACATTAGGGTTACAGGGCTTATGGGTATGGCAACCTTTACAGATGATATGAACCAAATAGAAAATGAATTCTCGTATTTAAAAGAAACATTCGACACCTTGCAACAATTTTCAACATTCAACTGTCAGCTTTCAACTCTAAGCATGGGCATGAGTGGCGATTATCAATTGGCAATTGACTGTGGAAGTACCATGGTTCGCGTGGGAAGTAGTATCTTTGGGGCCAGAAACTACAATTAATCGAATAAACTCTAAACAACTAAACACATAAACACCATATTGTACGCAATATTAGACATAGAAACCACGGGAGGCAAGTATAACGAAGAAGGCATTACCGAAATTGCAATTTACAAATATGACGGGCATCAAGTTGTAGACCAGTTTATTAGTCTGATTAATCCAGAACGTGAAATACAACCTTTTGTTGTTAACCTTACGGGTATAAACAGTAACATGCTTCGCAATGCCCCTAAGTTTTATGAAGTAGCCAAACGTATTGTTGAAATAACCGATGACTGCATTATAGTTGCTCACAACGCCCAGTTTGACTACCGTATTTTAGGCACCGAATTTAAACGATTGGGGTACGATTATAAGCGTCAATCCCTTTGTACGGTCGAGTTATCCAAAAACCTTATCCCCAACCAACCGTCCTATAGCCTAGGCAAATTAGTACGCTCATTAGGGATTCCTGTAGCCGATAGACATCGTGCCGCTGGTGATGCCCAAGCAACGGTTAAGCTCTTTAAAATGTTACTGGAAAAGGATTCTTCCAAAAACATAATTCAGCAATCCATCCGATTAAACCCCAAGCACCAATTAGAGCCCCGACATTTGGACATTATTAACGAATTACCCGCAACAACAGGGGTTTACTATATTCATAAAGCCAATGGCGACATCATTTACATCGGTAAAAGCAATAATATAAAAAAACGCATCAATCAGCATTTTACAAGTACCAGTCAAAAGTCAAAAAAAATACAAGCGCAAGTTGCTGCCGTCACCTATGAAGCAACAGGTAGTGAATTAGTAGCGCTTTTAAAAGAAAGTGAAGAAATAAAGCGTACTAAGCCCGTATACAATAGAGCTTTGAGGCGTACATCCTTTACCCATGCGCTATATAGCTTTACAGATGAAAAAGGGTATATAAACCTTAAACTGGATATAGCGGACGGACGCAAAAAAGCCATAACCACATTTAGTAACAAACAAAGCGGCAAAAGCTTTATTACCAATGCTATAGAAGAGTATAAACTATGCCAAAAATTAACAGGTTTATACCCAACCAAAACAAGCTGTTTCAATTTCGACATTAAAGCATGTGCAGGTGCCTGTATTGAAAAAGAGCCTATAGAGCTATACAATAAACGTGTAGATACCCTTATTACTAAAAACAGTTATGCTAATAAAAACATGGTCATTATTGACAAAGGCCGCGAGGTGGACGAACGCAGTGCCGTTCTTATTAAAAATGGCGTATACCAAGGGTACGGTTTCTTCAATTTAAATTACCAGATAAATAATCTTGACATTTTGGAGTCTATTATTACCCACATGAAAAATAATAGAGACACCCAGCATATTATCCAAAATTATTTAAGAAAAAATAAGCGCTTAAAAATAATAGCTTTTAATTAAGCACTTGTCGTAATAAAATGCTATTTTGTGAGTTAAATAACACGTTAACTACATGCTTTAATGAAAAAAAACTACCTATTCTTATTCTTATTCTTATTATTCGCTTCATTATCTACATTCTCACAACCTAAAGCCAAAGAAGTAGTATCCTATAGAGTTAACCTTGACGAACTAAAAATGACGGTTTATGAAAAAGATTCTACCGCCAACGCCTTAGTTTTATATGAATATGGCAACAGTTATGTCGATCAACGTGATTATGACCTAACAACCGAAAAAAAATTCAAAGTAAAACTCTTGAACCGTGAGGGTTTTGATAATGCGACAATTACTATCCACTTATACAACAACGATAGAAGCTCGGAAAAAATAGAAGCTATAACAGCAACTACCTATTCTTTGGTTGATGGTAATGTTGAAACAACAAAACTTACCAAGGAAAACATCTTCAAAGAAAGGTATAATGAAAACTACACGCTAGTAAAATTCACTTTACCAAATATTAAAGAAGGCTCCGTTATAACATATAGCTATAAACTTATTTCCCCCTTTATGTATAAATACCATGGTTGGGAGTTCCAGGGCCAAATCCCCAAATTATATAGTGAATATAACACTAGTATTCCAGCCAACTGGACTTATAACATTAAGCTGGTAGGAGGCAAAAAACTGGCGACAAACACATCAGACATTAAAAAAAATTGCCTATCGGTATCTGGAGGAGGCCATGCCGATTGTGCCATTAGCAAATATGTTATGAAAGATATTCCAGCCTTTATTGAAGAGGACTATATGACAAGTGAATCTAACTATTTATCCAGAATTGATTATGAACTTATGACATTTAAAGGTTTTGACGGTAGCATACATAACTATACCAAAACATGGGAAACGGTTGATAAAGAATTAAGAACAGACCCCAATATTGGAAAACAGCTCAATAAATCGGTCCCTATTGAAGATCTATTAACTACCAACATTACCGACGAGCAAGATGAATTAAAAAAGGCCAATGCCATTTATAAATATGTTCAAGAAGAATACACATGGAATGAGGAGTACAAAATTTTTAAAGATGTTTCTGTAAAAAATCTTATTAAAAATAAATCAGGCAATATTTCTTCTATCAATATTCTACTCCATAACCTATTAAAATCCTGTAAAATAAACGTCAAACCTATTTTGCTATCTACACGTGAAAATGGGCTTCCAACCAAGATTTTTCCTGTTATTTCAGATTTCAACTATTTAATTGTTCAAGCAACCATCAATGACAAAACATACTTGCTGGATGCTACCGACAAGTTCCTAAGTTTTGGACAAATACCCTTTAAGTGCTTAAATCAATACGGACGTCTTTTAGACTTAAAAAATGGCAGTAAATGGATAGATATAAAACCAGAAAAATCATCGGCTGTACAATATAAAGCAACTTTAAACTTAAACGAAAATGGAAACATCACTGGAAAAGTGACATCCAAAAGAACAAACTATCACGCCTTAAAATGCAAAAAGGCTTATAAAAGTAAAGAAAATTACCTAAAAACCCTTGAGGACAACAACCCCAATATCGAAATAACCAATCACAATGTTACAAGAAATGAATCGCACCCGGATTTTCTAGAAAATTACGATATAAAATACCCCTATGATAACACAGGTGGAAACATATACTTAAGCCCTTTTTTTATTAAACTGTTTAAAGAAAACCCCTTTAAGCTTCAGGAAAGGACATATCCTATCGATTTTGGCTATATAAACACCTACTACTATATACTGCGATTAAATTTTGGTAAGGAGTACTCTATTTTAGAAAAACCCAAAGATTTAAATATTGCTTTGCCAAATAATACGGGCCAGTTTATTTTCTCCTGTGCAGTAAACAACAATTCTATGAACATTCTAATGAGGATAAACATAAAAGAAGCGTTGTACCCATCAGAGTACTATCCCTATTTAAAAGCGTTTTTTAATAAAATAATTGACTCACAAAACAATTCACTTATAGTTCTACAAAAGAATAAGTAATCTTTTCTTATTTTTACTTTATGAACACCCCTACTAAAAAGCACTGGAAAAAAGCCCTTCATGAAATTATTTATGAAGCAGACACACAAGCTGGAAAGCTGTTCGACATTATTTTATTTATTACCATTATAGCCAGTGTTGTTTTAGTAATGCTTGAAAGTGTTAAAAGCATAGACATGCGTTACCACCGTATTATCAATACGGCTGAATGGTTTATTACCATCTTGTTTAGTTTAGAGTATATAGCACGAATAATAGTTGTAAAAAAGCCCCTAAAATACATCACCAGTTTTTTTGGTATTGTAGACCTGCTTTCAACAGCCCCTAAATACATCTCACTTTTATTTGGCGGCGTGCATGCCCTTGCTGCCTTACGCGCACTGCGACTCCTCAGAATTTTTAGAATCCTGAAATTAGTACGCTACCTAGGAGCTTCGCATACAATAATAAGGGCATTAAGAGCTAGCCGTGTAAAGATTTCGGTATTCCTCTTTACGGTCATAATTATTTCTATTATTTTAGGTACCATTATGTATCTTGTTGAAGGGGATGATGCCGGATTTACCAGTATACCCGCAAGTGTGTATTGGTGTATTGTTACCTTAACTACTGTTGGTTATGGCGATATCTCTCCAACTACGCCTTTAGGCCAGTTTATTGCATCTATAGTCATGATATTAGGGTATGGTATTATTGCTGTGCCAACAGGTATCGTATCTGCGGAATACGCAACGCAACGTAAGGCTAATAAAAGTAAATCCCCTAACATCCCCTTAAATTCACAGTCTTGTGCTAATTGTATGGCCGAAAAGCATAAAGATGGTGCAGAATTTTGTTATAATTGCGGACACAAACTACACTAGTTTATTAGGTAGCTTTGCACATACATTAAATTGATTAATCATAGAAACAACATCTAAATACCTTATTTCAATAGTAGGCCCTACAGCCATAGGCAAAACATCCTTAAGCATTACATTGGCCCAGCATTATAATACCGAAATACTATCGGCCGACTCACGACAGTTCTTCAAAGAAATGCAAATAGGAACGGCTGCCCCTACCAAGGAAGAGTTAGCTGCTGCTAAGCACCACTGTATCCATCATAAATCAATACATGACGACTACAATGTTGGTGCTTTCGAGCTTGACGCCTTAAAATGCCTTGACACACTTTTTAAAACACATAATACCGTTATAATGGTTGGAGGGTCTGGCTTATATGTAGATGCAGTAACCAAAGGTTTGGATAATTTCCCTAAAATCGATCCGCAAGTAAGAGCTACTTTAAACAAAACCCTTGAAACAGAAGGACTTTTACAATTACAGGAACAGCTAAAGCAGTTGGACCCCGTTTCTTATAACACTATTGCAGTAGACAATCCGCACCGTGTTATTCGGGCCTTAGAGGTATGCATAGGTTCTGGGCAGCCCTATTCTTCATTTTTAAATAAAGATAAAACAACACGTAATTTTAAAACCATCACCATTGGGTTAACGGCCGACAGAGCGATCATTTACGAACGCATCAACCAACGTGTCGACATGATGGTACAGCAAGGGCAACTAGATGAAGTTAAAGGTTTAATGCACTACCAAAATTTAAATGCACTCAATACCGTTGGGTATAAAGAACTCTTCAATTATCTTAACGGAGCTTGGTCTTTGGAATTTGCCATTTCCGAAATGAAAAAGAACACACGCCGCTTTGCAAAACGACAACTCACTTGGTTTAAAAAGAATGAAGACACGATTTGGTTCGATTATTTATCCGACCCTAAAATCATTATAGAAAGCATAGAAAAATATAAAGCATCTATTGGATAAGGGTAAAAGCTGTTTTCCTTGACTTCTTGGAAATTGTCTTTAGGTTAAAGGCAATGGCTAAACAAACACATAACAAAAATTATAAAAAATATCATATCTTAACCATTCATAAATAACCTTTCAAATTCGTTTGCTTTGATTGATTTTCTATTTACAGCCGATGCATTAATGGCCTTGGTAACACTTACCTTCTTGGAAATTATTCTAGGTATCGACAACATTGTATTCATCTCGATAGCTGCCAATAAACTACCAGAGCACCAACAAACTAAAGCAACAAATATAGGCCTACTGTTGGCCATGGTACAACGCATTGTATTGTTATTTTTCGTTTCCTTTCTTATTGGTTTAAAAGAGCCGTTTTTCCATATCGAAACCAGTTGGCTACACCTGGAAATAAGTTGGCAAGCCCTTATATTATTTACAGGCGGTCTCTTCTTAATTTATAAAAGTACTTCGGAGATCCATGAAAAAGTGGAATTACCCAAACACGGTGAAAACGAATTAAAAGGCAAAAAAATTAAAAGTTTATCACAAGCCATTGTTCAAATACTACTTATCGATTTCATTTTTTCCGTAGATTCAATCTTAACAGCAGTAGGTATGACAAATGGCATTCATCCCAATCACAATTACACGCTTGTACTTATGATAATAGCTGTAGTTATATCCATTGTTGTGATGATTGGGTTTGCTAACCCTATAAGAAAGTTTATAAATACACATCCCAGCATGCAATTACTTGGATTGGCGTTCTTAATACTTATTGGCTTTATGCTCATTACAGAAGCAGCACATTTGTCGCACACCAAACTATTTGGCAATACGGTGGGCGCCATTCCCAAAGGCTATTTATACTTTGCCATTGCCTTTTCACTATTTGTTGAATTTTTAAATTTTAAAATGCAGAAAAAACAAAAATAGCAAACAACTAACTGAACCATTATGGATTTAAAAACCCAACAACCATTAACCAACAACCAATAACCAGCAACCAATAAACACTAAACCTACTTTAGTAAATGCTTTAGAGCAGGTCTTAAGTGATGGTATTTAAAATAAAATCCTTTATCCTCTATTTTTTTGGAGCTAACGCGCTGACTTAAAAACAGTAGCACATGCATCTCTCCTAAAATAAACTGCATAACCGACTTAGGAATGTTTGGCAATATTAACGGTTTACCCAATACCCTTGCCACTGTTCTTGTAAGCTCATGATTGTTAACAGGGTTCGGTGCAACGCCATTATACACCCCAAACAATTGATGTTCCAATATGTACAAAAACATACGGGCCAAATCTTTAATATGAATCCAAGATTGCCAATGATTACCAGAACCAAAAGACGCTCCCATCCAATATCGCATTGGCTTAACAATTTCTGGAAGAGCTCCCCCTTTATTCGATAACACCAAACCAATACGTATTTTAGAAACAGGAATATTTAAACTTGAAAAATTATCGACTGCTCGTTCCCATGTTTTTGTTACCTCACTTAAAAAAGTAGTATCAAACTCTGTAAATTTTTCGTCATAATAATTAATGCGAGAGTCTGGATAAATACCAATAGCACTCGCCGAAACAACTTGTTTTATAGTATGCGATTCACCTTTCAATGCATTAATTAACAATTGTGTGCTCTGGACTCTGCTAGATATTATTACTTTTTTATAAGCCCGGGTCCATCGTTTGGCAATTGCAGCTCCTGCCAAATGAATGATAGCATCAACCCCCTTAAAACATTTGGCATCTATATCCTGGGTCTTAACATTCCAATAAAACCCCTTATAGTTTTCCCTCTGCTCTAATTTAGACCGTTTCGTAGTTAAGTAATTAACCGCAACACCTTCTTTATGGCAACGTTTTACAATTGCCTGTCCAATTAGTCCTGTTGCCCCTGTAATTAAAACCCGCATAGTCAATTTTTACATAAAGTTACAAAATGAAAATACGATCTCCCTTACATTTATGCAAGCTTTAACACTATAAGGTAACAAGAAAACTAACCTAAAAGCTTAGTAGCCCGAAGCATTTCTCTTTTTCCAGGAGGTCCCGGTAAACGTTCTACTATAAAACCAACTGCTTCCATAGCACGGCGCACACTACCTTTTGCCGAATACGTAACCAAAATACCATTGGGCTTTAGTGCTTCATACATGCTTTTAAAGATGGTTTCCGTCCATAATTCGGGTTGTACCCTTGCCCCAAAAGCATCAAAATAAATAACGTCACAAATGTCTTTCTCCTGAATATCAGAAAAAAAACGTTGCTGTTTTGTTAATGAAAAATTAGCTGTGAGCTTATGAGACGTTTCCCAAGAAACTTCATGAAGTGTATTAAAAACAGTTTGCCCTCCCTGTTCTATAAGTTTTGGATAATTTAACTTATTAATTTCTTCAATAGAAACCGGATACCCTTCTACCCCACAATAATTCACGGACACCTGTAAACTATCGGCCTCCAATAACGTAATAAAAGCATTCAACCCCGTACCAAAGCCAATTTCCAAAATAGAAATTTCTGTGGACTGTCTAGAACTAAAAAAATATTCTAAGCCATGTTTTATAAATACATGATAGGCCTCTTGTATTGCGCCATGCTTAGAATGGTATTGCTCATTCCAATCTGGCAAGTGGATGGTTGACGAACCATCACCCGTAATAATTATCTCTCGCTCCATATATAAAAGGACTCTCCTAAATTATCTTCTTCTCTTAAAAGAAGCTTTATCTTTCCAAAGATTACTGCCAGATCATATCATTATCTATAAGACTAGTGATAGACAAAAACACAAAGAATGCACTGAACAAATCCATATAAAAATCAAAAAATTAAATTTTAATGATTTGTTGTAAAGATACCGCTTTTTTAAAAACGTTTTTACTTAAATTTGCACTACAAAACGACTAGACTTATGGATGCTTTAATCAATGATATAGAGATTATAAAAGCAAAGACTACAAAAATTAATGATGTAGATTTTGACAACTTAACATTTGGAAAAATACTAACAGACCACATGTTAGAGTGTGATTTTAAAGATGGTAAATGGCAAGCCCCAAAAGTGGTACCTTACCAACCCATTACTTTAGATCCGTCTGCTAAAATTTTTCATTATGGACAATCTGTCTTTGAAGGTATGAAAGCCTACAAAGATGCCGATGGCACTGTTTGGTTATTTCGTCCTCTAGACAATTTTAAACGCCTAAACATTTCTTCAAAACGGTTAGCTATTCCCGAACTTCCTGAAGATTATTTTATGAATGGCCTAAAAGCCCTATTAAAAGTTGATAGCGACTGGATTCCTAGAAATGAAGGTAGTTCTTTATACATTAGGCCGTTTATCTTTGCTTCGGGAAAAGGCTTTCATGCTTCACCTGCCGATGAATACAAGTTTATTATTGCTTGTGCGCCTTCAGGGTCTTATTTCTCTGGTGAAGTAAAAGTTTTAATCGAAGAAAAATATTCCCGGTCTGCTAATGGCGGTGTTGGTTTTGCTAAAGCTGGAGGTAACTATGCAGGGCAATTTTACCCTACACAATTAGCTGTTGATAAAGGATACCAACAGGTAATATGGACCGATGACAATACGCATGAGTATATTGAAGAAGCTGGCGCTATGAATATTTTTGTTCGAATTAATGATACACTTATAACGGGACCGACTAGTGATAGAATTTTGGACGGTATTACACGTAAGAGCATCATAGAATTAGCACAATCTAAAGGTATCCCTGTAGAAGTTAGAAAAATAACTGTAAGTGAAGTCGTTGAAGCAGCCAAAAACGGATCGCTTAAAGAAATGTTTGGTGCAGGTACAGCTGCTGTTATTTCTCCTATTTCTGGTTTTGGCTATAAAAATGAAGATTACGACATTCCAGAAATGGAAGACGCCTATGCCAGTTTCTTAAAAAAGCACATCACCGATATACAAACTAATAAATCTGAAGATCCATTTGGATGGCGCTATAAAGTAGAATAAGCTTTATTAGTTGTCAAGATTTTTTCCCCTTTAAAAAAAGACATCCCGTTTGTGGATGTCTTTATTTTTTGCAATATACTGTATATATTCAAAATACATTTAATCAACACTACCATTCCAATTCCCCTCTTTACCACATAGATATCATTTGCTATTTATTATTCAAAACAACACCATAAAGCAAACATAGAGGATGTTATAGCTAATACAAAGCAGTCAAACCCATTATTTTAGAGTTAATTTTGTGTTACTCATGCAAGTATTATTCTATTATTGATGTAATCAATGCATTAAACTCATCTTGACTTTTTGTTTTTAACCGAAAATGAGACAAAATTTATTCAGATTAGGCACTTTTAGAAAGGCATAGCATTGCTACGGATGAAAAAAGTAACGAAATATGAAGGAATTTAGACCATTTTTTAGGAAATAGAAAAAGTCAAGATGAGTTCATTAAAAGAAATACTTAAACCATACACAAAATGAACAAATTTTGGAATACAGATGATCAACTTTTTACTGCTGCTAGAAAAGAACTCTTTACAGCTGTTATAGGAGACGCTATGGACAAAATGAACTTATTACATCAGTTCTTACCACCAAAAATACACCCCCTAAAAGCAGATATGTTTTTAATTGGTAGAGCCATGCCAGTTTTAGAAGCTGACACTTTCGAAGAATTAAGTATTGGTAGTAACAACAAACTTATGGCCAAACCCTTCGGACTAATGTTAGAAGCTTTAGATGATTTAAAAAAGAATGAAGTCTATATCTGTTCTGGAGCCTCTCCAAACTATGCGTTGGTAGGAGAATTAATGATGACTAGAGCCAAACACCTGGGTGCTGCTGGTGCTGTTGCAAATGGATACTCTAGAGATACTTTTGGTTTGTTAGACTTAGATTTTCCCGTCTTCTCCTATGGTAATTATGCACAAGACCAAGCTCCCCGTGGTAAAGTGATCGATTTTAGAGTACCTATTGAAATGGATGGCGTTCGTATTAATCCCGGCGATATTGTGGTTGGAGATATAGATGGTGTATGCATTGTTCCAAAAGTACACGAAGAAGAAGTGTTTTTACGTGCATTTGAAAAAGCTAGAGGTGAAAAAACCGTTTTAAAAGCAATTCAAAATGGTATGAGTGCTGTTGATGCCTGGAATAAATATCAAATAATGTAAACTATGAAAAATACAAACACCACGTTTTGTCGACTGACAATTTTCACCTATCTGCTTTTATTAGCAATTCCCATTTGGGCACAACAAAAAAGCAAAACCATCTTATCTGAAGCAAAGGTAACAATACCTAGAATTTCACCACTACCAATAAAAGTTAATAACGTTGCCTCTCCCGTTTTGTCACTCGATGGAGAATGGCAAGTTGCTATTGAAAAAGATAACAACGCACCAATACAAGTACCCGGTGAACTGGAAATGCAAGGATTTAACCTGAATATTGGAGAAACGGCCTATTACACAAAGCACATTGAAATTCCCGAAGATTGGAAAAACAAAAAAATATTTGTTCGCTTTGATGGTGTTAGTTCTCATGCTGTTGTAAAATTAAATGGCAAAAAAATTACCGAACATGAAGGAAGTTTTGTGCCTTTTGAAGCAAATATTACCAAGGCTGTAAACACAAGTGACAATATATTAGAGGTAGAGATCAAAGCAAACACAATCAGCGATATACTGGCATGCACCTCGCAATATGCTGCCCATACAGTAGCAGGCATTTTACGTAAAGTTACACTTTTTGTCCTTCCCGAATCAAACATTGAAGATATTACCACAAATACTACGTTCGATAAAAACTTTAAAAGTGCAAATCTGTCGATAGAAACTAAAATTGATCAACCATCACCAGGTTTACAACTTAGATATACTTTATACAATGCGGACAACAAAAAAGTATTTCAAAAAAATATAGACATAAATGATAATACATCTAAAGCGAACATTCTTGTAAAAAAACCAAATAAATGGAATTCTGAAAGCCCCTATTTGTATGTTTTAACTACCGAATTACTTCAAAACCAAAAAGTACTTCAAAAAAACGAACAAAAGGTAGGATTCAGACAAATTCAAGTTATTGGTAGTGAACTTTATGTCAATGGAAAACCTGTGAAATTACGCGGCGTAAACAGACATTCAGTGCACCCAATAACAGGTAGGTCCTTAAGCCCGGAAATGGAACGATTGGATGCTGAATTGTTCAAAAAAGCGAACTGTAATTACATAAGGACATCGCATTATCCCCCTTCCGAAGAATTCTTAAATGCAGCCGATGAACTGGGCCTTTTTGTTGAAAGCGAAGCTTCCTTAACTTGGATACAACATGGTGCTTCACCTATATGGGGGCATTGGGACTATCAAAACCAACGCTTTTTACCATACCTATTGAAAGCTAATATTGACAATGTGCTTGCAAATAAAAAGCACCCCTCCATAATTATGTGGTCTTTAGGTAACGAGTCTCGATGGAGTCCACTTTGGGAAAAAGTAAATCAAGTAGTAAAACAGTTGGATTTAACTCGCCCCACCAGTTTTCATGATCAATGTTGGGGTGGATTTAATAATGCCGGCAGTACAGCCGATATAGCAAATTACCATTATCCCGGTATTGATGGGCCAGCGGCAACAGACGCAATGACTCGTCCTACACTATTTGGTGAATATGCACATTTATCTACATACAATAGAAGGGAGCTTCTTACCGATCCGGGCGTAAGAGATGCCTATAATATACCCTTAGTAAGGTTTTATGATTCAATTTATGCTCACAAAAATAATTTAGGGGGTGCCATCTGGAGTGGAATTGATGATACCTTTCATTTGCCTGATGGAAGAATAGTTGGCTATGGACCTTGGGGACCTATAGACGGTTGGAGAAGACCCAAACCTGAATATTATGGTATGAAAAAGGCGTATTCTCCAGTACGGATTAATACTGTACAGAACCTAAAAAGTAAATTGCTTATAAACGTGGAAAACCGTTATGATTTCACACCCTTTTCAAAACTCAAAATATTAGTAGAGATAAACGGACATAATAGCACTATTAAAAGTAACATTCAACCAAGACACAAAGGAACAATAACAATTCCTGTTAAAGATAAAGTTGATAGTTTGAAACTAACCTTCTACAATGCCAATAACCATATAGTTGAAGAAGAATTTTATAGCTTTAATGAAGAGAACAATGTTAGCCCTAAACAAGATTTACAACTTTCTTGTTCAGAAAATAAGGATTCATACCTAATCAAACAAGGGACAACAAGTTATAGAATTGATAAATTAAAAGGAAAAATAGTGTCCATTTCTAAAGCAAATAAGCCCATAGTTTTACAAGGACCAGAATTTACAATTGTAGAGATGAATAGTGAAAATGGAGGTAAAAACAATATTGCAGGAGAAACCTATCAGCGTATTATACATCCGTTACAAAGTTTTCCTTGGTACATGAAATATGCATCCGATATTAAGGTGCAAGAAAAAGAAAATGCTATCGAAATGAAATTAACTGTGACCTACAAAGAAGGTAAAGGGAAATTATGGTACATTTTCAAATCGGATGGTAAGTTTACTACTAAGTATGAGATTGAACAGATCAATGGAGAAACCAAACCTTATCAATATGGCCTGCTACTACAAGTTCCTAAAACCTATCAAACATTAGAATGGAAACGTAAGGGGGATTTTAGTATATATCCCAGCGATCATATAGGCAGAAATAAAGGAAAAACGAAATTGAATACTAAAATCACCGATGGCGTAGAACCCTGGCGAATTAAACCAACCCATTCATGGAAAGATGACGCTAATGAGTTAGGCAGTAATGATTTCCGTTCAACAAAAAGGAACATAATAAAGGCATCATTATCTGACGGAAAAACAAAAATAAGTGTTTTATCGAATACCCATCAAGCCTCCAGATCTTGGTTACAGGAAGAAAATATTCACTGGTTAATAGCCGATTATTGGAATAACGGATCAGAACGGTTCTATGGAACCCCACATAATGAAGGAAGAATATCTACAAAAGATAGGGTCTTAAAAGGAGAATTAACATTACTTATCGAATAATTCAGCAATATTAAATATGGATCTTTCAATTTTCTATATAGAACAATAAAACATATAAATAAAAAGAGTAACTGAACAACTTCTATTAAAGGCAAAATATTTTAAATTTATAATTGGTACCTTTTAAACTTTAATACTTAACTAGACCTTACTATAGCTAACAAGATAACGACTAACAAATATAAACACATGAAAATAACAGACGTAAAAATATGGCTTGTTGAAGGCGTCAAATATAATTGGACATTCCTTAAGATTTATACAGACAAAGGCATTACAGGTGTAGGTGAAGCCACCAACTGGCCAGGTAGTCAAATTGTTGAAAGTGCCGTTAAAGAACTAGGCCAAAGAATAATTGGTTTAGACCCTATGAAAACTGATTTCATTTGGACTAAACTATATAGGGACCTTAACTGGGTAGGGCCTTATGGAGCCAGTATGTGTGCTATTTCTGGTATCGATATGGCACTTTTGGATTTAAAAGGAAAAGCATTGAATGTACCCGTTTACGATCTTTTAGGAGGTTCTTTCCGTACAAAAATCCCCTTATATGCCAACTATTGGTTTACTGGTGGTGGTCATAATGAAGAAGACTATGCTAAACAAGCAAAAGAAGTGAAGGCTGCTGGCTTTACAGGGTTAAAATTTGATCCTTTTGCACATACAAATTACTTTTATGGCGAAGATTTAGATACTACATTGTCGCTAACAAAATCGCAACAGAACAGGGCTTTTGGGGTTAGTAAAGCTGTTAGGGATGCTGTTGGTGAAGACATGGATATTATGATAGAAACCCATGCCATGCTTAATTTTAAAGTGGCTATTGCGATGGCAAAGCGCCTTGCAAAGCTCGATATTACCTGGTACGAAGAACCTGCTGGCCCTGAAAACCCAAATACGCTCAGAGCTTTCAGGGAACGCCTTCCTGCAGAAGTTTCCATTTGTGTAGGAGAAAGACACTATACAAGACATGGTATACGTCCTATTTTAGAACGCCATATATGCGATATCATTATGCCTGACATTACTAGATGTGGTGGGCCATCAGAAATGAAACGCATGGCTACCATGGCTGAAGCATACAATGTGCTAATAGCCCCTCATAACCCCAATGGTCCACTGTCTACACTAGCATCAGGACATGTTTGCGCATCTATTCCAAATTTCTTTAGACAAGAGTTTATTTTTAAAGACGTACCTTGGAGAGATACTGTTATCGATCATCCAATAGAAGTGGAAAACGGACAGCTAATATTAAGCGACAGACCTGGGTTAGGAGTTGATCTCATTGAAGACGAAATGGAAAAACATCCTGGCATAAGAAATCATAGAGACGGATATTACATATAATTTAAATAACAAATCAATGTTATCTATCAACCTTAAAGGAAAAACAGCTCTTGTTACTGGGGTTAGTAATGGTATAGGATTAGGCATTGCTAAAATGCTCGCTAAAGCGGGCTGTGACATTTCTGGATGTGGTCTCTCTGCAATAGACTCAGAAGCTGCACAAACTTACATAACCTCAATACAGGCTGAAAACCGCAAAGCTTTATATACAAGTTTAGATATAACTTCTAACAAAGATCGAGAGGCTTTGGTTAATAAAACCATAACCGCCTTTAAGAAGATAGACATTTTGATATCCAACGCAGGTGCTAATATTTTTGAAGGTGCTGAAAAATGCACAGATAAAAAATGGCAATTCAACATGGAATTGAATTTAAAATCACATTGGGCTTTAAGTAAACTGTGTAAACCTTATTTGGAATCAAGTAACAATGGTGTGATACTATTAATGACCTCAAATCATGCTTACCATACCATACCAGGCTGTTTTCCTTATAATGTAACTAAAACAGCACTTAAAGCACTCGTGCAGTCCTTGGCAATAGAATGGGGTCCAAAAATAAGGACCATTGGAATAGCTCCTGGGTTTATTGACACACCCGGTAATCAAAAATGGTTTGATAGTTTTCCTGATGCCAAAGCCGAAAGACATCGTACCATCAATATGCACCCCGTTAAAAAAATTGGAACTACAGAAGATGTCGGGATGCTTTGCGCTTTTTTAGCATCAGATATGGCCAGCTTTATTTCGGGAACGACCTACTTAATTGATGGAGGTCGCTCTGCATTAATGCAAGATTAATTGTTACAAATTATTAGTTATTATACGTGACAAATCAAAGAAGCATAACAAACATCTTTATAGACGCTAAAGCCATTCTGGGAGAAGGCCCCATATGGATAAATAGTTCCCAAGAACTTTTATGGGTAGACATTAGTAAAGGGGAAGTACATGCCACCAATATCACTACCAAAAAAGATAAAATAATATACCAAGGAGATAAAGCATCAGCCATTATACCTATTTCAGATAAAGAATTCCTGATTTCAGATACCAACAAATTAATTTTAGTGAATACTGCCACGGGAGCAGCAAACGAATATACCTCCATTCTATTTGAAACAAAAAATATTCGCTTTAATGATGGAAAAGCCGATCCAAATGGGAACTTGTGGATAGGAACAATGGAAATGGACATAAAACCCAATAAGGGAGCATTATATCGGGTAGATTCTAATAAAGAAATGAAAAAGTGTGTTTCCAAGGTTACCATATCTAATGGTATAACATGGTCCCTTGATAAAAAAACAATGTATTACATAGACACTGTAAAGCAGGGAGTTTATGCATTTAACTTTGACGAAAACAGCAATATCTCTAACCAACGAATGGTAATAACAATTCCTTTAGAACTAGGTGCTCCAGATGGCATGACTATCGACAATCAAGGTAATTTATGGATTGCCTTGTGGGGAGGAGCTTGCGTAACCTGTTGGAACCCTAAGTCTGGACAACTACTCAAAAAAATTAATGTAGATGCCCCACTTGTAACTTCATGTACTTTTGGAGGAAAAAACATGAACACACTTTTTATAACCACCGCTAAAGAAGGATTATCGGCATCAGACCTAGAAAAATACCCCAATAGCGGAAGCATCTTTACCATAAAAACAGAAGTAAACGGATTTAAACCTAATTATTACACGCCTTTGCATTAAACCAGTTCTTCTATATTCTCCTTTGTACTATTCGCAAACTCTGAAGGGGATACTTTTTTAATAAGTCGAAATTGCTTATTAAAATGAGAAGGACTATTATAACCGCTTAAATACGCTGCTTCAGATATACTATATTTCTCTTCATGAATGAGCTTACAGGCATAGCCTATTCTAATTTCATTTAAAAAAGACGTAAATGTTTTATTGGTCCTATTCTTAAAATACCTACAAAAGGCCGTTTTATTCATCGAAGCAACCTCTGCGACCTCATCTAAAGTAATGGGGTTGGAAAAATTATCCATCACAAACTCAAAAACACGATTAATCTTTATATCACTCTTAAAAATAGTTTCTTTAAAAAGAGGTGTAGCCAATAGCCTATAATCATTTGCTTGAGAGGCTAGATTCAATATGTTAAGGAACAGCAACAAGCGCTCCATCCCTTCTACTTTTAACAAGCGCTTTATTTTTTTTATCATTTTCTTTGCTGTTACCCTAGCAAAGGACATCCCCATTTCTGCTCTTGTAAAAAGCTCCTTTATTTTCTTAGATTCACCCAAACTTAAAAAACCATCCCCTAGAAAATTAGGAGAAAATTGTATAATAATAGATGCGCAGCTTTCCTTTGACTGATCAAGGTTTTCAGGAGGTTTGCTACGCCACACATGGGGCAATTTCTCTCCTACCAAAATAACATCACCTTCAGAAAACGTCTCAATGGAATCGCCTATAAAACGCTTTCCTTCCCCCTTAAGAATAACAACCAATTCAAGAATATCATGAAAATGCCAATGATCGTTAAAGTGGGTACGTGTATCCTTTCTAATATGAAAAGCCTGTTCTATAGGGCTCTTTAATTTTCTAAAATTCGCTTTCATTTGTCCTTAAACATATACAACTGCAAATATAGAGAACGTAATTGATAATCGAGTGCAAGACAAGCTTGAAATGCCTAAGTAATTTTGTGACATTCCAATTTTAAATCAACTTAAGTATGAAAACAAAATTATGTAATCTATTTACGTTACTAGTGATTTTCTGTGTTAATTTGGGTTTTTCCCAAAATCAAAAAATTACTGGTACAGTAACATCTGCAAGCGATGGCATGCCACTTACAGGTGTAAATGTTGTCGTTAAAGGCACTCAAGCTGGTGCCGTTACCGATTTTGACGGGAACTTCTCCTTAAACAATGTGGCTGCAAATAGCACTCTAACATTTAGTTATGTTGGCTTCAAAACACTAGAAGTAGCAATTAACAGCAAAACGTCCCTGTCCATTACCTTGGAAGAGGACACATCTCAACTTGAAGAGATAGTAATTGTAGGGTATGGCACCCAAAAGAAAGAAAACTTAACAGGTTCCATTTCCACGGTAAAACTGGATAATGAGCAAAATCGTCCAATTGCAAGTGCCTCTCAAGCCTTAGCAGGTCAAGCAGCTGGTGTAACTGTAACACAAAATTCTGGTAACCCTGGGGGCGATGGTGCGACAATACGAATTAGAGGTATAGGTACTTTAGGAAATAGTGCTCCATTAGTACTTATTGATGGGATTAGAGGAAACCTTAATAACGTTAATGTAGCCGACATCGAGACTATAACCGTTTTAAAAGATGCAGCCTCCGCTGCCATATATGGAGCCAGAGCTGCAAATGGTGTTATATTGGTTACCACAAAAACCGGAGAAAAAGGAAAATTAACCGTTAATTATGATGGTTATACTGGTATTCAAAAGCCAACAAGACTAACAGAATATGTTACTAATTCTGTTGAATTTATGGAATTACATAACCTAGCTAAATTTAATGAAGATCCAGCTTCAACACCTGAATTTTCAACCGATGTAATCAATGAATTTAGAAATGGTTCAGATCCATACTTATACCCTAACACAAACTGGCAGGATGTAATGTATAGAGATGCACAGATAACTGCACATAACTTGAGCGTAAGGGGAGGGAATGATAAGACCACCTATTCTTTTTCTTTAGGCTATTTAGACCAAGAAGGAATTATACTAGGAACAAATACTAAACAGTATACGGTACGTTTAAATTTAGACACACAAGTATCCGATAAATTTAACTATTCCGTAAAGTTATCAGGTAGACGTGACGACGTACGCCAACCTATTGCAGGAGCTGGAACGGTTATTGGCTGGATTGAGCGCGCTACACCTATGCAAAGTCCTCGCTTAGAGGATGGAAGCTATGCCTTTCCTTGGGTTGGTTTTCCAAATGCTACACATGCACTTGCAGGAGCTTTAGAAGGTAAAAACAATAATGCTTGGGACAACCTATTGGCTAACCTATCTGGAGAATATGAACTTTTTGATGGATTAAAAATAAAAGGAACAGTAGGTGTAAATACACTACATAATCTTCATAAAGTGTTTAGACCTCAAATTGATCTTGTTAATCCAAAAACAGGTGCTGTCACAGATTTAGGTGTCTCTGGAAACCCTTTATCTGCTTGGAATGGTTATAATACAGAAAGAACCATAACGTTCTTAACAACTTTAAACTATAATAAAACCATTGCTGAAAGTCACAATATTACTGCTTTAGCAGGTTTCAGTCAGGAAAAATTTAAAAGACATTATCTAGCTGCTTCTAAAGATGGTTTACCTAGTAATGCTTTACAAGAAATTAGTGCTGGAGCAGACGACCCTACAGCTTCAGGTTTTAGTGTTGATTATGGTCTTCAATCCTTTTTTGGGAGAATAAATTATGATTATAAAGGAAAATATCTTTTAGAAGCTAACGTGAGGTATGATGGATCTTCAAACTTTGGCCCAGGTAACAAATGGGGGGTTTTCCCATCATTTTCTGCTGGTTGGAATATTTCAAACGAAGCTTTTATGGACAATGTTGACTTTATCAATCGACTAAAATTAAGAGCATCGTATGGTGAATTAGGAAATCAAGATATTGCCCCTAACCAGTATAGTTCAATTTACAGTTTAGGGAGAACCTATTCGTATGGAGGTAGTCTTGTTGGAGGTGCTGCACAAACCAGCTTACCAAATCCAGATGTTACTTGGGAAACTTCTGCTCAAACCAACTTTGGATTGGATGCTACTCTATTAAATGGTAAACTAGATTTAGTAGTTGATTATTACTTAAAAGATACTGAAGACATTTTAAGACCTATAAATATATCGAGCGTTGTAGGAGGTCTAGCCCCCCCAACGGTAAACCTAGCTTCTGTTAGAAATAAAGGTTTTGAGTTTTTAGCTAATTATGATGACACTATCGGAGACGAGTTTGAATATGGTATAAGCTTTAACTTTACAACTATTGATAATGAAGTTACTAAATTACCAACCCCTCAGATTGGAGGTATTAGTAGAATAATTGAAGGGAGCCCGATAAATGAATTCTATACTATTAAAATGTTAGGCATTTTCCAAAACCAGGCAGAAATAGATGCACATGGCGCACAGCCTGATGCTAGACCAGGAGATATAAAATTTGAAGATTTAGACAACAGTGGAGATATTGGTGATGGTGACAGACAGGCAGCTGGAAGCTCTATACCTGATTTCACTTATGGATTTAGCCTTGGGGCATCTTATAAAGGATTTGATTTTTCAATGCTTTGGCAAGGTGTAGAAGGAGTGAAAGCAATAACAGAACACGAAAACAAACCTTTCTTTAATGGTGCTGGAATACCTAAATTCTGGGCTGAAAACTCTTGGACTCCAGAAAACCCTAGTACACAATACCCAAGATTGGTGAGGTCTAGCAATTATGTAAATAATATTTGGAGAAATTCTACATTTTTACTTCAAGATGCATCCTTTTTAAGATTAAAAAATGTGCAGTTAGGCTATTCTTTACCTAGCAAGGTGTTAGAAAAAATGAAAATATCACAATTACGAGTTTACGTTAATGCCAGCAACCCCATAACAATTACCAAATATAGAGGTTTGGATCCTGAAAAAGATCTTTTTGGCGGAAGAGGGTCTTATTCTAATGTTCAAGTATATTCATTAGGTTTAAACATTTCACTATAACAAAAAAATTGTTTAATTATGAAAACATATATAAAATTAATTTTAGGATTGTCCCTCATTTTAACGTCTTGTACAAAAGACGTCATTGAGGTAGCATCCACAACAAATATTTCTTCTGAAACATTTTGGAAGACAGAATCTGATGTCCGTTTAGCTCTTAACGGTATCTATAATTCGTTACAAAGCTTAGAACAAAGCTATATCTATTATGATGTTTTATCCGACAATGCTTATAACAACTATCCATGGGAAGGCTTTAAAGCCATCGCAGACGGTACCCACGACGCCCGTGGCCCTGGTGCTATTAGCTGGATATGGAGTGATTGCTTTAGGGGTATTGGTAGAGCAAATGTTGTTTTAGACAATATTGAAACAGTTGAAGGTCTTGACGAGAATTTCAAACAATCTACTAAAGGCGAAGCCCTGTTTTTAAGAGCCTACTTTTATTTCAGATTAACAGACTTTTATAGTGGCGTGCCTATCATTTTAGAAAGTCCAAAAATAGAGCACTCACAATTGCCTAGAGATAGTAAAGAAGCGGTAGTAAATCAAATCATATCCGATCTGGATCAAGCAGCAACACTATTACCTTCCAGTCAATCGGAAGTTGGTAAAGCAACAGAAGGTGCTGCCAAAGCATTAAAGGCCAGAGTCCTTTTATATAACGACCGTTGGGCTGAAGCCGCAAGCACGGCCCAAGAAGTAATGGGTATGGGATATGACCTATTCCCCAATTACAGAGATCTTTTCCGTGAAGCCAACGAAAATAATGAAGAGGTAATATTCGATGTTCAATATAAGTCCCCAGAACAAGGGAACTTTTTCGAACTATATTTAGGTAGTTATACCGTTGGTGGTTGGTCGTCTATTGTGCCTTTACAAAATATGGTAGATGAATATGAAATGACAGACGGAATGTCCATAGAGGATTCTCCCATGTACGATGAAAACAATCCATATGAAAATAGAGATCCCCGTTTAAAACAAACCATCTCCGTTCCCGGAGCTACCATAAATGGCATTGCAGACCATGTTGGAGAATTTGGTGGTTACTGCTTTAAGAAGTATACCGAGTATGATGAGGAAGGCGTCGTAGCACCAACACCTTACCCAACAAGAACAGGTCTAAATGCTATTATATTTAGATATGCCGAAATATTATTAACCTATGCCGAAGCTAAAAATGAAGCTTCGGGACCAGACAGCTCTGTATATGAAGCTATAAATACCATTAGGGCAAGACCTAGTGTAAATATGCCTCCTTTACCAGATGGTTTATCTAAAGAACAAATGCGCGAGGCCATAAGGCACGAACGCCGTGTGGAACTACTTCTTGAAGGAATCAGGTACTCCGATATTCGTAGATGGGGAATAGCTGAACAGGTTATGGATGGATTGGTCGACCCAGGAGGAACAAGACAATTTAATCCAAATAGAGATTACTTATGGCCAATACCTGCTAGTGAGTTTGACATAGAGGGAACAGCTCTAGAACAAAACCCAAATTACTAAAATTAGTAATTTAAGTTAAATTAAGTTATTTTAGAAGTGAGGCCGTATTATATATACAAGCCTCACTTTTGCTTTTTATTATTAAAAAATAATTCATTCAATATGCGTCCTTTTTGTTCTTATTTACAGTTTTACTGCCTTATAGTACTACTCTCATGTAATAAAAATGAAGAGGGTATAACCACTAATAATCAAGTGTCTGCTCCACCTCTATTTACCATAGTTAATTCAGAAATCACCAATATACATTTCAACAACCAACTAACAGAGTCCATGACCATGAATGGCTTGTTTTATGAATATTTCTACAACGGTGGTGGTGTTGCTACTGGAGACTTAAACGGAGATGGTCTATCGGATATTTATTTTGTTTCCAATTTAAAATCCAATAAACTCTACTTGAATCAAGGCAAAATGAAATTTTCAGATATAACTGATATTTCAAAAACCAAAGGAAAATATGGGTTTCCTACAGGAGTTACCCTAGTCGATATTAATGACGACAGTAAATTAGATATCTACATTTGTAAATCCGGAAAATTCAATGATCCGAACAAACGACGCAATGAACTTTACATAAATCAAGGGAATAATGCACAAGGCATTCCAACTTTTAAAGAAGAAGGCAAAAAATACGGACTGGATCTCCCTCATTTCTCTACACAATCTACTTTTTTTGATTATGATAACGATGGGGATTTGGATATGTTCCTTCTTAATCATGGTATTATGCAGTATCCCGATAACGCCATAGAAAAATTAATGGCTACCAAATCACAATTTCAAGGAGAACGTTTATTTAAAAACGACGACGGCTTTTATAAGGATGTTACAGAGCAAAGTGGTATAATCAATAATTTATTAGGCTATGGCTTAGGAGTTGCTATCGGTGATTTAAACAACGATGGATGGCCAGACATTCTAGTTGGCCATGACTATTCCGAAAAAGACCATTTGTACATCAATCAAAAAAATGGAACTTTTAAAGAGGTTAGTAAAGAAATAACAAACCATGGATCTAATTTTTCTATGGGTAACGACATAGCCGATTTCAACAATGACGGCCTTTTGGACTTTATTACCTTAGACATGATGTCTGAGCACAACTACGATATTAAGACCAGTATGAGCGGTATGAATCCCGAAAGGTTTTATAAACATGTTAATTTAGGGTTGCACCATCAATACATGTATAATACACTACAAATTAATAACGGTAATCATGATGGCTTACCCAGATTTTCGGATATCGCACAATTATCAGGTGTATCCAGTACCGATTGGAGTTGGGGCCCGTTGTTCTTAGATATGGATAATGACGGACTAAAAGACTTATTTGTTTCAAATGGTATAAAAGGTGATTTTAGAAACAATGATTTTATAAACTACCGTAAAGAGCGACAAAAACAAATTATTGAATTAAAAAAACAAGGGAAAAGTTTTGACCAAAAGGCCTATGTTAAAGACATTTTGGCTCACATGCCTAAACGAAAAAAAGAAAACTATTTTTACAGGAACAACGGCAACCTAACATTTAGCAAGCTCGAATTAAACCCAGAAGACAAGAAATTAACGAGTTCCAACGGTGCAGCCTACGCCGATCTCGACAACGACGGTGACCTGGATATAATAGTTAATAATGCTGATGATCTTGCCTTTATTTATAAAAACAATAGTATAGAACAAAGTCAAGGCAACTATTTAAAGGTAAAATTAAAAGGATCTAAAGAGAATACCATTGGTATCGGTTCAAGAGTTAGTGTGACAACTAAAGACAACCAACAAATTATAGAACAGTATTTAACAAGAGGTTTTCAATCATCAGTTAGTGAGACATTACATTTTGGCGTAGGACAAAACAAAGCAATTGATGAACTTAAAATTACATGGCCCGATGGTAAAATTCAAACCATAAACAATGTTAAAGCCAATCAATTAATTACACTAAACCATAAGGAGGCAAAAAGCATCACTAATGATCAAGTTCCTTATAACAAGCCTTTATTTACAGATGCAACATCCCTTTATAATATTAACTACAAACATCTAGAAAATGACTATAACGACTTTAACAAGGAAAGTCTATTGCCACACAAAATGTCCAATTTTGGACCTGCCTTGACTGTTGGGGATATTAATAATGATGGACTGGATGATTTCTTTATTGGAGGTGCCAAAGGGTTTAGTGGAGCATTACATGTACAAACAAAAAACCAAACATTTCAAAAAGTAAACAGCAATGCTTGGATTACAGATAAAAACAGTGAAGACATTGGAGCAACATTCTTTGATGCTGACAACGACGGAGACTTAGATTTGTATGTTGTAAGTGGAGGCAACGAATTTGAAGTAAATGACACCGCATTACAAGACCGCCTTTATTTAAATGATGGTCTTGGTAATTTTACTAAAACCAGTACAGCATTACCAAAAATGTTAACCAGCGGATCGGTAGTAAAACCATGCGACTATGATGACGATGGGGATCTGGATTTGTTTGTTGGCGGCAGGCTCATCCCCGGAAAATACCCTTTTCCTGCTAAAAGTTATATTTTAAAAAATGAAACTGAAAACGACAAAGTAATTTTTAAAGATGTTACTAACTCTATAGCTCCTGAATTTAGTAATCTGGGGATGATCACGGATGCCGAATGGACAGATATAACAGGTGACAATAAAAAGGATTTAGTGGTTGTGGGTGAATGGACATCTGTTCTCATATTTAAAAACGAAGCAAATGAATTCACCAACCAAACTCAAAACTTTGGGTTGGACAATCTTACCGGTTGGTGGTATAGCATTGCATCGGCCGATATGGATAACGATGGCGATATGGATTTAATAGTTGGCAATTTAGGAAAGAATTATAAGTACAAAGCCAATGTTGGAGAGCCCTTTGGTGTTCATACCACGGATTTTGACAATAATGGGACGCTTGATATTGTTCTTAGCTATTACGATCTGGGTAAAAACTACCCTTTAAGGGGACGCTCATGTAGCTCGGCACAAATGCCTTTCATTAAAAAGAAATTCCCAACCTATAATGATTTTGGACAAGCAACATTAAAAGAAGTATACGGCAATGTCCTTGAAGAATCCCTTGCATATTCTGCCAATACGTTTGCATCTTCTTACCTTGAAAACTTAGGAAACGGTTCTTTTAATGTAACTGAACTTCGCAACCAAGCGCAATTCTCATCTGTTAATGACATCTTATTAAAAGATATTGACAACGATGGTAATAAAGATATAATATTGGTTGGAAACTTATATGCTTCCGAAATTGAAACACCCAGAAACGATGCCGGCTATGGCTTACTCTTAAAAGGAAAGGGACAAGGAGCCTTCTCTCCTATACAATCAAATCAAAGTGGTATTTATATTAACGGAGATACTAAAGCCATGAAACCTATTCTCTTGAGTAACAAAAAGGATTTCGGATTAATCTTTGGCAAGAATAGTGACTCAATACAACTTATAAAAATAAACAAATAAAAGCGCCATATTATCAAAACAAAGGCTTAAAAATACTGTAAAATGTGCCTCCTTAAAGTGACTTAGGGAGACAGAACGTTTTCTTAAGCCTTTCTTTGTTATTTATCCAAAATGGATTCTATATTCGGTTTAAAGTAATTGGGACCTTTTAGCACTTTCCCATCTTCACGGTAAATGGGTTGACCGTCGTCTCCCAATTTACTCATGTTACTACGCTGTATTTCATCAAATACTTCTTCAATTTTATGTTGCATACCGTGCTCTATTATGGTACCACATAAAATATAAAGCATATCCCCTAATGCGTCGGCTACTTCAACCAAATCGTTATTATTAGCAGCTTCTAGGTATTCTTCATTTTCTTCCTTCATTAAATTAAATCGCAACAAATTCTTCTCATTGCCCAAATCGGCTATAGGAGTTTCACGATGTCCAATTTTAAAGGCAGTATGAAATGCTTTTACAGCTTCAATCTTATTCTTCATTTATTTTAATATTAGTTTTTATAAGTATAGTTGCATTCCATTCATTGGAACTTCTTTTAATTTTTTATTTTTGCCTAAAAATAACCATATGTTCAGTAAAGGTCAAATCATTTTCGGTATTTTGTTTGCCATTATATTCGCAATCGTTATAGGCTACACCTATCGAAAAGATCTAAAACTCCACAAACGCTTTTATAAAGGTAGTATCTGGATGCTTGTTGCCTTTATATCTTTTATTTTATGCATTGTAGCCATTAAAGTTTTTTTAAAAAACTAAAATAAAACCCAATATTAAGGTAGGAATTTTTGGTCTAAAATTGTTTTATTAAAAATAATGTATGTAACGACGCAACCAAAAGTAGTCTAATGCATCTAAAACATAACTAAGACCAATCTCAAATCATGAAAATCCTTATAATTATTGCGATACTAATAGCCATTAATGGTATTCTTTTAGCATTTAGCGTAAACAAAAAAACAGAACCTTAAAATTTTTAAGATTCTGTTTTCTAATTTCTTTTAGCATTTATTTGTTTTAATTAACTTCTGGAAGGAAGCTATAATGCTTACTATAGGCCAACATTTGTTCAGCAAACGTTTTTGGTTGCGTAACTTTAACCGCAATGATTTTGCCTTCACTATCTATTTCTGGTACCAATACAGGATTTACATACCCCTTATAAGGTGCAGATTTAAACTGTTTATTACGTTTCAATATTTCTTTATGAAGCGCTTGATCTACTTTTACACCATAACCTTCAACCAAGGCTTCGACTGCAGCAAAATCCCCTTCAGACTTAATACGTTGGGTTTCGCGTAGCAATTGTCCGAAAAGTGTATGTAGCTTTCCATAATCGGTGATGTTAAAATAAGTTTTTCCATCTCGGATAACTTTCTCAATGACGTTATCGGCCTTCCCTTTTTCATAAACCCAGGCAGAGATCCACTGTCTGTTACGCATATGGGCCTCCTCAACATCATCACCTAGCTTTAAACGAATCAACTGGGTCATGAGCCCATTTCTAATATAACCATCGTAAGCTGCTTTACCAACACTCTGCCAATCGTCGACCAACCCTAATTCCTGCAGTTTGTCATCGTACAAAAAGTATAAGGCTACTAAATCAGCGCGTCCCTCCTCTAATGTAGATGCATAGGTTTTTAGTGTTTCTTTGGTCTCTCCCACTCCTGGATTCAATTGTCCTGAAGCATGTCCCACAACTTCATGTAAAGCGGTATGCAACTTATCGGCTAATTGCCCGTATTTTTCTTCAAGTGCCAACTCCTCTTCATCATGAACAAATTCTTTTAACCGTTGGGAGCTCCCTGCATTATTAGCTGCATGTATAATATTCCCCAAGGATACCGATTTACTTCCCACGGCAGCCCGAATCCAGTTTGCATTGGGTAAATTAACACCTATTGGCGTACTAGGCGATGCACCGCCAGATTCTCCAGCGACATTAACAGTTTTATATGAAACTCCAACCACATTTTTCTTTTTATGAGCTTCCATTAAGGGCGAATGATCTTCAAACCATTGTGCATTCTCAGATAATACAGCCATTTTTTTAGACATCTCAAAATCTTTGATCTGTACAATTGATTCGTAATACCCGCGATAGCCCAACGGATCGTAATACACCTCAATAAAGCTGTTAATATAATCTATGTTACCTTCGGTGGCAGCCGTCCAAGCCACATTATAATCGTCCCATGTTTGCAAATCCCCAGTTTTATAATACGCTATCAACAAGCCCAAAGCTTCGGCCTGCGCTTCATTTTCAGCAACACCTTTTGCTAATTCCAACCATTTTATAACCTCATCGATGGCAGAACCATATAATCCCCCCGATTTGTAAACGCGCTCTTTTAAAACACCATTTTCTTTAACCATTTGAGAGTTTAAGCCAAAAGACAATGGTTTTTCAGGGTTTGGCGACTTTTTGGTGCTATAAAAACGCTCTACATCTGCATTGGTCACACCATCTCCATAAAAATTAACAGCAGAGACAGCCACATTATCAACCCCTTTCGACTTGTTTACTTTTTTAGAATCGAGATCGTTAAAAATGACATCAAAAGCTGCTCCTTTTAGTTCTGTATTAGTTTCCGCTAATAGTTCTCTTAAATATTCGACCGAGAATCCAGCCTCTATTTTATCATTAGAATAATGATGGTGAATACCATTGCTAAACCATACACGCTTTAAATAGGTTTCAAAGGCTTTCCATTGTTCTGTGGTTTTATCGCCTGTATACTTGGTATATACAGATTCCAGAGCATTTCTAATCTTTAAGTTGTACTTATAATTTTGATCCCATACCATATCCCGGCCGGCCAATCCCGCTTGGGTTAAGTAATATACCAACGTTTGTTCTTTTAAAGTTAAGGCATCCCATCCTGGAATTTGATACCGTAACACTTGAATATCTGCAAAAGTATCTACTTTATAGTCAAAAACATCTTCTTTTACTTCAGGTTCTACTTTCTTGGTCTCCGTTTTAGCATCATTACCACAGGATAAGACAAAACTGATTAACAACACTAAACACAATTTTAATCGTAAGTTCATTCTCTTTTGTTTATTAATATTTTTTAGATTACTTCAAATCAATAATGTAGACACAAAAATTATTGATTAACACAAAACAAGCTAGTTTAATTATTAAATATTTATTTTTTACATGGCAAATGTAACAATTTATTAATATAAAGTTGAAAAATGAGTATCTTTGGTTCAGATTTTTAACTTAAAAAAATGAAAGCTTTTAAATACCTCTTATTTCTTCTATTAATTTTTGTAATAGGTCTTTCTGTTTACATTGCAGTACAACCAAACACGTTTGAAGTTAGCAGAACACGCACAATAAAAGCACCTGCTTCCGTAATTTACAATAATGTTATAGACCTAAAAAACTGGGAAGCTTGGTCGTCGTGGGTAGAGTCCGATCCAGATATAAGAATCACTTACCCAGAACAAACACTGGGTGTTAATGGAAGTTACACTTGGGAAGACAAAGATGGCATAGGTACTATGAAAACGCTTGAAACCGTTGCCAATAAATCCATTAAGCAAACCATGCAGTTCGCCGATTTCCCTGCTTCCGACATTAACTGGAAATTTGAGGCCAATGCCAATGGCTCTACAGATGTTACATGGTCTATTTCTGGAAATAATTTGCCTTTCGGTTTTAAAGCTTTTACTGTTTTTGCTGGTGGTATGGAAAAACAAATAGGCCCACATTACGAACGTAGTCTCGAAAAGTTAGATAGTATCGTCATTGCCAATATGAAAGCATATACTATTACCGTAAATGGCATAACACAACACAGTGGTGGCTATTACTTGTATAATACAACGTCTTGTAAAATAGATGATTTAAAAGATACTATGAGTACCATGCTGGCCAAAGTTATAAATTATGCCTCCAAGAATAAACTAACGCCATCAGGCCCTCCTTTTGTACTTTATCACAAATGGGATGAAACCAACAACGCAACTATATTTTCTTGCTGTATCCCCACAACCGAAAAAGTAATAACAACGAACGACGCTATTTTAACGGGGCAGCTTCAAGATTTCAAAGCCGTTAAAACTACGCTTAAAGGGCATTATGATAATCTTAAAGAAGCTTGGGGCACCACGATGACATATATTAAAGAACAAGAGTTAGAATTTAGTGAAAATGGTGCAATGTTGGAAAGCTATATAACAGATCCAACCCAAACACCCAATCCTGCCAATTGGGAAACTCAAATTTATATTGCTGTGAAATAGTATAATTCTAGATGTTTCCCTCACATTTTATTTACTATCTAAACTAAGCATTATGCTTAGTGCTTCTTAAACGCCTTTACACCTGCTTCAACACGTATTCTTAAATAGTTTTCCCGAGGCACAATAGGACAGGAATAACTAGGATTGTATGCACAATATGGATTATAAGCTTTATTGAAATCGATTTCCAAACTATCCCCTTCAGGAATCCGTAAATCGATATAACGTCCACCTCCATAACTTTCCTCGCCATTGGTTTCATCTAAAAACGGGAGAAACAAGTAATCTTCGTAACCAGCCTTTAACATGTTGTCTGCTCCTTGGTATATATTTAAACGATACTCTTTTCCTTGTAATAGAAAAGATAAAACGCCAAAAACACGCTCTTTAGACACCCGGTTTGTCGTGGTTTGCATGTTAAACCAATCTGTATCGGGGGTTTGCTTTAAATGCGCTTTTACTATAAACGTCGAATCGAATTTAAAAAAATCAAGCCCTTTAAATGCTTTTCTATCCTTGTCCGTTAATGGCGACACCGTTGCGTCCTTAAACTTGGCATTCAATTCTTTCTGAAAAGGTGTTTCTCCCTGTAATGGCTGCTTCTTTTCACCACAAGCAAAAGCAATAAGTACGATTAAAATAAATGGAAAAAGTCTGTTCATTTTATTTTTTTTCATTTCAAAAATACAACTTACAATTATTTTGTATAGCTTTGGTGGATCAAAAAAAAAGATAACATGTATTTAAACGTCACCATTTGTACAATGAAGCGTTCCATTTTTAAGCAATGGATAGGTTGGATTTGTTATATATTGTGATGATGTAGATATAGAATAATACAATATATAAAAGTCCAACTGAAAAGTTGGACTTTTTATTTTTAGGTAGTTCATATTTTACAAAGACAGTAACAATTAAAGTTTTAATTCGAAAGTACAAACACACGAATGAAACGAACATTAATAAATTTTAAGAATAGTTTTACAAAAGTGTAGAGACTGTTTAAAATTTTTAATGTGAGAGCGAAGCGGTTGCACACGTTCTCAATTTTATAATTAGTATATAATCAAATAATTAACTAAAATTTAAACGTGTGAAAACACTATTTACTAAGTACCTCAACACATTTAAAGGCCTTTCTAAAGAAGTTTGGTGGCTCGCCTTAATAACCCTTATTAATAGGGCTGGCACAATGGTTATCCCTTTTTTATCCTTATACCTAACCAAAGACCTCAATTTTACTTTAAATGATGTGGGCTGGATTATGAGTGCCTTTGGCTTAGGGTCTGTAATAGGGTCTTGGCTCGGTGGAAAACTAACCGATAAAATTGGTTTCTATAAAGTTATGGTATTTAGCTTACTAGCTACTGGCGTACTATTCGTTGCTTTACAGTTTTTAACCACATTCGTATCGTTTTGTATTGGTATTCTATTGGTTATGCTTATTGCCGACATGTTTAGGCCTGCCATGTTTGTTGCTTTAAGTGCCTACAGCAAACCAGAAAACAAAACAAGATCGGTTACATTAATACGATTGGCCATTAATTTAGGCTTCTCTGCAGGACCGGCCATTGGAGGCATCATTATAACAACACTAAGCTATGGTGGCCTGTTTTGGGTGGATGGCATAACGTGTATTTTAGCTGCTTTGGTATTGATAAATGTATTAAATCCTAAAACGACAAAAACATTGGACGATGTAAATACTTCCAACCCTAGATCGGCATATAGCGATACGGCTTTTTTAATATTTTTGGGAGCCATGGTACTTTTCGGAATAGTATTTTTACAATACTTCTCTACCATGCCCTTGTATTATAAAGATGCCCATTTGCTAACCGAACTTGAAATTGGCATGTTACTTGGAATGAACGGGTTTCTTATTTTTGTATTTGAAATGCCACTAATAAAATGGTTGGAAACTTCACGGTTTACCAAATCTGGACTTATGATATTTGGTGCGATCCTTACCGGTCTTAGCTTTATTATTTTAAACCTCACAACCTGGGTGGGTGTATTGGTTATTGGTATGTTGCTTGCTACTTTAGGCGAAATGATAGCTTTTCCTTTTTCCAATGCCTTTGCAATGGATCGGGCTAAAAAAGGAAACCAAGGTGAGTATATGGCCCTTTATTCCATATCGTTCTCTATAGCCCATATTTTTGGGCACAATGCAGGAATGCGCATGGTTGACGGTCTTGGATTTGATAACACTTGGTACCTTATAACGGTATTGGCCGCTTGCTGTATTCTACTATTGGTGATACTACAACAATTCCTAAAAGCAAAAAAACGTTTTATATGAACTTAAATCAAGTAACCATACCCTCTTTAGATCTTGAAAAAGCAACCGAATTTTACAAAACCTTGGGATTGCAACTCATTGTAGATGCGCTTCCAAGGTATGTAAGGTTTGAATGCCCGGATGGCGATTCGACACTATCCATTCATTTGGTAGAGACACTACCCAATGGCAACGGCATTACTATATATTTTGAAGATGATAATTTAGACACACTAGTAACACAACTAAAAAGTAAAGGGCTTGTTTTTATAAGTGCCCCAGAAGACAAACGTTGGTTATGGCGTGAAGCTCATTTATTAGATCCCGATGGCAATACCATCATTTTATATTACGCAGGAAAGAACAGGAAAAATCCACCTTGGCGCATCCCTAAATAATTTTAAATGGGCTTTAGTTCTTTTAGCTTTACCACACGTGACAAAACAATTTGTGTTTTAGTTTCTCCGTATATAATAAGCTGATCTATAAACACTTCCAAATGCTTTTGATTCTTTAAAACAACCTCCATAACGATGTTCTCATCGCCTGTAATCCGGTAACAATTAATAACCTCGTCGTAGGTTTTTACCTTTTCCAAAAAAGGTTTTAATTTCCCCATAAAAGCGCGCAATGTAATAATAGCCTTTAACTGATATCCTATTTCAAATGTCGAGACAATGGTTTTATACCCTTCAATAATACCCAGGTCTTCCATCTTTTTAATACGCTCTGAAACTGCTGGAGAACTAATCCCTACACGCCTTCCAATTTCGGCATTAGACAGCCTGGCATTCTCCTGTAAACACTTTAAAATCTTCTTATTAAGCACATCTAACCCCATTTAAAGTAATTTAGCTTCAAAATAATTAATTATTAAATCAAATATACACATTTACTTTAAATTTTAAAGTAAGATATAAATTCTTGTGACTAATTTTGATAAAAATTGCTTAGTTAAGATGTCTTACAACCATTCACCATACTTGTCTGACACGCCTTTATATAAAAAGGCCATGGAGATTTTTGCCTTGTCGCAAAGTATCTCTACATACCTAAATCACGATTTATCTGAACTAAAGGAAGATGGTTCTGAAGACCAGCACATTTATTTTTCGGGAGATATTGTACAACAATCTGTATCGTTAGCTCCGGAAATAGCCAATGCAGAAAGGGAACGTTATTCCGATAGAAAACATAAGCATATTGCCGCACTTAAACGTCTAACAAACAGACTTTACAAAAACGCTTACCGCTTAGAACATTCTAATAGTAACGGTAAGGACTTTCTACCTATTTTACGTAGTGAGTTACGTAAATTCAAAAAGTTACAGCGTACCTGGATGTTAAGCCTATAAGCTATAAACCCTATTACTTTTTTAAGTTGAACAGTTTAAAACACAAAGCGGTTATATTTCCTAATCCGGTAATGCTTTAATATAAAACCCATTTACCTTTACCAGATCGACAACATCCTCTTCCGATAGATTTGTTGTTGCTTCTATGCGAAGTACATTGTCAATATCTTCCAGATCAATGGACCACTTAATAATGTCTGGATGGGTATTAAATACAGGTTTTAGGGACTTAACTTTTTTCTTTGATTTGATATCTGTTTGAAATATTAGCAATTCCATAATGCTACTTTATTGTTATTCTGAATCTGATTTTGATTCATCGTTTTCTTGCGAAGGGTTTGTTTGTCGTTCGACGTATTCCTTATAATATGCATCGCCTTCCTCCCTCCAAAATTTATCATAGTATTTCCATTTTGAAAAATCGGTCTTTGAATCTTTTTTACATTTATGCTTTGAACTTTTTGAAGCATCTTTTCCTCCAGTACCACAACCGCCAAGAAGTATTTTTAGTAATATAAATAAGCCCACAGCTTGCCAATATGTAAGTGTTGTAAGTCCAAAAATATCGGGCATCAGCCAATTCCATAACCACATAATTACAAAACCAAATAAAATAACCAATCCAGCAATGGCAATGGCACCAAAAATGATCATTCCAACAATCTCTATTGGTGACTTTTTTCTAAATTTATGGGTGAAAAAATTTGTCATGATATACTAATTTTATGTTTGTTAATTTCCTGTTCTATTTTTTTATACAATATACCTATGGCCCTGTGCCTTCTGGACATGAGTGTTCCTAAAGAAATGCCTGTTTCTTCAGAAATCTCCTTATAGGAGTACCCTTCAAAGTCTACTGCTATGATAATATCCCGATATGCTGGTTTTAACTTATCGACACATTCTTTAAGTATCAAAATCATTTCGTCTGAAGTATAATTATTGGTGGATTGCTGTACAACATCTATCAACTCCAGCAAATCCTTATCAACAGTTACGGAATCCACTTTTTTATTGGTTCGCATAACATCAATGATTTTGTTTTTTATAGATCTATATACAAAACCAGCCACATTATTTATGGGCGCATATCTATCTGCTCCAGAAAACAACTTTAAGGCTACATCCTGAATAATGTCTTCTGCATCACGATTGACCGTATCACTTATTTTTGTGTTCACGTAAACCCTGAGAGACTCATATTCTCTTCCAAAAAAATCCTTAAGCTTTTTACTGTTTTCTGATTCCAAATTCACTAAAACCTTTTACGAAGGGTTCTTCATTAAATAAGACGATGCTTTTCTTATTTATTGCATTTTTTTGTGTTTTTATTTGGAATAAATGATAAGTTTAATGCCAGACAGCTTTTAAGCTATGGTATAACAAACCGTTTTTATTCAATTGGTATACAAAAGTCAACGATAGCCTTTTTTTCTGGGTGGTCATTAAAATTATTATAATACATCTCTAAAGGTTCCCTATCTGCTTTTTTATACCCATTTTCATTCATCCAAACAAACAATCCTGTCCAAGATTTTTCGAATTCATCCAACCCAATTTCAAAACTACCTACTATGTATTTTCCCTTTTCAATAGTGGTTAATCCAACTTCCCCCTTTGTTTCAATCGTCTTGTCAAGCAAAATCGAAGCACTCATTCTTACTTTACTAGCTTCGGTAACTTTAAAACTGTCGTGATAAATCGTTATCATTTTTGTTTGGTCGCTCATTAACCCTTTTGGTATTGCCCATTGCATTAGTTCTCCATAAGCACTTTCAAGGTTTTGAGGGCCAATGCTTAATACATAAGCCAAATCCATTTTGGACATTTCTTTAATTTCAATTTTTGCATTCATTTTTATCCAATTTTTAAGATTATTAATGATGCAAATGTATTTTTCGTAGTCAGGATATGCTTGTCCGTTCTTGCTTTTAAGTTGACGAATCTTGCTATGTCTATTAGGGTTTTGTTTTTTAAATTCAGTTGGGCTTACTCCAAAATACTTTTTGAATACTCTTGAATAAGAAGTATTATCACTAAACCCGTATTTGTGTGCTATTTCTGTTGCCGTGATATTTTTATGAAGTAAATCGGATGCTGATTTTTCAATTCTCCTTCTGGTCACGTATTCCTTTAGGGTTTCGCCTGTAATGAATTTAAAAACCCTATGAAAGTGAAATGCTGAGAAAAACGCGATTTCAGAAATCGTGCTTAAAGACAGGTCCGAATCCAAATTTTCGTCAATATATTTAAAAACCCGATTAATTCTGTTTTTGTAATCTGCTTGTCTTTCTTTATCTATAATTGTCATTTTAAAATGCAACTCCTAAAATATAGAATTAGTTTAAACTTAATTTAAACACTAAATTTAGCAAATACAAACCGAATAGAAAATCCGTGAAGATATTCTAGATAAAAGATAGAAACAATGCACTAAATAACTTATTTACAATGGTTCGTTAATTTCTTTGTAATTCTGAAGTCGGTCAAGGTACAAATAGCTTTCTATAAACTTTCTGTGTTCCATACTTGTCATTTTCTCCAATAAATTCAATGCAGAAATGTAACTTGCTAAATTGCCATTCGAGGAACTGAATTTCCCATCTTCGACAAAGGTTACCAGACTGTCGTTTTGAACTTTTAAATTCGGGAAGTCCTTTTGTAATTGTTCACCCCCACCTATCCAGGTAACAATTTTGTGTCCGTCGGCAATACCCGATTTACCTATTAGCTGCGCCCCTGCACAATTACTAACAATATATTTTGTCTCAGTATTTTTCTCTTTTATAAAATCTACAATTTTGTTATTATGTACTTGTGCATACATATCATAAGCACTAGGCACAAACAAAGCTGTTAGTTTTGGACAATTTTCAAAAGTGTAATCAGGAACAAAGTGCATCCCTTCTTCTGTGGTAATCGGGCTTTTCGTCTCTGCAATAGCTATGACGTTAAAAAGCTGTTTGCCATTTTTGTCCGGTTTCCCAAAAACATCAGAAGTCGCTATAACCTCTCCCTGTAAAACACCGTTAAACATAAGAAGGCCTATTGTTGGCAATTCTAACTTGAAAGGCTTTAGGTGTTTAGTTAGTGTATCAGATTGCGACGTAACTTGATTAACATCCTCAACTTTAGCATTGTTTTTTGATCTCTCGGTATTACAACTAGTAACCATGGTTAGAAAAACCATTACTGTTATTAATTTAACTTTTTTCACACGTTTAAATTTTAGTAATTAATTGATTTTATTGCAATTATAAAATTAAGAACGTGTGCAACCACTCCTTACACTCGTTCTCTCATTAAAAATTTTAAACATTTCCTTTTGTGAAAAAATGCTTAAATTTTGTTAATGTTCGTTTCATAGTCTTCTTTATTTATTAGTTCTTTCTGTTGGTTTAATTATCATTCTAAAATATTGGTCTTTGTATATATAGTACCCCAGCCAGTTGTACAATGTCCTTACTTTGTTTTTAAAATTGACCAGTCCCATGATATGTACAAAAATCCAAATTAACCAAGCCCCAAAACCTTTTACAGAATGGGTTTGTTTCGGAAAGTCCAATACAGCCTTGTTTCTTCCTATTATGGCCAAAGAACCTTTATCGTTATACAGAAATGGTTTCCAGTTATTGTTTTTCCTATTTAGGTTATCAGCCAGGTTCTTTGCCTGTTGCAGTGCTGGTTGTGCTAATTGCGGATGGCCATTGGGGTAATTTGTATCACCAAGAACCAAAGCACAATCTCCCAACGCATAGATATTGTTATAGGTATGGACTTGATTAAACTGATTTGTTTTTAATCTTTTACCCGCTCCAAAACTATCTTTTGAAAATCCCGAAAATGTTTTTGCCGAAACACCTGCAGCCCAAATAAGGTTTTTAGATTGAATTTTAATACCATTGGATAAATACACCGTTTCACCATCAAAATCCTTAACCAATGTATCCATCATTAAAGTAACGCCCAGCTCTATTAATTTTTTTGACGTATAATCTTGAGCACTTTTGGACATAGCTGCCAAAACGGAAGATTGACCATCAATTAAATGAATTTCTCCAAGGTCTTTTTCTTTTAACTCAGGATAATCTTTCATTATAATTGAAGCCTTCATTTCTGCCAAAATACCCGAAAGCTCAACGCCAGTAGGGCCTGCTCCTGCAATAACAAAGCTTAGGTATTTTTTTCTTTCTTCGGCATTTTGAATTCTAGTAGCACGGTCTAACCGGGTTAGAATAACATTGCGAAGCGACAAGGCATCACTTATCGTTTTCATTGGCAAACTTTTTTCTGCAATGTTTTGGTTACCAAAAAAATTTGTCTCCGTCCCCGTAGCCATCACTAAAATGTCGTATTCCAATTCTCCGTTACTTAATAGTATTTTATTTTCTTCAGGAACAACGGCTTGAAGAGAACCAAGCCTAAAACGAACGTTCTTTAATTTTCGTAGAATCTTCCGAAACGGATAACTTATTGCTGAGGGTTCCATAAAGCCTGTGGATACCTGATAAATTAATGGCGGGAAAAAATTGTAATTATTACTGTCAACTAAAACAATTTCATAGTCCCCTGAATTCCCTAATCTTTTTACAAGTTCCAAACCTGCAAAACCACCTCCTACAACAACAAGTTTTTTAGTGTTTTTCATAGCCGCCTTTTACTACTTTTAACATAAAACAAAGGTAGCCAAATCAAATACAGCAAAAATTAAACTGGTTTAAGAAAGTTATTTTCTTTTAATTTCACTCAAATATTCTGGAGTTAAACCAAGGAAACTTGCTAAAAGGTATTGTGGTACACGCTGTACAAACTCTGGGAAATCATCTCGAAACCTAAAAAACATGTCTTCTTTAGAAAAGCTGTTTATATATTTTAAGCGCATTAATGCAGCGCCATAAGCGATTTCGTAAATGGTTCTAAAATACGTTTCCATTTTTGGAAATTTACATAACAGCTCCTGGTATTTTGAAAAGGATATTGCCAATACTTCTGAATGCTCGACTGCTTCAATATAGAAATTAGACGGTTTTTGATTTTGAAATGCTAAAAAATCTGTTAACCACCAATTTTCTATGGCAAACTGTATTGTTTTTTGGTTGCCCGAACCATCAATAAAATATAAACACAAACACCCCTTTACAACAAAGAATAGCTTATCACATCGCTTTCCGGCAGGCAATAAGGTTGCTTTTTTATTGTAAGAACAGGTATTGAAAAAGCCTACGATTTCCGATAATTCATTATCTGAAGAAGTTACATAGGCTTTTATATGGTCTATTAAAGTATGTTTTGTCATTTATGAGTAGGTTAAAATATACCTATTATTTTGTTGCGCGAAAATCCACAAGAATTTTACTATTAAGTAAACAAGACAGTCATTTATATGAATTTACTGCTATAAAATACAGCCGTTATTGGCAAACGTTATTTTATCCCTAAATTCCAACTCAATATTAGTTTTAAGGTATTGGTTTTTACGGTTCCATTCACTTGATTGGGAACGCCTCCTGTATCAATAAGTCCTAAATCATTTCTTAGTTCAACTACTAGTTCATTTTTTTTGTCAATACTAATATTTGCTCCAACTCCAGCGGATAAACCAAAATCAATTTTTTTCTGCTTTGTAACTAGGTTACTGTCATCATTAGGATACTTTTTATCAATTTTATTATCTATTAGATAATTAAAAAAAGGACCACCGTTTACGAAAAATTTAGAATTTTTAAACTCATGTTTCAACAAAATAGGGATATTTAAATGATCAAAGTTTTCATTATAATTTTCAGTTCCAGTTTCTTGAGCCTGATTATCATAGAAAGTTAATTCTAGTTTCTTAATTTTTCTCTCATAATTCAAATTTGCTCTTATAGACAAATTCTCCTTCAAATAATAATCCAAAGAAACACCAACTAGGTAACCAACTTTAAAATTATTGTATTTAGCATATTCATTTCCTCTAATATCTGGGTAATTTAATCCTGCATTAATTCCAATTTCTAATTTATTTTGAGCATTTAAATTGATTGAAAAAATAAATCCAATTACAATCAATAACAATTCTTTTTTGTTCATTTAACTTTAAAGTTTTGAGTAAGTTTTAATGTTTGCCAACTAGTTAGTAAACGCACTTTATTGCGTTTATTTTTCTTTCAAATATAGTTCTTTTTGTACAGCATTTCCAATACTGTGCAAAGTGCAGTGGCATACCGATAAAAATCTTAAAAATCAAGGTAGCAGGGCGAGCATATGGATGAAAATCTTGTTTGACTCCGAAGCAATGAGGGTGAGGTATTTTCATCCGTGGGTGTGAAAATTGTAGCATTTTCTTAGGGTTTTATCGTAATGGGATAGGCTACAATTTTAGGGAACAAGGGAATCTACACGGCAAAATAAAAGGGCTTGTGCAACGGGTTACCGTTAACTTACATTATTGCTTTTTATGTCCAAAATAGTACCCTATTATTACACCAATGATTCCAGTAAAAAGAGATGCAGCTTTGTCTAAATACTTAATCATAACATTGTCATTACCAGTCAACCCATCTAATTCCTTTTGATAAGGATAAATTATTAAAAATGAAATTATCCTTATAATCGTTTATTTCAAGGTATCTTTGACAAAGTATTATTTGTCTGTTGATATTAAATCTCTTCGTACTACTTCAGCGAATTCCAGAGGCTTTTTACTTTAAGTCTTTATTTTGATTAATGAACCCCTAGTGACCAACTTAATGCCTGATTGCTAGTAAGTAACTATCTAATAGTAATTTTAATATTACGCTTTGCTCATGTCATTACTGTGCAATTCGTGTTAATCTAACAACATATGACTTTTTTAAAAATGGGAGTAATTGGTACTTCAAAGAAAGAAGATGAAAGGCGAGTACCTATTCATCCAGCACATTTAAATAGACTTCCTGAACATATTCGAAGACAACTTATTTTTGAAGAAGGTTACGGAAAACCTTTCAACATAAAAGACAAAGATATCAGTGCCTTAACTGGAGGAGTTGCTTCAAGAGGTGAAATTTTAGCAGGCATAGGTTGTGCTATAATTGCCAAACCCATTTTATCAGATTTTAAAGAACTAAAAGATGGTGGTATTATTTGGGGTTATCCGCATTGTGCTCAAAATACACAAGTTACACAAACAGCTATAGATAAAAAATTAACTTTAATTGCTTTTGAAGATATGTATGTGTGGATTCCTAGCGGACAAATGGGAAGACATACATTTTATAAAAACAATGAAATGGCTGGATATAGCGCAGTTATACACGCATTGCAATTAAAGGGAATAGATGGTCATTATGGTAATCAGCGGAAGGTAATTATATTTAGTTTTGGTGCTGTAAGTAGAGGTGCTATTTACGCCTTAAAAGCGCATGGCTTTAGAGACATTACTATATGTATCCAAAGGCCAGATCATGAAGTAAGAGAAGAAGTCTTAAATGTACACTATGTTAGAGTTAGAAAAGGAAACGAAAACGAACCACGACTAATTGTTGTTGAACATGATGGTTCACAAAGACCATTATTAGATTTAATTAATGAATCTGAAATAATAATTAATGGTACATATCAGGATATAGACGATCCAATTGATTATGTAATAGAAGAAGAAAAATCGATGCTTAAACCTGGTTCACTTATTATTGATGTGAGTTGCGACGAAGGTATGGGTTTTTATTTCGCAAAACCTACCACTTTTAAAAAACCAATAATTGCTATAGATAATATTGATTACTACGCGGTAGATCATACACCAAGTTATTTTTGGGAAAGTGCTTCAAGATCTATTTCTGCAGCATTAATGGTACATGTACCATCTGTTATATCTGGTCGCGAGAGTTGGAATGAAAATAAGACCATAAAAAATGCTATAAATATTGATAAAGGTGTGATTGTAAAAGAACATATTCTACGATTCCAGAATCGTAACAAGAATTATCCACATAATGTGAAGGAATAACGAAACGATGTGTTTGGAAAAGAATTGTTGCGAATTTTAGGTTCTAAAAATTATTGCCAACGTTTGTGTGTATGATTTGCGGTTGAAAACCCGTAGGATTTTACACCAGCATATAGGTTTTTAAAATGTTTTGATTTTTAATTTTTGATTAGATATAGCATAAATGATACACATTGTGCCCGTTGCACAAGGTTTCAAATATATTTTAAAATTTCAATTATTGCACGAAACTTCTTATTTTTAAGAATGTAAGGTAAAAAACTATGCCAAGAGAAACTGTTCAACCAGTTCCAGTTTAAATTGCCGTGCCCCGGAATTAGGGCGCAAGAAATTTAAACAGCAAAATAAAAGCCCTTAAAAGGGCTTATTTGTATCTTATTTTTAGAACTTCAAGGACTTGTGCAACAGCTACCATTATTATGTAAGCCATTTTTATTCAGCGTTTAGTTTTTGATATTTATTGCCACAGCCCTCTATACATGCTGTATAATAAATTATTAAATTAGAATTTTCAATTAATACTCTATATTCAGCCGATGGATTGTCAGGGTCACATTCTTCTTCTGGAACTAATATATTATTATCAGAATAATTTGAATTGCGAACATTACCAGTAAAAGTTCCTCCAACTAAAGTTGATAATTGGCACAATGGTCCGTTGATAGTAAAAGTTCCATCGTTAGAAAACTCAATTGTCTTTTCACTTTCAATACTTTCATAAACGCCACTTCCGTCACCAGGGTCTTCAAAGGTTTCAATAAGTTTCCATTTTCCTATTAGTTCCGGATTAACAACATTTTTATTGGCATCGTCATTTGAACATGAGAAAATAACTCCCATAATCATTAAAATAATCAGTAAGTTTTTCATCTGTTTAAATTTTATTGTTTTAGAGGTCAGATGCGATGCCCAAATTATCATATTGGTTGGGTTTGCAACTTATTGTTAATGGGCATTTCATAATACTTTAGATTTGGTTAATAAATAGATACTGTTAAAGTTAAATGGTTGCGTAACTATTTTCAGCCCTTCGTTACTCTCGGCACACATATGAAAAGTAGGCGATTTCGAAACACGAAACTTTCGATTACCCACAAAGTTTGACACGAGATAAAACTTTAATTTTATTACCGTTTCGTCCATTTTTACATATATTGTTGTTTTTCGTTTTTATTTTTTTGAGGGTGTTATTGAAAACAATTCAATTCCTTTCTTATCAATTAATAATCTTATTATTCCGTGGTCATTTTTATACGGTAAGTTTATTTTTTTATAAGGATTTCTTAAGGCAATAAATTTTTTATCCACTTTGTATTCAAAAATTGAATCTCCAAAATATTCCATTCCAAATTTCGGGTCAATTTTCACAATTGAATCTTTTAAGGAAAAATCAAATTTATATTGGCCACTAGTTAGAATAGACATTAATTTTTTTCGTCCAATGGAATCTTTTTTGAATTCGGGAGTCATTCTAAAATCCGCAATTGAATATTTTCCGTTTAACTGTACTCCATTTTCTTTTTTAATCTGATTGCAAGAAAATATCAAAAAGGATAGGAAAATAAGAATAATTGTCTTCACAGTGTTTTTCGATAATTTATATGTCTTTTGTTTATTCAATGGTTTTTATAATAGGAGTGTCAGATCAACTTTTTCTATTCCGCATATTTTCATTAAAGTTTGAGTGAACAATTCTGACGTTACTTTTTCAATTCCATTTGCGCAATCGAGCCAAAAAGTCCAACGAATATGTTTTAAGTCTAACTAGTTTTATTCGTTGCTGATAATTTTTGCTTTCTTCCAATAATAAAATATAACAGAGCACCTAAAAAATTTCCAAGTAAGACAACTAATAGCCATACAATTTTATTGTTTCCAGAAAATTCATTTCTTAGAATGTCAATAAGAGCTATAGTAGTTGGCATAAAAACGAGTAATGCTAAAATTAGTTGAAAAGGTCCAATAGCTAAAAAATAGTTCATAATTTTTGTTTTAATTTATATCCGTAATTTTTGTCAGCATCAAAGCTAACGTTTATGGCTATGATTCCGTTGCAAGTGAAAATCCGAGGGATTATACGAGTAGGAATCATAGAATGATTAAAAGTAAGAAAAGTTTTTATTTAGGCAATAATTTAGCAATGGATTATAGCCTATGTTGCCATTTCGTTGTTTTTTCTGAGTTCAGATTACCCTATTAAATTTTGCTTTCCTTTTTCAACGTTTAATTGAGTTCGTTCAGCGTCTTATTCCGCAAACTAATTAAAAGTCAAAAGTCTTGTTTTAATCTTTTATTTGCATATTGTAACAAAAGCAGTTGGCATCCACCATAAATTCACTCCGAATGCTACAGATACGATTTCAAATCCTTGCGAAGTTTTTTCATTAAGTATTCTCTCAACGTCATTTTTTAATCCGTCTGTTGACCACATTGTACTTAGTTTAATTATTGAATAATTTTTCATTAAGTTCTGTATTTTTTGATTTTAGATATTAGTAGATAAAAACTGACATTTGTTACAGTTTTCTTATTCTTAATTTTGAGTTTTTCCGTCAATGAATGGCAGCTTGCTACATACGGCATCATTACCCTGTTTACCGTCTTTAGTTTCCGGATAAGGGGAACTTTTGTTCCTCATAATAACTTTCAGGATATAAATATAGATTAAAACTTACAACCGTTGTTTAGAGAAGCCTTCTTTCTATTAAAATGACATCTGGCAATTTTTTAAAACCTATAGTGTTGCTATAAATATGGTTTTCTTATAAATGCATCCAAAAGTGCATACCTGACACAGATTATCTTCAAAGACGAAAGGCAGGCATGACAAAGAGATTAAAGAGAATATGGGCGCGGCCTACCGATAAAACTCTTAAAAATCAAGGTAGCAGGGCTAGGCATAAGGATGAAAATCTTGTTTGACCCCGAAGCAATGAGGGGGAGGTATTTTCATCCGTGGGTGGAGGATACCGTAACATTTTCTTATATTTTTATCGTAAGCCTAGACTTTTTACTTGTTCATCCTGAGCTTGTCGAGATGCTCAGGACAGGTATGGTGTTCATGCTCGGCCGTACCGACCACACGAATCTTAGTTATTGGCAACAGTTTTTTAGGGTCTGTAACACTAATTCAGTTATAATTTTTCATTCAAATCTTGTCTCCCAACAATTGCCATTATTTCCACAATATTTTCATTTATTTTATAGTAAATACTATCAACTCCGCACACGCAACGTCTATATCCTTTTTTTATGTAATCTACCAATTCAAAGGAAAAAGGTCGTTCAGTAATAATGTCGAAATATTCAAAAAACGATTCGAAATATCTGTCCGCCTGAGTCATTCCAAATCTTTCAACTCCATAATGGTGAATCCGAATCAAGTCATTTTTTGCTTCGTTGGTTAATTTATATTTAACCATTTAACAAAGACTTTGATTGCTCTAAAATACTTTCTTTACTATCATTTGTAAATCCACTATTTTCAGCTTTTTCCAGCTTAGCTCGAATCCAGTCAATTTGAACTTGTTGATTTCTGGCTTGTCTAATCAAGTCGTTAACTAACTCACTTTTACTTGAATATTCTTTATTATCCACTTGGGCTTTTAACCATTCATCATTTGGTTTAGTAAATGATATACTTTGTCTTGACATAACTTTATTGTTTTTGATGTAAATATACACCAAAAACGAATCATTTGCAAATTATTTCCAACGTGTTTGTGTCGAGTAGACAAGGGGAGTTTCACCCCGAGCCTCTCACAGAACCGTACGTGATAGTCTCCCATCATACGGCGCATCTAATTTTATTTACAAATATAAGCTCATCCTTTTACAAGTTGGCAAAACGTAAATATAATTAACCCATCCCTTTGCTCCAGTTTCATTACAAAACCTTCATCGCTACTATAGTCTGGTCCGTCCCTGTACCAAGCATCTCTATTGTGCCTTTCACTTTGCATCTTAGCACAGGTTCCCGAGTTCCGTAAATAAGCCCGAATAAAGGTCATGCCTCCTAAATGACGCCTGCCGCTTAGCCAGTAAACAGGTAACCGCTAAACTTATCATGTTTGTCATACTTCAAACACTTTTGACAGAATGTTGCACTTTCTCGACACTTCTTCAGAGGTTCATTTGCATTCATCTCCTTTATCCATACCTGACCAAACTCTTGGATTGGTCGTTTCCATAACGCTCAATACCTTGACTCTTTACCAAAGCACCTTATGGGGTTTGATGCTCTCCCCTGTAAGACAACAATGGTGGGTCGGCTCCACCATCTTATTTACAGTTCACAATGAATTAATGTTGCCGCTCATTGCTTGCTCGACACACAATGAAACGTAGCGTGCAAAAAGGCACAACTTTTCGGGTTAACGCAGAGCCGAATTTTTATATTTTGTTTTTAATTTTTCTATTATAAAGCCCAAATTTAAAAATTTGGGGGGGTCATTGCAAATAAACACAACCTTTCGATTAAGCACTTATTAGCTTTGTTTTATACACCATGCTACCACTCATTTTGCTTTATTATAGTCAATTAATTTATTTTCTGTTTCAGGTTTTTGATATTTTCGTTAATAGTATATTACTTGTCTATAACCCCAAAATAATGAAACAAAATTTATAGTATATTAAAAATAACGTCTTCTAGTTAGCTTAATAAATATTGATTAGCGAGTTTTGTAAAACGAAGAATTTCTTTCTGTTTCCATTCATCACTAAGATTTAATTCTTGCTTAAAAATTTCGGCAACAATATTTGCAGATTGTAAACTAGCTTTTGCATCTAAAAACAAAAGTCGTGTGCGTCTGGCTAAAAAATCTTCAATTGTTTTTGCATCTTCATTTTGAATAGACCAAACTACTTGTCCCTTAATAATTTGATGCTCTGGATGTATTTTTTCTTTTAATTCAGGTCTTTTTTCAACTAAATCTAAAATTAAATCGGCATCTGTTCCGTAAACACCTAAAAAATCATTTGGTTTTATATTGGTTTTATGACCATGTATGTTTAAATACTCGGTACGTGATTTTACATGAGGTAAGCTAGCAATCATTGCAGCTTTATCAATGGTATCTTCGGCCATTTTACGATACGTTGTCCACTTTCCTCCGGCAATTGTTACCAAACCATTATTACTAACCTCTATAACATGTTCTCTAGAAATTGATTTTGTATCTTCTACATTTCCATTTTTTACCAAAGGACGTAAACCTACAAAAACACTTTTAACATCATCTCTAGTAGGATTTTTGGTTAAATATTTAGCTGTATGTTTTAGTAAAAAATCAATTTCTTCTTTTTGGGGCATTGGTTCGTATAAATATTCCTTTACTATCGTGTCCGTGGTTCCTACAATAATTTTATCATGCCATGGCACAGCAAATAACACACGTCCATCATTTGTTTCAGGAATCATAATAGCGGTATCTCCGGGTAAAAAACTTTTATCTAATACAATATGTACCCCTTGGCTACCAGTTATTATTTTGGATACAGTGCTGTCGTCCATATTTCTAATAGTATCAGAAAACACACCTGTGGCATTTACTATTGCTTTGGCTTTAACGGTAAATTGTTTGTTATTTATAGTGTCATTAATTTCTCCACCATTAATAATACCGTCTTTCGTTTTAGTAAAATTTAAAAATTCATGATAATTTAAAATAGTTGCTCCTTGCTCTTTTGCCGTTTGCATCATATTTATTAACAAACGGGTGTCATCAAACTGTCCATCGTGATAGATAACTCCACCACGTAAATCTTTTTGGGTTATAGTTGGTAATAAACGAACCGTTTCTTTTTTAGAAAGTAATTTAGAATCTCCAAAACCTTCTTTACCAGCTAACCAATCGTACATTTTTAAACCAATTCCATAAAAAGGACTTTCCCACCAATCATAAGTTGGGACTACAAATTTTAAATCGTGAACAATATGTGGCGCATTGTTTTTAAGTAAAGCACGTTCTTTTAAAGCTTCTAAAACTAGAGATACATTTCCTTGTTGTAGGTATCTAACTCCCCCATGTATTAACTTGGTGCTTTTACTAGAAGTTCCTTTTCCATAATCTTCTTTTTCTATTAAAAGTGTTTTGTAACCTCTTGAAGCAGCATCAATAGCAGCACCCATTCCGGTGGCACCTCCACCAATAATTAAGATATCCCAATTTGTATTTTCTATATTATTTGTCATTTATCATGTTTAATTGCTCTTTCATCCATCTGGGTCTATCTGTTGTTAATCCGTCTGGTAAAAAAGGAAGATATCGTTTAGCATGTTCTACTTTGTTAATGGTCCATAAATAAATTTCAAAGTTTTCTTGATGCATTGTTTTAAAAAATGATTTATTAGCTATTTCTCCAGCAAAAACATCAATTCCGTCTAAATTGTGTTGCTTAACTTTATTAATTATCTCCTTATATGAGGGTATATTTTTAGTGGTTTCTGAGTCGTAATCTAAATCTAGCAACCAAAGGCATTTATTGTTCGGGAATATTTTTTTAGTCATACAAATGGTTTCATAATTAAAAGAAATGAATTCCAATTGCTTCCAAATTTTAGTATTCCTTTTCTCTAATTTAACCAAAGCATTTTCGATTTCAGGTCCATCCTTAAGTTCAACAACCAATGTGCCATTTATAGGGATGGTTTTTAAAACTTGTTCTAGAGTGGGAATGAATTCGTTTTTCCATTGTTCTCCTTTAAATATACCCACATCTATAGCTGATAATTCCTCAAAATTATATTGATTTAATAATGTATCTACTTGATTGTATCTAATAGTTGTCTCATCGTGAAATACAACTATAATATTATCTTTTGTTAATCTTACATCAACTTCAACATAATGAATGTTTTGTGCCCAGGCTAAATTTACACTTGCCAATGTGTTTTCTGGAGCATCAAACGATGCACCTCTATGTGCAATAATTTTAAGGTTCTTTAAATTAGTTAATTGACTTAGGCATTTAACTACTAATATTTTTGATAAAGCATGGTTCGGTATTCACCATTCTGTTCAAAAGGTTGTCAAAAATGTTTTCTTTCATGAAGCTTCTATTAAAGCGATAA
>NZ_JAELVQ010000029.1 GCF_016428595.1 Snuella sedimenti | reverse complement strand
TCCCGAAGAAGCCTTCACAAAAAACAAGGCAATCCCCATAGTAGGCTAACCGACCAAAACCGGTTCAGTCAACACGGTGTTCTTGTTTGGTCTTACAGACCACATGAACACTTAGTTATTTGGTCTTACAGACCACATGAACACTTAGTTATTGTGGCCAATATATGGATGGCCATTTTATTGATAGGTATCGGAAAACGACAAAGGATCAACAAATGGTTAAAAGCAGATACTAAGTCTATTGAAGATTTAAAAGAAAAGGTTTCATCATTTACTGAAGGCATCAAAAAACATCCTTCATTAACAGATTATATGATTATGCTTGCCATAGCCTTTGGAGCTGTAAGCATAGCACACCTGTTTTCTGGCTATATTACTCCCTTCTTTAGCGAAAATATTGCTTCTATCGAAAATGCTACAACCAGAAACATGTTCACATTTCTAGAGTCTAGTTTCTTTTGGATGATAAGTATTGCGACCATAATTGCCATATTACTATCCTATACTAAAGCTAGAAACTACGAAGGAACTGGTGCTAGCAAAATTGGTAGTATATTCATATACATATTGGTAGCATCCATAGGTATGAAAATGGATTTAAAACTCATCTTCGACAATGTAGGCTTAATAGCTATCGGGATTGTTTGGATGAGCATTCATGCCGGACTATTGATTTTAATAGCTAAACTTATTAAAGCACCCTATTTTTTCTTAGCTGTTGGCAGTCAAGCTAATGTTGGAGGTGCTGCTTCTGCCCCAATCGTTGCTTCGGCTTTCCACCCTTCATTGGCAACAGTAGGTGTGCTACTTGCTGTATTTGGATATGCCATAGGTACTATTTCCGCAATTGCATGTACCATTTTAATGGAATTAGCTTCAACAACCGGATAATTCTCAATTTTTATTAGCATATTTGCGTTCTTAAAAAGTAGATTGAAGATGAAAAAATTAATATTAGCTTTCGCTGTAATCGTTATCGCATCATGTTCTAAAACCCAACACGACTTAACCGTTAAGGGTAGCATAAAAGGACTAAAAAAAGGAACAGTATACCTCAAGAAAATACAAGATTCCACACTTATAACAATCGACTCACTTCACATTAATGGCGATCCAACATTTGAATTGCACAGTGCCATAGAATCCCCTGAAGTGTTCTTTTTGTACTTAGACAAGAACAGTAATGAAGACAACCGCATTGTGTTTTTTGCCGATAAAGGTATCACAGAAGTTAATACGACATTAAAAAACTTTAATTACGATGCTAAAATTAAAGGATGTAGCCAACAAGAAACTCTAGAAGAATACCAAGCGATTATAGCACGATTAAACAGTAAAAACCTAGATTTAATAAAAGAAAACTTAGAAGCTCAGAAAAATGGTGATTCCAGTAAAATAAACAACATTGGCAGTTTATTTAACAACCTTACAAAACGCAAATATTTATACACTGTAAATTTCGCTATTAACAACAAAGACAGTGAAGTGGCTCCATATTTAGCACTTACAGAAATTTATGATGCTAAAGTTAACTATCTTGACACAATTAACAACTCTTTAACTCCCAAAATAAAGGCTTCTAAATACGGACAAGAATTGCAATCTTATATTGATGCCATAAAAAGTAAATAGGATAACTTTTCCATAATAATAAAAAGACAAAGGCACCTAGTAGTATTATCGACTTGATACTTCTTTTTCATAAAAAAAGTCCAGCTAATAAAAACTGGACTTTTTTGCTTTTAGAGCCGATGGAGGGACTCGAACCCACGACCTGCTGATTACAAATCAGCTGCTCTAGCCAGCTGAGCTACATCGGCACTTTAATCGGGCGCAAATATAAAATGAAAAACAATATTTGCAAAAAAACTGCCTAAAAAAATTAACCTAATTTATTAACCTTTTCAATTAGTTCTTTTCCTTTAACTTCAAGTTCCTGATTAATTGCCTTAAAATGAGCCTTTTTATCCTCTACACTTCTATTGTTAACCTTAGCAATTAAATCGTCAAAAGTTTCGATAGCCTCATCTATAATAGCCGAACTCGCTTTGGTATCTTTATCTGTATTTGTATATTCCCAAACATAAACTGCCTCAATAATATCACCTAATACATAATTAATGTCTTTCTTAAGGTCTCTTTTATTTGCCATAACTAAATTGTATTTTATTTGCGACAAAATTACATTAATCCTAAATATAATTAGGCATAATTAATTTAAATATTAGCTAAATAAAAAATTAATTCCTAGTTTTACACCTATGAATGTATTAAAGGTCTTATATAAACAAAATTGCAACCGTATTTCGCAACAGTGGAAATCGGCAATTCTTGTTATGTTTAAAACTAAACATCCCTTTATGCATCTTGAATAAATGTAAAATATATTACAACTATAAACAGAAAAGGTGCTTTTTAAAAAAAGCACCTTTTTTTTATTTAACAATTAAATTTTTAAAATCATGAAAACAATGAAATCCTTCAAACTTAACATCCTTCAACGCTTTATTAGTTTTTACAATTGCTACTACGTCTTATTTAACACGTACTACAACTACAGGCCTATCCATCTTTTTCAATACCCCTAAAACTTAAAACAATGAACACGATAACACATATAAACACAACTTTTACAGTAACAAAAAAAGTAAGCAATCCAAACGGGTTCTTGCTTCCGAATATATTATACAATAGAATTAAAGCGGCTGCATTGATGCCCGTTAAAGAATTTTATTTACATGCTATTCCTGAGTTTACCGACTACAAATTTAAAATGCATAAAAACGCATTTTTAAACGACAATCTTACCATACAAACTCAATTAGTAAAGCAAGATGCTAACGGATATTTGGTAAATATTATGGTAACAAAAGCTAAAAAAGCTTCTAATCGTCATGAAACCATTTGCACTGCATTATTTGGTTTTCCTTTAGAAAAGTATACTTTTCAGCAAAACAAAACAGCTTGCTAAATAAAATTCCCGAGTATAACGCTTGGGATTTTTTTATACGTAAACCTCTAATAACTTTGCACTAGCTGCACTAATTTCAAAATTCTCTATTGCTGCAGGCATTAACAGTGTCTCCCCCTTCTTTATCTTCTCAGTAGCTGCTTCTGTTTTTATTTCTGCTTCGCCCTCAACACAAATATAAATCATAAATGAATCGTGATCGTTTTCTCTTTTAAGCGTTTCTGTTACTTCTAAATAACTTGTTGTAAAATAAGGACAACTAACCATTTCATTAGATTGGTTTTCTGTTTTAGAATAGTTTACTCTAAAATTATCTTCCATATCAAAATCAAAAGCATCGATAGCCAAGTCGTTGTGTAACTCTCGCTCGTTCCCTTGGTCATCAACACGATCCCAATCATATACTCTATACGTAATATCACTTGTTTGCTGTATTTCGGCAACCATAACTCCTGCTCCTATAGCATGTACCCTTCCAACTTCTATAAAATAAGTATCTCCTGCTTTCACCTTGTCAAAATTCAAGATATCGGTAAGCGTTTTGCTTTCTAAATGCTTTAAATACGTTTCTCGCGTCATTTTTTGATTAAACCCTACAATTAGATTAGCTCCTTCATCGGCTTGCATGGTATACCACATCTCAGTTTTCCCAAAAGAATTATGGCGCTCAGCTGCTAGTTTATCATTTGGGTGTAACTGTATCGATAAATCTTCTCTGGCATCGATAAATTTAATCAACAAAGGAAATTTATTTCCAAACTGTTTATAGTTCTTCTCTCCTATTAAATCTGATTTGAAATTCTCTAGAAGGTATTTTAAGGATTGTCCTTTCAAACCGCCATTAGACACAACTGATGTATCTCCCTCCACATCACTTATTTCCCAGCTCTCACCAATATTGGGCAAGTTTGATTCTTTATTTAACAAGTTCTTCAACTTTTGTCCTCCCCAAATTTTATCTTTTAAAATAGGTGTGAACTTAATGGGGTATAATGTATTTTTCATCTGTTTATATTTATTGCTTTTCATGGGTCAGATGTAATTCGCCAATAATCATCTCGGTGAATATCAAGATTTGTTATGGCTCATTTCATCTGTTTAAATTTTATTGTTTTTCATAGGTCAGATGTAATTCGCCAATAATCATCTCGGTGGGTATCAAGATTTGTTATGGCTCATTTCATATTTATATTTTATTCTTTTTTAATTGCCCGAATAGCTTACAAAATTGCGGGGTGTTTCAAAAAGTGTAATCTCTAATTTTAAATGAGATGCTAATTGAGGTTTTATTTTGTTATAGATTACAACAGCTATGTTCTCTGCTGTTGGGTTTAAATTTTTAAACTCCAAGACATCTATATTTAAATTCTTATGATCGAAAGCATCCTCCACCTCTGTTTTAATAATTTCTTTTAGAATTTTCACATCAATAACATAACCTGTTTCTGGATCAATCTCACCCGTAACACTCACTATCAACTCATAGTTATGACCATGAAAACTAGGGTTATTGCATTTACCAAAAACTGTATTGTTTTTTTCATCGCTCCAATCTTTTCTATACAACCGGTGCGCTGCATTAAAATGTGCCTTTCTGCTAACAGTTACTTCCATTTTAAGCAATATTAATGTGCGTATAGAACTTATCAAAAATAACCTTGAACCACTCTGTATATAGTTCGGGATGTAAAGCTATATCTGCTTTAACTTCTTCTAATGGCATCCATTTCCAAGCTGCCACTTCATCCAAATTTATTTTAGGAGCGCCGTTATACTTTCCCAACAAAACATGATCGTATTCATGTTCGGTTAAGCCATTATCAAAAGGTGCCTTATAAATAAAGGAAATTGACTCTGTCAAGTCTACAGTAAACCCCATTTCTTCCCGTAAACGTCTTCTTCCTGCTTCAATGTTAGTTTCTCCATCACGTTGATGGCTACAGCATGTGTTGGTCCAAAGCCCAGGAGAATGGTACTTGTTAAACGCACGTTGCTGCAGCATTAATTCATTTTTATCATTAAAAACAAATACGGAAAAAGCACGATGCAACAATGCTTTTTCATGAGCTTCCATTTTAGGCATTAAACCTATTTGTTCGTTATTCTCGTTAACAAGGATTACTTTTTCTTCTTCCATAATGACACAAAAATACCAAGTTAATTTTTAAAATTCATTATTCTAGATACAAATTTAAAAACCCACATCCTCTTGTATATATATTGCAGTTAATAATAGTATCTTTGCAACCCATTTGCACAATTATTTATGAGTTTAATAAAAGAAATACAACGCAGACGTACATTTGGAATCATTTCCCATCCAGATGCCGGTAAAACAACTTTAACCGAAAAATTACTTCTTTTTGGAGGTGCCATTCAGGAAGCTGGTGCCGTAAAAAGTAATAAAATAAAAAAAGGGGCCACTAGTGACTTTATGGAGATTGAGCGCCAACGTGGTATATCGGTTGCCACTTCGGTTTTAGCTTTTGAATACAACGGCATAAAGATTAACATTCTCGATACGCCTGGGCATAAAGATTTTGCTGAAGATACCTTTAGAACCTTAACGGCTGTAGATAGTGTTATTGTTGTTATTGATGTTGCCAAAGGTGTTGAGGAACAAACAGAGAAATTGGTTGAAGTTTGTCGTATGCGTAACATTCCAATGATTGTGTTTATTAACAAAATGGATAGGGAAGGTAAAGACGCCTTTGACCTTTTAGATGAAATTGAGCAAAAACTTGGTTTAAATGTCGTGCCCTTAAGTTTCCCTATAGGTATGGGCTATGAGTTTAAGGGGATATATAATATTTGGGAAAGGAACATCAATCTCTTTAGTGGTGACAGTAGAAAGGATATTGAAGAAACTATTGAAATATCCGATTTACAATCGCCAGAACTTAACACGCTTGTTGGTAATACCGCCGCAGAGACCTTAAGGGAGGAAATCGAACTTGTTGAAGGCATCTACCCAGCCTTTAATAGAGAAGATTATTTAAATGGAGACCTACAACCTGTTTTTTTCGGATCTGCCTTAAATAATTTTGGTGTTCGCGAACTACTGGATTGTTTTATCGATATTGCACCAAAACCAAGGCCAAAACAAAGTGAAGAACGTATTGTAAATCCTAATGAAGATAAGTTTAGCGGCTTTGTTTTTAAAATCCACGCCAATATGGATCCTAACCATAGAGATCGCTTGGCTTTTATTAAAATTGTTTCTGGTACATTTAAGAGAAATACACCTTACTTACATGTTCGACATAATAAAAAACTAAAGTTTTCCAGCCCTAATGCCTTTTTTGCTGAAAAAAAGGAAATTGTCGATATATCGTATCCTGGAGACATTGTTGGGCTTCACGATACAGGGAACTTTAAAATAGGTGATACACTTACCGAAGGAGAAGCTATAAATTACAAGGGTATACCTAGTTTTTCACCAGAGCATTTTAGATACATCAATAATGCCGATCCTTTAAAGTCAAAACAACTTTATAAGGGCATTGACCAATTAATGGATGAAGGTGTAGCACAGTTGTTTACGCTAGAATTAAACGGTAGAAAAGTGATAGGAACTGTTGGTGCCTTACAGTATGAAGTGATTCAATACCGTTTGGAACACGAATACGGAGCAAAATGTAGATACGAAAACTTGAATGTTTATAAAGCCTGTTGGATAGATCCTAATGGATCCAAACCTGAAGAATACAATGAATTTGTAAGGGTAAAACAACGCTTCTTAGCTAAGGATAAACAAGAACAGTTAGTCTTTTTAGCTGATTCACCTTTTTCTTTGCAAATGACCCAACAAAAGTATCCAAGCATAAAGTTTCATTTTACTTCTGAATTTAATTAATAATTTTAAAATTAATCTTCATTAGCTAGCTTTCACTTGCTCAATACATTAAAAAGCAATGCAGTAACCGTGATATTTTTATGTTTAATCGATAATATTGGAGTTATTTATAATAATCATTTATCTTTATTATAATCGTAACCCCAAAATGATTAGTTATGGAAGTTAACGCCAAAGAGTTTAGTAATGATGAAATTACTGTAACCTACGACCCTTGCAAATGTGTGCTATCCGGAATTTGTGCTAAAGAACTATCCAATGTATTTAGCAAATCAATTATTCCATGGATAAATTTAGACAATACAGAAACCCAACGCATAATTAACCAAATTAAACGTTGTCCTTCTGGTGCTTTAAAATACCATTTAAACAAAAAAATACAGGCTAGTTAGTCTAAATAAAAAAGCCCTTTGAAATTATTTCAAAGGGCTTTTTTATTTTATGCTTGACCGATTGGTCCAAATTCAAGTGTATAGGTTGCTAAACGAAGTATTTCGAGCAACCCTACCCCTAACTCTTAGGCTCTACATAATACTATGCCTGTCCTGTGGGACCGAAATTCAAAGGTATAGGTGGTTGCTAAACGAAGTATTTCGAGCAACCCTGCCCCTAACTCTTAGGCTCTACATTTAATACTATGCCTGTCCTGTGGGACCGAAATTCAAAGGTATAGGTGGTTGCTCGTAATCCTTAATTTCACCATGGGCACTTTCAAATCGAGCTACATTATCTCCCAAAGCCTTTAACAAGCGCTTTGCATGCTGAGGCGTTAATATAATCCTGGACTTAACCTTATTTTTAGGTACTCCTGGCATAATATTTACAAAGTCTACAACAAATTCTGAAACCGAATGATTGATGATAGCCAAATTAGAATAAGTCCCTTCGGCTACCTTTTCATCCAATTCAATGTTAATTTGACCTTGCTTTTGTTTATTATTTTCTTCTGCCATAACTACAATATACAATAAAAAAACATTCCCGCTAATTGCGGGAATGTTAATTACTAATTATAATTTAACTCTTGCTTTACTTGCATCATTTCATCAAATTCTTCTTTAGAGCCTACAATGATATTATTATAACGACGCATACCTGTTCCAGCTGGAATTCTGTGTCCTACAATAACATTCTCTTTTAAGCCTTCTAAATGATCTACTTTACCTGCTACTGCTGCCTCATTAAGTACTTTTGTAGTTTCCTGGAAGGAAGCCGCAGAGATAAATGATTTTGTTTGAAGTGACGCTCTCGTAATACCCTGCAATATAGGAGTAGCAGTTGCCGGTTGTGCTTCTCTTGCAACAACCAATTGCTTATCCTCTCTACGCAATATCGAGTTTTCGTCTCTTAATTCTCTTAGTGAAATTATCTGACCTGCTTTGAGTTTAGCAGAATCTCCTGCATCTTCGATAACTTTCATGCCAAAAATTTCATCATTTTCTTTAATGAAATCTGCTTTATGAACTAATTGATCTTCTAAGAAAATAGTATCACCAGAATCAATAATACGAACTTTACGCATCATTTGCCTAACAACAACCTCAAAGTGCTTGTCATTAATCTTAACACCTTGTAAACGATATACTTCTTGTACTTCATTCACCAAATACTGCTGAACCGCTGAAGGTCCTTTAATATTTAAGATGTCATTAGGTGTAATCGATCCATCAGATAAAGGCATACCCGCTTTAACATAATCATTTTCTTGTACAAGAATTTGATTTGATAATTTAACCAAGTACTTTTTAATTTCACCTAATTTAGATTCTACGATAATTTCACGGTTACCACGCTTAATCTTTCCGAAAGATACAACACCATCAATTTCACTTACAACTGCTGGGTTAGAAGGGTTACGTGCTTCAAACAACTCTGTTACACGTGGTAAACCTCCCGTAATATCGCCCGCTTTAGCAGACTTACGTGGTATCTTAACCAAAATCTTCCCTACAGTAATCTTATCACCATCATCAATCATTAAGTGTGCTCCCACAGGTAAGTTGTATGAACGTATAGTATCACCGCTAGCGTCTTCAATATGGAGTGTTGGTATAAGTTTTTTATTTCTAGATTCAGAGATTACCTTCTCTTGGAATCCTGTTTGCTCATCAATTTCTACTTGATACGTAACACCTTGCTCTATATTTTCATATTTTACTTTACCAGCAAATTCTGAAATAATTACACCATTATATGGATCCCAAGAACAAACAACATCTCCTTTACTTAATTCAGCTCCATTTTTAATGTATAAAGTCGAACCATAAGGAATGTTATTGGTACTTAAAGTAATACCTGTTTTCTTGTCTGTAAGTTTAAGTTCTGAGGTACGGGAAATTACAACATCTATCTCATTTCCTTCACTATCTTGTCCCTTAACAGTCTTTAAGTCTTCTATTTCGGCAATACCGTTGAACTTAACTGCTAATTTATTCTCCTCAGAAATGTTACCTGCAATACCCCCTACGTGGAATGTACGAAGTGTTAACTGTGTACCTGGTTCTCCAATAGATTGCGCAGCTACAACACCTACAGCTTCTCCCATTTGCACCATCTTACCAGTAGCTAAATTACGACCGTAACATTTAGCACAAATACCTTGAAGAGCCTCACAACTTAATGGCGAACGTACCTCTAAAGTTTCTATTGGAGATTCACCAATAGCTTTAGCTATATCATCTTCAATTAATTGTCCAGAAGCAACTAACAACTCATCTGTAAGTGGATGGTATACATCATTTAAAGAAACACGTCCAACAATTCTTTCTTCTAAAGTTTCTACTACCTCGTCATTTTTCTTTAATGGTTCAACTTCAACACCTCTTAGCGTACCACAATCATCACTATTAATGATAACGTCTTGAGATACGTCTACCAAACGACGTGTTAAATAACCTGCATCAGCTGTTTTAAGAGCGGTATCTGCAAGACCTTTACGCGCACCGTGTGTAGAGATAAAGTATTCTAAAATGGAAAGCCCTTCCTTAAAGTTAGAAAGAATCGGGTTTTCGATAATCTCTCCACCACCAGCATTCGATTTTTTAGGTTTTGCCATCAAACCACGCATACCTGTAAGCTGACGAATCTGTTCTTTCGATCCACGTGCTCCAGAATCAAGCATCATAAACACCGAGTTAAATCCTTGTTGGTCTTCACGAATACGCTTCATAGACAACTCGGTCAATTCAGCATTCGTTGATGTCCAAATATCAATAACCTGATTATAACGCTCGTTGTTGGTAATAAGTCCCATATTATAGTTGCCAGTAATCCCATCAACTAAACCATTGGCCTTATCTATCATGCCTTGTTTTTCCGGCGGAATAATAATATCACCTAAACTAAATGACAATCCTCCTTTAAATGCAAAATTAAACCCTAATGTTCTAATTTCGTCAAGGAAATCAGCCGTTTCTGGTACTGAAGTAAACTTAAGAATTCTGCCGATAATATCTCTCAGCGATTTCTTTGTTAATACCTCATTAATAAATCCGGCAGCTTGCGGTACTTTTTGATTAAATAACACACGACCTACTGTAGTATCAATAATTGTCGGCGCTAGTTTTCCTTCTTCATTAATATCTAATGTTCTTACCTTGACAGAAGCATTTAAATCTACACGCTTTTCGTTAAAAGCAATAACAACTTCTTCTGGTGAATAGAAAACCAAACCTTCTCCTTTAACAGCAAGCTCTGGTGTGGATTTACGCAGTTTGGTCATATAATAAAGCCCCAGTACCATATCTTGAGAAGGTACTGTTACCGGTGATCCGTTGGCCGGGTTTAAAATATTGTGAGATGCCAACATTAATAATTGACATTCCAAAATAGCCTCTGGTCCTAACGGTAAGTGAACCGCCATTTGGTCACCATCAAAATCCGCGTTGAAGGCCGTACATACTAATGGGTGTAATTGAATAGCTTTCCCTTCAATTAGTTTTGGCTGGAATGCTTGTATACCCAATCTGTGTAATGTAGGCGCACGGTTTAGTAATACTGGATGTCCTTTAAGAACGTTTTCCAAAATATCCCAAACCACTGGCTCTCTTTTATCTATAATTTTCTTTGCAGATTTTACAGTCTTTACAATACCTCTTTCAATTAATTTTCTAATTACGAAAGGCTTGTATAATTCTGCAGCCATATTTTTTGGCAATCCACATTCGTATAATTTTAATTCTGGTCCAACGACAATTACCGAACGTGCAGAATAATCAACACGCTTACCTAATAAATTTTGACGGAAACGACCTTGCTTACCCTTAAGTGAATCTGATAGTGATTTTAAAGGCCTGTTAGAATCTGTTTTAACTGCAGACGATTTACGTGTATTATCGAATAACGAATCTACAGATTCCTGTAGCATACGCTTTTCATTACGCAAAATAACTTCTGGAGCTTTAATCTCTACAAGTCGCTTTAAACGATTGTTTCTTATAATTACACGACGGTATAAATCATTCAAATCTGATGTTGCAAAACGACCACCATCTAATGGTACCAACGGACGTAATTCTGGTGGAATAACTGGAACAACCTTCATAATCATCCATTCTGGACGGTTCTCACGGTTATTGTTAGACTCACGTAAAGCTTCAACTACCTGCAAACGTTTTAAAGCTTCAGTTTTACGTTGTTTTGATGTTTCAGTATTTGCCTTATGACGTAATTCGTATGATAAGGACTCTAGGTCTATTCTAGATAATAATTCAATTAAACATTCAGCTCCCATCTTTGCAAGGAACTTATTAGGATCATTATCGTCTAAATATTGATTATCCTGAGGAAGTGCATCTAAAATATTTAAATACTCTTCTTCTGTAAGGAAATCCATTTTTTGCAACGGTTCTCCTTCTTCATTTTTAGCTATACCCGGTTGAATTACTACATAACGTTCGTAGTAAATAATCATATCCAGTTTTTTAGATGGCAAACCTAAAATGTAACCAATCTTGTTTGGTAACGAACGGAAATACCAAATGTGTGCAACAGGCACCACCAAATTAATATGACCAACACGATCACGACGTACTTTCTTCTCGGTTACTTCTACTCCACATCGATCACATACAATGCCTTTGTAACGTATACGCTTATATTTTCCACAGGCACACTCATAATCCTTTACAGGACCAAAAATACGCTCACAGAACAAACCATCTCTTTCTGGTTTATGAGTTCGATAGTTGATAGTTTCAGGTTTTAAAACCTCACCTTTAGACTCAGCCAAAATAGACTCAGGTGATGCTAAACCTATGGAGATTTTATTAAATCTCTTTACTGTATTCTTATCTTGTTTTCTTGCCATTTTCTTAAGTTTTCAGTCTCAGTCTCAGTGTTCAGTTAACATAAACTATCAACTGGACACTGTCACTGTCAACTATTTTTTACTCCTCTAATCGTATGTCTAATCCAAGACCTTTTAATTCATGCATTAATACATTGAATGACTCTGGTAACCCTGGATCTGGCATTGGCTCACCTTTAACAATACTTTCGTATGTTTTGGCACGTCCAATAACATCATCAGATTTTACAGTTAAAATTTCCCTAAGCGTACTTGAAGCTCCATACGCCTCAAGTGCCCAAACTTCCATCTCACCAAAACGCTGACCACCAAATTGTGCTTTACCTCCTAGTGGTTGTTGCGTAATTAATGAGTAAGGTCCAATGGAACGTGCGTGCATTTTGTCATCAACCATATGTCCTAATTTCAACATATAGATAACACCAACTGTTGCTGGCTGATCGAAACGCTCTCCTGTTCCTCCGTCGTATAAGTGGGTATGACCATATCTAGGAATTGCAGCTTCGTCTGTTAATTCGTTAATTTGGTCTATGGTAGCACCATCAAAGATAGGTGTTGCAAAGGTACGATGTAATTTTTGACCTGCCCAACCTAAAACAGTTTCATAAATCTGACCAATGTTCATACGAGATGGTACACCAAGTGGGTTTAGAACGATATCTACCGGTGTTCCATCTTCAAGGAACGGCATATCTTCCTGACGAACAATACGTGCAACAATACCTTTGTTACCGTGACGACCCGCCATTTTATCACCTACTTTAAGTTTACGTTTTTTGGCTATATAAACTTTGGCAAGTTTAATGATTCCAGATGGTAATTCATCCCCTACCGAAATAGTGAACTTTTCACGTCTTAAAGCACCTTGTAAATCGTTTTCTTTAATCTTATAATTATGAATTAAATCCGCTACAAGTTGATTTGTGTGATCATCGGTTGTCCATTTTCCAGATACTAAATGCGCATAATCATCGACAGCATTTAACATCTTAAGTGTAAACTTCTTGCCTTTTGGCAATACCTCTTCTCCTAAATCATTGTAAATACCTTGAGCAGTTTTTCCATTTACGATAGCGAATAGCTTTTCGATTAAAACATCTTTTAAATCATCAAACTTTCTATCGTATTGTGCTTCTAACGCTAAGATATCATCTTTATCTTGTGCTCTCTTACGCTTATCTTTTACAGCACGTGAGAACAATTTCTTTTCAATAACAACACCATTTAAAGATGGTGAAGCTTTTAATGAAGCATCTTTTACATCACCTGCTTTGTCTCCAAATATTGCACGCAATAATTTTTCCTCAGGTGTTGGATCGCTTTCTCCTTTTGGTGTAATCTTACCAATAAGAATATCTCCTGGTTTTACTTCTGCTCCAACGCGAATCATTCCATTCTCGTCTAACTCTTTGGTTGCTTCTTCAGAAACGTTAGGAATGTCGTTTGTTAACTCTTCATTACCTAATTTTGTATCTCGCACTTCTAAAGAATATTCATCGATATGAATAGATGTAAAAATGTCTTCGCGAACTACTTTTTCAGAAATTACAATTGCATCCTCAAAGTTATATCCTTTCCAAGGCATAAATGCTACCTTCATATTTCTACCTAAGGCCAATTCTCCTTTTTGGGTTGCATAGCCTTCACAAAGCACTTGTCCTTTATAAACTTTATCGCCTTTTTCAACAATCGGCTTTAAGTTAATAGAAGTTCCTTGGTTTGTCTTTCTGAACTTAACTAATTGATATATTTTTAGGTCGCTATCAAAACTTACCTTAGCTTCATCTTCGGTACGATCGTATCTAATTCTAATTTCCCTAGAATCAACATATTCTACAACACCGTTTCCTTCGGCATTAACTAATACACGCGAATCTGATGCTACCTGACGCTCTAATCCTGTACCTACAATCGGTGCTTCAGGACGTAATAATGGAACTGCCTGACGCATCATGTTAGATCCCATTAACGCACGGTTTGCATCATCATGCTCTAAGAAAGGAATTAACGATGCAGAGATAGATGAAATTTGATTAGGTGCTACATCAGTATAATGAATGGACGTTGGTTCGATAACCGGGAAATCACCTTCCATTCTGGCAATAACCTTGTCATGCAATATTTTCCCTTCCTCATCAACTTTTACGGTTGCCTGTGCAATTAATTTTTCTTCTTCCTCTTCTGCACTCAAGTATACTGGATCACCTTTAATGTCTACCACACCATTTTCAACAGGGCGGTATGGTGTTTCTATGAATCCCATAGAGTTCACCTTAGCATACACTGAAAGTGATGAAATTAATCCAATATTCGGTCCTTCAGGCGTTTCAATAGGACATAAGCGACCATAATGTGTATAATGTACGTCACGTACCTCAAAACCAGCTCTTTCACGGGATAGACCACCTGGGCCTAAAGCCGATAAACGACGCTTATGTGTAATCTCTGCTAATGGATTCGTTTGATCCATAAACTGAGATAACTGGTTTGTACCAAAGAATGAATTGATCACAGAAGACAAGGTCTTAGCATTGATCAAATCGATTGGTGTGAACACTTCATTGTCACGAACGTTCATACGCTCACGAATGGTACGTGCCATACGAGCCAAACCAACACCAAACTGTTGCGATAATTGTTCACCTACTGTACGTACACGACGGTTTGATAAGTGATCGATATCATCGATCTCAGCTTTAGAGTTTATAAGCTCTATTAAATATTTTATAATGGTAATAATATCTTCCTTGGTAAGCACTTGCTTATCCATTTCAATATCAAGACCTAATTTTTTATTCATTCTATAACGACCAACTTCTCCTAGAGAGTAGCGTTGATCACTAAAGAATAGTTTATCTATAATACCACGTGCAGTTTCCTCATCTGGCGGCTCCGCATTACGTAATTGTCTATAGATATGCTCAACAGCCTCTTTTTCTGAGTTTGTTGGATCTTTTTGAAGCGTATTGTGAATAATGGCATAATCGCCTTGCTCTGCACTTTCTTTATGCAAGAGAATGGTTTTCACATCTGCCTCAATAATTTCTTCAATATTTTCTTTGTCTAAAACAGTATCACGATCAAGAATAATCTCGTTACGCTCGATAGATACTACTTCTCCTGTGTCTTCGTCAACAAAATCCTCATGCCATGTGTTAAGTACACGTGCTGCTAACTTTCTTCCTAAACATTTCTTTAATCCAGATTTTGATACTTTAACTTCCTCAGCTAAATCAAAAATCTCTAAAATATCTTTATCACGTTCAAAACCTATAGCTCTAAACAACGTGGTAACAGGTAACTTTTTCTTTCTATCGATATAAGCATACATTACCTGATTGATATCTGTTGCAAATTCAATCCAAGATCCTTTAAAAGGAATTACCCTTGCCGAATATAATTTTGTTCCATTAGCATGGAATGACTGGCCAAAGAACACACCTGGAGAACGATGCAACTGCGATACAACAACACGCTCTGCTCCATTTATCACAAATGTTCCACTGGGAGTCATGTAAGGTATCGTACCTAAATACACATCCTGAACAATGGTTTCGAAATCCTCATGTTCGGGATCTGTACAGTATAACTTTAACCTTGCCTTTAATGGCACACTGTAAGTTAGACCTCTTTCTATACACTCATCAATCGCGTAACGTGGTGGGTCTACAAAGTAATCTAAAAACTCTAAAACAAATTGATTACGAGAATCAGTAATTGGGAAGTTTTCCATGAAGGTGTTATACAGGCCTTCATCACCTCTTTCTTCAGATTTAGTTTCTAATTGGAAAAAATCCTGGAAGGATTTAATCTGAATGTCCAAGAAATCTGGATATTCGGTTCTATTTACAATAGAGGAGAAATTTAATCTTTCAGCTTGTGTTGATAACATCAATGGACGGAATTTTGATTAAAAAAAATAATGTTGGCGTATATTATTGTTATATACGCAAAATGGTTTAGGTCTTGAAGTATTAATCTTCAGACCTAAACCTTTGTATTGTTTGGTTGCTAAGCTTACTTAAGCTCAACCTCTGCTCCAGCTTCTTCTAATGATGATTTTAAGCCTTCTGCTTCGTCTTTAGAAACACCTTCTTTAATTGCGCTAGGTGCACCATCAACTAATTCTTTAGCTTCTTTTAATCCTAAACCAGTCAATTCTTTAACTAATTTTACAACAGCTAATTTAGAACCACCAGCTGCTTTTAAGATTACATCAAATTCTGTTTGAGCTTCTTCAGCTTCACCAGCAGCAGCAGGACCAGCAGCAACTGCTACAGCAGCAGCAGCAGGCTCGATACCATACTCATCTTTTAATATAGTAGCTAACTCATTTACTTCTTTTACTGTTAAGTTAACTAATTGTTCTGCGAAATCTTTTAAATCTGCCATTTTTCTATCGTTTTAATAAATTTTTAATTGTAATATAATTGTATAAAAGTGCGTACTATTTAATACTATCCTTCTTTTTCAGATAGTGTTTTAATGATACCAGCTAATGTTCCTCCACCTGATTTAAGTGCAGAAATAACATTTTTAGCAGGAGATTGTAGTAATCCTACAATTTCACCTATCAATTCTTCTTTAGATTTGATATCCACTAACATGTCTAACTGGTCATCACCAATATAAACCGCTTCCTCAATAAATGCTCCTTTTAACAAAGGCTTTTCAGATTTCTTACGGAAGGTCTTAATTAATTTAGCCGGTACGTTACCTGTTTCGGAATACATCACAGATGTATTACCTTTTAAAACTGTAGGAAGGTCACCAAATTCTCTGTCTGATGCTTCCATTGCTTTTTCAAGTAATGTATTTTTAACAACTGCTAATTTTACGTTTGCTTTAAAACAAGCACGACGTAAATCTGAAGTAGTTCCTGCGTTTAATCCTGAAATATCTGTTAAATAGATATTTGCATTATTAGCTAATTCTGCAGTTAACTCTTCAATTACTTGTGATTTTTCTTCTCTTGTCATAATAAAAGTTTTTAACTAATTAACCAATTTTAGGATCAACAGCAACACTTGGACTCATTGTACTTGAAAGGAAAATACTTTTCACATAAGTACCTTTAGCAGCAGTTGGTTTTAATTTAATTAATGTTTGTAATAATTCATTTGCATTACCTGCAATTTTCTCAGCAGAGAATGATGCTTTTCCTATGGCTGCGTGAACGATTCCGGTTTTATCAACTTTAAAGTCAATTTTACCAGCTTTTACTTCACTAACCGCTTTAGCAACATCCATAGTTACCGTTCCTGTTTTGGGGTTAGGCATTAAACCGCGAGGTCCTAATATTCTACCTAGGGGTCCTAATTTACCCATAACGCTTGGCATGGTAATAATTACGTCAACGTCTGTCCATCCGTTCTTAATCTTATCAAGATATTCGTCTAAACCTACGTAGTCTGCTCCAGCTTCTTTAGCCTCAGCTTCCTTATCTGGTGTTACCAATGCCAATACTTTCATATCTTTACCAGTACCATGAGGAAGTGACACTACGCCTCTTACCATTTGATTTGCTTTTCTAGGATCAACACCTAAACGCACTGCGATATCTACAGATGCATCAAATTTTGTATTTGTAATCTCTTTTACTAATGCTGATGCTTCATCCAGAGAATAAATTCTTCCCTTTTCTATTTTTGCTAAAGCCTCTTTTTGCTTTTTTGTTAATCTTGCCATTCTTTAATGTCTTTAATAGATTAATTTGGTGCGTTTCCAGTCACGGTTATACCCATAGACCTTGCAGTACCAGCTACCATCTTCATAGCAGATTCGATAGTAAACGCATTTAAATCTTGCATTTTATCTTCTGCTATAGTTTTGATCTGATCCCATGAAACTTTAGCTACTTTTTTTCGGTTTGGTTCTCCTGAACCTTTCTTCAACTTGGCCGCTTCTAATAATTGTACTGCAGCTGGAGGAGTCTTAATTACAAAGTCAAATGACTTGTCTTTGTAAACAGAGATAACCACTGGTAATACTTTACCAGCTTTATCTTGAGTTCTAGCATTAAATTGCTTACAAAACTCCATAATGTTAACTCCAGCAGCACCTAAAGCGGGTCCAACCGGTGGCGACGGATTCGCTGCACCTCCCCGAACTTGTAACTTAACTACTTTACCTAATTCTTTTGCCATTTTTAATAATTTAGTTTGACACGCTTTATTTTTTTGGAAGCTTTAAAACGCATCATTTATATAGTGTAACAATTATTATACTTTTTCAACCTGCATATAACTTAATTCCAATGGTGTTTTTCTTCCAAAAATCTTCACCATTACTTCAAGCTTACGCTTTTCTTCATTTATATTTTCAATAGTACCATCGAACCCATTAAATGGCCCATCAATAACTTTAACTGTTTCTCCTTTAGTAAATGGTATTGCCACGTTTGTAGTTTCTTCTACGGACAACTCATCTACTTTACCCAACATTCTGTTAACTTCAGACTGTCTTAACGGCACCGGATCTCCCCCTTTAGTCTCTCCTAAGAAACCTATTACGTTCGTTACAGAACGGATAATATGAGGTACTTCACCAGTTAAATTGGCTTGAATCATAATATAGCCAGGAAAATAAACTTTCTCTTTGCTTATTTTCTTGCCATTGCGAATTTGAATCACTTTCTCTGTTGGAACCAATACTTGATCTACATAATCTTGAAGACCTAAACGAGCAATTTCATTCTCTATATATGTCTTAATTTTATGTTCTTGACCACTTACAGCTCGAACAACATACCATTTTTTTCCACTTTCCTCAGACATAAAACCCTTTTTTAACTGTTAGTTAATCCACTCAAAGTAAAATGCTATGACTTTGCTGAAGACAGAATCGACACCCCATATAGCAAGAGAAAATATAATTGAAAAAACAGCAACTAAAACAGTTAAGCTTTGTCCTTCTGCCAATGTAGGCCAAGTAACATTGTTCTTTAGCTCTCCAAAAGATTCTTTTATATAATTTACAATTCCTGCCATTCTTTTTGTTCTTAATTTGCACGGGTTGCGAGACTCGAACTCACGACACCTGGTTTTGGAGACCAGTGCTCTACCAACTGAGCTAAACCCGTAAATATAAGTCAAAAGGCATCCCGATAAACGGGATACCTTAAGCTATATCATTAAACTTAATTTAGTCTAAAATTTCAGTTACCTGACCTGCTCCTACTGTTCTACCACCCTCACGGATCGCGAAACGTAAACCAACATTCATTGCGATTGGCTGGATTAAGTCTACAGTAATTGTTAAGTTATCACCAGGCATAACCATTTCAACACCATCAGGAAGCGAAATGTTTCCTGTTACGTCAGTTGTACGTACGTAGAACTGTGGACGGTAGTTGTTATGGAAAGGCGTGTGACGACCACCTTCTTCTTTTTTCAAGATATAAACCTCAGCTTTGAAGTTTTTGTGTGGTGTTACAGAACCTGGCTTAGTAATTACCATACCTCTTGAGATTTGAGTTTTCTCAATACCTCTTAATAAGATACCAGCATTATCACCAGCTTCACCTCTATCTAATATTTGACGGAACATTTCGATACCAGTAATAGTAGATGTTAATTTCTCAGCTCCCATACCAATAATTTCTACAGGATCTCCAGTGTTAGCAACACCAGTTTCAATTCTACCAGTTGCAACAGTACCACGACCAGTAATAGAGAATACATCTTCGATTGGCATTAAGAAAGGCTTATCCATATCACGAACAGGCTCTTCAATCCAGCTATCACATGCATCCATTAATTCCATTACAGTATCCACCCATTTTTGTTCACCGTTAAGTGCACCTAAAGCAGAACCAGAAATTACAGGACCATTGTCACCATCGTACTCATAGAAGTTTAATAAATCTCTAACTTCCATATCTACTAACTCTAAAAGCTCTTCATCATCAACCATATCTACTTTGTTTAAGAAAACAACGATACGAGGAATACCTACTTGACGACCTAATAAGATGTGCTCACGAGTTTGTGGCATAGGACCATCAGTAGCAGCAACTACTAAGATTGCTCCATCCATTTGAGCTGCACCAGTTACCATGTTCTTTACGTAATCCGCGTGACCTGGACAGTCAACGTGAGCATAGTGACGGTTCTGTGTTTGATATTCTACGTGAGATGTATTAATTGTAATACCTCTTTCTTTTTCTTCTGGAGCGTTATCAATTTGATCAAAATCTCTCGCTTCTGATAAACCTGCATCAGCTAATACTTTAGTAATAGCAGCAGTTAAAGTTGTTTTACCGTGATCTACGTGTCCAATTGTACCAATATTTAAGTGTGGTTTTGAACGATCGAAAGTTGCCTTTGCCATGTTTTTAAAATAATTTAATCTTAGTTATATAATAATATTAGTGTATTCTATTTTCTTTAATAGAGCCAATGACGGGAATTGAACCCGTGACCTCTTCCTTACCAAGGAAACGCTCTACCCCTGAGCTACACCGGCTTTTCATTTACGATTGCCGATTTTGATTTACGACTTCGCAAATCGCAACTCATAGCTCGTAAATTTTTAGAGCGGGATACCAGTTTTACTTCGACTAAGCTCAGCATAAACTTCTCACCCTACTCCTATCATTTTTAATAAACAAGGATACTTTTAATAAACCTGTTTCAATCAATGAACTTTTTAGAGCGGGAGACCGGGTTCGAACCGGCGACATTCAGCTTGGAAGGCTGACGCTCTACCAACTGAGCTACTCCCGCAAATCATTTTGAATTCAAAATTACGAATTCAAAATTTAAAAAGTGGGGAGAGCAGGATTCGAACCTGCGAAGACATAGTCAGCAGATTTACAGTCTGCCCTCGTTGGCCGCTTGAGTATCTCCCCAAATTAACTTTTGTTTTTCAATTCTTTAAAGAACGTATTTATAAAAAAGAAAAAGAAATGCTATTAAAACTACACTAATTTTAAAGTTATTTTTAACTTCAAATAAATTGTTATCACACTTACTTTTTCAAAATTTCAAGAGCCGATAGAGGGACTCGAACCCACGACCTGCTGATTACAAATCAGCTGCTCTAGCCAGCTGAGCTATATCGGCTTTTCTTTGCTTTTTTCCACATAAAAAAAGCCCGCTATTTCTAACGGACTGCAAATGTATATATTTATTTTTTTATTCAAAACATTTTTTAGAATTTTTTACTATAAATGCGCTCTTAATTTCTCTTTTCGCTTTTTTAGCTGCCTTTCTAGAGATGCTGCTGCTATATCTGCCCCTTCTTCAAAGGTTTTACATTGTTTTTTTACCACAAAACTATCACCAGGCACACTTACTCTTGCCTCAAAAATTTTATTCTCTTTATCGCTTGTATTTTCAACTTTTAAGTAAACGTCTGATTTGATGACTTTATCATAAAATAAATCCAACTTATCCATACGTTTTTGAATAAAATCTATCAGCTTTTGATCTGCATTAAAATTAACTGATTGCATGTTTACTTTCATACTCTTGTTTTTTGGTTAGACAAAATTTTCTACTCGTTAATAGAAATTCAAATGCATCACGTTTGCCTCTAAATCAAAATACTTCTTCTATACTAATGACTTGTGAGCATACCATGAGGCAATTTACTCTCTTTTTTTACTCCTTGGATGCGAGTTTACATATACTTTTTTGAGCTCAGCAATACTATTGTGCGTATATACTTGTGTTGCTGCTAAACTTGCATGCCCTAAAAGCTCTTTAACTGCATTTAAATCGGCACCTTGATTAAGCAAATGTGTTGCAAAAGAGTGCCTTAATATATGTGGACTCTTTTTCACCTTTGAAGATGCTTTACTAAAATAATCATTTATTATTCTGTACACAAGTGTTTCATATATTTTTACGCCCTTTTTTGTAACAAACAAATAGTCGGCATCCAAAATAGAATTCAATCCTTGTCTCAATTTTAAATATTTACGGATCGTTTGCTGAACTGTTTCTAATAACGGTACAATACGCTCTTTATTTCTCTTTCCCAAAACCTTTAACGATTTATTGTCTAAATCGATATTAGTTAATTGTAACTGTATTAATTCAATACGACGGATTCCGGTGGAATAAAATAATTCTACAATTAATTTATTACGCATGCTTTCAAAATCATCTTCATCTACAAAACCATCTAAAACGGTCGTTATCTCTGATTCTGAAAAAGGCACCTGCACCTTTTTACTTGTTTTTAAAGCCTTGTGCTTTGACAAAGGGTTCAACTTAATAGTGTCTGTTTTTAAAAGGAACTTATAATATGTATTAAGAGCAGACACCTTTCTGTTAATACTTCTATTTGAAAGACAGCTTTCAACCAATGACACGATCCAAGTTCTTATTTGAGAATAATTAACATGTTGCACCTCCTTCATTTCGTATTCATTAAAAACGAATTCGGCAAAATCTTCCAAGTCATTTAGATACGCTTTTACAGTTAAAGTTGAGTAGTTTTTTTCAAGTAACAAATAATCTGTAAAAGACTTAAAAGACATACTATATTAATTAGATAGACAAATTACTAAATTTGGAATAACATTAAGAGACTGTTTAAATTCCACCTTTTGGTTTTGTTATGCCCCTTTTTTCACCACTTTTCGTTATGAAAATCCTCATTTAGCGCTGCTAAACTCCGGTTTTAAAGCCTTAATTGGCAAAAAAAATGACCTATAACAAATTTCAAAAACGAATTTTAAACAGTCTCTAAAAGTACAAAGTTTTATTGAGTTTTAAATTAATCACAAAAAAAATTCCCGCTAATTGCGGGAATCTATTCTATAAAATACAGAAACGACTATATTATATGTCTTCTGCATCTCTTAATGTCTGAATGTATTGCGCTTTTTGGATTTGTGCCCTACGCTCAACAGATGGCTTTGTAAATTGCTTACGCGTTTGCAACTGACGTTTCACACCAGTTTTATCAAACTTACGTTTAAAACGCTTTAGCGCTCTATCTATATTTTCTCCTTCTTTAATTGGTATTATTAACATAGTGTCTTAACCTCCTCTCTTTTAGAATTTCAGGCTGCAAATATAAAAATAATTTTGAATTTTTAAATTCTGAATTATAAATTATTTTAAGTAGCTGGTTTGTACTCCTTTTTATCTATAACAATTTTAGCTAAAATCTCCCTTAGTATCTCCGAAGTACCCCCTCCTATAGGCCCTAATCTACTATCTCTTAACAGTCTAGCCATTGGATAATCCTCCATATAACCATAACCGCCCAAAAACTGTAGACATTCATAAATAACCTCATCGGCCATTTTAGTTGACTGCAATTTAGAAATAGTTGCTTCTTTTACAGCATAAATCCCTTTATCCAATTTGTAAGCTACCGAATAATTGTACTCCTTACAAACTTCCATAAAGCTATAGAGATCCGAAAACTTATGTCGTAATGCTTGGTATTGATTTATAGCTTTCCCAAAAGTTTGACGTTCCGACATATATTGCTGTGCATAGTCTAAGGCATATTCGGCCCGTGCATGCGCATTAACTCCCATTATTAAACGCTCTAGAGCAAAATGCTGCATAATATACTGGAAACCTTTCTCTGATTCTCCCATAAGATTCGATTCTGGAACCACAACATTGTTAAAAGCTATTTCAGCCGTATCGGAAGCCCTCCATCCTAACTTGTCTAGTTTAGTGGCCGTTACTCCGGGTGTTTCTTTATCTACAACAAATATACTCACACCCTTATTTCCCAACTCCGGATTTGTTTTAGCTGCTACAACCATATAATCACAGTAAACACCATTAGTAATAAATGTTTTCGAACCATTAATTATATAATTACTACCTTCTTTTACAGCCGTAGTTCGCATACCTGCTACATCACTCCCACCATAGGGTTCGGTAACACACAAACATCCTATTTTATCGCCTGCAATACTCGGTGTTAAATAGCGTTGTTTTATACTATCGTTACCTTCCTTGTTAAGATGCGTCATTGCTAAATAAGCATGTGCCCACATAGCCGCAGCAAATCCCCCCGAATTAATCTTTTGAAGTTCCTCTAAAAAGATAACCGTATAAAATAAATCTAAATCAGTTCCTCCATAAATTTCTGGATAAGCTATTCCAAAATAACCCATATCTCCAAACTTCTTCCAAATAAACCGATCTATTATTCCTGTTTTCTCCCAAGCATCAACATAAGGAACAACCTCTTTTTTTAGAAAATCCTGAAGACTCTTTCTAAAAAGTTCATGCTCTTCGGTGAAGTACATACTACGCATCTAATAAAATTTATTTGTGTTTTAGTTTAGCTTAATTTACTCTTAGAACCTTCATTATATCCACTAACTACCCAATGAAGCCCTAAGCAATTAATTTGCTATTTTAATCAAGCGACAAATATAATTTAATTATCTCGATTTTATTTATAGGAAAGCCCTTAACTTTTGTTAATTCATCCAAAGACTCGTAACCTTCCCTTAATTGTCTTTGCTCTACAATTTGATAAGCTAAATCATAATCTATATGCTGAATTGTTACCAAATTTTCTACGGTTGCAATATTTAAAGCCACTTTCTGAATCCTTCTTGGTGTTTTTACTGTAAACTCATTTGTAATCCTCTCTATAACTTCCGGCGTTAAACCATAAACATCCTGTAGTTGCACATCGGCTATAAAACCTCCAATAAAGCCATTTCTGTATTTCACTATCCGTTCTGAAAGTACCTTACCAATGCCATTTACCTTTTGAAGCTGTTGCGATGTTGCTGTATTCAAATCTAATTTTTGAGCATATGTTTTAGTTGTGCTACTGCTTTCATAATTAACCTCTTTTTTAGGTTTGGATTTGACGGCCCATTCTGGAAACTTAAAAAACGGCACCATAGTATTTAGAAGCGAATCGGATATGTGCGTAACGTCTTGAAATTGTTTAGCCGAATTGATCCATTTATTTTCTTTTCTAAATGCCAACAGCCTATCAATTTCTTTATTACTCATCCCTAAAATACTGCCTTTGTAATCGGTTATAAAATTAGGGTTAAAGGGATATATTTTAGGCTTGTCTACCTGTTTGACATGCCGTAACGAATCAACTTCGTTGGTATAGCTTTGGAAGTTAACGCTATATTCGTTTTCATGCATTGAACTAGAAGAAAAATCCAGATAAAAACAAAGACATTGCAAGCCAACAATAACAAGTACCAATAAAAAAATCCCATTTCGTTGCGCTCTGGAAAAAACGAAATGGGATTTAAAATTTCTCACACGTTTAAATTTTAGTAATTAATTGATTTTATTGTAATTATAAAATTGAGAACGTGTGCAACCACTCCTTACACTCGTTCTCTCATTAAAAATTTTAAACATTTCCTTTTGTGAAGTAATTTTTAAAATTTCTTAATGCTCGTTTCATGGCCAATACCTACATATGCTTGTTAAGGTCTTCTGCCCCTTCCTCTAAAGCATCATGTTTTAGATTAATTGCTTCATAGTATTTTTTCAACTCCCGCTTAATTACCGGCGCTAAAATAACAACTCCAATAATGTTTGGAACTACCATTGCAAAAATCATTGCATCAGAGAAATCAATAACAGCACCTAAGCTAATAGACGAACCTACAACTACAAAAACTAAAAATAAGATTTTATAAACTAGATCGGACACTTTTCCTTTTCCAAATAAAAACACCCATCCTTGCATACCATAATAAGACCAAGATATCATCGTTGAAAAAGCAAACAAAATAACGGCTACGGTTAAAACAATCGAAAAATGTGGTATCACACTATCGAAAGCCACAGCTGTTAGCTCTACCCCTTCTTTAATTGGCACTCCATATTCCATAAAGTTTCCGTCAAAATTTGTAATAACAATTACTAATGCCGTCATGGTACAGATTACAACGGTATCTACAAACGGCTCTAATAAAGCAACAATTCCTTCACTGGCAGGATACTTAGTACGTACAGCAGAGTGAGCGATTGCTGCCGACCCTACACCAGCTTCATTAGAAAATGCCCCACGACGAATTCCTTGTATCATAACACCAACAAGACCTCCTGCTATTCCCAAACCTGAAAAGGCTCCTTCATAAATTAAACCGAACGCATCATCTATTAAACTCCAGTTAGCTCCTAAAATTATAAGTGCTGCCAATACATAAATTCCAGCCATAAAAGGCACTATTTTTTCTGTTACCGAAGCAATACGCTTAATTCCTCCAATAATTACTATAGCTACAATAACAGCCATAACCATTCCAAAATACATCCCTGCATTGGAACTTTCAAATTCAAATAACTTAATGAACTGTGCAGCTGCTTGATTCGCTTGAAACATATTTCCTCCACCAAAAGATCCACCAATAACAAAAATGGCAAATAGTACGGCCAACACTTTTCCAAAACCACCTACTCCTTTTTCCTTAAGCCCTTTTGTTAAGTAGTACATAGGGCCACCATACACTGTACCGTCTTCTCCAACATCTCTGTATTTCACCCCAAGCGTACATTCTGCAAACTTTGAAGCCATACCCAGCAGACCAGCAAGAATCATCCAAAACGTAGCTCCAGGCCCCCCTATTGATAAAGCTACCGCTACACCTGCAATGTTTCCTAATCCTACTGTTGCAGACAGAGCTGCTGTTAATGCCTGAAAGTGAGATACTTCTCCATGCGCACTATCGTCTCTTAGGGTTTCTATTATATTATGGTCTTCATTAGGTGTTGGATCTCCATATAATGTATCTGCACCATGCTTCTCTATATCCTCATATTTACCCTCAACAACCTTTAAAGCTGTTCTAAAACCTGTAATATTTATAAATTTAAAATAGACAGTAAAAAATATAGCACCTCCTATTAAAACAATAAGTACCCATGGTATTCTATATTCTTCTGAGAATGGAATTTCGTAAAATATACCTTCTACAAACCAACCTGTATAATCTTTAAAAACTCTATCTATTTTTTCGGATGTTGACTCTTGAGCAAATGTTAAAATTGGAAACACTAAAGTGCATATTGAAAGAAGGTATTTCTTCATAATTATCTAAAATTTATACGTTTTATTAAAAATTTGTACTTAAAATCGGCAAGATGCTAAAAAAAATTGATTCTGTAAAACATATACCGTTAAAATAGAACTTGATTATTTAATATTAAATTCTGAATTAAGCTGCTGTATTTGCTCTGGACGGCCTAAAACAATAATCTTAGATTTTGCTGCTAATTCTAATTCTGCTTCAGGATTTACAATATAGTCCCCATTTTCATCTTTATACCCTATAACGGAACAACCTGTTCGCTTGCGCAAATCTAAATCCCTAATTGTTTTCGTGCCTTTGGTAGTGTATAATTTTTCTACTGGAATCTCTTCTATATTTATATTCGATTTCCCCACAATAGACAGATTGTCTACAAACTCCATCAACCCAGGAACGACAACTAAAGAGGCCATGTGATCCCCACCTATTTTATCTGGCAATATAACGTTATTGGCTCCTGCCAACTTTAACTTGCCGTACGATGTTTCTAAAGAAGCTCTACTAATAATATTTATGTCTTTGTTTATTTGCCTTGTAGACAGTACAATAAATAAGTTATCGGCATCATTGGGCAATGCAGAAATCAAACAGGACGCTCTTTCCACACCAGCTTGTATAAGAACCTCATCATCACTGGCATTTCCATACACATAAGGCATCAATTCGCCATCTATTTTATCCAGCAATTCTTTATTCTTTTCAATTATTACAAAAGGTCTACTATAAGCCAATAATTTAGTAGCCGCTTGCCTCCCATTTCTACCATAACCACAGATTATGACATGGCCTTTTAAGCTGTCTATCGTTTTTTGCATGTTTTTTTGTTTTAATTCTTCAAAGTCATTCTTACTCAAAATATATTCGGTAATCACGCTCAAGGCATAACCCAAAATAAAGACACTGGTTAAAATTAAAAAAACAGTGAACACTTTGGTCATATCGTCCAATGGGTGAACTTCTTGAAATCCGACAGTGGTTATTGTTATTACCGTCATATAAAGAGAATCAACCCAAGTGTAGTTTTCGTCCATCGACTTAAAACCTACCACACCAATTATCAACAAGATCACTAGCAAAAGAACAGCTGTATAGATCTTGGTCCTAAAAAATTTTATTAATGGATTCATAGTTTATAAATCGAAGACTGATGAGCGTTTAGTATAAAGTAAATCCTTGATACGCATCCAAAAGGCAATAAATAAATACAATGCAAACCCAAATCCTAAGGTTACAAAGGTTAAATATATAAACGAAGTTCTTACCACTTTTGCGCGAATACCAAAACGATCGGCTATACGCTGACAAACATAATAGCCATGTTTTTGAAAAAAAAGTAATGGTTTATAAAAAATATTCATGCTGCAATTTAAGCATTTTATTTAATGATTAAAGCATTGCCTACGGCACATTGCAAGCACTTATTTTTAGAACAATATGCTTCTTTTAGCTGAATAAGCGCCTGAGATTCCATTGACGAACTTGATACAGTCTTTAAATTATTAAACGCTTCTACAATACTATTCTTTTCTGAGGCAATTCTTCTCGCTGCAGTAATTATCTCTACATCAACTGTTTGCCCATTATGTTTTGCATAACAGAATTTAAGCGGCAATATTGTATTTATAAACAGTAACTCCATAAACGGCTTCGTTAATATTTTAGAGGCAGTTCTAGATGTTTTATGGAACGTATAATGTGTATTCCAAAACGATGAAGCAGCGACCTTAAACAATTCATAAAATGCATCCAAATCTTGAAGTGCCATAACTTTAGAAAATAGTTGCTGATGCTCATGGTACAAACTGGCTAATTGCGACAATCTTATGGTTGGAAAATTGTGCGGTCTTAATCTAAAAAACTGTACTGGTACTTTACTATTACTCAAACTAAACTTACGTTTTAAAAACTGATATTCATTCTTAAGTTCTAAATAATAGCCTTCTTCAACATCAAAATCCAACAAACCTGCTTGCCCAAATAGCAAAGCCTCTAAAGCAAACTGCTTACCCTGAACTTTTCTAATCACAGAAAAGTCAACTGATTTAGCCAAACTAAAGAAGGCTTCTCCGTTTACCTTGAGCCCAAAATTTCTGGCTAACATTTTAAACAAAACGGCTTCCCAATCGTTTTTTGAAGATCTTAAAAGCGCTTCTATTGTTTCCGATTTTCTTTCCAAACGCTCAAAATACAAACGTTCCAACCAATTGGTCAGTGTAAAATGATCGACCGATGCAAAATCTTGCTCGCAATTAATCCATTTATTTTTATTAGTAAGTAAGCTTTTATATTTGTTTAATATACCTATAGGCACATAGTGCTTTAATTCCAAGGTTGGAATGACCGTATTGTCTTTTCTAAAAATCTCGGTATCATGCTCCCAAACTACATGTAAAATTACGTTGTCGTAAGCATTATCTTGTTCGTGATTATGCAAATACCAATCGGAGGCCTTAACATGAATCTCTACATTACCCGCCCAAACTTGCTCTCCTATGCGCAACTGCGCATTAAAAAAATCGGGGCCGGCATTTGTATTGTGCACACCAGTAGTTATTACATTAACCACTTCGTTGCTTGTAGTCGTTAAATTAGTTGTTTCAAACTTTTTATGCCTCCATAAATAATGTAGGAAATCTTCTTGCATTTTACTAAAATAGAAAAAGAAATAAATCTTTTTGATATATTTTGAAAGATATTTCAACTTTTAAGTACGAAAAAAGAATGTAAAGTCATTTTTCCTATTGTGTTGTAAGTAATTTACTATTACATTCGCCAAAACATAGTGTATTGATATGGGCAAATAATATAATCGAAATCAACCTAACTTTTTAAAGAGTAGGTTGATTAACAAAACTTTTAAACTTAATGAAACAAAAAATCACTTCCATTTTATTGACAGGAACAATTATCTTAACCACAAGCTGCGCCAGTATTGTTAGCAAAAGCAGCTATCCAATTTCTATAAATAGCCCCCCTTCTGAAGCAAAAATTACTATTACAGACAAAAAAGGTGTTGAAGTATATCAAGGACACACACCAGCTACACTAAAACTTAAAGCAGGTAACGGTTATTTCTCGAAAGCAAGATATCAGGTTAAATTTGAAAAAAATGGTTATGACACAAAAACCGTACCTGTACACTTCAAGTTAGACGGATGGTACTTCGGAAATATTCTAATTGGTGGAGCAATTGGGTTGTTAATAGTAGACCCTGCAACTGGAGCCATGTATAAATTAGACACGGAGTTTTTAAATGAAACATTATCTCAATCCTCTATTGCCAAAACTCATGAAGGAGGATTAAATATATATGAGCTGAATAATGTACCTACTAATTGGAAAAACCATTTAGTTGCTATAAAAAAATAACCCGACATAGTAAAGCCCATATTGTTCTAAATGCAGGTCTGACGCCTGCATTTTTTTTATAAAGAATCTTACTTATCCCAAAAAATAATAACTTAAATCGAAAAAACAGACGACCTATTCCAGATCGTCTGCCACAAAATTTACAAAAGTAATCTGTCACGCTAAATCAAACCTATCAAGATCCATTACTTTCTCCCAAGCCTTTACAAAATCGTTAACAAATTTTTCTTTAGCATCATCACTAGCATACACTTCGGCAAGTGCTCTCAATTCTGAATTGGAACCAAATACAAGATCTGCTCGTGTCCCAGTCCATCTAAGAGTACCCGTTTTTCGGTCTCGCCCTTCAAAAAGCTCATCAGAACTAGAACTCTTTTGCCATTCAATTCCCATATCTAATAGATTTACAAAGAAATCGTTAGTAAGTACTTCTTTTTGCTTGGTAAAAACACCATGGTTAGCTCCATCAAAATTAGTATCAAGAACTCGCATTCCTCCAACAAGTACTGTCATTTCTGGTGCTGTTAACGTTAACAACTGCGCCTTATCTACCAACAAAGCTTCTGTTGTAACTGAAAATTCGGTTCTACGATAATTACGGAAACCATCAGCATAGGGTTCAAGATAAGCAAACGACTCTATTTCTGTCTGCTCTTGTGAGGCATCCATTCTACCTGGATTAAATGCCACTTCTACATTATACCCAGCGCGTTGTGCCGCCTGTTCGATAGCAGCTATACCTCCTAAGACAATAAGATCAGCAATAGAAACCTTCTTTTTTCCATTATTGAACTCCACCTGAATACCTTTTAATACACGCAACACTTTAGCCAATTGCTTGGGATTATTTACTTCCCAATCTTTTTGAGGCTCTAATCGGATGCGTGCTCCATTAGCCCCCCCTCGTTTATCTGAGCCACGAAATGTTGATGCTGAAGCCCAAGCGGTTGAAACCAATTCGGATATTGAAAGCCCTGAATTTAAAATTTTTCCTTTTAAATCAGCAATATCATCACTATTAATCAGCTCATGATCTACTTCGGGAATCGGATCTTGCCATAGCAATTCTTCTTTTGGCACTTCGGGACCAAGGTAACGTGAAAGCGGTCCCATATCACGATGTGTTAGCTTGTACCAAGCACGCGCAAAAGCATCTGCAAAGTCATCAGGGTTTTCATAAAAATGTCGGGATATTTTTTCATATTCTGGATCAAACCTCAAAGACAGATCGGTGGTTAACATGGTAGGTTTATGTTTTTTAGAGCTATCGAAAGCATCAGGGATGGTAGCTTCAGCATCTTTGGCAACCCATTGTTTTGCTCCTGCAGGGCTTTTAGTAAGCTCCCATTCGTAAGTAAATAGGTTCTTAAAAAAGTGGTTACTCCATTTTGTCGGCGTTTGCGTCCATGTTACCTCTGGACCACCTGTAATGGCATCGGGGCCTTTTCCTGATTTAAAACTATTTTTCCATCCAAAACCTTGTTCCTCAATGGGTGCTGCTTCTGGTTCTGCCCCAACATACACTCCTGGATCTGCAGCACCATGTGCTTTCCCAAACGTGTGTCCTCCAGCAATAAGAGCCACCGTTTCTTCATCATTCATTGCCATGCGCTTGAACGTTTCTCTAATATCTACAGCTGCAGAAAGCGGATCACCATTGCCATTAGGTCCTTCTGGATCTACATAAATAAGTCCCATCACCACAGCGGCCAACGGATCTTCAAGATCTCTTTTCCCGGAATACCGTTTATCTTCCAGCCAAGAAGTTTCCGAACCCCAGTACACATCTTCTTCTGGCTCCCAAACATCTTCGCGCCCTGCACCAAAGCCAAAGGTTTTAAATCCCATAGATTCCAGGGCAACATTTCCTGCCAAAATCATAAGATCTGCCCATGAAATCTTTTTACCGTACTTCTGCTTAATAGGCCATAATAATCTGCGTGCTTTGTCAAGACTGGCATTATCTGGCCAACTGTTAAGCGGAGCATAACGTTGCTGTCCAGATCCTGCTCCTCCCCTCCCATCTCCTATACGATAGGTTCCTGCACTATGCCAAGCCATACGAATGAACAAGCCACCATAATGACCAAAATCTGCAGGCCACCAATCCTGTGAATCGGTCATCAAATCATTAAGGTCTTTTTTTAAAGCATTATAGTCCAGCGTTTTGAAGGCTTCTGCATAATTAAACTGTTCTCCCATTGGGTTAGACAAGGAAGCATGTTGGCGTAAGATATTTACATTTAATTTGTTTGGCCACCAATCATGATTTCTGGCTCCGCCTCCCGCAGATTGTTTGGGAGCGCCTCCACTAAAAGGGCATTTACTTTCACTATTTACACCGTTGCTAGAATGCGGGTTATTTTCCATTGTTTTAGAGGTTTTAAGTTAATAAGCCCCTACAATTTACAACATTCTTAGCGATAATTTTTATTGATAGTTTTTATCTGTTCATAAAAATTATCTATTCATAAGACAGAAACAACCATAAATAAGGGTTAGCGATTTTTATGAAAAGTTTACTCAATAAAAAAGGCGGATATCAATCCGCCCTATCTATATGCTTTACAATAATTATCTTTAATTCAAACTTTCCAAACTAGCCTTAAGCATTTCAATTTTTGCCAAGGCATCTGCTTCTTTCTTTTTTTCGCTTGCTACGACCTTTTCTGGAGCTCCTGACACAAAACGTTCATTAGATAACTTCTTTTGTACAGATTTCAGAAATCCTTCAGTATAGCTTAACTCCTCTGTTATTTTTTTAATTTCAGCTTCCACATCAATTGTTCCAACCATTGGCACAAAGTACTCGTTAGACTTTACCCTAAAAGTTAAAGCTCCTTCTACCGCTTCGGATACGTATTCAATACTCTTAAGGTTGCCCATTTTAACAATAATGTCATCAAAAGTACTGGAGGTATTTTCATTATTAATTACAGAAAATCCAATAGCATCCTTAAAGGCTATATTTTTTTGTTTTCTGATGGTACGTATACCAGAAACTACTTCAGAAGCAAATTCAAATTCTGTAATCAATGTATCGTTTACTTGCTTCGCTTTTGGCCACTTGGCTACTATTAAGGCTTCTTCTGGATTCCTTTCTGTAATATGCTGCCAAATTTCTTCTGTTAAAAATGGCATAAATGGATGCAACAGTTTCAAGTTATTCTCTAAAGCATCTATAACTGCTCTGTATGTTTTCTTATCGATAGGCTGTTGAAATCCTGGTTTAATCATTTCTAAAAACCATGAGCAGAAATCGTTCCATATAAGTTTATAGGTTTCCATAAGTGCATCACTTATACGGTACTTACTGTAATGGTCTTCAATGACCCCTAAGGTCTTTTGAAACTTAGCTTCAAACCAATCGATGGCTATCTTAGATGATTCGGGTTGTTCTATATCGGCAACTTCCCAACCATTAATCAATCTAAAGGCATTCCATACTTTATTTGCAAACCCTTTTCCTTGCTGACACAGCGCTTCGTCAAACATTAAATCGTTACCTGCTGCGCTACTTAACAATAAACCAACACGCACTCCATCGGCTCCATAATCATTAATAAGTTTTAACGCATCGGGTGAATTACCCAATGACTTACTCATTTTTCGACGTTGCTTGTCACGTACCAACCCTGTCAAGTACACATTATTAAATGGTCTTTCGTCCTTATATTCGTAACCGGCAATTATCATACGGGCTACCCAGAAAAATAAAATATCCGGCCCGGTCACCAAATCGTTTGTTGGATAATAGTATTTTATATCATCGTTATCTGGATTACGAATACCATCAAACACGCTCATAGGCCATAACCACGACGAGAACCACGTATCTAAGGCATCGGTTTCCTGAATTAAATCATTACTTGTTAGTTGTTGGTTATTTGTTATTTGTTTTGCTAACTCTAAAGCCGTTTCAATAGTTTCAGCTACAACAAAATCTTCCTTACCATCACCATAATAATAAGCTGGTATTTGTTGTCCCCAAAGTAACTGACGCGATATATTCCAATCTCGAATGTTTTCCATCCAATGGCGATAGGTGTTTTCAAATTTCTTTGGAAACAATTTAATTTCTGGATTATTACCCAAAACCGCTTCGATAGCTGGTTTCACCAAGCCTTCCATTTTTAAGAACCATTGGTCGCTTAATCTTGGTTCAATTACCGCTTTTGTACGCTCCGATGTTCCAACTTTATTTATATGTGTCTCTGTTTTTATTAAAACACCTGTTTCTTCTAACTCCTTTGCTACTGCTTTACGAACTTCAAAACGATCCTGTCCCTCGTAATGCAAACCATAGCTATTTAAAGTTGCATCGTCATTAAAAATATCGACTACTTCTAAATTGTGTTTATCCCCTAAAGCCTTATCATTTTCGTCATGGGCAGGTGTTACCTTTAAACAACCTGTACCAAATTCCATATCGACATAGTCATCTTCTATAATAGGAACCACGCGATTGCATATAGGTACAATTGCGTTCTTCCCTTTAAGATGAAAAAAACGTTCGTCATTAGGGTTAATGCATATAGCGGTATCTCCAAAAATGGTTTCAGGACGTGTGGTTGCAATGGTTAAAATAGCATCGCTACCTTCTATTTTATAGTTTAAATAATAAAGATTGCCTTGCTTCTCTTCGTATACAACTTCTTCATCAGACAGTGTTGTTTTTGCTTCCGGATCCCAATTAACCATACGATATCCTCTATAAATCAAGCCTTTGTTGTACAAATCAACAAATACTTTTATTACAGCTTCACTCATATCGTCGTCCATAGTAAACTTGGTACGATCCCAATCGCATGAACAACCTAGTTTTTTAAGTTGTTCTAAAATTACCCCTCCATATTCGTGCGTCCATTCCCATGCATGTTCTAAAAACGCTTCACGGGATAAGCTATTCTTATCGATACCCAGCTCTTTTAATTTAGCGACAACTTTGGCTTCTGTAGCAATAGAAGCATGATCTGTACCAGGTACCCAACACGCATTCTTTCCTTGTAATCGCGCACGACGAATTAACACATCTTGAATGGTATTGTTTAACATGTGTCCCATGTGTAATACACCCGTGACGTTAGGTGGCGGAATTACAATTGTATAAGGTTCTCTTTCATCTGGTTCTGAATGAAAATAATTGTGGGTCATCCAGTATTCATACCATTTTTCTTCTACCTGAGTAGCATCATATTTTGATGGAACTTGCATACTTTGGAACAATTTTTGAGTTTTGAAGTGCAAAAGTACTTATATTTCTGTTTCTGTGAAAGCAATAAAGGGTTTCAAAAAAAATGAATATTCTTTAATTTTAAAATCATTAACCTAAAACTCCAGCAATGCACCATATAATTTTAACACCTATAATTTAGGAACATTCCTGCATTACATCTATTATTTTTGCAGATTGCTAAAAAAGTAAGTATGTTTACCTTTGAATTTTAACCTAACTTAATGAATTATACATAGCCAATATTACATTATCCATCTGGTAATATTACTGTATGAGTTGCATTTACAATTAAAAAATTTAAAACATAAGAAAATGAAACATTTATTTACACTTTTATTTATCGGATTAATTAGTTTATCTGTTAATGCGCAAAATAAAGTCGCTAAAATCGAGTTTAAAACTGATACCATCGACTACGGTACAATTGAAAAAGGCGCTGATGGCGTAAGAGTTTTTGAGTTTACCAATACAGGAGATGCACCACTTATTATATCTGATGTAAAATCCAGTTGTGGCTGCACTGTTCCTAAAAAGCCTAAAGGGCCAATTCTACCTGGTGAAACAGGAGAAATTGAAGTAAAATATGACACGAACAGAGTTAATCCCATTAGAAAAACAATAACAGTAATTTCTAATGCAGAAACACCAACTGTAGCTTTAAAAATTAAGGGGCTGGTTGTAGACCCAAGTAAAGAGAGCGTACTACAAAAGAAAGAAAAAAGTCTTGTACAACAATAAAACAATAATCACTTTACTAGTAAAGCCTGAACCATTAATTGGATTCAGGCTTTTTATTTAAATGCATCTTCTAACTGAAAGTTAAAAACTAAAGTCTCCCTACCACCTCTAACTATTTTCAATTTTATACGCTTACCATCCTCGCCATAAAACATATGTATTAATTCTTGCAACGGAAGCTCGTAGGCTCGTTTACCATTAATAGCTATAACCACATCCCCTTTTTTTAAACCTGCCCTATGCGCCGGTGAGTCTTTCCTTAACTCTGCTATCTCATAAGATGGTTTTAAAACGATGTTATAATTCTTTTTAAAATCAATAATACTATAGTAGTTATCATCATCGTTTACCTTTACTCCTTCTTTATCATATTTAATCTCTTTTACAATTTGCACACCTTTGTGCGCTAACTCAATCCCACTTTTATTATGGCTGAATTTCTCTTTAAACGATGCATTTTTTTTTAGTGTAATCAAGGCATTGCGATAATCTATGGTAGTATTAAAACGTTTTAATATACTACCACCAATACTACCATTGCGCCCCTTAAACATTCTTGCAAATTTAATATATGCAGAATCTGGATAAGCTACGTTAATATCCTTGAACGCATAATTGTTTAGGGCAAACCTCTCAATTTTAGAGCGTTTCCCATACACGCTACCATTTAAGCCATGCCCTAAAAAATCTTCAAAAAACACATCTCCCGAAGTTATCCCTAATGTTTTGTCTTCGAATAGCCACAATGCATCACTACCCCCTGAATCTATTAACAATGTAACGGGTATGGTTTTTTTATTGATCTTTACTTTAGCATTTACATAGGGCTTACTATTATAGAATTCAATATTTAATCTTTCACAATTTCTACACACCTTATACTGATATGCCTCTGGTTCGGTCAATCGAACATATTGCCTTGAATAATTTATTTCGACTACTAAATCCTTAAACAAATCGAATCCTAAAATACCATGAACAGATACTCCCAATCTAGGGCCAAAATTTAAATTAGAATCTATAACGGCATATACATCCTGATTTAACTTAACAGCTTCTCCAACCTTAAAAACATTATTTTTAGACTTATATACTTGAATCGAATCTCCTTCACCCAACCCCATTAAGGACATACGCTCTGTTTCCTTAATTTTTAAAGTATCCGACATGTTTAAAAAATTAAAAATGATCGGTTTACTTACTCCTGTATCCAATATAAAAGACAAGGTAACCCCATTAACTTCAACAGGTATAACAACCAAATTATTTATTAATTCAAATCTTATTTTATCGGTTTGCTTTTTATTTTGAATAACAAACCTGTTCTGGGCAAAAGAAAGATTACCGAATAAGAGAAGTAAAAAAATAGCTCCAATGATTTTCTTCATAAACGAATATAAAACTTTTACTACATGAAGTTACAACTCTTTCTGATAAAATCCCCGTTTTCTAGTGTTTTTTAGAAAAAATTTAAGATAAAGTTACCAACTTTTTTTATCAACTTTGCAACTTAAAACTAATACTGATGCCGACAATATCCAAAAAAGGGCAATTGATGCCGCAATCTCCAATACGCAAGCTTGTTCCTTATGCGGAACAAGCTGAAAAAATGGGGAAATCTATATATTATTTAAACATTGGGCAACCAGACATTAAAACCCCAAAAATTGCTTTACAGGCAGTAAAAGATAGCACTATAGATGTATTAGCTTACTCCAGATCTGAGGGCTCTGAAGCATATAGACAAAAGATTGCTTCTTATTACCTTAATCATGATATACAAGTAAAACATGATGATATAATAGTAACCACAGGTGGGAGCGAAGCACTACTTTTTGCTTTTGGGAGCATTATGGATGTTGATGACGAGATTATAATTCCTGAACCATTTTATGCAAATTACAATGGTTTTTCAACAGCTTCAGGGGTAAAAGTAGTTCCTGTAATATCCAAAATTGAAGATAATTTTGCATTGCCTCCAATTGAGGCATTCGAAAAACTAATCACTCCTAAAACAAAGGCTATTTTAATCTGTAACCCTGGAAATCCAACAGGTTACTTATATTCGAAGGAAGAAATTAAAAAGCTTTCAGAAATCGTTAAAAAACACGACTTGTTTTTAATTGCAGACGAAGTATATCGTGAGTTTGCTTACGACGGCAACACACATTATTCCGTTATGCAGGAAGCCGGTTTAGAAGAACATGCAATAATGATCGATTCGGTCTCTAAACGCTACAGTATGTGCGGTGCCAGAATAGGCTGTTTAGTTTCTAAAAATAAAACGGTTATAGCAACAGCCTTAAAATTTGCCCAAGCCCGTTTAAGTCCTCCAACTTTAGCACAAATTGCTAGTGAAGCAGCCCTGGAAACACCACAAAGTTATTTTGACGCTGTTATTGAAGAATATGTGGACAGACGAAATACCCTAATTTCTGAATTACAAAAAATAGATGGGGTAAAAGTAGCAAAACCTAAAGGTGCATTTTACTGTATTGCTGAGCTCCCTGTTAAAAATTCTGACGATTTCGCACAATGGCTTTTAGAACACTTTAGTATTGATAATGAAACCATTATGGTAGCACCTGCTGGAGGATTCTATTCTACCCCAGGAGTTGGCATAAACCAAATACGAATTGCTTACGTACTTAATAAAGAAAGCCTGATTAGAGCAGTTAAAATTTTACGAGAAGCATTAAAGGTATATAAAGACTAGTGCAAATTAAACATAACATATCCTTAAAACAATACAATACCTTTGGCATTGATGTAAACGCAAAGCATTTTACATCTATTTCCAATATTAACGATCTAGAACAGGCTTTAGCCCTCAAAGATTACCCTGAAAAACTCATTCTGGGGGGGGGTAGCAACATCTTGCTTACAAAAGACCAAGAAATGTTGGTTATGCACGTTAATATTAAGGGCATTTCGATTGTATCAGAAGATGATGATTTTGTTATCGTTAAAGCCTATGCAGGTGAAAACTGGCATGATTTTGTTCAATGGTGCCTAGCGCATGATTTTGGCGGGTTGGAAAACTTATCTTTAATTCCCGGTAATGTTGGAACAGCCCCTATTCAAAATATAGGAGCCTACGGTGTAGAGCTAAAAGACAGTTTTGTATCCTGCGAAGCTCTTTCTTTAGAAACAGAAACATTTCAAACATTTTTGAAAACGGCATGCAATTTTGGTTATAGAAATTCTATTTTTAAAAATGAAGCTAAAGGAAAATATATAATAACAAGTGTTTCTTTTAAACTAACAAAACGCCACCACAAGGTAAATATTGGCTATGGCAGCATTTCTGCAAAACTTGAGGAAATGAATATTACCAAGCCTACCATACAAGATGTTTCAAAAGCTGTTATTGAAATAAGGGAAAGTAAACTACCTAACCCTAAAATTATAGGCAATAGTGGTAGTTTTTTTAAAAATCCGGTTATAAGCAAAACGCATTTTCAAAAATTATATAAAAACTTCAATGACATTCCAAGTTATCCAGTATCCGATGTCGAAGTAAAAATTCCAGCTGGTTGGTTAATAGAAAAAGCTGGGTTTAAAGGCAAGCATTTTGGGGACTATGGCGTACATAAAAACCAAGCCTTGGTACTCGTTAATTATGGTAATGCAAGTGGAACGGATATATTAAAGCTTTCAAATCTTATCCAAAACACAGTTAAACGCTTATTCGACATCTCTCTTGAGGCCGAAGTAAATATATTATAAAGAAATTTCTAACTTTGGGAGATTACAAATCGAAGCTAATTATGATTTAAAATACATAAACTTGGTATCTTCAATAGAAAAAGAAATAGTTCGTTTACTAAAAGGTGGCAATAAAAAAGCCATAACACTGCTATATGAAAATTATGCCGATTCGCTCTATGGTGTTATAAAAAAAGTGATTTCTGATGAAGATACAGCTCAGGATGTACTCCAAGAAACTTTTATTAAGGTTTGGAGATACTCTAAAAAATATGATGCAAGCAAGGCCAAATTATTTACCTGGCTATACCGCATAGCTTACAACAGTGCTATAGACAAAGTGCGCTCCCTAAAGAACAAAACCGAAAAAGAAGTCCAAATAGATGTTTCTCCCGTATATAAAATAACAATAAACGAGCTCAATCAGGATGTTTTGGATATTAAAACACATCTAAAAACCTTAGATGAAAAATATCAAATCGTGATTAACGCCCTCTTTTTTGAAGGGATGACCCAACAGGAAGCCAGTGAAGAATTAGATATTCCTCTAGGCACTATTAAATCGAGATTAAAAATTGGATTGCGAGAACTAAAAAAAATTTACAATCCTTAACCGAATAATGTCATGAATGCGAAAATAAATACTTTTCTAAATTCTGGCCTATTAGAAAAATATCTATTAGGTGAAACTACTTCTGAAGAAACAGAAATGGTGGAGACTTATATTTCAAAATACCCGGAAGTACAGAACACATACAACACCATGCAATACAACCTTGAAGTGGTTGCAAAAAGCAATGCTGTTGAAGCGCCCAAAAGTGTCTTAAACAACATTTTAGAAGAAATTGATGACACTCCTGTTATAACTTTAAAAACCAAATATAAAACTTGGTATAAATACAGTATTGCAGCCAGTATAGCTGCCCTATTCTTTGCAGGCACCTCATATTTGTTTTACAACCAAAACAAAAAACTGTCTGAGGAAAACCAAATAGTTGTTGACGAAATTTTTGATTTACGCGATGATATTGAAATGAACAACAAAAAGTTGGATGATATCATGTATCAATTTAAACAACTTAACGATCCGGAGACCTATAAATATATTATACAGGGCAATAGCAGAGCCAAGAATTTAAAAACAGTGGCCTACATTAATCCCAAGGAAAAAACCTCTATGATCGATGTGGTTTCATTACCACAACTACCAAAAGAGCAGTGCTACCAAATATGGGCAGAACTACAGGGAAAAATGGTTAGTTTAGGAATTTTAAGCGAAACCGATCGACAACTTAGGGCTATTCCTTATACCGAAGATGCACTTGGTTTAAATATCACCATAGAACCCAAAGGAGGTAATACCGTGGCTTCTTTAGAAAACTCAGTTGCCGAAATTGATTTAAAGTAAATCTATAGAAACTAAAAAAGTGTCCTGTTTTATAAATTAAGACAGGGCACTTTTTTTATAGCCAATCCATACTACGCTTTATCAAATAGCACCTTATGTACAAATCCTGCAACTAGTCCCCCAGCGATTGGCGCTAACCAGAACAACCATAACTGCCCCGTAAAATCACCTCCTGCAAACAATGCCTGACTTGTAGATCGTGCTGGATTTACAGAAGTATTAGAAATAGGAATACTAATCAAGTGAATTAACGTTAAAGCCAGACCTATGGCAATACCTGCAAATCCCTTAGGAGCTTTAGGGTAAGTACTTCCCAAAATTATCAATAGAAAAAACATAGTTAATAAAAATTCGGCAATTAAAACAGAAACCATACTGTAACCTCCCGGAGACAAATCGCCATAACCATTGGCAGCAAAATTACCTATATCTACAAAATCTGACTTTCCTGAGACAATAAGGTATAACGCCCCCGCTGCAGCAATAGCTCCAATAACCTGAGCTACTATGTACCCTAACAAATCTTTAGAAGAAAACTTCCCTCCAGCCCACAACCCCAAGGACACCGCCGGATTAAAGTGAGCTCCCGATATGTGGCCTACAGCATAAGCCATTGTTAAAACAGTAAGTCCAAAGGCTAAAGCCACACCTACAAAACCAATACCCAAATCGGGATAACCCGCGGCAAAAATAGCACTACCACAACCGCCAAAGACAAGCCAAAACGTTCCAAAAAATTCTGCAAATAATTTTTTCATAAATAATATTTTCGACTTAGGCGTTTTGTAAATATTAATAATATGAGTAAATTCAAGGGATAAATACATAAACTTATGGAGCAAAGATTCAAAAGCCTATCCTTATTCGAATTTCAAGAGCGTTTTTCAAGTTCGGAAGATTGCTTGTTGTACCTCTCAGATCTTAAATGGGAAAATGGTTTTAGCTGTAAAAAATGTGGTCATCATCATAGTTGTTCAGGTAAAGCTTTACATTCGCGTCAATGCACATCTTGTCGTTATGTTGAATCTCCTACCGCGAACACTTTATTCCATCAAGTTAAGTTTGATCTGCTCAAAGCATTTTACATTGTCTATTTTGTAAGCA
>NZ_JAELVQ010000028.1 GCF_016428595.1 Snuella sedimenti | reverse complement strand
ATCCACTTTTGACAAAACACCTATAAATGAGTTGTTTATGGAAAATAAAATCAATCAAAAATTCAAAGAACAACCTAATTTATTCAATAACAATGAATTATAAACGCATCACTACTAATTTGATATATAAAATATAATAGCATTTTGCATTTATACCAATTGAAATGATTTTTTTGTTATTAATAATTCTAATCGGACTTTATTTTCATTTTAGGTTTCTTTATTGGGAAAAAAACAGGATATAGGAAAGGGATAAAAGAAACTGAAAACCGTAATAGGGAATAAACAAAATCACTAAAAATTAAATAATGAAAAGAGTATTTATTTATTGTGTGCTCATGATTGTAATGTTTTCTTGTAAAACCAAAAAACCACATCCAGAGTATGTTACTATTTCAGGTAAAATTGAAAAAGCAAAATCAAAAGAAATATCAATATATGGATTAGGGGGATATAAAAAGGCAATCCCATTAAAAAGGGATGGTACTTTTAATGATACTTTGATGTTGAAAATGGATTATGACAAATTCCAATTTATGCTGATGGAGGATACCATTATGTCTTCTTTACAATTTAAAAACGGAGATGATATTTCAATAAAGGCAGATGCAAGTAATTTTAAAGAAACAGTTGTTTTTAGTTTGGACAATGGTGATTATAATAATTATGCAAACAAAAAAGCATTAATTCTATCATCTAAAATTGGTTTTAATAAAATATGGTACAGACTAGAAAAAGAAGCTTTTGAAAATAAAATCACAACACTTAAAAATGAACTTCATAATGTTTTAGATTCTTATGCCAATATTCCTGAAAAAGAGGTGAAAAGTGAAAAGGCATATATTGAGTCTTATATTAAAAGATTATCCGACAAGCATGAAGAAGAACATGATTTATCTACAAAGCTATCCAAAGGGACACTGTCTCCAGACTTTAAGAATTATGAAAACTACGATGGATCCAAAACATCACTTTCAGATTTTAAAGGCAAGTATGTTTATATAGATGTATGGGCAACATGGTGTGGGCCATGTAAGGCACAGATACCACATTTGGAAGCACTTGAAAAGAAATATCAGGATCAAAATATAGTATTTATTAGTATGTCTGTCGATAAAGAAAAAGATTATGATAAGTGGAGGTCTATGGTTAAAAATAAGCAAATGTCAGGTGTTCAAATTCTTGCTCCAAATCAGACAGCATCAGAGTTTACACGTGCGTATGGGATTAATGCAATTCCAAGATTTATCCTTATTGACCCAGAAGGAAAAATTGTAGATTTTGATGCGCCTAGACCATCAAACAAAGAAGCAATCACAGCATTGTTATCGATTGTTGAATAACAAAGTAAACATCCCTTTTCACTAAGTAAGCATTTTTATAATTAGTTTGAATTAGTCATTCAATACCAACCAGTAAAAGGGATCACAAAAAGGCTGCCTAACAAAGGCAGTCTTTTTTACTTAAAAACATGGTAAGTTGGTATAAAAAAATATACCTAATACACAATGCAGCTATAACAAAGCGGAAATAAAAAAGCCTCACATTCCTGTAAGGCTTAACGATTTTTATAAGTGGTTCCACTTAGATTGAATAGTTTGTAATAACTAGCCGTTTGTAGAATAAATAATAGATACACTCTTAATGCAGTGATTAAGTAGAAAGCTAAGTTAATTTTGATAAAAAGAACTCGTTCATAGAAAGACAAATGCATTTAAACGTAAAAAACACGCATTTTGACGATTTTTTTAATATCTTTGCTCCATAATTAACCCAAAGTGGTAGGAATTATATAGAATAACTTGTTATATCCCAAATCTGTATAACTTAAACCTATATTATGTTACAAATTAAATTAATTAGAAATTTATTTATTTTAGCTACAGCATTTACATTCCTAACTTTTTCTGGATGTAGTAGTGATGATGATGAGACAACTATTCAAGTAAGAGTAAACGGTACAGTATTGTTTGATGATGGTGATGATTTTAATGGTGATGTGGATGGAGACTTTACAGGAACAGGAGGAAGTGCTACTAGAGTATTTGAATGGCAAAACTCTTTAAGTACAGCAGATTATAATGCTGATATAACAGCTACTACAGATGGAGCATTTAGAATAGTTGTTAAAGATGCTGATGGAGCTGTTGTATTGGACAAATCTTTAAGTGGTTCTGTTGAACCTGATTCTATTGATGGAGTCACTGCAAGCGGAACACCTGGTGTTTGGACTGTTACAATTACTTTAACTTCTTTTAAAGGTGACGGTAGCTTTTCTTTAAGTGCAGGAACTTAAAGAAATCTAAAAGCTTATATTTTTTACAGAAAGTCTAACAGAAATGTTAGGCTTTTTTTCTTTAATTTATCCAAGAACTTAGCTTTTGTTGTCTTAATAATTTTTGTAATGACATTAGTGTTATATTAATGTAAAAGACAAATTCAACACTTGTCTTTCTTTAAGGCATATAACCTATCAATCCTTAAAAACATAAGTTTTATACTTAACCAAAATTATTCGTCTCCTGAGTCGTTTCCCATAACTAAAAAGATCTATAAATTAAACATTTACAGGTTTTACATGCTTAAAAAGTGGTTCCGCTAGGGCTTCCCTCGGGACAGGCTTCTCGCCCTAAACCTTTACGGCACAAAAAAAGCTGCTTCATTATTGAAACAGCTTTCTGTTTTTTGTGGTCCCACTTGGTCTCCTATATTTTTTCTTATATTTTATCTTATTTTACTGTATTTTAAGCTTTTAAACACTGTAAAACCTATGATTTTGAATTAATAAAAATAAGGCTAAAACAAACCAAATTAAAATTATTCGTCCCCTTATTCGTCCCCTGTAATACTTATTTAGTTTATATTTGTGAGTATACACTTTCGACATATGAACAAAGAAACTAAAATTAAAAAATTATTCACAACGATTTACGGAGGTAATTTTGAATCGATTAAACCTGACTATCTTAAATCCAAGAAAGAAGAAGAAAAACAAATTACAGATAAATGTCATAATCAAGAATGTCGAAATAAATGCGCTTCTTTTGGAAACAGACAAGATATACCCTACTTAAAAAATATTGAGAACATTAAAACATTCGTCGTTGCAGAATCTCCTGCAAAGGGAATTGATAAAGGGAAATTAGGTCATGTTTTTGGCTGGGAATATTTCGAAGAGAACTCAAAAGGAATGATTAAACAATATGAGAATTACTTCTTCAATGTTTTAAATTTAAACAGAGAAACAACCTATATAACAGACGGCACAAAATGTTATAGTCATAAATCAATTTTTTCAAAAGCCTTTCAAAACTGCAAAAACTATCTATCTGAAGAAATTGACATTATAAAACCAAAAGAAGTTTTAGTTATCTCAAAACAAAACTCATTAATACAGCACTTAAAATGCATTCAAGCTAAATACAACTTTAAACTTAAAGTAATTCCCCACCCGTCCAATCAAAACATATCAAAAATCCCAACAGTATCTGAAATATTCAAAACACTAGGCAAAATAAACAATAATGAAAAATGGATAAATCTAGGTGAACAAATAAATGAAGAATACGAAATTTTAAGAGGCAATTTAAAACGATAAAATGTTAGAATGGCAAAAGCGAAATTCATACTCAAAGAACCAAATTCGAAATCAGATACTTTGATCTATTTGGTTTATAATTATCAATATAAAAGATTTAAATACTCAACGGGAGAAACCATAAACCCAAAGTTTTGGAATAAAACGGCCCAAAGAGTAAAAACAACAAAACAGTTTCCCGAATATCCCGAATTCAATTCTCGTTTAGATAAAATTGAAAACGGCATAAACAATGCTTTTAGAAAGCTTCTTAATGATGGCACTCAACCCAATAATACAATTCTAAAACAAGCTTTAGAAGACGAACTGGACGACAATATTGTTAAATCAAATCGGGTTACATTTTTTGAATTTATTGACAGCTATATTGAGGAAAGCAAACTCAACAAAACAGCTGGAACAATTAAAGTTTATAAAACGACTTTCAAGTATCTAAAAGAATACGCAAAAAAGTATAAGCCTATAAATTTTGAAACAGTTACATTGGAATTTTATAACCAATATTTAGGCTTTTTAAAGCACGAACATAACCTATCCAACAATACTGTTGGCAAACACATAAAGACTATTAAATCCTTTATGAACGAAGCCACAGAAAGAGGTTTAAATACGAATCTAGAGTTTAAAAACAAACGCTTTAAAACAATTAGAGAAGAAGCAGACACTGTTTACCTAAACATAGAAGAATTAAAGCAAATTGAAAAGATAGATTTAAAAGCCAGTCCACGACTGGAAAAAGTTAGAGATTTGTTCTTAATTGGTTGCTATACAGGTTTACGGTTTTCAGATTTCACACAAATAAGCCCCGAAAATATCATTGATGATAAGGTGATTGAAGTAAGAACACAAAAAACAGGTCAAAGAGTTGCTATTCCATTACATAAAACCGTCAGAACCATATTAAAAAAGTACAATAACAAATTACCTAAAAGCTATTCTAATCAAAAAATGAACGAATATTTAAAGGATGTTATTAGCTTGGCGGGTATTAAAGAACTTATAGAAACCACAATTACAAAAGGGGGCAAAATTGAAAAAAACATACTCCCAAAATACAAATTGGTTTCAACTCATACAGCCAGAAGAAGCTTTGCTACGAATCTATACTTGGCAGAAGTACCAACCATTGCCATAATGAAAATTACCGGGCATAAAACCGAACGCTCCTTTTTACAGTATATTAGAGTTTCCCAAAAAGAAAATGCAGACAAACTTTTGACTCACCCATTTTTTAATTAAGAGCTAATAATCATTTGAAATAAATAACACCTAATCACAATACCAACAAAAGGTATCAAAAAGTATCAAAAGGTATCAAAAGGTGTCATTTTGAAAAAGCACTTCAATTATATGATTTGATTTGCTCCCATAAATCATTAAATAAAATTAAATATGGGAAAAATTGAAATTAACAACTTTAATGTTGAAGACTTAGAACAAGCAATAAAAAATGTATTGCATGAAACAGTAATTAAATCTGTTAAAGAACAAATCTCTCCAAACAAAAAATTTATCTCTTTGTTCTCTCGGGAAGAAACTGCAAAAACGCTTTGCATATCTCTTCCTACTTTAAACGAATGGACCAAAAGCGGCATCATAAAAGCTTTTAGAATTGGCAATCGCGTACTCTACAAATTGGAAGACATAAACGCCGCTTTAAAAGAAGTTAAAACTTCAGTAAAGAGAGGAGGTAAATCATGCTAAAAAAGAAAAATGATTACTCCGTTATAGTGTTCTTCGAAAATCAATCAAAACCTAAAAAATGGACTTATGTTCATAAGTTAAACGGGTTTTCAATGTTTCTATCCAAAAACCATCCTACTTGGTTATATATGAACATTTACAACCGAAGAGAAGCAACCTTTATGAAACAAATCAAGAAAGGCGAGTTTGTTCCTGCCTTCCTTGAATAAACGTCTTTCTTTTTTTTAACCTTTAAAAACTTAAAAACCTTTAATAATAACCTTTTAATGGTATTTATTAATGTACAACGATTCAGATTATGATAGTCAAGAATACATACGGAACGAGCGTAGCGTTTACAACAAAACCATACGGAAAAAAGCCAAAACATGAGTTTACAGGCTCTGCATTGCAACGCAAAAAACAAGAGCCTACAAAGAATACAAAAGCAAAAAAAAAGGAAAGCAGTAAGGACAAGGAGAAAAAGGAGCGCTCCTTGTCCAAACGTTCGAAACAAAAGATTCGAAAAAAGATAACCTGTTTTGCTAGATGCTATAAGAGATTAAGCTTTGTCACACTCACCTTTTTAAACAAGGTGAGTGATGAAGAAGCGGTTAATTTACTTAGAAAGTTTGTTGATAATGCTAAAAAACGAAGTGAGGACTTCCAGTATGTTTGGGTAGCAGAGCGACAAACCAAAAATGATGCTTTTAAGGGCAATGTTCACTTTCACATGATAACCAACAAATATTGGAAAATCGATAAATGGTGGAATTATTGGATTAAACTACAACAAAAGAACGGTATATCTCCAAGGGACAAGAACTTTAAACCCTCATCAGCTTTTGATGTAAAACAATTAAACTCAAACAATATTAGGTCTATTGCTTCCTATGTTACAAAATATGTAACCAAGAATAATGCAAAGTTTAAGTGCCAAGTATGGAACTGCTCAAGAAGAGTTTCAGAACTTTATACTGATTTCTATACCACTGTAGAGTTTACAGACCAATTTAAACGCATGAATGCGGTTTTAAGCGAAATAACAAACACAGACAAAAAAAGCCCCGTAATTAACGTTAAAATGATTGATTTGAACAGGCAAACAATTCCTATGTATAAGCGTCTAGATAAAAAGAATAAAAGTGCACTAAAAAAATAAAGCGTTTTCTATAAGCGTACTTTACAAGACTTATCTTAATAAAGCTAAAATTATACTCTCTAGGGAGTATATACACATGTAGTACCAAATACTCGAAATTAAAGAGATATTTTATTTGGGCATTTTCATAAAAAATAAATAAAAAAATTTAATATTTGGTATTGGGAACTCTAGCTCTAAAAATAGATTATATTGCGAGAGTTTAACATTTAATTTCAGATTTAAATGACATTTAGTTTAACAAATAGAATAGAAGAAATATTTCATGTCGGGTAATTCGATTTTAAATAAAGCAAAACATTCTCATAATACAGATGAATGGTATACTGACTACAAAACTGTAAAAGAAGAAGTAAGTCAATATGCAAATCATTTTGATGGAAAAGTAGTGTTGTGTAACTGTGATGATCCTTATGAATCTGCTTTTGCAAAATATTTTTTGAAATATTTCAATATTTTGAAATTAAAAAAATTGATTTGCACTTCATATATAGGCTCTCGTTTAATTGAAAATCACAACATATTAGATAACAATAATACTAGAGTAAATAATAAGTCAGCCTATGTTTTAATTGTTAAAAAGCTTTCTGGAGATTTTGATAAACCAATAAGAGATGAAGATATTTTAAGCTATTTAAAGGAGAAGGGGAATGTGAAAAAATTAAAAGGTGACGGTGATTTTCGAAGTGAAGAATGTATTAAATACTTAAAAGAATCAGATATTGTAGTGACTAATCCGCCTTTTTCAAAATTTACAATTTTGTTCTCGCTTCTCGTGAAATACAATAAAAAATATTTGTTAATTGGAAATCAAAATGCCATAACTTATAAAGATGTGTTTCCTTACATAAAAAATGGAAAAGCATGGATTGGATATCGATTCGGTGATATGGCCTTCAAAGTTCCCAATGATACTCCACCAAGAAAAACACGTTTTTGGATTGATGATAATGGTCAAAAATGGAGAAGTTTAGGAAACGCAATGTGGCTAACTAACCTAGATAACGAAAGAAAGCACAAAGATCTGGTACTTACTTCTTTTTACAGTCCCAAAAAACACCCTAAGTATGACAACTACGATGCAATTAATATCTCAAAAGTAGTTGATATACCAATGGATTACCCGGGAATAATGGGTGTCCCTATAACTTTTCTTAAATATCATAACGAAGAACAATTTGAAATAATCGGAGAAGCAAATCATGGTTCAGACAATGAATTTGATTTATTTAAACCAATAGTTAATGGAAAAGAAACCTTCAAAAGAATTCTAATAAGAAACAAAAATGTTGTTGAAAAAAATTGATTTTAAAATATTGGATTTATTCTGTGGTGCTGGAGGTATGTCACATGGTATGCATAAAAATCCGCATTTTAAGACTATGGTCGCTTTAGATATAAATAAAAGGTTAGCAATAACTTTACAAAATAATATGCCTGAGGTAAAAGTTATAGTCGGCGATATAAAAGATGATTGCGTAAGGGAGAATATAATTGATTTATCAATAAAAAAAGGCGTCAATATGATTGTTGGTGGGCCACCTTGTCAAGGATATTCAATGAAAGGGAAAAAACTAGGGCTTAAAGATCCTCGTAATTTTTTATTTATAGAATTTTTAAACTTAGTTAAACGACTTCAGCCAGAGGTATTTGTTATTGAAAATGTGAAGAGTTTACTTTCAACTTCAAAAGGATGGTTTAAAAATGAAATAAATTCTGAAATTGAAAAACTAGGTTATCATGTAGATGTTGGTATTCTTAAAGCTACTGACTTTGGAGTTCCTCAGACAAGAGAAAGAGCAATTTTTATATGTTGTAAAAACAAGAAAATTACATTACCGCTACCTACATCAAATGAATTAGTTACAGTCAGAGATGCAATTTACGATTTAGCATATTTGAATTCCAATGAGGGAGAATTTGAGCAAGATTATCTCAATGAGCCTAACTCTGAATACCAACAAATGATGAGAGAAAATAGCAATAAACTATACAATCATAAAGCATCAAATCATGCCTCTATAGCTGTAGAAAAACTTAAAATGATACCACCTGAAAAAGGAAAAGAATATTTACCAAAAGAATTATTGGGAAAACAACAATTTAAGTCTACGTGGGGTCGATTGAAATGGAACAAACCTTCCCCTACGATTGATACCAGATTTGATGCTGCATCAAATGGAACAAATAATCATCCTTTTCTTCATAGAACTATTACTCCGAGGGAAGCTGCACGTTTACAGTCTTTTGATGATAACTATATTTTTTATGGACCAAAAGTAGCCGTTAGAGCTCAAATTGGCAATGCTGTTCCACCTCTTATGGCAAAAGCAATTGCTGACAAAATTTATGAGGATTTAATCACACATCAATCAAAATAGACTATAAAAAAAATTCTGAAATGGAAAAAAATAAAATCTCTAATTTTCTTACACCTGATATTTCCTATTTACTAGGGCTTATAACTGGTAGAGGAGAAATCCAATATAATCAGGATGTTAAAAAAATCATCATTGATTTTGAATATAAAAGTCAAAAAGTAACAGTAGGTAGATCAATAGATTTAGATCAAAAGTTACATATTCAGACTAGTCTTGACCAAGTAATCGTTAGACTCCAAAACATAGGGATTAATGTAGCAAAAAACGTTTTAGAAAATAGCATCTCTTTAGTCTTAAAATGGGACAAAGAAGACATTGCTTGGCTATTCATTAAGTTTTTAATTAACGGCACGAGATTTAGTTATCACGATTTTCAAGTTCCAGAACCAATATTTGAATCGACAGAAATCAATAAGAAAGAATTTATTCGAGGTATTGGAGATGTTACTGGATATGTCAGACCTTCAAATTACTATGGTTTTAAAGAACCATACAGGCATCGAGTATATATAGAAATAACGCAAAATAATTGGAGTCTACCACCTCAATTATGTCGTCTTTTACAGTCAATTCAAGTACCAATTCAAAATATAAATTATGGCCATCCCAATTTAAGAGACCCGAATAATAATAAAGGGAGTAGATCTTGGGCTAAAGAACATCAAATGAAAATTTTTGCTGAAGATTATCAAAAAATTGGTTTTTATATTTCTCATAAGCAACAGGCGTTAAATGAATTAGCATCAACAAACAAATCAAATTTTGATTCCAATATTCCGTTGTGTGATGGAACAACTCAAAGAATAAAGACAAAGCCAATTCATCCTGATGAAAACGATTCTAATTTACCTACCGAAATAAGAGGTAAACACTTCGATGCATTCAAAGAAATTTGTGATTGTTTAAACTGTTATATGAAGAACTGATGTATAGTAATGAAATAGAAATATATCCAGACATAATAATTTGGCTTGAGAATAGACTTAAAGGGGATTTTGGTAGAAAAGCTAAAAACATCACTGTTTTAGATACTCATGATAGTAATTTATCTAATTTTATCATAAAATTAGAATATCAACGTTTTTTTTCTGAATTCCCTACTTATAAAATTCGACAAGACATAACTGGTTTTATTGAATATGAAGATAAGGTAGAACTCGTATTCGTTGAAGTTAAAATAGGTCAACTTAAACTTATTGATTTATCTCAATTAATTGGATATTCTTGTATAGCCTTACCTATTTTTTCAATTTTAATTGCACCTGCTGGCATGGGTTCAACTCTAGCAAAACTTCTAACTTCTTTTAATAGAAAAGATATTTTAGAGTTTAGACCTGGCCGTAAAATTGAAGTTCTTAAGTGGGACGAAAAAAAACAAGATATTGATTTCATGAATAGCATAGCGTAAAATTAATGCTTAATAACAAACTGAACAAAAAAGTACTCGTGGCATAACAATGTATTGTGCATGGTTTCCTAACATCAGTCAAGCCACTATACACGAAACGTTAGTAAACCAACAAGTAAAAATTATTTTTTTAATTTAATCCGTCCCCTGAATCGTCCCCTATAATCAAAAAAGCCCCGTAAACTCAACGCTTACAAGGCTTAATAATTTTAAGAAGTGGTCCCACTTGGGCTCGAACCAAGGACCACCTGATTATGAGTCAGGTGCTCTAACCAACTGAGCTATGGGACCAAAATCGGCTGCAAATCTACTATTTATTTTAAAACTCTACAAGAAAATTATTGTTTAAATAATTTCCTGACAAAGCTCTATAAGTACCCCATTTGTGTCTTTGGGATGCAGAAAAACAACCAGTTTATTGTCAGCTCCTTTTTTAGGAATTTCATTAAGTACTTTAAAGCCTTCTGACACCAACCGTTTAACCTCAGCATTAATGTCATCTACAGCAAAAGCAATGTGATGAACCCCTTCCCCTCTTTTTTCAAGAAACTTAGCAATGGGGCTATCTTCATGGGTTGCTTCCAGTAATTCCACCTTATTATCCCCTACCTTAAAAAAAGACGTTCGTACACCTTCACTAACAACCGTTTCTATTTTGTAGCTCGGCTTTCCAAATAAACTGGCAAACAAATTATTAGACTCATTAAGATTTTTAACGGCAATACCTATGTGTTCAATTTTATTCATTAAAAATACTTTACAGTAAGATACAAATTTTGCAAACCAAAAGTAAGATAATCTTTAAATATCCTTTATTTTTGCACTACAATATACCTTGAAGCATTACAACTTATATGATAATTTGGTAAATTGTATTAACTTAGTATCTTACCTCTGCCCTAATTTGGTATAAACTAGAAAAGAACAATCAATTGGAAGAAAGTCAAAGACAAAAAAAAATAGGATCGGTACTACAACGCGACTTAGTAGAAGTCCTTCAAGGAGCTGCAACCCAAGGAGGCATGAAGGGAATTTTAATTTCGGTAACAAAAGTAACTGTAACGGTAGACCTTTCTATAGCTAAAGTATACTTAAGTGTTTTTCCGAATAACAAAGGCAAAGAAATTCTAGAAGGGATAAAGTCTAACGCCCCTTTAATACGCCATGAATTAGCCCAACGTACTAAACACCAGTTAAGGCGCATGCCACAACTGGAATTTTTTATAGACGATTCCTTAGAATATATCGATAAAATTGAACAATCCTTAAAAGGTAAGGACAACCCTATTAAAGATCCTACTATTTTAGACAAAAGAAAAAAATCCTAATTGAACGTCCCTTTATATATAGCAAAACGTTATATACGCTCCAAAAGCAGTAATAATGCTATTAACTTTATTACTATAATAGCGATAATTGGTGTTATTTTGGGAGCTGCTTCTCTATTTATAGTACTCTCGGGGTTTGCTGGTTTAAAAGACTTTACGCTTCAATTTTCGTCAGTTGTTGACCCCGATTTAAAAGCAGAAATCGCTATAGGCAAATCATTTAACTTAACAGAAGACACCATTGCTAAACTTAATGGTATAGAAGAAATGGCCGTATACTCTAAAACCGTCGAAGAACGCGTTATAATATCCTTTGACAATAAAAATTATATAGCTACTATAAAAGGGGTTGATGAACAATTTAAACAAGTTGTTCAAGTTGATTCCATTCTAGAAACCGGGAACTGGCTTGACCAAAAGTCAAACCAAATAGTCGTGGGGTGGGGCATAGCTACCAACTTGTCCCTTGGTGTTCTGGATTACACCAAACCTGTAAGCATTTATGTTCCCAAACCCGGGACGGGGCAAATAACCTCTACAAAAAATGCATTTGAAATGGTAAATACCCTTAATGTAGGTATTTTTTATATTAACGAAACGCTTAATGACACGTACGTGTATGCTCCGATCGACTTGGCACAACACCTTTTAAGCTATCACCCAAATCAGATATCGGCTATAGAATTTAAACTAAAAGAAGGCAGTGATGAGGGGCTAGCAAAGGAGAAAATACAACTAGTTCTGGGCGATAAAGTAATTGTAAAGAACAGAGCACAGCTTAATGATGCACTCTACAAAATGCTAAACACCGAAAACTTGGTCGTTTATCTCATTTTTACTTTAGTTTTAATTATAGCCCTATTTAATGTTATTGGTTCAATAATCATGATGATCCTCGATAAGAAAAAAAGCTTAAATACCCTCTTTAATATTGGAATAACAGTTAAGGATATTCGCAGAATCTTCTTTTTCCAAGGTAGTTTAATGAGTATTATTGGTGGTTTAATAGGTTTAGGTTTAGGCTTACTTGTTGTACTGCTTCAAAAAGCGTTTAACTTGGTCTTGATAACTGTAACGATTCCATATCCGGTTTTAATAAAACCAGAAAATTTCTTGATCGTATTTGTAACCATTTCCATTCTAGGGGTTATAGCCTCTAAAATAGCATCGGTACGTATTACAAAAAGTCTTTTAAAAGCTTATTAAAGTTGCTAATATCAAAGTTTATTTGATCCAGCACTTTTTGAGGTTCTAAATAAGGTATTCCTATAAATTCTTGATATTGGAGCATTAGTATGGCTAGTTCTAGGCTCAATGCTCCCGATGCCCCAAAAGTATGCCCAATTTTCCATTTGTTGGAAGTCACCGCAGGAACTTTGCCATTAAAGATGGTTTCAATCGCTTTTAATTCACTGGGATCTCCTTTTATGGTTCCCGGGGCGTGCATAACAACAACGTCTACAACTTCTGGATTGGTATTGCCTAAAGCCATTTGCATGGATTTTTGAAAGCATTTGGCGTCACTAGAAATAGAAATATTATGTTCTAGGATTTCCGTTGCATAGCCAATACCTTCTATAGTTGCTAAAGCATTAGAGAGTTTGCCCGCTTCCAAACAGGTTATCGAAGCGCCTTCTCCCAGAACCATGGTGTTTTGTTTTTTAGAAAGGTCTAAAGCCCGACACGGATAGTGGCTATTATCTTCTTTGGCATAAATTTTTAAAGCTTATAATGAAATTAATTTGATGTTATTCTTCTTCTTCCGCAGTATCTTCAATTTTTTCTGAAGTAGGTTCTTTTCCCTTTAAATATTCAGGCAGTTCCATACCTGCCATATTAAACATATCTTGTAATGGAGGAACCGATTTATATATTCCAGAAAGGAAGTTAGCGGTAGATGATTTGCCATCTTTATTACCTCCATTTTCCCAAACAGTAACTTTGTCGATTTTAATATTCTTGATAGCTTCCGATTGCATTTTAACTAATTCAGGTAGTTTATCAGCAATAAGTAATAAAACAGCATCTTTGGAATTATTACCTGCAGCTTTAACAATTTCGTCTAATCCGGCAGCTTGTTTAGTCAATACTTCATAGAGTCCCTGTGCTTCTGCCTGTGCTTTAAATAAAATAGCATCGGCTTCACCTTTAGCACGTCGTCTTATTTTTTCAGCTTCCGCTTCGGCATCAATTTCCACTTTTCTTTTGTCAATTTCAGCAGGAACAATTACGTCAGCAACTTGTGATGAGCGCTCCCTTTCTGCTCTAGCTGTTTCAGCTTCTTTTTCAGCTGCATAAGACTCTTCCAATGCTTTGGCTGCCTGTACTTTTTCTGAAGCGATAGCGACACGCTCGGCTTCGGCTTCTCTTTGGCGGCGTAAAGAATCTGAATTAGCAACTGCTATTTTGGCTGTGTTTTCCCCTTCAACAGCTTGAGCATTAGCAGCTGCAACCTGTGTACGTTCATCTTGTACCGCGTTGGCTTCACCAATAGAGCCATCCCTGTTTTTCTCGGCTACCGATTTACGGGCAGCATTTATAGCATGTGCCGCAGCCTCTTTACCTAAGGCTTCTATATAACCAGACTCATCAACAATATCGGTGATGTTTACGTTTATTAGTTTCAAACCTACTTTTTTAAGTTCAGATTCAACACTTTGTGAAATATTGGTCAAGAATTTATCCCTGTCTGAGTTAATTTCCTCAATGTCCATAGAAGCAACTACTAAACGTAATTGTCCGAAGATAATTTCTTTGGCCAACTCCTGTATGTCTTGAAGCCCAAGTCCGAGTAAACGTTCTGCAGCATTTTGCATAACACCGGGTTCGGTTGAGACCCCAATAGTAAAACGGGATGGTACATTAACCCGTATGTTTTGTTTGGAAAGCGCATTAACCAAATTTACTTCAATAGAAATAGGGGTTAGATCCAAAAATTCATAATCTTGTATAACAGGTAGGATAAAGGCAGCGCCACCATGTATACATTTAGCCGATTGCCCTCCGCTTACTTTACCATAAACAACTAAAATGCGATCCGAAGGGCAACGCTTATAGCGTTTAATCAGGATGATTAAAAAGATGAATACAAATAGTACAGCAAAAATGACCGTAATTGGTAATCCCAAATTAGATGTTCCTTGTATTAGCAGGTATTTCATAAGTTTTTGATTTAATAGGTTCTATGGATTTTTGTGTTGTATTAACAATTAAAATATCATTGTTGGTAATTTCGGTAACTTTAACAATGGTTCCGGGTTTAAGCTCTGTAAGTGAATCGGACAGAGCTTCGAGTTCACGAAGTGCCCCTTGGACACGTATGTGAACTTTACCCATTCTAGTACGATTGGCACCAATAGTGAGATAAACTTCTCCAATAGCACCAATAGCATTTTTATAGTTTAAAGTGCCGCTATGGCTTAATTTGTTCATATAATGAAACATAGCAGCCATGACGGTCATCATTATAAGACCGCAAAAAACGGAAATAGCAATGGTTAGTACATTTGAAAGTCCGGTATCCATACATGCGATACCGCTCCATCCAAAAATGGTAAAAAACCCAATAAGATTTTTAAAAGTAATGAATTGGAATTCAATGCCGGTATCAGCATCTATACTGGTGTCGATATCGTCAATGTTGTCAGCGCCATCAATACCTAAAAAGGTAGTTATTATTATAAAGATAAATAGCAAAGAACTTATCGACGCAATAATCCAGTAAAATTTTGAAAACAAATCCAATTCTGAAAACCAAACCATTTTAAATAGAGTGTTAAAGATTAAAGCTGAAATGTAAGACCTTTTGAATAATCCTACAATAATATTTGTAAGAAAATTGAAGGCAACTCTTTAAAGTATGGCATTTATCCACCATTCATTTTAAGTAGCCATTTTAAAGGTTATAACAGTTAGTAGTCGTCAATAAAATTTTGTTACAAAAAGTGTAATAATTTCTTTTAGTTATTGTAGTCGAGACTTTACTTCTTTAGTAAAACGGAAACAGCATTACCACCAAAACCAACAGCATTGACTAAAACTGTTTTTATTTGATCCGGCACTTTTTGATGTTCTAAATAAGGTACACCTATAAATTCTTGATGTTGGAGCATTAGTATCGCTAGTTCTAGGCTCAACGCTCCCGATGCCCCAAAAGTATGCCCAATTTTCCATTTGTTGGAAGTCACCGCAGGAACCTTGCCATTAAAGATAGTTTCAATCGCTTTTAATTCACTGGAATCTCCTTTTATGGTTCCCGGGGCGTGCATAACAACAACGTCTACAACTTCTGGATTGGTATTGCTTAAAGCCATTTGCATGGATTTTTGAAAGCATTTGGCGTCACTAGAAATAGAAATATTATGTTCTAGGATTTCCGTTGCATAGCCAATACCTTCTATAGTTGCTAAAGCATTAGAGAGTTTGCCCGCTTCCAAACAGGTCATCGAAGCGCCTTCTCCCAGAACCATGGTGTTTTGTTTTTTAGAAAGGTCTAAAGCCCGACACGGATAGTGGCTATTATCTTCTTTGGCATAAATTTTTAAAGCTTGCATTTGGGCAATGGTAAAAGGTGTTAAAGGAGCTTCGCTTCCTCCGACTAGGAATTTATTGCACATACCCGATTGTATCCAAGCAATACCGTTTAACATAGCATGCAATGCTGTAGAGCAAGTAATGGAATGACTGATCTCGGGACCTTTGGTTTGCAGGTCATGGGCTACCCAAGAAGATATGTTTCCTAAAGTGGTTGTTGGTGAACTTAAGGTCTTGGCTTTGTTGTTTTTTAGAAAATCATCATAGTAAGTTTCAAAAAGATGTGTCGCCCCTCGCGACGACCCAATATTAATTCCAAAATTATCGCTCCCGTTCCAACCAGCTTGTTGGATGGCTAATCGAGAAGCATAGATAGCATATAAAACCGTCTTATCGAGTGTTTTATATTTGGGATCAGACAGGCGTATGGTTTTAATAGCATTTTGTGCTTTTTCAGGAATTTTTGAAACCAAAGCTCCTTTCTTTTTTAAAGGCAACTCTGTGATGCAATGTGCGCTGTTTTGGTAGCTTTCCCAAGTTTCTTTTAAGGTCTTTCCTAAGGGAGAAATAGATGCGACAGCTGTTATGGAAATGGGTTTTTGCAAGTGCTTGGTTTTGGTGCAAATTTAAACTATTGCTAAGGAATCTTCTATGGTTTTATATACTTTTTCCAGTTGCTCTTCTGTGATTATATAAGGAGCTTGTATATAAATAGTATTTCCTAGTGGGCGTAAGAAAACGCCGCGTTCCATATAAAAGTTAAATAATAGGTCTCTTAGATTACCGTAACGCTCCATTTCAACGTTTAAGTCAAGCGCAAAAATAACCCCCGATTGTCTAATCGATTTTACTTTAGGGTGTTTCTTAATATGTGCTCCAAAAACTTGATGCGAACCTACGATACGTGTTATATTATTTTGTATTTCTTTTGATGTTAAAAGCTCTATACTTGCGAGTGCAGCGGTACAGGCAAGTGGGTTAGCCGAATAGGTGTGGCCGTGAAACAAGCCTTTGCCAATGTCGTCACTATAAAACGCATCGTAAATTTTTTGAGAGCATGTGGTTAAGGCCATAGGCAATAAACCTCCCGTTAAGGCTTTGCTCAAACACATAATATCTGGTTTGGTTTCCAAATGTAGCGAGGCAAAATAGTTTCCCGTTTTACCAAATCCTGTCATAACTTCATCAGCAACAGTAATAATGTTGTTGGTTTTACAGAACTTGAGAATCTGTTCTAAACCATTGGCATTGTACATTTTCATGGCAGCTGCACCTTGTACCAAGGGTTCGTAAACAAAACCAGCAACCTTATGGTGTTCTGTAATGTGCTTTAGTATTTTTAGAATGGTTTCATGGTTTTTGCCATTAGGAGTTGGAATGCGTTTAACTTCTAAAAAGAAATCTTCAAACGGTCCATTGTAAACAGATAGCCCCGATACGCTCATGGCTCCAAAGGTATCGCCATGAAAGCCATCTTCAAGAGCAATTAATGTATTGCGTTTTTCGCCTTGGTTAAAGTGGTATTGCAAAGCCATTTTAATGCCAATTTCGACAGAAGTAGAACCATTGTCACTAAAGAATATCTTATTCTGGTTTTTTGGTAAGATGTTTATAAGGGCCTCCGACAGCTTGATGGCTGGTTCGTGGGTAAACCCACTAAAAACCACTTGATCCAATTGTTGCATTTGGTTTGATACCTTGCTGGTAATATAGTCGTTGCAATGGCCGTACATGCAGGTGTACCACGAAGCAATGGCATCTATATAGTCGTTGCCGTTCTCATCGGTTAAAATACAGTCTTTGGCTTTCGTAATTGCAATGGCTTCTGGGTGTAATTTGTGTTGTGTTAATGGGTGCCAAAGATGTTTTTTATCGCGTCCTTGTAATGTCATAGATCTTTCAAATTTTTCCTGAATAATTCAGCATATTCTTTTACTATATTTTTATCAAAATAAGGTTCTTCATCAATGCGTCCAATAACTGGAACGTTTGTCATTTTCTTAATAATATCCTCGGTTGAGGGATGTTCGTTGCCGCTAAAAATAATAGTGACATTAAAACCTTTTTCTTTTAATGTATTAACCGTTAAGAGCGTATGATTAATACTTCCTAGATAATGTCTGGATACTACAATAACCCTGTAGTTAAGCTTGATAAGATCTAAAACGGTTTGTTTATTATTTAAGGGAACCAGTAAGCCTCCAGCACCTTCTATAACCAGATGATTCGTTGTTTTTGGAGGTGTAATTTCATTTATATTGATAGTTACATTATCAATCTTTGCAGCGGCATGCGGACTCATGGGCGTGTGCAAAGCATAGCTGTTTGTATGAAATACAGATTTGTTGTTCGATACCAATGCTTGCACTTTATGCGTGTCACTATAGTCCAGATCACCTGCTTGCACGGGTTTCCAATAATCGGCTTTTAATGCTTCGGTAACAATGGCCGATGCAATTGTTTTTCCCACATCTGTTGATATCCCTGTGATAAAATATGTTTTTATTTTTGTCATTCTTGTACTGGTAGAAATCTAATTTTAATTGATATAAGAAACTTAACACTGTGTTTTTGGCTATGCTTAACACGTCATTGTAGTTGCAAAAGTAGCTAACTGTTGTAATACATCCGAGATTTCCTTTGTCGAATTATAGCTGTGCAGACAAAAACGTAGGCGTTCATGACCTTTGGGAACGGTAGGCGACAAAATGGGCTTTACGTTAAAATTGAGTTCCTGTAATTTTTTTGCGATCGATTTTACCCGTTCGTTTCCTGAAACAATACAACATTGTATGGGAGAATCACTTATAATAAACAGTTGTTGAAGGCTGTTCTTGATGATTTCAGATTTAAAATGGGAAATGTTTTTTTTCAGTAGCGCCCTGTTTTGGGTTGAAATAAGTTCATTGTAGGCCGTGTTGATAGTTGCTAAACTGTGAGGAGGCAAGGCTGTGGTATAAATGAAACTACGCGAAAAATTAATGAGATATTGTTTTAGGGAATTACTACCAAGAATGGCAGCTCCATGACATCCTAATGCTTTTCCAAATGTTATTAATCTGGCAAAAACTTGTGATTCCAGTTTTAAATCCTGGATCAGTCCTACGCCTCGATTCCCGAAAGTTCCAAGGGCATGTGCTTCGTCTACTATTAAAAAGGCATTGTACTTTTGGCTTAGTTGGGCCATGGCTGTTAGATTGGGAGTATCCCCATCCATCGAGAACACCGATTCGGTAACTATGTAAACAGTTTGTTTATTATGTTGGGCAAGGCGAAGCACCTTTTTGTTTAGGTCTTCAATGTCATTGTGTATAAATTTATAGCTTTTTGCGTGGCTCATAGTAATGCCATCACGAATGGAAGCGTGTATATATTCGTCGTATAAAATAATATCATCTTTTTGGGGAACACAGGAAAAAAAACCAACATTGGCATCGTACCCAGAGTTAAAAACAAGTGCAGTTTCACTATTATGGAAATTACAGAGCATGTTTTCTGTGATATTAAATAATTGGTGATTACCAGACAGTAAGCGGGATCCCGTAGCACCATTTTGCTGGATATGGTGTTCCATTAAAAAATCATGGGTGTTTTTAAAAATAGTTTTATTCTTCGAAAAGCCCAAATAATCATTAGATGAAAAATCGATTAGATTGTTTTGTGCCCCTAATTTCCGTAAGGCATTAGCTGCTTTACGGGCTTCCAGTTTTTGTTGTAGTTTTTTAGGGAAATCCATTTAACAAATGTATGTAAAAATCATATCTTTACTTTTATGTATGCCTTGGTAGATTGTAATAATTTTTATGCCTCTTGCGAACGGGTTTTTAATCCGAATTTACGCAACAAGCCTATTGCTATTTTAAGTAATAATGATGGGTGTGTCATTTCACGAAGTGATGAAGCCAAAGCAATTGGTTTACCCATGGGAGCGCCTATTTTTAAATGGGAGGGATTTTGTAAAGTAAATAATGTTCAAGTGTTTTCTTCTAACTACCCGTTGTATGGTGATATGAGTAGTCGTGTTATGGCACTATTGGAGCAGTTTACACCCGATGTAGAGGTTTATAGCATTGATGAGGCTTTTTTAGAGTTTAAGGGATTTGATAATCATAATTTTGATGATTATGGTCATCAAATAAGAGGTCGGATATTAAAATGGACAGGTATTCCAACTTGTGTCGGACTTGCGCCAACGAAAGCCTTAAGTAAAGTCGCCAATAAAATTGCACGTAAATTTCCGGAACAAACAAAAGGCGTTTATGTAATCGATTCTGAAGAGAAACGGATAAAAGCACTGCAGTGGATTAAATTAGAAGATGTTTGGGGCATTGGCCGTGGTTTGCAAAAGCGGCTGAAAGTTAAAAACTGTAAAACAGCATTCGATTTTGTGCAGCTATCGGATGATTGGGTACGCAAAAGTTTTTCAATTACCGAATGGAAGCTCAAAAAAGATTTAGAAGGTATTTCTACCTTAACGTTGGATGAGGTTAAAACAAAACGGGCTATTGCTACGACAAGAAGTTTTGAGTACACGTTTTCTGATTTTGATAATATTAAAGAGCGGATTTCTACTTTTGCCATGAGCTGTTCAGAAAAATTACGGAAGCAACATTCCAGTTGTCATATGGTGTATGTGATGCTAAGCAGTGATAGACATAAAAAACAGGAGGAACAGCATAGAGCGAGTAGAGTAGTAAGTTTGCCAAGTCCAACCAATTCATCTTTGGTAATCAGTAATTGTGCTGTAAAAGCAGTAGCCTCAATTTTTAAACGGGGAATAAAATACAAGCGGGCAGGCGTGATTGTAACTGGCTTGGTGCCGGAAAATAATTATCAGTTGGATTTGTTTGAACAGGAAAATGAAAAGCATAAACATTTAATGCATACTATAGATCATTTGAATTCTAAATATTCAGATTATAAGATAAAATTGGGTAATCAAGACTTAAAACGCACCTGGAAAATGCGTCAAGAACGCTTGTCGCCAAGGTATACAACTAATATTAATGATATTATTGTGGCAAAATAATAGAGTCATTTGTATATAGTAAATGAATCTTTAGTAACTTTATGGCGAGAGATTCACTATTCTCTCCAAAGCACATTATGTTAGTTAAACAAACAAAAAATCTTACATTTTTTATTCCGAATGTATCAAACAATTCGGGAGCTCCTTTTTTTGATGCGGGAATTTCAGCTGGATTTCCATCGCCAGCCGAAGATTTTAAGGAGCAACGTTTGTCCTTAGATAAGGAACTTATAAAAAATAAAGAAGCTACTTTTTTTGCGCGTGTTAGCGGACAATCTATGATTGGTGCTGGGCTTGATGATAACGATCTTTTAGTGATAGACCGAAGTTTGGAACCGGCAAATAATAAGATAGCCGTTTGTTTCTTGGATGGAGAGTTTACTGTTAAACGCTTGAGGGTAGACAAAGGGGAAGTTTGGTTACAGCCGGAAAACCCGGATTACCCCATTATAAAAATTACCCAACAAAATGACTTTATTATCTGGGGGATTGTTACCAATGTTATCAAAAAGGTATGAGTTTAACGAAAACTATTTTTCTTGATTAGAGCATTGTTAACAGTGTGATGTGAATAGTATTGCTTTATATTTAAGTGCTAAATAGTATAGTTCCGTGCTATGTAAAATACATTTTAATTATATAAAGCTTTTATATGAAATGCCTATTAACAAAAAGTTGCAAACCCAGCAAATATGATAATTTAGGCATCGCATCTGACCACTAAAAAATAATAAATATTAACAGATGAAAAAACGCATCGAGTCTGTAGACATTTTAAGAGGGTTTACCATAGCGGCCATGATACTTGTTAATACTCCCGGAAGTTGGAGTTATGTATATCCCCCTTTACTTCATGCCAAATGGCATGGCCTAACACCAACCGATTTAATATTTCCATTCTTTTTGTTTATTGTGGGGATCTCTATTTATTTTGCGTATAAAAATAAACCTAATGCCCAAGCTACTTATAAAAAGATTATAGTAAGAAGCCTAAAACTTATAGGATTGGGGCTCTTTTTGGGGTTGTTTTTGCCTTCTGCGCCTTTTGTGAAAGAATTCGAAACCTTAAGGTTTTTGGGAGTATTGCAGCGTATTGGTATCGTTTTTTTGTTTTCAGCAATACTATACCTTAACTGTAATTGGAAAACCTTATTTGGGATAGGAACTATTATATTGATTGTTTATTGGTTGTGTTTGGGTTATGTTCCTTTGCCAGATGGCACATTGCCAACTTTTGACAGATCACCTAATAATTGGGCCATGTATATTGATTCAAATCTCTTAGGAAAACATATGTGGCAAGCCGATTACGATCCTGAAGGCCTTTTAAGTACCTTACCTGCAATAGCTACGTGTATAATTGGAGTTCTTGTTGGAAAGCTACTGGATGGTCTTAGGGATATAAAGCCCTTACTCGTAGTAGCTGTTCTTCTCTTGCTCTCTGGGTACATTTGGAATGTTTGGTTTCCTATCAGCAAAGCATTATGGAGTAGTAGTTTTGTTTTAGTCACCGCAGGATGGGGCACCTTAATATTGGCATGTATTTACTATTTAACCGATGTTAAACAACTTAAATTTGGTTCAATCTATAAATATGTTGGTATGAACGCTATTACTATTTATTTTTTATCCAGTTTTGTTTCAAAAACCTTTTATTTAACTAAAGTAGGAGACACCAATGTGCATGCATGGCTTTATAACACTTTGTTTGTTCATGATTTTTTAAGCGATAAATTGTCTTCTTTAATGTATGCTTTAACAGTTGTACTGGCATACATGTTCTTAGGTTATTTTCTTTATAAGAAAAAGATTTTTATTAAGGTGTAAGTTTAGGTTTTAATTTTAAAGGGTCGACTAGCAAAGTCTATTATTCCGGTTTTGATAAGGATTTACTTAAAACAAAAATACTGGCAACTTAGAACGAATCTAGGTTGCCGATATCATCTATGTAAGATTAAACAGGGATGCTTTTTATACCAAATTGTTTTCAAGTAAATATTCTGCAATTTGGATCGTGTTCGTAGCAGCTCCTTTCCGTAGGTTGTCGGCAACAATCCACATGTTTAATGTGTTGGGTTGCGTTTCATCTCTACGAAGACGCCCAACGAAAACCTCATCTTTGTCATGCGCATAAATTGGCATTGGATAGGTGTTGGTCTCTGTGTTGTCCTGTAATACAACGCCAGGGGTTTCACTAAGCATTTTGCGAACATCCGATAGATCAAAATCATTTTCAAATTCAACATTTACAGACTCAGAGTGCCCTCCTGCTGTTGGAATACGAACAGCTGTAGCAGTAACCGAAAAAGTACTATCGTTAAATATTTTTTGCGGCTCACGCGCAAGCTTCATTTCTTCTTTGGTATAGCCATTTTCCATAAACACATCGCAATGTGGTAATGCATTTCTGCCAATAGGATATGGGTATGCCATTTCACCTTCAACACCTGCAATTTCATTTTCCAATTGTTTTACAGCTTTTACACCAGTACCAGAAACCGATTGATAAGTAGAAACGACTACGCGCTTCATTTTGTATGCTGCATGAAGCGGAGCTAAAGCCATTACCATTTGTATGGTCGAACAGTTTGGGTTTGCTATAATTTTATCATCTTTAGTTAATTCTTGTGCATTAATTTCTGGAACTACTAACTTTTTAGTAGGATCCATACGCCAAGCAGAAGAGTTATCAACCACAGTTGTGCCAACCTCAGCGAATTTAGGAGCCCATTCTAAAGAAGTATCTCCTCCGGCCGAGAAAATAGCTATTTGTGGCTTGGCAGCAACGGCATCAGCCAATCCAATAATAGTATATTCCTTATTTTTAAAAGTCATTTTTTTTCCAACAGAACGCTCTGATGCGACTAATAATAATTCGGTAATAGGAAAATTACGTTCTTCCAATACTTTTAGCATAACCTCGCCAACCATACCAGTGGCTCCAACAACAGCTATTTTCATTCGTTTTAAATTTTAGTAATAATTTGATATTTAATTATGAAATTAAGAACGAATGTAAACTATCGTTGCACTCGCTCTCACATTAAAAATTTTAAGCATTATCTTTTACGACGAAATTTTTAAAATTTATTAATGTTCGTTTCATGTGTTTTATTTTAAGATAATTAAGTATGCAAAACTAAGTATTAATTCTATTTTAAAATTGAAAAAAAGGCCTCAATTTTTAAAACGGAGGCCTTTTTAACAACAAATAACACAGTGTTGTATATGCAACAATTTGTTATTTTTTTAACAAATCACGTATTTCAGCAAGTAATTCTTCTTGGGAAGGTCCTTTTGGTGCTTCTGGAGCTGGTACTTCTTTCTTTTTTAATTTATTAATGCCTTTAATTAGCATAAACATAACAAATGCAACAATAACAAAGTCAATAACGCTGGTTAAAAAGGCACCCCACATTACAGATACTTCTCCTTCAATAATACCTCCAGCATTAGTAACCCCTTCTTTAATAACGTATTTTAAATCTTTGAAATCTGCTTTGAAGATTAATCCAATGAGCGGGGATACTATACCACCCGTAAAAACAGTCACCACTTCTTTAAAAGCAGCACCCATTACAAAACCAATTGCAATGTCTACAAGGTTGCCCTTCATTGCAAATTCTTTAAATTCTTTTAGCATAATGATACATTTTTAGTTAGTGAATAACTAAAATAGCTAAAAAACTTACATAATAAAAATTAGAAGTACGACTACCTTAAGATAATACGCTTAATACGTTGCGAAATGGCTGTAATTAATTCGTACGAAATGGTGTTAGCGGTTTCGGCTAAAGCTTCTGCAGAAGCGTTTTGTCCAAAAACGATAACTTCATCACCTTCGTTACAATCTATATCGGTAACGTTAACCATAATCATATCCATACAAACATTACCAACAATAGGAGCGCGTTTACTGTTTATGAAAACAAAACCATTGCCCTGTCCATATTGTCTACCAATACCATCGGCATGACCAATTGGGAGCGTTGCTATTTTCTGTTCAGAATCACTTTTAAAGCCTCGGTTGTAACCCACAGATGCACCTTTTTTGATGGTATGAATTTGAGAAATAACGGTTTTTAATGTCGCTATGGGCTTTAAATGTTTGTTTTCTTTTTTAGAATTCCCAAAACCATATAGTCCAATACCACTCCTAACCATATCAAAATGAGCTTCAGGATAGTTTAGTATGCCCGAGGTGTTACATAAATGAAACATGGGTTTATAGTCGAGTTTTGCTAAGACATTATTAATAATGTTTTTGAAGCTGTCTACCTGTTTTAAAGTAAACGCTTTTTCGTTAAGATCTTCGCTGGCTGCAAGATGCGAAAAAATGGATGTCACTTGTATGGCGGACGTATCATTTAGTTTGGAAATGATATTGTCTACATCGTGCTCATTAAAACCAAGTCGGTTTAGCCCTGTGTTAAATTTTATATGAACTGGATAATGAGTTTGATTTTCTATAGAAGCTGCCGAGATGAACTCATTAAAAATTTTCCAGCTGTATAAACTAGGCTCCAGGCGATGTTCGATTATTGCCTTAAAATTTGCACTAAGTGGATGCAGTACCAAAATAGGTGTTTTAATGCCAGCTTTACGAAGGGCTACGCCTTCATTGGTATAGGCTACAGCAAAGTATTCGACATTTAAACCCTCTAGATATTTGGCGATAGTATTGGCATCGTTGCCATAAGCAAAAGCTTTAGCTACTGCTAAGAATTTAGTGGTGTTGTTTAATTTCGATTTTAGGTACTCAAAATTATGTTTAAGTGCTTTTAAATCGATTTCAAGTACAGTTTCTTGCGCTTTAGGCATCGGGGTCTTTGGGTTTAGAGGTGATTTCTTCAACGTCATTAACCTTCATGTTTCGAACTTTATCACGCATAGTTGCTTTATAATATGCAGCTCTGCTTAAAGGTTCATATTCTTCAACTTCACCCAAAAGAACTAAATTCTCATTTGTAGACTTCCTATAGCTATATTGAGCCAAATTGCCTGTTCTAGTGCAAATGGCATGTACTTTAGTTACATATTCGGCAGTAGCCATTAAAAAGGGCATAGGCCCAAAAGGGTTGCCCTTAAAGTCCATATCGAGCCCTGCAACAATAACACGAACACCTTTGTTGGCCAGATCGTTGCAAACACGAACAATTTCATCATCAAAAAATTGAGCTTCGTCAATACCAACTACATCGCAGCCATCGGCTAAAATAGGTATGTTGGCTGCTGCCGGAACGGGGGTCGATCGAATTTCATTGTCATCGTGAGAGACTACCATGTCTTCATTATAACGTACATCAACAGAGGGCTTAAAGATCTCTACTTTTTGTCTTGCAAATTGAGCACGTTTGAGGCGACGGATCAATTCTTCGGTTTTTCCCGAAAACATCGAGCCACAGATAACTTCAATCCAGCCAAATTGTTCTTTATGATTTACTGTATTTTCAAGAAACATTTTGTAATTTTAACACTAAAACAAAGCGATTATTGTTTTGTATAAAGGTGGCGTAAATTTATTAAAAAACAAAAGCCTAAAGCGTATTAATCAAAAAAATTAAACCTATGAAAAAGAAGCTAGAGTCTGAGTTGATAAGTATAGCGCATCGAATTCTTAAGTTAAAGGGAAAGGATGACGTTATTAAAATGCATGAAGAGGTGTCGGCTCTTTTCGAAAAATTAACGGTATTAAAGTTTGCGCACGAAAATTTTGAGGACGATATGCCAACTATAGGTAGTGATTCCTCGTTTTTTGGAATGTTGGATACCGCATTTAATAATAAAATAAGCGATACGATTGAAGTTGAAGACAAATTGTATATTAATCTAGATGAGGTAGAAGATGACCATATTATGGAACCCGTAATGGAGACTATTAAGGATATGGTTGCACAAATGCCCCAAGAGGCTCAAGAAATAGATACAATTTTTGAAGAAGCCATACCTAAACCGAAATATGACAAAAACGACTTCGATGAGATTACGTCAGGGTTTAAAGATGTCCCCGTTTTCGATCCCGTTCCAAAACCCTTAAATGGGCAAGCCGATGAAAAGAAGTCTCTAAATGATAAATTAAAAACAGGGGGGCTTGCTATTGGATTAAATGACAAACTAGCCTTTATAAAGCATTTGTTTGATGGCAAAAATGAAGATTATGATCGCGTAATATCCCAAATAAATACAGCAGGTTCTTTTAAAGACGCTAAAAGCTTTATACAAGAATTTGTAAAACCAGATTACGATAATTGGGTTGGTAAAGAAGAGTTTGAAGCACGATTTATGGAGATTATTGAAGGGAAGTTTTAATAATGAGTAAACTTTATATAGTCCCTACCCCAATAGGTAATTTAAAAGACATTACCTTTAGAGCGATAGAAATTTTAAAGGATGTTGACTTAATTTTAGCAGAAGACACCCGTACTTCCGTAAAATTGCTAAAGCATTTTGAAATTACCACGCATATGCAATCCCATCACATGCACAACGAGCACAAAACGGTAGAGGGGCTTGTTCAGCGCATAAAAAGCGGTACCAGAGTAGCGTTAATTAGTGACGCAGGAACACCTGCAATATCCGACCCAGGATTTTTACTAACGCGAGCTTGTATTGAAAATAATATTGATGTAGACTGCTTGCCCGGCGCGACTGCTTTTGTGCCAGCTTTGGTGAACTCCGGTTTGCCAAACGATAAGTTTGTTTTTGAAGGGTTTTTACCAGTTAAAAAAGGAAGGCAAACAAGGTTGCTTTTATTGGCCGAAGAAACCCGGACAATGATTTTTTATGAAAGTCCGCATAAGCTCGTTAAAACAATAGGGCATTTTTGTGAGTATTTTGGAGATGATAGGCCTGTTTCTGTTTCTAGGGAATTAACCAAATTATATGAAGAGACTGTTCGTGGAACAGCTAAAGAAGTGCTGGAGTATTATACAAATAAACCACCAAAAGGAGAGGTCGTAATTGTAGTTGGAGGAAAAAGTAAAATTTAATGCATCTATCTGTAAACAACACAAAGGCATCTCTTTTATTTTCTTGGTGTCTAGTAACTATAAGTTTTGTTAGTATGTGCCAAGCACAAGATCTTACTATACCGCTGTGGAATGATAGTGTTCCCAATCAACGAAAGACTTCAGAGCAAGAAATAGCAACCAAAACGGATATTCTGCGAATAGGTAATGTTCAAACCCCAACATTGGCCTGTTATTTTCCTCCCGATTCCATAAACACCCGTAAAGCCATTATTATTTGTCCGGGAGGCAGTTATAAAATATTAGCTTATAATTTAGAAGGAACAACCATTGCAAAATGGTTTCAGGAAAGAGGCATTGCAGCTTTCGTTTTAAAATATCGGTTGCCAACATCAAGTTCTCTTGTTACACCGCACAAGGCACCACTTCAAGACCTACAAAAAGCTGTTAGACTTGTACGACATAAAGCCGCTGACTGGCAAATTTCTGAAAATGACATAGGTGTTATGGGGTTTTCGGCCGGAGGGCATTTAGCTTCGACTTTGGGAGTGCATTATCACGAAGAAATGTATCAACCAAGGGTTTTAGAAGATTCACTGAGTGCAAGACCTGATTTTATGGCATTGTTATATCCAGTAATAACTATGAATGCGACCTATGCCCACAAAGGGTCTATTCATAATTTACTAGGGGATTCACCTTCTCAAACACTTTTAGATTATTATTCTAACGAACAATATGTTAATAGCCAGACACCTCCAACATTTTTAGTACATGCTACAGATGATCGTGGCGTGCCGGTTGAAAACACCTTGGCATTTTATCAGAGACTAAAAGAGGTTGGCGTTCCGGTGGAAATGCATCTTTATCAAGAAGGGGGGCACGGGTTTGGCATAGCTGCAAATAACAAACTGCTTCATACATGGATTGACTTATTATATAATTGGATTTTAAACATAGATAACCAATAGAAGCAAAATGACTTTAGATACATTTAAAAAGAAACTTAAACAGTCGCCTGAAACATTAGCATTTTCGGAAACCATGCAGGTGATTGACGCTACTTACGAATTTACGCCTACGGCATTTAAAAATGGAGCCTTGCAAAATAAAGCTGGGGAGAATTCTGGCTCGTGCAAACTGTTTGCATTTGCAAAACTTCAGGGATTGACAAAAGAAGAAACTTTAGCCTGCTTTGGCGCTTTTTATTATGAAGACGTATTAAAAGACCCCCATGGGAACGGGCATCAAAACATTAGAAATTTTATGAAAACCGGTTTTGAAGGGTTGGTTTTTGAAGGACAACCCCTTAGCATACGATAAACGAATAAATATAATACAATGAAGCATTATAAAATAGCTGTAATATTGTTAAATATCGCTATATTAATATTGGCTTGCAAAGCTAAAGAAACAGAAAAAAAAGAGATTGTAGAAAAGCCTAAAAATGTCATCCTGTTAATAGGAGACGGGATGGGACTCTCTCAGATTTCCAGTAGTTTTTATTTTGGAAATAAAACATCCAGTTTTGAACGGTTCAAGCAAATAGGTTTTATTAAAACATCTTCCCAAAGTGATTTGATTACCGATTCGGCGGCTGGAGCAACCGCTTTTTCGGCTGGGGTAAAAACCTATAATGGTGCTATTGGGGTGGATCAGGATACCTTGGCGGTACCACTAATAACCGATAAGGCCTCAAAAAATCAAGTCGCTACGGGAGTTATTAGCACCTCTTCTGTGACACATGCTACGCCAGCTTCTTTTTTCGCCCATGTTAAACGTAGAAGTATGGAAGAAGCAATTGCAGCACAGTTACCGGAGTCACCGATAGATTTCTTTGCGGGAGCAGGTAACGACTTCTTTTTTAAACGTAAGGACAGTGCCGATTTAAGCACTGCTTTTTCTGAAAATGGATTTGTTGTCGATACGGTCTCTCTTAATAAACCACAAAACCTTGATGTTAATAAAAAATACGGGTTTTTGTTAGCTCCAAAGAGTATGCCTAAAATGAGTGAAGGACGCGGCGATTTTTTAAGTCAGGCAACCCATTTGGGACTAGATTACCTGTCTAAAAACAAAGCCGGCTTTTTTTTAATGGTAGAAGGATCTCAAATAGATTGGGGAGGCCATGCAAACGATTCAGATTATATAGTTGAAGAAGTAAAAGATTTTAGTAAAGTTATTGGAGAAGTACTTGATTTCGCAGAGAAGGACGGCAATACACTGGTTGTTGTAACGGCCGATCATGAAACTGGAGGCTATACACTTGCTTCAGAAAATGGAAACTATAATAAAATAAAAGGAAGCTTTTCAACAGGAGGACATTCTGCTACCTTAATACCTGTATTTGCTTATGGACCAGGAGCCGAAAATTTTCAAGGGATTTATGAAAACAATGCTATTTACCATAAAATTATTGATTTGACCCAATGGGGAGACTAATGGACAACTAATTTAATTGTTATGGATGGCTTATTACGTGACATACAACAATGTACTATTTGCAAAGAGCATTTGCCGCTAGGACCACGACCGGTTATGTCGGCACATCCCGAATCCAAAATTGTGATCATCGGTCAAGCACCGGGAACAAAAGTACACGCCTCGGGTATTCCATGGGATGATGCCAGCGGCAAACAACTACGCAAGTGGTTGGGTGTTACAGACGAAGTGTTTTACGATGTCACCAAATTTGCCATTATACCCATGGGGTTTTGTTATCCCGGAAAGGGAAAAACAGGCGATTTACCACCACGACCAGAATGTGCGCCACAATGGCATCGAGCATTGTTAGAGACATTACAAAAAGTAGAATTGGTCATTTTAATAGGGATGTATGCACAAAACTATTATTTAAAAGATAAAGCAAAGCGGACTTTAACCGAAACGGTTCGCAATTATAAAACTTATTTGCCAAAATATTTGCCTTTACCACATCCCTCACCGCGCAATCGCTTTTGGCTTAGTAAAAATCCCTGGTTTGAAATAGAGGTTTTACCGAAATTGAGAAGCAAGGTAGAAGAGTTGATTTATTAGCCGTCATTACGAAGGAGGGACGACTGAAGTAATCTCTTAAATACAACTCTGTTTTCACACGTTTAAATTTTAGTAATTAATTGATTTTATTGTAATTATAAAATTAAGAACGTGTGCAGCCACTCCTTACACTCGTTCTCTCATTAAAAATTTTAAACATTCCTTTTGTGAAGTAATTTTTAAAATTTCTTAATGCTCGTTTCATGAGATTGCTTCACTTTAGCCTGTCTTGAGCGATAGCCGAAAGATTCGCAATAACATAGCACTACTCATGCTTTCCTTTCTCCCAACCATGTTTCCCTAGATATTGCTCTCCACTTTCTACGGCACCCTCTTCAATAGAAGTTCCCATACTATCGTTCCAGCGGTTTAAATAGCCAAAAAGCGAAATAACACCAAGCATTTCTACAATTTCGCCTTCGTTCCAGTATTTGTATAAACGCCTTTTAATAGTATCGTCAACAGCATTAGGAACCTGAGATGCAGCCAAGCTAAAATCCAAAGCGGCACGCTCGGCCTCATTAAAGGATGGGTGTGTGCGGTATTCCCAAATGTTATCTAACTGTTCCTGCTCGGCGCCATAGCGTTCTGCGGCACGGATGGCATGTGCTTGGCAATATCGGCAGCCTGTTGCATTGCTCGAAACCCAGGCAATCATTCGTTTTAATGCAGATGTTACCCGGCCTTCGTTGGTCATAACGGCTTTGTTTAAGTTAATAAACGCTTTGCTAATGGCAGGTCGGTGTTGCATGGTAAGTACTGAATTAGGACAGAACCCTAAAGTTTCATTAAAGAACTCTGCTAGCTTTTTAGTTTCTGAATCGTGGTCGGCAGATAAAGGTGACACTAAAGGCATAATTATATTTTTTAGTAGTATTTTTGAATTCACAAGTAACAAAAATAATTTAATAAAAATGGCAAATCATATAACAACAAAGTGGTTAGGTAACATGAAGTTTGAAAGCAATAATCCATCTGGGCATAATCTGTTTATTGATGCAGGTCCAGAGAATGATGGCAATGGAGAAGGATATCGTCCTAAAGCGTTAATGTTGTCGGCGTTGGCAGGTTGTTCGGGAATAGATGTGGGATCTCTCATAAAAAAAATGAAATTGGAGGTAGACGATTTTAATATTGAGATCGCCGCCGAGCTTACCGAAGAGCATCCAAAATATTACCATAAAGTTACGATGGACTTTCACTTTTACGGAGCGGCATTAAATGAGAAGAAACTTCAAAAAGCAGTAGACTTATCCGTTGAGAAATATTGTGGTGTTATGGCCATGTTCCAGAAATTTGCGGATGTACAGGTGAATACATTTTTTAATAAGTAATCAAGTTGTTTAGAATGCATAAATTAAGTGTTTTAGTTTTTAGTATATGCTTTGTATGGCTGGGGTATGCACAGCAAAAAGTACATGTTGTTTCCCATAATGGTGAAACCATTGTTACCGACCCATCTAAAGGAAGTAACAGCTATAAGAGGTTGGCTGTTTTTCCAGAAAAGTCAAAAGAAATACGCAGTATCATTTTAAATTTAAAGTTCGAATGTCCTGATAAGATGCGTTGTGCCGATTGGGATTATGTCGATCATATAAAAGCACGTCAAAAAAACGATTCGACTGTTTACGAAATTGCACGCATGTTAACTCCTTATGGTGGTTTCTTTCAGAAAGATTGGGGGTTTGAGTGGCGCGTTGATGTTACCGACTTTAGTTTGATTTTGAGAGATGATGTTGAGATTGATTATATCCATACAGGTTATGAAGACAATAAAACACGAGGATGGAAAGTTACTGTTGACTTCGAGATCACTTATGGTACACCAATAGCCAATCCGTTAGCGATTCATAAGGTTTATGACGGGAGCTTTAAATATGGTTACAAAGACGATCCCATTGAAAACCATTTGGTGCCTATAACTTTTAATGCCAATACAAAAACGAATTTCTCTAAGGTTAAAATCCATCAAACAGGTCATGGTATGGATGCTAATGGCTGTGGGGAGTTTTGTAGTAAGTATCGTGATATCGTATTTAACGGAGAGGTTGTGGATCATAAGGATTTGTGGATGGAGTGTGGCGATAACCCCTTGTTTCCACAAGCTGGGACTTGGATTTTTGATCGGGCCAATTGGTGTCCCGGATATTTGGTACAACCCGATGAGGTATTATTAAGTACAGCTCCCGGCAAGCCTTTTACGGTCGATATAAACATGGAGCCTTACGAAACCGAAAAGCCTAGTGCAAATGAACTGCTATCGGCATTTGTTATAGAATATGAAAAACCGAATGCACAAAATGATGTGACCTTGGTTGACATTATCCAGCCATCAACACGTTTAGAACACAGTAGAAAGAATCCTTTTGGTGGGTTGCCAGTAATAACGGTAAAGAACAATGGCAGTAAGCCATTAAAGAAAATGGCCATTACTTATTTTATTGAAGGTGAAAAACCTCAAAAACACCAATGGACGGGGCACATTAATTTTGGAGACATGGCAGCCATAACATTGCCTACCGAAGTGTTCAGTAAAAAAGCACAGGCAAAGTTTCATGTTGCACTTTCTAGGCCTAATGGAAAAAAAGATGCTTTTAAGACAGATAATACATTGGAATCAGACTACGAACGCCCAGATATATTACCAGAAACGATAGTCGTATATTACAAAACCAATAATAAACCTGGTCAAAACACGTATCGTATCCAAAATAGTTTTGGAGAGCTCGCTTTTGCTAAGGACAGTACTAATATGAAGCCTGGTACGGTCTACCAAGATACAATTACCTTGAAACCGGGCAATTATAATTTTAAGTTTAATGATACCAAAGGTGATGGTTTGGAATTTTGGTTTAAGGCCAAAGACGGACGCGGCGAAGTTAAACTGCTGGATTCCCTTGGTATGGCCATTAAGCAGTTTAAATCTGACTTTGGTAGCCACATCAATTATAATTTTGCGGTACGAAATGATATGCTTTACGAGTTGGACAACGCACCTTCTGTAGCTGTTTTTCCAGCGCGCACTAATGGGCCTATTACACTCGATTATTTTTGTAATGAATTGGCGAATGTAAAAGTACTTATCGTAGACCAAGAAGATGAAAGTATTGTCTTGGAGACACATACATACAATAATTTTAGCAAAGGCCCGCTTACTTATAATTTATCGTATTTGCCAAAAAAACGCTATTATATCAAGGTGTTTATGAACGAGAAGGAAGTGTATAAAAACAGAATACGATTAAAAGAATAATCTATGCGTTGGACGCTTAAACCAAAGCCAGATACACAAAAGATAAACGCGTTGCAGAATGCACTCCAAGTTGAGGCTGGTATAGCAAACTTATTGTTACAGCGTGGTATTGAAACTTATGAAGATGCCAAGGCATTTTTTAGGCCGCGTTTAGAACATTTGCACGATCCGTTTTTAATGCAGGATATGGATAAGGCTGCAACACGGATTGAACGTGCTCTTGCCAATGATGAAAACATTATGGTTTATGGCGATTATGATGTAGATGGCACTACATCTGTAGCTTTAATGGCTTCTTATTTAAAAACCAGAACAGATAAGGTGACGACGTACATTCCCGATCGCTACGAAGAGGGTTACGGAATATCATATAAAGGTATTGATTTTGCTTCGGATAATGATATTTCGCTCATTGTTGCATTAGACTGTGGTATAAAGGCTATCGATAAAGTTGCATACGCTAAAGAAAAGGGCATCGATTTTATTATTTGCGACCACCACCGTCCTGGAGATACCATTCCCGATGCAGTCGCTGTTTTAGATCCCAAACGTTCGGACTGTAATTATCCATATAAAGAACTTTGTGGTTGTGGCGTGGGTTTTAAACTCATTCAGGCTTTGGCTCTACAAGAAGGTAAAACAATTGAAGACCTAATCGAATATTTAGATCTGGTGGCTACGGCTGTTGGTGCCGATATCGTTCCCATTACAGGGGAAAACAGAGTATTGGCTTATTTCGGTTTACAGGTAATTAATGGTAATCCCAGACCAGGAATCCATGCTATTTTAGAGCAAATAAAAAAAGACACGCTTACCATTACCGATGTGGTTTTTATCGTGGCGCCACGCATCAATGCCGCTGGGCGCATGAAACATGGAGATTATGCCGTGGCCTTATTAACGGAGACCGATATTACTGCCGCAAGAAAGCTGGCCTCAGAAATAGATGCATATAATTTAGACAGGCGTGAAACCGATAAACAAATTACAGAAGAAGCACTTCAACAAATTGAAGCTCAAAATGAACAAGACCGTTTTACTACGGTTGTTTATAATGAAACTTGGCATAAAGGGGTTATTGGTATTGTGGCTTCTCGATTAACCGAAACCTATTACCGCCCTACTCTGGTGTTCACAAAAAGTGGTGATAAATTGGCTGCTTCGGCACGATCGGTTTCCGGGTTTGATGTATACAACGCCTTAGAAGCTTGTAGTGAGCATATTGAGCAATTTGGTGGACATAAGTATGCAGCAGGACTAACACTACAGGAGTCTAACTATGAAGCCTTTAAGCAGGCCTTTGAAGATGCCGTTTCAAAAACCATTGATAAAAGGTTGTTGACTCCCGAAATAAAGATTGATTCCGAATTGCATTTAAGTGATATCACACCAAGGTTTTATAGAATCCTAAAACAGTTTGCTCCTTTTGGTCCGGGTAATATGACGCCTATTTTTCTAACAACAGATTTAAGGGATACGGGTTACGGGAAATGTGTAGGTGAAGACAAAACACATTTAAGAATTACTGTTGCGCAACCAGAAGCTAACCCCATTGTTTGTATCGGTTTTGGGTTGGGAGAAAAATACCCCTTAATTTCTGGACAAAAGACGTTTAAAGCAGTGTATTCGGTAGATGAAAATGAATGGCAGGGTAATGTGTCGCTTCAACTCAAGCTAAGGGATATTAAAGCATAATTCTGTTTAGGGTAAATAGAAAACACCTGACTTACAAGAAAATTATTATGGATAAAAAAGATCCTTATGCTGCCTTGCGTATTAGAGAATTCAATATCTTTTTATTAGTGCGTTTTGTTTTGGTTTTTGGTTGGTCCATGCAGTTTATTGTTATAGAGTGGCAGGTGTATAGTTTAACCAAGGATCCCTTATCTTTGGGTATTATTGGCTTAATGGAGATTATACCGGCATTTACCATGGCGCTCTTTGCAGGGCATATTGTAGATCAAAAAGAAAAACGGAATTTACTTGCTTGGTGTATTGCGGCTTTTTCGCTAATTAGCATGGGATTATTTTTGCTTACTTGGCCTGTTTTAGTAAGCGATTGGCATAGTAAAACCATATTGTATGGCATTTATGCTTTAGTTTTCTTTGGCGGGTTTTTAAGATCTTTTTTTGGGCCGACCATTTTTTCTCTAGTGGCTTTAATAGTGCCTAAAAAAGTGTACCCCAATGCTGCTACGTGGAATAGTTCTACCTGGCAAATGGCTTCTGTATTAGGACCCGCTTTTGGCGGTTTTTTTATTAGTTGGTTAGGGGTTCATTGGTCGCTTTGTATCGTTTTTGGGTTGGTAATTTTAGCTCTGGTTATTTTATTTCAGATTAAGCGGAAACCCATTTTAAACCCTAAAATAGGAGAACCTGTAGTAGAAAGTTTAAAGGCGGGTGTACGGTTTGTATTTAAAACAAAAGCTATTCTGGGCGCTATGACCTTAGACATGGTTGCTGTTTTATTTGGAGGTGCTATTGCGCTATTGCCGGTTTTTGCTCAAGATATATTAAAAGTAGGAAGCGAGGGGTTTGGTGTATTACGTGCAGCACCTGCTGTTGGTGCGTTTTTAACGATGTTGGTTACGGCCTACTTACCAATTAGTAAACATGCAGGAATGAAATTATTGCTGGCTATTTTTGGGTTTGGTATTTGTATTATCGTTTTTGGATTGTCTTCTGTATTTTGGATATCGCTATTGGCCTTGTTCTTTAGTGGTGTTACAGATGGGGTGTCGATGGTCATAAGACAAACAATTTTACAGATTAAAACCCCCGATCATATGCGTGGGCGAGTGGCTTCGGTTAATTCTATGTTTGTCGGATCCTCTAACGAGCTAGGTGCTTTTGAAAGTGGGGTAACGGCAAAATTAATGGGAACTGTCACAGCCGTAGTTTTTGGAGGGACAATGACTTTGTTAACGGTAATTACTACTGGTATTGTGTCTCCTTCGTTTAGGAAATTAGACCTTACCAAAGATATCGAAGCACACGAAAGGGAAGATTAGTATTCCTTGATTTCAAAATTCTTGCCATCAAAGACGCCATAGGTATAATATGAAATCCAATCGCCTAAATTGATGTATTTAGAGGTTTCGTTAAGTGTTATGTTTAAAGGCAAATGTCTATGGCCAAACACAAAATAATCGCGATGTTTTTCTTCTAGTTTTCGTTTACAGTATTGTACGAGCCACTCGTTCTCTTCGCCCAAAAAATGGATGTCTTCATCACCGGAAATCAATTTATTTTTCACAGAAAGGTATTGGGCTAAACGCACACCCAAATCGGGATGCAACCAACGAAACAACCATTTACTAAAAGGATTGGTAAACACTTTTTTCATGCGTTTGTAACCTTTGTCCCCTGGACCCAAGCCGTCACCATGACCAATAAAAAAAGTACTGTCGTTAAATGTAAATTCTTTGGGCTTGTGGTAAACCGGGATATTGAGTTCTTCTTCAAAATAACCATCCATCCAAAGATCGTGATTGCCTACAAAATAATAAATAGGGATACCAGCATCACTAATTTCAGCCAGTTTGCCCAGTGTTCTGGTAAAACCTTTAGGGACGACTGTTTTGTACTCAAACCAAAAATCGAATAGGTCTCCAAGCAAAAAAATAGCAGCGGCATCATCTTTAATTTCATCTAACCAAGCAACAAATTTCTTTTCGCGAGGCAGTGAAGCCTCTTTTGTTGGAGCGCCTAGGTGATTGTCTGAGGCAAAGTATATTTTTTTTTCCGTCGGAATTTGCATGGTGTAAATATAGTTTTTTTAGCCATAAGACAGAAGCTATGAGTGAAAAGTGAAAAGTTTGGAGTAGGAAGCCTGAAGACGGAAGTTACAAGGAAAGTCACGGTTACAGTTTGCAGTTGAAAAAGATATAGTAACGGTTTAAACTTATACAAAAACAAGCACTTATACTTTTTCCCGTCAAGTACCCTAGCTATGAAGCCCCAAAAAGCCTTTTTGATTTGTTGACTGAGGTGTTATGCTGAGTTCATCAAAGTGTTCTATAAGTTGACAAATTAAATATATGCCCTTCGGCTAAACTACTAGCCCTTCCCAACGTGTTGGGTAATGCCCTAAATGTTATCGTAAGCAAACCACTCTGCAAACGAGGTTTCTGTTTCTTGAAGTTTTAGCGAGTGCAGGTCTATATGCTCTGGTAAACGGTTTTTTATCTTCTTTGCAAAATCGATGATCATCATTTCGCTGGTAGGCTGGTAATCTACCAACATAACATTATGACCGCGATCTTCCAGTTCTTTGGCAAGTTCGATGTGCGGTGTGTTTTTATTAAAAACGGTCGCATGGTCGAAAACATTTACGATTTCTTCTTTTACGATTTTTTTTAGGTCACTAAAATCTATCACCATCCCATATTTTACATTGGTTTTGTCCGTAATTGGGGTGCCAATAACCGTTACTGACAGTTTGTAGCTGTGACCGTGTACATTTTTGCACTTGCCGTCATATCCGTATAGGGCATGTCCGGTTTCAAAAGAAAATTGTTTTGTTATGCGAATGTTGCTCATGGGTTAAATATTTTCGGTACAAAGATATTCATTTTGTAAAAGCAATTCGATTTTAGATTACATTTGCGCACTTTTGTCTGTGATGGACATATAGTTTATTGTGTTTAAGCTATGAATAACCTTTTTGAGGCGATCGATTTTGTTGAAAATCCGAAGTATGAGCAAATCATATCAGACATAGCCAAGCAACAATTTAGTATTGTTGAAGATTTCTTCACTCCCGAAGTTATTCTTTCCTTAAGACAATCTCTTTTAGAAAAGTATGAAGCAGACGTTTTTAAAAAGGCGGCTATAGGCAATAAGATTAATGAAACCATTGTTAAATCGGTACGTGGCGATGTGATCTTATGGATTGACGAAAATAAGCCTAATGTGGCAGAAAGTTTATTTTTTAACAAAATAAACGAATTGGTCAACTATCTAAACCGTACATGTTTTTTAGGAATTCTACAAAAAGAGTTTCATTATGCTATTTACCCGCCCGGCACTTATTATAAAAGACACATCGATACCTTTCAAAATGACGACAGGCGCAAACTATCGTTTGTGTGTTATTTTAATGATGAGGACTGGCAACCAGAAAATGGAGGTGAACTGGTATTGTATTTAGACGCTAATGGAAAGCAAACAGAAAAAGTGATCTACCCGTTTCCGGGGCGCGTGGTTATTTTTGAAAGTCAGCTTATAGAGCATGAAGTAAAACCAGTAAACATGGAGCGGCTAAGTATAACGGGTTGGTTAAAAACCAGATAATGGGATTATCGTTTTCTAATTCTGTTTACTATGTATACGACAATTAAAATGATGGCCAATACAAGAAATAGACCGTTTCCGCTAACAAATGACATGATATCCATACAAAGGTGTTTATTGATTCTTTTTTTTGTTGTAATAATAAATTAAATACGCCAATACTACAAGAATTATAAAGGGTAGCATCGTGCCTATAAAAACACCAATCTCATAACTTGTGTTGGGGGCGTTGCGTATTTTTTCTTCAATATTTACTTCTTGGAGTATGGTGAATAATAGGTTCATACTGGCTTTTTGCTATGGAACAAAGTTAATTGTTTTGGGATAGCGGAATAAATATTTTCCTAAATTTTACGATTAAGGGAATACCTCTAGCTATAATCCAAAAGGTAAGTGCAATAAAAATGGCATAGAGCTTATAGTCTATAGAGTCTAAGAAAAACAGGATGGGTACAAATACAACAAATGTTGAAAACAATAGTACATTACGCAAGTATCTCATTTTGCCAAGGCCTTTAAAAATCCCATCGAAAATAAATGCTAGTGCACAGAGCGGTTGCATGGCCAGTACAATCCAGAAAATGGCTTGAAACTCTCTTAATACGGCTGTGTCCTTAGTAAAAATATGGCCTATAGGATAATACAGTACGCCTCCTGTTACTGCTAGTATGAGTCCGACAACAATGCCATATTTTATTAATTTATTGCTCAACTCAATGAGGGTTTTATAGGTTTTTCCACCATATAGTTTACCAGACATAATGTTTCCGGCACTAGCATAACCATCAATAATAAAAGCACCAAGGAACCACAAGTTAATGGCAATGGTATAGGCAGCAATATAGCTAGCACCATAACTAGTTGCAAAAGCACTAGCATAGTAAAGGGTAACGTTTAGGGCTATGGTACGAACAAACAAGTTAAGAATCATTAATAAAAAGCGGTTAATTTCCTTGTTAAAGGGAAAGCTTAGTTTTAATGGAATGGGTGTTTTAGTAAGTAAATAATAAGCTGAACAAAGCGCCATCAGTATTTGGGCAATAACACTGGCATAGGCAGCCCCTTTAATGTGCAAGGGAGGTATTATGTCTTCAACGCCATAGACCAAAACAACGTCTAAAATTATGTTTGTAATCGATCCGATTATAGCAATAACCATAGGATAATAGGTGTTTTGCAACCCTCTAAAAGCACCAAAAACACCAATGGTAAACAGTGTAAAAGGGAAGCCCATTACCCGTATTTTGTAATAATCGACGCTATAATCTAAAATGAGTCCAGATGCATTGTAAAGTTTAAAGATGCTTGCCGAAAAAGGAAAAGTGCTTAGTATAATGAAAAGACTTAAGCTCGTAACAATAAAAATAGCCTGAGCTGGTAGGTTTTTTATTTTATGGAGTTGGTCGGCTCCAACGTATTGTGAGACGATAGAAGATATAGCACTTCGTGTTTGCCCTAATACCCAGATAAGCATTGATAAAAATGTTGTTACAATACCCACTGCTGCCAACGATTCGGTAGCATTATGGGGTATGTTCCCCACAATAGCAGCATCGGTAAGCGATAGAACGGGCTCGGATATTCCTGCAATTAATGCCGGAATAGCGAGTTTATTTATCTGTTTTAGGTTTATAGTTGTATTCACAGTACAAGTTCGTAGCAATAAAAAGGATGATGACTTTGATTGGGAAAGAAAATTTTCTCCAATCGTTTAAAGCCGCGAAGTTCGTAAAAATTTAAGTTTTTGGGGTTCTGTGAGAACGTGTCTAATCTTATAGAGCTATAATTATTTTTTATAGCAAAGGTTTTGGCGAAGTCCATTAATTTTTGTGCATGCCCCTTACCTTGGTGTTCTGGGTGGACAGCCAGTCTGTGAACATATAGGTTATTTTTGTTTGGAGTGAGCCATGAAACAGGAAGGTAAACAGCATCCATAAGGTCGGATAGGGTTATGCAAGCTATTACTTTGGTATCAACTTCCATAACATATAATTCTCCTCGTGTTACATCTTTTTTAAAGCCTTCTTTATTGGGATACGAGGCATTCCATTGGTAAATATGATTATTGATCATATGCGTGGCACATGCTGCTGTAATGTTTATAATTGCATGAATATCATCTGACGTCCCTTTGCGAATCATTTTTAATGCGTATTTTTGCCTAAGAAATTTTTTATAAAAGTAGTATTTAATTCGTTTTAAATGAAGAATATCCTAGTTCCAGTAGGGTCGTCCAAAAATGCAGTAAGTCATTTGCAATATGCCATAGATTTTGCTGAAGCAGTTGGCGCAAAGCTTTTTGTTGTTCAGGTTTATAATGTTTATGCCAAGGCAGGAACTATGGTTAATGTCGATAAGATCATTGAACGTGAAAGTTTAAAGAATTTAAATGAGTTAATTGCTCAGGTAAACTGTAAATCGGTTGATGTAATCGTAAAGACCTTAAAAGGAAAGTTGGTAGATACTTTGGAGTTGGCATGTAAGGCCGCCGATATTGATTTAATGTTGTTGGAGCCCAGAACAAACTCTGTAAAAGAGGACGTGTTTTTAGGAAAAACGTCTGGAAAGATTATAAAGCAAACACAAATCCCGGCACTCATTGTACCAGAGGGTTATGTGTTTAAACCTATAAACAGTATATTACTGGCTGTAAAATCGGCCATTATTAAAAAGGAAAATGCTTTAATGCCCTTAATTGACGTAAGGGATAGTTTCAAAGCAGAAATAAGTCTGTTGTTGGTAAAGACACCGTATTACAATGATGGTGATTTTGAGCTTAATGAAGATTTGGAAGGTATTGTGAGTAGTATTACTAAAACAGAGAATGCTACTACGTTTCAAGGTGTTTTACAGCATTATGAATCTCATGATCCAGACTTGCTATGTGTGGTAAGAAGAAAGCGCGGATTCTTTACCAAAAAATGGGAAAAGAATGTTATTAAGAAAAAGGATTTTTCAAGTAATATACCTGTTTTGGTTTTAAGGGGGCTTAAATAGCGTAAGGAGTAAGGCTTAAAATATGATCCTTAGCTCTAAAATGAGTCTTATTAATACTGTTAGGTTGTTGATTCAGTTTTTGGTAATCTAAAATATTGTTATTCGTTCGACCTCAAATATTCATATTTTATTAGGTCGTCCTTATCTATTATTTCAATTTTTTCGGCATCTTTTATAACGAAATTTTTATCTGTTATGTCTAGCACATCATCGTAGTAATGGTCTGTTAGAATTATACTTTTTGATTTCTTAAGCTTTAGTAATAAATCCTTAATTACATCTTTATAAATCGGTTCGATCATTGAAAATGGCTCGTCCAACAATAAGAAAGGATGATCTAGGTTTCCAATTATTAATAATTCAAGATAGCGTAATTGCCCTAATGATAGTTTTCCAACTTTTGTTTTTTCAAAACTTGATACTCGAGGAGCATAAAAAACAGCGTCTTGGTCATCTCCATTAGGAAAGAACATAGGGATTATTTCTCTTACTTTCCGTTCCTTTGGTAAAAAAGAGTCTTGTGGTAGATAGCCTATCTTTTTTGAGGGGATTATTTCTTTTTGTAAAAAGTTATCTGAATTTATTTTTATAAGGATAGTATCGGCTTTTACCGTTCCGAATATTAATTTTAACAATGTTGATTTTCCTGTTCCGTTACGGCCAAATATCCCAATAATCTCGCCTATTTTACAATCAAGTTCAACGTTCTTTAAAACGGTATTCTTTCCGTATGATTTGTTAATGTTGGTTACTTTTAAGGTATCCATTTATCTGAACATTAGTGAGATTAGAAAGAGCAAAAGAGAGATTATCGTATTGAACATCCATACTTTTTTTAAAAGAGCAGCTTTTGTAAACCCAAGGTTGTAATAGGCGTAATATTCGTTCTTTTTAAAAGTTTGATAGCCTAGAGAACCTATTAAAATACCCACGGAGGAAAAAATAACGATACTCCAAAAAACACCAGATATTAATCCGATAACCAAACTAAAGGGGACATTGAATATATTTATATCTATGAAGTATTTAAAAATTGCTTTGCTATACATGTAAATTACATATTGGACGATGCTTTGTCTTAAAAACTCGATAACAGGTTAGGTCTGTTTTAACCCTGTTTTTCTAAAAAGTCAAAACATTCAACCATTTTAAAAGGTACATTATTAAAACCGTACTTGCCGTACTAACAAATATGGAGCTTTGCCAGAAATAAACTTTGTTTCCCCAAATCTTCCACATCTTTTTACCAAATTCTTCTTTTACATAACCATTAAGAGTTTTATAAAAAAGAAAATTCATCATCAAAAATATGACTATAGCTATTGTTATTATCCAATTTTTTTCCATTCATAAAATCTTTAATGTTTATTTCTAATTGTGTTTAATCCTTTCCCTGAGTTTCAAGGAATTTTTCTAATATTTTCTTTGCATCCTGATTTTCTGGAAAAAGTTTGATTATTAGCTTATAAATTTTAATTGCTCCTTCATTATTCTTTTTTGTGTATGCCCAATCCGTTGCTATATAAGTTATGGCATGAGTTATTCTTTGTTCTAAAACCTTTTTAGCTTTGTCATCCTTTATATTAGTTCCATTCTCCCAAAGTGATTCATAGTGCTTAACAACCGCATCAGCATCATTATACATCTGGTAATATTGGTGTCCCTTTGTGTTTTTTGGGAATAATTCTGGAATTATTAATTTATGTTCTCCTTTCTTGAGCTCTTGGGTTAGATCCAATTCAATAAAGGTGTCAAAATTTTGATAATGATACACACGAATTTTACGCTCTTCTAAATCATAAATTGTAGTATACTGAGTTATTTCTTGTTGGAAATTATTCATAACAGAACTATAGTAGTGATGCGTTTATAATTCATTGTTATTGAATAAATTAGGTTGTTCTTTGAATTTTTGATTGATTTTATTTTCCATAAACAACTCATTTATAGGTGTTTTGTCAAAAGTGGATATA
>NZ_JAELVQ010000027.1 GCF_016428595.1 Snuella sedimenti | reverse complement strand
ATGTCCCCGATAAAATATGCAGAAGTCAATTGTAATGGAGCTAGCTCCATTACAATTAAAAACAATAACTTTGTTGAAATTTTAGAAAATTAGACAGTTCTAATATGGGTGAGCCTACAGGGCCACAAGCCTGTCCAATGTTCGTTTTGCCTTTAAAGCTGACCTACAATACATTTTACGTCTTTTTAAGTCTCATAATTTTAGGGTGCAAGCAATTTACACGGCAAAATAAAAGCCCTTAAAAGGGCTTATTTGTATCTTGCTTTTAGAAAATTAAGGGCTTGTGCAACGGCTACTATTGTTATCGCTTTTATTTATTTGAATCACCCCAAAAAATCATGAGTAAATCTTTTGCAATTTAATCAAGGCTGGGTCTTATCCATTTTTTGATACCTCCTAATTCCTTTTGCTTTTCATATTCCATCCAAAAAGGTTTTTCATTTGCCAAAGGAACATTTTCATTCACCATAAAAGGTCTTACATTTCTCCACCATTGGTCGTAAATTTTACTCATTTCAAGTACTATTTCGGGGTGTTGAGCTGCTATATCCTGTTTTTGCCCCGGGTCGGTAATTACATCGTATAACTCTTTGTTATTTACAAAGCGGTAACGTTCGTTTCGTACCGCACAGTTTTTGTAAATCGAGTTATTAGGGTTCGAGTTTTCCAGAGTACCCATCCAACGTTCGCTACCTTCTTGGTTGTTTGCATTTTTAGGATTTAAGGGCCATCGTCCACCGTGAATAAAACGATACCTGTCGTCGGCCTTATAAGTTCTATCCTTTAAATATGGCAAAAAACTTTGTCCGTCCATGTCAGGAATATCCGAGATATCAATTCCAGCAATTTCTGCCAATGTCGGTAGTATGTCGTAGTGGTTGAGTAAGGCAACCACTTTTTCACCTGCCGCAAAGTTATTTGGCCAGCGTATAAAAAACGGAACTCTTGTTCCTCCTTCATGCACACTGCCTTTCATTCCCTTCATGCCAGCATTGTAAGTAGGGCCATGCACAGTATTGTTGCCACCGCCTGTTTTTCCATTGTCTGACATAAATATCAGAATGGTATTATCAGCAAGATTCCAGGCACTTAGTTTTTCCATTAAAAGACCCAAATTATCATCTACGTTTTCAATCATTCCATAAAAACCTTGGGCTTTTTTTGGATAACCTTGTTTTATAAATTTCGCCTTGTATTTATCGGGAGCAATAAAAGGACCGTGTGGTGCATTTAATGAAATATAGGCAAAAAACGGTTTATCTTCATTCGCTTTAGTTTTGATCCACGATAAAGCCTGTGTGAAAAAAATATTGGTACAATAACCTAAGGTTTTCACAAAGGTTCCGTTGTGTTTTATAATTGGATCGAAATACCTATTGTCGGGAACATCTGCACACGAACCAGCATAAGCTTGACCAATTCCACCTGCACCATGAATAAACACTTCGCTAAATCCACGACTATCGGGTTGATATTCAGGCTCATCGCCCAAATGCCATTTTCCGAATATGCCGCTTATGTATCCGCCTCTTTTTAAAATTTCCGGCAAGGTTCTTATCCCCAAAGCCATTCGTTCACGTTCTAAAATGGTATGCGTAATCGCATTTTTAAAAGGATGCCTACCTGTCATTATTGCTGACCTTGTTGGAGCACATGTTGGACTAACTTGAAAATCTTCCAGACTAATTCCCTGCGATTTTAATTTATCCATATTCGGCGTTAAAACATCAGGACTTCCATGTGCAGAGATGTCTCCATAGCCCTGATCATCGGTCATTACTAAAATTATATTGGGTGGAATTGTTTTGCGGGTGCAAGCCATAGAAAAAAGGAATATAAACAGTACGGAAAGTGATTTTAATTTTATTAAGCTTTTCATTATAATTTGTTTTACATTGATTTTTACATACTCAATATATTAGCGATAACGTAATGTATATGGAAAGTAAGGAATTTAAAAAGCCAATGCCCTTTGGTTTTTACAAAGCCAATTTAGTAAATAAATGTTTAAAATGTAGGATAAATATTAATTTTATAAATTGGCGACGTGCCGGTTTGATCTAACTTTGGTTTAGGCACGGAATCCCTTATTTTTTATATATAGTGTGCCTGTTGCACAACTTCTCAAATATAATCTAAAATTTTAAGATTTGCATGAAACTTCTTATTTTTAAGGATGCAAGGCAAAAAGCAATATCAGGAGAAACTGTTCAATCAGTTCCAGTTGAGTGCCCGTGTACCGGAGCACAATTTCTACCGTCGTTTAAAAAGGTATTTTAAGCCCATATGGCCATCTTGACCAAGAAAACGCTGCCCATGAGCTTTGATGAGCGCATAGGTAAACTAAATCTACTAATACGGGGCTGGGTTAATTATTTTAAACCAGCTTCCATACAAGGGAAACTCAAAAAGTTGGACGAATGGTTGCGAAATCGCATACGGTACTGCATTTGGCATGACTGGAAGAAGCTCGAACGAAAGCGGAAAAACCTAATTCGGTTGGGCGTGCCCCAAGGGCAAGCCTATGCATGGAGTAGAACAAATATGGGAGGATGGGCAGTAGCTCAAAGTCCTATTTTGCGAACCACGATAACGCAATCAAAACTTCATAAAAGAGGCTACCTAAGTATGCTAACATACTACAAAGGTCAATATCATTTTTGAACCGCCGTATACGCGACCCTTACGTACGGTGGTGTGAGAGGTGCACCGTGGACTTATCGTTCACGGCCGCCTACTCGATTGAACTAGTTATTTTTTAGATTATGGGTGATGAATTTTTTAAGGTCTTTTGGGATTTCTAGTCTCGAACCTAATATTTCAACTGCATTTGATTTGCTAAGTGTGAAATTCATTTTTAACTTTTGTTCCCCTTTAGGTTTGTTAGCATTTACATTTTCCATTAACTGATTAATAAATGCTACTAAAAACCAAATTTCAAATTTGCCTCTTAGGTGAGTTTTTTGCTCACTGATGTAGTTTATCTTGTTATAAATAGATTTGATTTCTTTCCAAATTTCTGAGTTATCGATATTACCGGTTTTTTTATTTAGATAAGAAAGTAATTTTTGTCCTTGTGGACGGCAAGATCTACAAATCTTCATATCATCATCAAATGAAAAGATGTGAGATAGATTGATATTTGCCAACTGAATTTTATTTTTTTTGCTGCGATGATATATTATCCATGAAGTCAATAGTTTCATTAGGCTACAAAATTCCTTGTGCTCTTTTTTGAATCTTTTGACTATGCCTTTTATTGTCTCAGTATCTGTTATGTGAAGGAGGTCAATTAATATTCTTTTAAGAATTTTGCCATTAACCAGATAGTTCTCAATTGAATAATATTTTGTCACAAAAATATTTTCATCAGATACGTATGAGATATTAAGAATGTCCGAATAGTCTTTATCTACAAAAAACAATACTTTATTCTTGTTGTAGGTGTTCCAATTTATTTTTTTATAATTCTCATAAACACCTTCTTTGTTTTTACTATTGTAGAAATACAACTCATATTTTTTTCCAGCAATATTTTTTAGGAAATTTGTATAAAAAGAGGGGTCATCATTACCTTCAATAAACAAATGCAACGATTTATCTGTCTTGCTATATTCTTGTAAAAATCGAATATGTGATGTTATAGGAGAAGCTCCAGCATCTTTTAACGATTGTAAAAAACTATTCATGGTTAAAACTTTGTTTCAAACTCATTCAAACCATGAGCGTATCTTTCGAGTTTATTTTCAAATATGAATGGGGAATGAGTGACGGCAATTAAGCCTAAACATTTATCATTATTTTCTATGTCTGTTAAAAATCTTTTTTGCCAAGAAACTGATAATGAGAGTTCTGGTTCATCAATTATTACAATGTAATTTTTTGATGTAGACAAATAAATATGACTAAATAATGAAACAATTTGTTTCTCTCCAGAAGATAGATTGCTAAATTCTATCGGTTTTTGAAAGTCTATTTTGCCTTTTTTGAGCGGACGAATGAGGATTTGAAAATTGACATAATCATATAAGAAAACTTTGTTTGAGGAGTAGTCGTTGCAGATTTTTATAAATTCAGCTATTTCTTTTTCATCTTTTTCTAGTTTTGAATAAATGGTTGTAAGTTTATATATGAAATATGCTAGAATTTTATTCTCCTCCTTTTCAATAGTCCCACCTTCTCTGATGTCACTTACGAATTGATTTAATTTACTCTTTTCGTTGTTTGACAAAACATCCTCATCAATTCTGTCAAATATTCTTTCTAACGATTCAGGTGTTAGAGATTCAATTTGATTATACGTGATTTTTGAGTAGTTTTTATTTATCACATCTTTAAGATAGCCACCCGTTAAGTTCGTTTTCAGATTTGAGTTAAAGTCTTCTCGAAGGTGGTTTAATTTTTGGTTAACTTTTTCAACAACATCTTCCATTCCAAACTCTACTAATTCAACAAAGCCCGTTTCTCTTTCGTGGCTTAATTGTCGATATTTTTTTCTTCTGTATGAATTAAGTTCTTCTTTAAGGTCTGGTAAAATATTACTTAGGTCTTGTTCAATTCTTCTATACGTAGGAAGGTAGAGAACTTGCGTATTGATAAGGGAAGATAGTAATTGTTCCTTTTCCCTAAGAGTGCTTTCAAAAAGGTTGATTTGTTCTCTTTCCGCATACCTACTTATTTCCATAATTAAACTTTTAGGTAAGCGGTAATCATCAGCAATGTATTCTAGTTTTTCATAATCATTTGAAAAGATTGAAAAATCTTGATTTTGCAAGAACGCATTAACTCTTTCTCTAACAGCAGGTGTATACCTCCTTAAAAGGCGGTTAAGTTTATCAGAATTTAGAATGTCTATTTCATTTTTTTCTAATCTAATTGTGTTTTTTTCAAGCTTTATTTCTATCGCAAAAAACTCATACCTTAATAACTTAGTCCATTGACGGCTAATAAAGAAATAGATAATGTTTACTATTGTGGTTTTCCCAGCTCCATTTTCTGCAACTAAGATTAATCGGTTATTTTCAAGACGGATTTCATAGTCTTTTTCCCCGAAGAGTTTTTCAATTCGTATGTTTTTTATTTCTGTCATCTTTTTTTAATTAAGCCCAACGTGGTTGTGTAAAAATAGTTACGTGTTTTAAGTACCTAATTTAGCAAATACAAACCGAATAGAAAATCCGCGAGGATTTTCGTAAGTAGGCCTGCACTAGCAATTAATTTTATACGGCGTTGTACACTGGCTTTTTTTAATAACTTCCAATGTACCATTTGTCCATTCGTTTAATAAGCTTAATTTTTTCTAGTTTATCAGAATATTGTCCAAATGCAATTTCTATTTCTGCAGTTTCATTTTCAATTTTCGGATTACCCATTATTCTGCCATTTTCAAAGGATTCTACAAATCGGTTTTGCATTTCGGTCGGTTGCATTTCTACCAAACATATTCTGCGAGTATCAGCATCGTTTTCTCCATAAGGGTCACAGAGATTTCTTAATTTACTAAAGTCCTTACTTTTTGCCGATTGAAATATGTAATTAACAACTCCTTCTGGCGTGTCTTGAAAATCAAAGGTTTCTCGGAGGCTAGTTAGCGAGATTTCTTTTTCTAATTTTCTGATGTAGTCATTTAATATGTTGATTTTTTGATTCTGTTCAGTAAGTTGTTTTTCTTTTGTTGAACTTAAACGACCCAATTGAAATTTATTGATTTCATTTAGATTGTTTTTTTCTTGTACTAACATTTTTTTCAGTCTGTCAAGCTCATTGGTTAACTCCATTTTTAGTTTGGACTTTCCAACCTCAATTTTTTCTAAATGAATTCTTTCCTTTTCTTTTCGTTCTGCTAATGCTTTTTGTTCAAGTTCAATTTGAGCTTTTTCTTGTTCGATTTCCTTTTTACTTTTTCCGCACGAAATTGTCAGAATAATTAGTCCGATGGTCAAAATGTAGTTTATTTTCATATTTGAGTTTTGGTATTTTTAGCTTGTGTACAACTTGTTTATATGGATGACTAAATGTTTAATAATGTTCTCAAAAGTTGAGATAATATTACTTTTTTAGTCGTATACTCTCAAGTGCAAAACATGGAAGCTAATATAATTACTTTCTTATAAACATAGAAAATAATTCCTTCAATTTTATAAAGAATATCAACAAAGCCTAAACCAACCTAATAGAAAGTTTTTAAGCCATTATAGAGGTGTTTGGTAGATATAAAAAAAAACAGTGTAGTTATTATTCCTTCACTTTTTTATACAGCGGAATACGATACGAAATGGTATAGCCATAACCCACACCAATACCACTGCTGTCGTAGGTTTTATGGAATCCCGGAATGTAAACATTTTCAAAGTTGTTGGGCACTGTTTCTGTAACCGACATTTTAAGCTGTATATTAAGCCCAAGATATAAGTTGTTAAACAATTCGGCCTTAATACCAAGAATGATTTCGGCCCACACTGCAGTTAAACCATCAAAAGACTTGCCGTCACTAACACTGTACTGAGGTGCCCAAAACTGGTCGGTGTTATAGATGTTATAACTATTAAGATTATGGCTAAACGAGCTGGCCGCCAAACGAAAACCAGTATAGATCATATTGTCCATATCCAACCAGTTTTGGTACATATTATAGTCTATTCCAGCCTTGATATACGAACCCTTACTTGTTATGTCTAAATAGTCTGTAACCGTATTTTTTTCTTCAAAACCCAATTCCCCGGCAAGGTATAATTTAGGCTTTAAGCGGTAATCGGCACTGACCTCAAAACCGCTGTAGTCATCATTAACGAACGAGCGAACCAGTTTCCCAATATCGCCTCCCACACGCAGACCGTATTTTAACTGTACTTTTAAAGTGTCGGTAGCAGTGCTGCTTACAATGCTATCGTTTTGTGCGCTGGCAAACACACAAAAGAAAACCATAAACAGACTAATGGTATATGTTAAAGTGTGTTGTTGTTTCATCTTCTACAGATTGGTTGGGGTTAAGGGGTTGTTGCGATAATATCCAGTTGTCACCATCGTCTTCAATGGTGAGTGTTACATTTTTAAAAATGGTTTTATAACCACAGGCACGCGATACATATACTTCTTCGCGACTGTAGTTAATGGTTAAAACATCGAAATTCCCATCTATAGTATCATCACTCGTATCATCAGGTGTACCATTGTCATTTACCGTTGCATCCTTTATAAGTCTGTATTGCGTAGTGTTGGCTTTTGTATCCAATGGTAACACCAATTTGCTTTTAGATTCAAATGCAAAGCCAGGAAGTATGTCGCTTTCGGTGCCTTTGGCTACAACCAGATTAAAAATATTTTTCTTGCTTTCTTGATTTTCGAAATCAAAAACATCAATAATTAAATGGGGGGTAGTAGGAGTGCTGCCCGGACAGATATCGTCTCTTTCACAGCTTGTATGTGCCGTGAAAATAGCTATAAATATTAGTAAACTTAGTTTCTTCATGAATTTAGGGTACGCTACTTTTTTATATAATGACTTAACAAATAGGTTTTTACACGTTTAAATTTTTGTACTGACCTGCGATAAATAATTAATTATATCGGTTGGTATTGTCCACTATTTGCCAAATGCCCATTATGGGCTTTCTTTCATAAGGTTACAAATAAACGAATAAACACATAAACAATAAAAGCTCTGGTTAACGTTTTTCCAAAAGGACTACATTTTCGACGTGAAACGTTTGTGGAAACATATCTACCGCCTGCGTTTTCGTTACTTTGTACATGCTATCCATTAATGCCAAATCCCTAGCTTGCGTGGCACTGTTACAACTTACATAGACTACTTTTTTTGGGGCAATGTTCAATATTTGCTGTACCACATCCTTATGCATACCATCACGGGGCGGATCGGTAATTATAACATCCGGATGTCCATGAGCGGTAATAAATTCGTTATTAAAGACGTGTTTCATATCGCCTACAAAGAAGTCAACGTTATTAATGTTATTTAATTGTGCATTCTCCTTAGCAGCTGTGATAGCATCAGGGACCGCCTCTACGCCAACTACTTTACGCGCTTTCTTGGCAACAAATTGCGCAATGGTTCCAGTGCCCGTATAAAGGTCGTAAACTAGCTCGTCACCCGTAAGCCCCGCAAAATCGCGGGTTATTTTATAAAGCTCGTAAGCCTGATCGCTATTGGTTTGGTAAAAAGACTTGGCATTGATTTTAAAGCGTAAGCCTTCCATTTCTTCAAAAATATGATCCTTACCCTTATAACAAATAACCTCCTGATCGTAAATAGTGTCGTTCCCTTTACCGTTAATGACGTATTGTAAGGACGTTATTTGCGGGAAGTTTTCAAAAAGGAAATCCAATAAAAGCTCGCGCTTTGTTTTGTCGTCCATAAAGAACTGGATCAATACCATTAGGTCACCAGTACTGGCTGTACGTATCATCATGGTACGCAACAAGCCCGTTTGATTACGGGTATTAAAAAATGCCATATCGTTATCGATTGCAAATTGCTTAACAGCATTGCGTATGGCATTGGATGGATCCTCCTGTAAATGACAGGACTTAACATCCAAAATTTTATCCCACATACCCGGAATATGGAACCCCAAAGCGTTTTTGTCAGCAAGCGCTTCGTCAGATTGTATTTCCTCTAAGGTCAACCATCGGCTATCACTAAAGGAAAATTCCATTTTATTACGATAAAAATACTGCTTGGCAGATCCAAGTATGGGCGTTACATCGGGAAGTTGAATGTGGCCCAGGCGCGTTAAATTATTAACAACCTCCTTTTGTTTATAATACAATTGGTGCTCATACCCCATATGTTGCCATTTGCAACCACCACAGGTTCCAAAATGCTCACATACTGGGGTTACCCGCTTATCCGACAACTTATGGAATACGGTCGCTTTTCCCTCATAATACGCTTTACGCTTCTTAAAAGTTTGCACATCTACTACATCACCGGGAACAGCATTTGGTAAAAATATTACCTTGCCATCTGGCGCTTTGCCAACAGTTTTACCTTTGGCACCGGCATCTATAACTTCAACGTTGGTAAAGACCTGTTTTTTGTTTCTTCTTGACATGCTGCAAAAATAATAATAGCCACAATATATATTGCTTTATTTGTGTTTACTTTATAAGATTTTTTTTGAGACGGTTTAAATTTTATCATCTGGCTTTAAAGCCTTAATCAAAAAGAATTCTTCGACGCTCTGCGTCGGGGTTTCCATTGAAATTGTCATTCCCATTAAACGGGAATCTAAATACAGAATTTCGGTTTTTGACCTTGTGAGGTCTAAATGAAACGAGCCAAACCTGTACTGAGCATTCTAAGTGTACCCCTAAGGCTCTGCCTCGGGGATAGTTCGTTTCAAGAAATTCTTTACTTGGAAAAATTGACCTTTGACAAAATTTAAATGAGTTCTATATATGTAGATAGGGTGTGCTAGAGGCAATGCTTTTAAATGTATAGGCAAAAATTTTAGGACATCGTGAATATTTAGTAAATTGCAAGCCCTAGGGATGATTTCTCTCCCACGCTGAATTTTCGACACTTCGAAAGGATAAAGGTACAGTAGGAATGGTTATTTTATCAATTTAATATCATTAAAATGGCTGTTTTAGATCACATAACACCGCAACAAGCAATTAATTTAGAAAACCAATATGGCGCGCATAATTACCATCCGCTTCCAGTAGTATTGAGCAAAGGGGAAGGCGTACATGTTTGGGATGTAGAAGGTAAACAATACTATGACTTTTTATCGGCCTATTCGGCTGTTAATCAAGGACACTGTCACCCTAAGATCGTAGATGCTATGGTGCAGCAGGCACAAACATTAACCCTAACTTCTCGCGCATTTTATAACGATATGTTAGGCAAGTACGAGAAAATGGCTTGTGGATTTTTTGGATTTGATAAGCTTTTACCAATGAATACTGGCGCAGAAGCCGTGGAAACGGCTTTAAAGATTTGCAGACGCTGGGCATACGAAGTAAAAGGTATTGAGGAGAACCAAGCAGATATTATTGTATGCGAAAACAATTTCCACGGACGCACAACAACCATTATTTCGTTTTCCAACGATCCTGTGGCGCGGAAAAACTTTGGGCCGTATACTAAAGGCTTTGTTAAGATACCTTACGATAATATTGAAGCATTGGAATTGGAGCTTAATAACAATCCAAATGTTGCTGGCTTTTTAGTGGAGCCAATTCAAGGCGAAGCAGGCGTGTATGTGCCAAGCGAAGGGTATTTGGCTAAGGCTAAAGCACTTTGTGAGCAGTACAATGTTTTGTTTATAGCCGACGAGGTGCAAACCGGTATTGCACGTACGGGAAGGCTGTTAGCGGTAGATCATGAAAACGTACACCCAGATATTTTGATATTGGGTAAGGCCTTAAGTGGTGGTGCTTATCCGGTAAGTGCCGTTTTAGCGAATAATGCCGTTATGAAAGTAATAAAGCCAGGGAGTCATGGTAGTACATTTGGAGGTAATCCCATAGCTGCGGCCGTAGCCATGGCTGCTTTAGAAGTAGTACAAGAAGAGAATCTTGCCAGTAGAGCAGAGACCTTGGGACAATTATTTAGAGACGAGCTAAATGCATTTATTAAAACAAGTAATATTGCTAAGTTAGTGCGAGGCAAAGGTCTTTTAAATGCGATCGTTATAAATGATGATGAAAACAGTGATACAGCTTGGAACATTTGTTTAGCCTTGCGAGATAATGGTCTGTTAGCTAAGCCAACACATGGTAACATTATCCGCTTTGCCCCACCTTTGGTAATAACTGAAGCACAGCTGTTGGACTGTGTGTCCATTATTATAAAGACATTAAAACAGTTCGAGTCTTAAGCAGTTTCTTGTTGAGCTAATTATATAAAGTACCCCAAGGCTTGGCTTTGGGGTAATTTTTTGACTAAACCCCATCCGATGGTAAGCCCACAAGTTTAATGCAAACCAAAGTTTGCATTGCCGCGACACGAATACACGAATACACGAATATTTTAGCCCTTGCCATTCGTGGATTTGTGGCTTATATCAAACAAGTTTATTAACCCGTTGTGCATTTTGGGTCAAACTAATTCTAAAAATGTCAGGAGTGATTTTTTGATAAAAAAATTGTATCGAGAACTATTACAACGATTAAAATTCTTATTCTCGATACGAATTTTACTCATTTCAATCGTAAAATTCACTCGAATTGACAGAATTTTATCAAAATGTACAACGAGTAGTTTATTAATCTTATCTTAATCATTTCGTAACCTTTAAGCCGAAAAATAGTAGTGTTTTTGCAAAAAAAACATGGAACTATTTTTGTTGAGTTTTGGAGCGTTGTTTTCAATTATGAATCCACTGGGTACGGTTCCCGTTTTTGTTGGTCTTACCCTCGATAATAGTAAAAAGGAACGGGCTGTGACGGCATTTTGGACAGCTATTGATGTATTGGCTATTTTGCTATTGTCGTTTTTCGCAGGGAAGTATATCTTGTCTTTTTTTGGTATTAGCTTGAATGCTTTAAAAATAGCAGGAGGTCTTATTATTGTGTCTTCTGGCTTTGCTCTGTTAACAGGTAAATTTAGGGAACATAAAGGCATGAAACGAGAACGCGTACAGGAAGATATCCGTACACGCGATTCGATCTCACTAACACCGTTGGCCATTCCCATGTTGGCTGGCCCAGGAACAATTTCCCTATTAATTACCTACAATCAGGAATACCATTTACCGGAACAGATTGTGATATTGATAAGTGCCATGTTGCTTTCAGCCATCAGTATCTATCTAATTTTAAAGAGTGCTCATGGCATTGTTAAGCTATTGGGAGCCTCTGGAATCAATGCTCTATCAAGAATTATTGGGTTTGTAGTCATTGCTATTGGAGTAGAGTATATAATTTCGGCCGTAGTCGATATTGTAACGCGTATTATCGCTGTGGCATAAAATACAAGGATATCATGTGTAGGTGTTAAACCCATCTTAAAGTTATATGTAATAATTTGAATAGTAGTAATTTTAGGTATAATTATAAACGAATGAAACGAGCATTAAGAAATTTTAAAAATTACTTCACTAAAGGAAATGTTTAAAATTTTTAATGAGAGAACGAGTGTAAGGAGTGGTTGCACACGTTCTTAATTTTATAATTACAATAAAATCAATTAATTACTAAAATTTAAACGTGTGAAATTACAAAACCTTCTCTTTCTATTTCTGGCATGTGTTTTTACAGTTAGCAATGCTCAGGACATGTCCTTTGAAACCTACAATCCAACCTCAACACTTGTTGTCCCAGGTAACATAATAAAGCAAGCAAAGTTCCCATTTATTGACGTACATGGGCATCAATACAGAATGGCAACACAGGATTTGTCACCAGTTGTCGCAGCTATGGATACCTTAAATATGAAGATTATGGTCAATTTAAGTGGGCGTTCTGGCGACAACTTAAAAATGGCTATTAAAAATATAGCAGACCATTTCCCGAATCGGTTTGTAGTATTCGCTAATATTGACTTTAATAATGCTGGAGCAGAAGGGTGGATAGAAAAAACAGTTGCCCAATTAAAGCAGGATGTAAAAAATGGAGCGCGGGGATTAAAGGTTTATAAAAGCTTGGGAATGTACAATAAAGATGTGCAAGGGAATAGGTTGGCTGTTGACGATGCGCGGTTGGCTCCTATTTGGGAAACCTGTGGTGACTTAGGTATCCCTGTACTTATTCACTCAGCAGACCCAAAGTCATTTTGGGATGATTTTAATGCAGATAACGAACGTTGGTTAGAACTTAAAACCCATCCTCGAAGAAAACGCAGTGCAAGCGATCCAGCCCCATGGGAGCAAATTATTGCCGAACAACATCGCATGTTTAAAAAATACCCTAAAACAACGTTCATAAATGCCCATATGGGCTGGTATGCCAATAATTTAGGTAGGTTAGGGGAATTGCTAGACGAAATCCCAAATATGAACGTAGGCATAGGTGCTATTATAGCCGAATTGGGACGACAACCACGATTCGCAAAAGCCTTTTTTATAAAATACCAAGATCGCATTTTATTTGGAAAAGACAGCTGGAAACCCGAAGAGTTCCCTACTTATTTTAGGGTTTTAGAAAGTGCCGATGAATATTTTCCATACCATAAAAAGTACCATGCTTTTTGGGCTATGTATGGCTTGGGTTTGCCAGACGAAGTATTGAAAAAGGTGTATTATAAAAATGCCTTACGTATTGTGCCAGGGCTTGATACTTCCATGTTCCCTAATTGATTATAGCGGTATGTTACCGTGTTTTCTTTTTGGTATGTTTACCTCTTTATTTTCAAGCATAGCGAATGCCTTTATAAGTTTGCGTCGTGTATCTTTAGGTAAAATAACCTCATCTATAAAGCCGCGACTAGCCGCGCTGTAAGGGTTGGCAAATTTTTCGGAATACTCTTTTTCTTTCTCAGCTAGTTTTTTAGCAGGATCTTTGGCTTCAGCAATTTCTTTTTTGAAGATGATCTCACTGGCGCCTTTGGCTCCCATAACAGCAATTTCGGCTGTAGGCCATGCAAAATTCATATCGGCACCAATATGTTTGGAGTTCATAACATCGTAAGCACCACCATAGGCTTTTCTGGTAATAACCGTTACACGGGGAACTGTGGCTTCGCTAAGGGCGTATAATAACTTAGCACCGTGTACAATAATACCTTGCCATTCTTGGTCGGTACCGGGTAAAAATCCGGGAACATCAACCAACACTAGTAATGGTATATTAAAACAATCACAAAAACGTGTAAAACGCGCTGCTTTTTTTGAGCTGTTAACGTCTAGAACACCAGCTAAAAACATGGGCTGGTTGGCTATAATGCCAATACTTCGTCCTCCTAACCGTGCAAATCCCACTATGATATTTTCGGCATAGTCTTTATGGATTTCGTAAAAGGAATCCGTATCAATAATACCTGAAATAACGGAGTGCATGTCGTAGGGCTTATTGGGATTATCGGGAATGATATCCGATAGGGTGTCGCGCACTTCGTCGTTTAAAGTAATGTCTAATGTTTTAGCTGTTTCCCTGTTGTTTTGGGGCAGATAGCTTAACAGGGTCTTAATTGCTTCTAAGCAAGCAACATCATTGGCGGCTGTTTTATGGGCGACCCCCGATTTGGAAGCATGTGTATGTGCACCTCCCAAGGCTTCACTTGAAACTTCTTCGTTGGTGACGGTCTTAACCACATTAGGGCCGGTAACAAACATGTAACTGGTTTGTTCTACCATAATGGTAAAGTCGGTCATCGCAGGTGAGTACACGGCACCACCGGCACATGGTCCCATAATGGCCGATATTTGTGGTACCACACCAGAGGCCTGTACATTTCTGTAAAATATATCGGCATAGCCACCAAGGGATCGGACGCCTTCTTGAATGCGTGCCCCACCAGAATCGTTAAGTCCTATAATGGGGACTCCAACTTTAAGGGCCATGTCCATAATCTTACATATTTTTTCTGCGTGTGTTTCGGATAGAGCCCCACCAAAAACCGTGAAATCTTGTGCGTAAACATAAACCAGTCTGCCGTGTATTGTGCCGTAACCGGTAACGACACCATCGCCATAGTAAATTTCTTTTTCCATACCAAAATCGGTGGTGCGATGGGTTACCAGTAAGCCTGTTTCCTCAAATGAGCCTTCATCCAATAGGTAGGCAATTCGCTCTCTTGCAGTTAGTTTTTTCTTGGCGTGCTGCTTGTCTATACGTTTTTGTCCACCCCCAAGATGGGCCAAAGCGATGCGTTCGTTCAATTTGTTTATTTTAGAATCCATAGGCTTATTTTAATGTGGTAAACGTATTTTTTTTAGGTCTTCGGTGTATTGTTTTAAAGCAATGAGTGCCGCTAGTCTGGCTTCGGCTTTCATTTTGGCTTTTATTGTTTCGGGGCTAAAATGATTGTTTACAAAATGGGTGTCAAAATTTCCAGAACGAAAGGCTTCATGTTCAAACACAAAGCGACCAAAGGATAGAGTGGTTTCTACACCTTCAACGTGGTAGTTGGAAATGGCCTCTAGCATGCGCTGTATGGCTTCTTGGCGTGTTTTACCGTGTGTGATTAATTTGGATAGCATGGGATCGTAATAAATGGGAATATCCATATGTTCTTCGAAACCATTATCGACACGAATGCCTTTTCCTGTTGGGATACGGTATGTATTTAAACGTCCAACGCTCGGTAGAAAATTATTTAAGGGGTCTTCGGCATAGACTCGTAATTCTAGTGCATGGCCGTTGATTTTTAAATCCGATTGTTTTATTTTAAGAGCTTCTCCTTGTGCGATCCTAATTTGGAGTTCTACTAGATCGACTCCAGTAATCAATTCGGTTACGGGATGCTCGACCTGTAAGCGGGTGTTCATTTCCAAAAAGTAAAAATTGTGATTTGAATCCAAAAGGAATTCAACTGTACCTGCTCCCAGATAATCACAGGATTTAGCAACTTTTATGGCTGCTTCTCCCATTTTGGATCGCAATTCGGGACTTAACACAGTAGATGGTGCTTCTTCAATTACTTTTTGATGTCTTCTTTGGATACTGCATTCACGTTCAAAAAAGTGCAATATGTTACCATGGCTATCTGCCATGACTTGAATTTCGATATGTCTTGGGGAACTGATATACTTTTCAATAAATACTGAACCATCACCAAATGCTGATGTTGCCTCGCTAATAGCGCGTTCCATTTGTGTTTCTAATTCTATTTCTTTTTCAACGATGCGCATGCCCTTGCCACCGCCACCAGCCGATGCTTTGATTAAAATTGGAAATCCGATTGCTTTGGCTATGTCCTTTGCTTTGGAAATATCGGTAATGGCTTCATCAATTCCAGGAACCATAGGGATATCGTACTGCTTTACCGCTTCTTTTGCAGCCAGTTTGCTACCCATTGTTTTAATGGCCTTAGAACGTGGGCCAATAAAAATGATATGATTGGCTTCGCATAACTCAGCAAAATCTGCATTTTCACTTAAAAAGCCATAACCGGGATGTATAGCGTCTACATAGAGTTGTTTGGCAACATGTATTATTTTTTTGGCATTTAGGTAAGATGCACTAGATGGCGCTTCTCCTATGCAAATTGCTTCATCGGCAAATTTAACATGGGGTGCATTTCTATCGGCAATAGAGTAAACAGCTACTGTTTGTATGCCCATGTTTTTAGCAGTTCTTATAATACGCATGGCTATTTCGCCTCGGTTTGCAATAAGTAGTTTCTTAATTTGAAGCATCGTTTGATTTTTATTATGGAGCTATAAAGGAGTCTATTCAAAAGTGATTAATAACTGGTTTTTATCAACTGCATCGCCTACATTGACTTCTATGGATTTTATAATGCCATCTCTTGGTGCAACAATGCTATTTTCCATTTTCATAGCTTCTAAAACCAATAAGGGTGCGTTTTCTTTTACTGTTTCTCCTGCATTTGCGCTAATGTTAAGTATTAGGCCGGGCATAGGTGCTTTTATGGTATAGATATGTTTCGTGGAGCCTGTAGTGAATCCCATGTCCCTAATACGAATGTCAAGCACATTATGAATAACGACTTCGTATACTGCATTGTTAATATTTACACAATACGTTTTGGCATAGAAATTAGCCTTTGTAATTTCTGCTTGATAGGATTTGTGTTCTTGGAGTATGTGGAATGTACTGTTGGAAGTTTTTAGGATATCGAGTTGCTCAAGAGTTACTTCTTTAATTTCAAATTCGTATGAGTCATTTACCTTGGCTTTGAAAACGGCATCCATAGTTCTTATTTAATTTGCAGGTCATTATTACTGCGATTTCTTTTAAAGACAACCTAAAAGAAATAGCCTTAGGTATAAATATAAGAATTTTTGGATGTATTTGTTCTTTTGACGAATTAAGTTTAGAGTTTAAAATGTGATCGGTCCTGGTGTTTTTTAATTGCCTTTCTAGATAAGTAAACACCAAAGAACAACGATACAAAGGCACCAAGCCAAATACCGGGTATATAATCGATAAATAGAAAAAAGTCGTAAGCACCGTGAAAAAGGATGGCTAGAAATAAGCCGGCAAGATTTAAGCGTATCCTGTTTTTGGAAAATTTTGCTTTACCCATGTAGTATCCCATTAAAATTCCGAAGGTAGCGTGCGCAGGAACTGCAGTAAAGGCCCTAAGCAAAGCTGTTTGGTAGCCACCGTCCATCACATAAAATATATTTTCGGTCGTGGCAAAGCCCATGGAAACCATAAGGGCATACATAATGCCATCAAATGGTTCGTTAAATGCTTTGTTTGGTTGCGCATAATAACGAACAATAATGTATTTGCTAAATTCTTCGGTGAGTGCAACAACAAAAAACGCCTTAATAAACTGTTCAAAAATACTAAAATGGTTGGGTAGGGGTAAAAGTATATTAAGTACATAACTGATAAGTGTAGTTACTAGAATACTTAAGATGGCACCCATTAAAAAACAGTAAAGAAGGATGATTTTTGGCTCTTTTTCGTAACGATCCTTATAGTATATGTACAGGATTATAATAGCTGCAGGGGCAATGGCAGTGAGGAGTAAATTCATTTTATATTAAAGTTTGTTTGATGTGCTCCAAAACCACTTTGTAATAGGGTTTGTTTGAAGGAACTAAATGGTTTTCAATACCAATATGGTCGATTAGGTATTTGAAATCATCTAAAGAAACTAGTTTTAAAGCTTCGACCTCTTCTTCTTGCGGTTTTAAGCGGGTGATGTCTACTTGCAGTTCACAAATGAAACTATGGTGGAATTCATTATCTACAATACCATTTTCATAGTTTTGAAAGCATTCAAAAACACCTATTTTTTTTAGTTCGGATTCAGAAATGGTTAGTCCAATTTCTTCTTGGGTCTCTCGAACGGCTGCTTGGGATACCGTTTCTCCGGCATCAATATGTCCAGCAACGGAAACATCCCATAGTAGCGGACAAATACTTTTGCTGGCTGAGCGTTGTGATAGTAATATATGACCTGATTTAGTATAGAACCAGATGTGCGCTGTATTATGGTAATAGCCTTTTTGATGAATGATAGATTTTAACTCCGATTTACCTGTCGGCTTGCCTTCTTTAGTTACGATGTCAATATATTCGTCCATGGGGCTTTAGTGTTGAACTTATAAGTTATCCAATTTTAAACTATAGTCGTATTGCAAATCTTCATGTAAGTTAATAATTATTTTCTTTGTCAATTCTAACTGGCGCTGGTACATGTTTACCAATTGTACACTCTTATTTATACTTGGGGAAAAGTGTTTTAATTTATAGCAGAAATGCAGTAATAGTTCGACTTCGGTTTCCTTATTTTGCGAGTAGCGGATGTACTTTTTTGTATTTCGCAATATCTTACGAACACTTTTTTTTATGTAGAAAAAACTACTGGTGTTAATCAGTTCAAACTGTTCGTCTATATAGTCCTTAACCGTTTCGATGTATCCATTTTCGTCATGGGATTCGAAAAGGAGGTAGGTGAGAAGTTCTTTGTTTTCCTTTTTGAATTTGGATAGGCGTAAGCAAAGTGCTGCTAACTCAGCATTAGATTTATGCTTTAGTTCGTGTTTTATATTAACAATTGAAGCAGCTTTCAATTGCTATTGTTTTTTCACCCCGTCTATAGAAAACTTACCTGGTCCGGCTAAAAAGATTGCTATAAAAGCGATTAGGAAGAGTAGTGCTTTTTCTTTTGTCCCAATAGGATCACTTATATGAATAACAAAGGCGGCAACTCCCATTGTGATAATAGCAGGAAGGGTAGCCCATTTTGTTTTAAATCCTATGATTATTAATATTGGTGCTATTACTTCACCTATTAAAGCTAAAACTAAAGAAAGTGGTTCGCCAAAACCAATGGGATCTGCAAATTTTATAGGGCTTTCAAATAATAATTTAATTTTAGGAATACCATGGGTAAGCATCAATGATGATATTCCTACTCGTAGTATTAATAGTGCTAAGTCGGTTGATTGTCGTATCATTTTAGTGATTTAAAGTAAAATGGTTAGTTATCTTAATTTAGGAAAATCTGAGGGTGCCAACTCATGCATTATGTCGTAGACTGCTTCAAAAACGTCTTCTATTGATGGTTTTGAAAAATAGTCGCCATCGTTACCGTAAGCGGGTCTGTGTGCTTTAGCAGTTAATGTTTTGGGTTGGCTATCGAGATATTGATAGGCATTTTGGGTGTTTAATATCTCATTTAATATATAGGCAGATGCACCACCTGGAACATCTTCATCTATTACTAAAAGACGATTGGTCTTTATAATACTTTTTACAATATCGTGGTTTAGATCGAAAGGCAACAGCGACTGGATGTCAATCACTTCGGCATCAATTCCAACGGTTAGCAATTCTTTTGCCGCTTGTTCTACAATACGAAGGGTCGAGCCATAAGATACCAATGTAATATCATTGCCTTTTTTTATGGTTTCAACAACACCAAGAGGTGTCTTAATATCGCTAAGGTTACTTGGCATTTTCTCTTTCAAGCGGTAACCATTTAAACACTCTACGACCAAAGCAGGATCGTCACCCATTAAAAGGGTGTTGTAAAAGCCCGCGGCTTTAGTCATATTTCTAGGAACCAGAATATGAATGCCACGCGTTAAATTTAGAATGCCTCCCATTTGGGAACCAGAATGCCAGATACCTTCTAGTCGGTGACCACGGGTTCTTATAATTAATGGTGCTTTTTGTTTCCCTTTGGTCCTGTAGTGTACGGTTGCTAAATCGTCACTAATAATTTGAAGGGCGTACATAATGTAGTCTAAATACTGGATTTCAGCAATAGGTCTTAATCCGCGTAAGGCCATACCAATACCTTGTCCAACGATAGTGGCTTCACGAATCCCGGCGTCGGCAATACGCAGTTCGCCATATTTTTCTTGTAAGCCCTCAAGCCCTTGGTTTACATCGCCAATATTACCGCTATCTTCTCCAAAAATTAGAGCTTCTGGTCTACTTTTAAAAATAGCATCAAAATTATCGCGAATAATAATACGCCCATCAACCGTTGGGGCATCTTCAGCGTAAATTGGTTTTACTTCCTTTATGAGTACAGGCGACCTTTCGGTTTCAACATAAAGATGGGAACTAAACTTAGGTTGGTTTGTTTCAAATTGTGAGTCAATCCATTTTCTAAGAAGCTCTTTTTCGGGGGATGTTTCTCTTAGAATGTATCTTAAAGCTTTTCTAGCCTGCGTTAAAATATCTTTTTGTGTGGGTTCGTCTATTGCGATCACACTATTTTTAATGTTAGTAATAAAAGCACTATTGGGACTTGTGGCTGCTATTTGTGTTAAAATAGAAACTAAGCTTTTTTGATCTTTTAAAACGGGTTTCAAGAAAGTGGCCCAAGCGCTTTTTTTAGCTTCCCTAACATCTCTTTTTATGGTTCTTTCTATATCTGTAAGGGTTTCATTGTCGGCTATCCCATTTTCAATAACCCACTCACGCATTTTTATATTACAATCGTGCTTGGTTTCCCAATCTAAACGTTCCCTGGATTTATACCGTTCATGAGAGCCCGACGTGGAATGGCCTTGTGGTTGTGTTAATTCTGTTACATGAATAAGAACAGGTACATGTTCCTCTCTGGCAATGGCTGATGCTTCCTGATAAGTTTCAATTAAATTGGCATAATCCCAACCTTTAACGCGTAAAATTTCATAACCTTTATTATGTTTATCGCGTTGAAAACCTTTTAAGATTTCCGAGATGTTTTCTTTTGTTGTTTGGTGTTTTGCGTGCACGGAAATGCCATATTCGTCATCCCAAACACTTATTATCATGGGGACTTGTAATACGCCGGCAGCATTAATGGTTTCAAAAAATAGGCCTTCACTGGTACTGGCATTCCCAATGGTTCCCCAAGCAACTTCATTACCATTTACAGAAAAGCCTGAAGGATTAATATCCTTAACGTGTCTGTAAATTTTTGAAGCTTGTGCCAAGCCTAAAAGACGTGGCATTTGTCCGGCAGTAGGAGAGATATCGGCACTTGAATTGTATTGTTTTGTTAAATCTTTCCATCGCCCTTTGTCGTCTAAACTATGGGTGGTAAAGTGTCCTCCCATTTGCCTACCTGCCGACATAGGTTCTATTGCAAGGTCGGTATTAGCATATAAGCCTGCAAAGAATTGCTCCATAGTTAATTCGCCTATGGCCATCATAAAGGTTTGGTCACGGTAATAACCAGAACGCCAATCCCCTTTAAGGAATGCTTTAGCCATAGCTAGTTGAGGGACTTCTTTGCCGTCACCAAAAATTCCAAATTTTGCTTTACCTGTTAATACTTCACGTCGCCCTAACAAACTACATTCTCGACTTCTAACAGCTATTTTATAATCATTTAAAACTTCTGCTTTAAAATCGTCGAATGATATGTTGTTTTTCAAATCTGGAATTATTTGCATGGTGCTATGCTTTAACTGGTGCAAAAGTAGTTAATCTTTATGTTTTTTGCAATTTTAAGCCAGCCTTATTCTTTGCGTTATATTTAAAAATATGCAATTAAAAGCTTTTCAAATGTCAAATATTCAGTTAAAATGCTCTTGTAGTGTTAAATGTGTAATTTAATACGTTGTTTTTAGAACCAACGGCGTCTAAATAGACCAAGTAGTGATTCAGGATCTAAGGTGAATTTAAATCTTATTTTTTGGTCGTAATGGGGTTGCCCGATTTCCCAACCTAGTTTTGAATAAAGGGGCAAGTAAATTTCGAAATAATCGGTTACAAGGTTAATTCTAATACCGGAGTCGTACACAAAATTAGCTTTATTGGATTTGTTCTTTACAAATCCAGCGTCACCGTATAACAAAATATATTTCCAGAGTGTTGTACTGGCATTAAGTGTAGTTATCCATTGGTTAGCAAAAGGAGTGTCTAATTTTGATTTAAAGCCACCTTCTGCGGTTATGTATTGCTGACTAAAGATACCGCTAGACTCAGAGCGCCCCAAATAAGCATAATCGAATAAATAATCTGTAGGCCTGTCTAGAGCGAAACTAAAATAATCGGAGCTTAGGTCGTTATCATTTCTTAGAAAGGTTCCTGCGTATAATCGTAAGTTTAATTGTCTGTTGTTTTGGAACAAACGTCTGTATTCATAATTAAATGCAATTTTACTAAAGGTCTTTCCAACTTGAAAGTCGGTGTGCCATTTACTAAAATTTATAAGATTATCGTTGGAGTTAATGTAACGAATGTTAAATACGCTATAGTTTGGTTCTGTAGAACTTAAGGGATTATTAGGGTCTTTGTCGCGGTTAATGTTTATGTGCCTAAACATTAGCAATTTTCTTTTATTGGACCTAAAATCGTTGTCTTGTCTAAATAATAAGGTTAGCGAAGGCGTTATTTGGCTTACAAATAAATCTTCTGCATACGACGTATAGCTAGTTCTAATGCCATAGTTGATGAAAAAAAGATCGTTGTTTTCTAAATTATGTGTTATTGATGCTGATGCTGCACCGGTTAGCGATTTAGATTTAAATGAATACTTTGGTTCAATCCTATAATCGAAATGCTTTCTTAAAATGGTCTTGTTGTACATTTTCATGCCCAAAGAAAAGCCATCGTAAATATTGTTAAATTCAAACAAGGGCATAAGGAAAACTTGATTGTAATGTGGGTCTTCAATATCTTTAAATAATCTAAATTGTAATGGTTTGTTGTTAAAAAAGAAACCTTTTAACGACTTCCAGTTGTCTCTAATATTCGTTTCTGGGATAATCTTATTGTAATTCAATACCAGTTTGTTGGCATTGTTTTTTGGGATTGTAATGGTCTTACTACCGGTTATGTTTTCAATCCACAATTTAGAGATAATGCTATCATTGTTTAAAGTGTACAAGGAAATAGGCATACTATTGTTGCGCTTGTTCTTTATGGTTAAAGTTATTGAGTCATTGGTTTTTGTAACGTTTTTAATTTTGAAATCTATCTTTTTTCGTGTTTTAAGATAATCGGTAAAAAACCAATCGATATTTTTTTGCGTTTTGGATTTTAAATAGGTCTCAAATGCATTTGGAGTTGTTTCTTTTAATTTGTTCTGCGTTAAAAATGACTTTATGGTATTTTCTAATACATTACTGTTAATAAAGTCATCTAGGTATTTAAGACCTAAACCGGCTTTGTATTTGCTAGCTATATTCTTGTTGAACTTTAACAAGGAGTCTTTTTGCATTGTTAGGGGTTGATCTTTATTGGTGCGCCCCATAATCATAAACGCTATATTGTACTTATCGTTAAAGTTCATGTCGGCAGCATGAAATGAACGAATACCCCACATTTTGGCAAAGCCTCCCAAAAACTTCATATTGGGATAGTACAGTTCAACATAGTTCATTAAATAGTAGATTTGCAAACCGTCAATAAGCCATTGGTGCTTTCGCGGATTTATGAGTAAGGTGTTTTCTAAGTAATTATATAAAGCTATTTTTAATAGTTTTAATTCATATTGAAAATGGTGAGGGTAAGGTTTTAAAAAGCTTGGTAAAAAGTTAAGTCCGTAAACAGGATCTTTACTGTTGTCAATGCTCGTTAAAAGAAGTTTTTCATGGGGGTAGTCTCCTAGATTATCAAGCATAAAATCAATAATCCTTTCTGTAATCATTGCCTTGTCAAGATCCTCTAGTTCATCTCCGTTAACATTTGACACCACTTTAATGCCTTGTGTTTCTATAGATTTAAAAGTAGAAATTTTGTTTAGGAACAGTTTGTTGTTTATTCTGTTCTTCCCTGTAAGTATTACCGTTTGCTTATTGTTGGTAATACTAGTGCTATGTGTGTTAAGCTCTGTTGTTAAGGTGTAACCAATAGGATATTCTGCTTCTAAGCGTATATTGGCTTTTGGGATAAAAAGATCATCTAAATCTTTATTACTATAATAGTGCCATTCTCCATTATAGATAGCAGGAGTAATATACCAGTACCTTAAATTCATGTCGCCAGTTTTAGAAATACCGTAACCAGTAAACTTATCACTTGGTACATGTACTGTGTATTCTAAGTGAATGGTATAGAATTCATTTGGTTTTAAGGGAGTATTTAGTCTAACTTTTATAACATCAGGTTGATTTTTAACTTGTTCAAACTCTAACGGGGTATTATTTTGTTTTATGAAAGATATCTCAGAACAGCCTCTATCCTTATCTTTAGCCAAATGAAAAACGTTTTTATATTCATCGGCCAACCTGATAGCCAAAGGCGTTTTTTTTGACGAATAGCTATTGTTCCAGTCGTTTAAAAAAATGTCATGCAGTGTGTCCTGTGACGTGTTTTTGTACTGAATGGTTTGTGAAATTTTTATTTGCTTGTTATCAATATCAAAAACGGCCTTAAGGTTGATTTTGTTTTGACTAAAACCACTAAAGCTTATAAAGGCAAATACTAAATAACTTATAAAATGAAATTTCAATTTACTAAACAGGCTTTTAAAATTGATAAATTGTGTAAGGCGACACAATATAATAAAATATCATGTTTTATTAGGTTTAAAATCTAAAATAAGGCTTAAGCAGTCTCTTAGAAATTTGGGCTTAATTGGAATTCTTTATAGAAAGCATCCAATATGGTTATAACTTCTTCTTCGTTATTTACTACATGTATTAAATCAAGATCTTTGGCGCTAATGTTTTGAAACCTGTCCAATAAGGTTGTTTTTACCCAATCCAAAAGGCCTTCCCAAAATGCTGTGCCAACTAAGATAATTGGGAATTTTTCGATTTTATGTGTTTGTATGAGTGTAATGGCCTCGAAAAGCTCGTCTAAAGTGCCAAAACCTCCAGGCATAACAACAAACCCTTGTGAGTATTTTACGAACATAACTTTGCGTACAAAGAAATAATCGAAATCCAAACTTTTGTCATTATCTATGTAAGGATTGTCATGCTGTTCAAACGGAAGGTCTATATTTAATCCAACGGAAGTACCACCTCCTAAATGAGCGCCTTTATTCCCAGCTTCCATAATTCCAGGCCCACCTCCAGTAATGACACCGTAACCTGATTCTACAATACGTTTGGCTATTTTTACGGCAAGTTTATATTCAGGATTATCTGGTTTTGTTCGTGCAGAACCAAAAATAGAAACACAAGGCCCTATTTTACTCATTTTTTCAAAACCATTAACAAACTCTCCCATGATTTTAAAAATGGCCCATGAATCGTTTGTTTTTATTTCATTCCACCCTTTGTGGTGTTTTTCTTTTCTCATATATTACTTTATAATAGGTTAATTCATTAGTGTTAATCATTTGTAAAATAACGCCAATGCTTCAAATTTAATTTTTTTAGAAGTTGTTAGTTGTTAAAAGGGGCTAATATTTTTTATAGTGCCAATTCTTTTTTTAGGAATTTGGCAGTATAGCTTTTTTTGTGCTTGGCAACTTCTTCGGGTGTACCCTCAACAACAATTTGACCTCCACCTTTACCACCTTCATAACCAATATCAATAATATGATCTACAGTTTTAATGACATCCAAATTATGTTCAATGATTAAAACGGTATTGCCTTTATTAACGAGTTTGTTCAATACAAGCATGAGTACCCTTATATCCTCAAAATGCAATCCGGTAGTGGGTTCATCAAGAATGTAAAAGGTATTGCCGGTATCACGCTTGCTTAGTTCGGTTGCGAGTTTTATACGTTGTGCTTCTCCTCCCGAGAGCGTTGTACTTTGCTGACCTAATGTTACATATCCTAAACCAACATCTTTTATTGTTTTAAGTTTATTGTTAATTTTCGGTATATGCTCAAAAAATTTCACAGCTTCATTTATGGTCATATCCAAGACGTCGCTAATAGATTTTCCTTTATAGCGAATTTCTAGGGTTTCTCTATTAAAACGTTTCCCTTGGCATGTTTCACATTCAACGTATACATCGGGAAGAAAGTTCATTTCAATAACGCGCAGCCCGCCGCCTTTACACGTTTCGCAGCGCCCGCCAGCTACATTAAAACTAAAGCGTCCGGCTTTGTAACCGCGTATCATGGCTTCAGGTATTTTTGCAAATAGTGCTCTAATTTCACTAAAGGTTCCTGTGTAGGTAGCTGGATTACTTCTTGGGGTTCTGCCTATAGGGGATTGGTTAATGTCTATGACTTTATCGATGTGTTCAAGACCTTTAATACTTTTATAGGGCATCGGTTTCTTAACACCATTAAAGTAATGGGCATTTAGGATAGGGTAGAGGGTTTCGTTTATTAGCGTTGATTTACCACTTCCCGAAACGCCGGTAACCCCAATCATTTTACCTAAAGGGAGGTTTACAGAAACGTTTTTTAAGTTGTTTCCTGTACAGCCTTTTAGGCTAAGTGTTTTTCCATTTCCTTCCCTGCGTTTTTTTGGGATTTCTATTTGTTTGCTACCGTTTAAGTAATCTGCAGTAAGCGTATGGTGCGTTTTAAGGGCGTCTGGATCGCCAATACTAATAATTTCCCCTCCATGTTTTCCTGCCTTTGGCCCTATATCAATTACATAATCGGCTCGTTCAATCATATCTTTGTCATGTTCTACGACTATGACCGAATTACCAATATCTCGAAGTGACACTAATGAATCAATTAGTTTTTCGTTGTCACGTTGGTGCAAACCAATACTTGGTTCGTCCAAAATATATAGAACACCTACCAATTGTGAACCTATTTGTGTAGCCAGGCGAATGCGTTGTGCTTCACCTCCAGACAAGGATTTGGAGCTTCTGTTAAGGCTAAGATAATCCAAGCCAACATCTAGTAGAAATTGTAATCTGGATTTTATCTCTTTTATGACTTCTTCCGCTATTTTTAGTTGCTTTTCGGATAGGTGCTCGTGTAAACTGTTGAACCATTTAGAAAGTTCAACCACGTCCATGTTCGCAAGTTCTGCAATGTTTTTGTTTTGTATTTTAAAATAAAGGGCTTCTTTTTTAAGTCGAGAGCCTTGACAGTCTGGACATTTAATTTTGTCCATGTAAGATTTAGCCCAACGTTTTAGAGAAGTTGAATCGGCATTTTTATATTGGTTTTCAATAAAATTGGCGACACCTTCGAACTCTATTTTATAATCGCGCGTAACGCCAAGTGTTTTGCTTTCTATGGAAAACTTTTCGTTACCTCCATATAAAATCATTTGTTTAGCAGGCTCGGGTATACTTTTATAGGCGTCGGTTAATTTAAAATCAAAGCGTTGCGCAATGGTTGTTAATTGTTTGAATATCCAACTGTTCTTTTCGGGGCCATGGGGTGCAATAGCGCCATTTTTAATGGATAATGAAGCGTCCGGGATGATTTTGTTTTCATTTACTTGATATAATTCGCCAATACCGTTACAGTTGGGGCAAGCACCTTTTGGGGAATTGAAAGAGAAATTGTTGGGCTCTGGATTTGGATATGATATACCAGAGGAGGGACACATTAGGTTTCGGCTAAAATAACGCGTTTCGTTAGTGTCTTGGTCAATTACTAAAAGTACATCATCGCCATGGTACATAGCTGTATTAATAGATTCGGCAAGGCGCTTGTCGTTGTCGTCTGTATCATTAATAATTAACCGATCAATAACAATTTCTATATCGTGCGTTTTATAGCGATCGAGTTTCATGCCTTTTACAAGGTCTTTAATTTCACCGTCTGTCCTTACCTTAACAAAGCCTTGTTTGGCTATTTGTTCAAATAATTCTCTATAATGCCCCTTACGAGACCGCACTACTGGAGCTAATATATTAATGCGTTTACCTTTAAAGTCATTAATTATCAGCTCTTTAATTTGTTCGTCGTTATAACTAACCATTTTATCACCTGTGTTATAACTGTAAGCGTCACTCGCACGCGCAAAGAGCAAACGCATGAAATCATAAATCTCTGTAATGGTTCCTACCGTAGATCGAGGAGATTTACTGGTGGTTTTCTGTTCTATCGCTATGACGGGCGATAGTCCGTCAATTTTATCGACATCGGGACGCTCCAACCCTCCTAAAAACTGACGGGCATAAGCCGAAAAGGTTTCTATATAACGCCGTTGTCCTTCGGCATAAATGGTATCGAAGGCTAAGGAAGATTTTCCGCTCCCAGACAACCCAGTTATGACCACGAGTTTTTCACGAGGTATGGTAACATCTATATTTTTAAGGTTGTGAACTCTAGCCCCCTTTACTTCAATATGTTCTTCGAATTGACTCATAGAAATGCAAAGTTGCAAAGTTACAATTTTAGTTGTTAATTTCTTGGGAGGGAATGCCTTGAATTTTGATGTAGTTTGCGATAATGCAAATTACTTTGAGGATTTGCAGAAAAATAAAAGCCGCATAAAGGATATACGGCTTTTTACAACTTAAATGTTTGTAGTACGTAAAATTAGTTAATTTTAGATAACTCACCCGAATCGACCGATTTGTGGTAGTTGGCTTTCACTGATTTTAAAAAACCAAAGAATTTAGTTTTATCCTTACTTACTAACACAACGGTTGTACTACCGTCGTTGTTATCAATTACTTTTTTTATAATTACTTTTTGACCGTGAACAGTCTTATAGTTAGCTAAACCGCCTCTTTTAACTATGGTGTTTAATTTAGGAAAACTTATATGGTTGTATTTGGTGTTTGAAGTAGCGTTTATAACCAATACATCTCCAACTTTTGGTTTGTCATTATCAAAGCTCACAGTGTTTAAATCATTTGCATAACTGTATCCGGTTACCAATAAAAGTATAAGTAGTATTTTTTTCATAATCAATAAAATTATTTTTTAGAATTTTGAACAAAATAATGGTTTAATCTACATATTTTAAAGTGGCTTTAGAAATATTTAACCTTTATTGTATTGTAGGGTAAGAGGTGTAACCTCCTCATAAATGAGGGTAGGTGAAAATGTAGTTAGCTTACTTTTAATTGATGCCTGATTTTGGGTATGGGAAGGTGTGTTCTATGAGGCGAAAATTTATAGATACCCCTACATTTAAAGGGGGGTGTTGAGCGTAAAGTTAAAATTGAATTTTAACAAAATATTAAGAATTTTAAAAGGGAAGATTGAACTTGTTTATGGTAAAAACATGTTGTTTTTTTCTTGTAATGTATTAAGTGGATTGTGTATTTTTATACAGAATGTACAAAGTGAACTTTAAGTAATTAATTTCTCAATAGTCGAGATTTAAAATACTCCGGGGGCTAGTCTTCAAAATCAGATTTTTATCTTATTTTAGAAATAGCTATACAAAAGGGAAACTAAAATTGTAGCTAATATGCAGGTTAGTTTATGAAAGGCGTTTTGTATAGAACAAAATTTTATAATTAGAATAGAATCAATAATTAACTAAAAATTTAAACGCGTGAAATTATTAGGGATTGGATCAAGAATCGATCATGCAGATTATGGTAAGGGAGTTGTTACCAACGTAACCTCACAACATTATTGGGTTACTTTTATAGATAAAGGTTTAGAAACCATAGCTATTGATAGTGAATTTGAAATAATAGAGGCAGCAGATGGCGATGTGGATACTGTAAGTTTTTTTGATGTTGAAAGTAGTTTGGTGAAAATTTTAAAGAAATGGAGTGATGTTTCTGAAATTGTACCAATAGCAGATAAATGGAAAGGCGGGACCATAGTCCTACAGCCAGGTGATTCGGCACTGCAAGGAAAGGAAATTCCAATTGATACTTTTTTTCATAAAATAACAATGGTTAGGGATCGCTTGCGTGTTATGGAGCAGCGTATTAATTCCAGCGATTTGGATGAGCAGGGTAAAATAGATTTGCAACAGTATATTACCAGAATATATGGAAGTTTAACCACGTTTAATGTATTGTTTAAATCCAAGAACCACTTTTTTGTTGGGCAAAGAAGTAAATAATTTAGACTGTTTGCTTGAAGTCAATAGGACGTTAGTTAGCGTACGGTCTTGCTGTAATTTGAAATGAATATAATTTAATGATATCAAACCTCTTTAAATTCGGGACAGTCCAATCGGATTTCTTCAGATTTAAGAGGTTTATCAAGTAAGTTGCAAAAATCGTTATTGTCCTTCTGAGCATAAAACTTACAACCATAGCAGGTACGCTGAACGGTTAATATCCCGCTACGATTGAGTTTGTAAATTAATTTGGCGAGTGTTTTAAAAAGGTTTTCTAGATCGTCTGTTGCAATATTCTTAAGCTGAGTATTTAACGGGGCAGCAAAATTCTCGGTATCGCTAACCATTTTATTACCAGATTCTGAAAGTGCTATGGAATACCTTCTACTATCATTTGAAGCAATTTTTTTTATTATAAGTTCTTTTTGTAGCAAAACACGAACAGCATCGCTAATTGTAGGTTTGGTAACATTAAACTCCTTGGCTAAATGACTTACATTGCACAGGTTTTGTTGGTGGTATGCAATAAAAATAAGTATTTGGATTTGTATGGGACTTAAGCCAACCAACTTGGCTTTTTCCCAAAGAAGTACTTTAAAAACTTCAGAAATACGTTCTAGTCCTACAGTAATTTTACTAGAAATGCTCTGCTTTTCATTGGGATTAAAAATAGTATCTTCCATAATTAAAATGCCTGCCGAAATAATGAACGACAGGCAAATTTAACAATCCTAAAGTTAATTAATTGCAATTTACTACTTCAATTATAGCACTCAACCAAATATGCTTTAATTGATTAGGACTGTAATCTAACCTTTCACATCGGTAATGGATGCACCAAAATTGATATGAAGTACATTTCCATTTGGCGTTAATAATGCAGGAACAGATTTAACACCAGCTTGTTCTGCCTCTTCAATTCTAGACTTGTTTTCACCTATGTTTACAATGTCTACACTATTTGCACCTAATAGATCTAAAATGTCATGTTCAGCACTTACACATACTGGACAACCTGCGTGATAAAAAATGGATTTACTCATAATTACTAAAGTTTATTAATTGTTAGTTCACAAATATAGTAAGGAATCCTAACTAAATAAAATTTATCTATGAATTTTTCAGATTTTTTTTAATTACTAAAGAAACGAGGAAATTATTGTGTTCCTTTTATGGCACTGATTTCAAATCCGGCAACCAGTAGTTTATGAAATGTTGGGAGTTGGGCGCCACTTTCTGTAGTAGTCCAGTCGGACCAAGTAGCTTCTAATCCATTGATCGGTAATACGGATGTCCACATTTTAAAACTTTTCGGTTTTCCTTCTTCATCCAATATCCATAAGTAGGAGTCTCCAGCAGCTAGCCCACCTGAAGTGTAGGTTACCAAAAGAGCTTCATTATTGTTAATTGTGACTATTTTTCGCTTGGTTCCTTCGTTAAAAACAGTATAGGGAGCTATAAGCCAAAAAGAATCTCTTTTAAAATACTTTTTAGCTTTGGTAATAAGGTCTTTAGAAATATCACTTTCCACTATAAAGCTATGAACAAAGGCTTTGCTACTGGAAGGATCGTTTAGGTTTAGGCTTACTTTATATTCTTTCCAATATACATGGCATATATTCTTGCTTTTTTCCCATTCGTAATGACGTCTTTTTTTATAGGTCCACTCAATATAATTTGTGATTTTATAAGCTTCATAGTTAAGAGCCGATAACATTTTATGTGCTAACAAGTCTGCTTGCTCTCCAGATTGGCCAGTGGGAAGTGCTTCATTGTATTTAAAGAACATAAAACCTGAAAACAAGATGCTGGGAAGTGTGAGAAATATAAAGATCCCAATAACCAGCTTTAGTGTTTTTTTTGGTTTCATTAGTCCTATTGCTTTTGTTTACAAATGCTTAGTGTGCCGAGACTAAATTATTAAATACCACCGAGCTAATAAAGGAAAACACTTAAAAACCGACGGCTGTATCGTCTCCTCGATTATCTGCACCACCCTCTAGCGTTTTATCATCTAAAACAAGTATTCCGTCGACTTTACCAATAACAGGGGAGTGCTTTGTCGTTATTTCATACCCTAGGTGTTCCAGCTCTTTTATAAGATGTATATTGAAAGTGTTGGGTTCCATACGAATTTCATCAGGAAGCCATTGGTGATGAAATCGTGGAGCATTTACTGCTTCTTGCATGGTCATACCAAATTCGTGTACATTCAAAATTGTTTGTAAAACAGTGGTAATAATGGTTGCCCCACCAGGTGTTCCAACAACCATGAATAAAGCATCATTCTTTTCTATAATTGTGGGGGTCATAGAACTTAACATGCGCTTTCCTGGAGCAATACTGTTAGACTCACCGCCTATAAGACCAAACATATTTGGAACTCCTGGTTTGCTACTAAAATCATCCATCTCATTGTTTAGAAAGAAGCCAAGTTCGGAACAATAGAGTTTTGAACCGTAAGCACCGTTTAGGGTCGTTGTTGCCGAAACAGCATTTCCGAACTGATCAATTATGGAGTAGTGCGTTGTTTCATTACTTTCAACTATTTCAATTTTGCCATGGGATACCTCGCTTGATCTCGTCGCCTTTTCAAAAGAAAAATTGGCCATACGCTTTTTTAGGTACGTACTATCTAGCAATTCTATACTAGGAATGTTTACAAAGTCGGGGTCGGCAAGATAAAAGCTTCTGTCAGCATACGAACGGCGCTCAGCTTCAGTTAGTATTTGAATGGTTTTTAATGTGTTATGCCCATAATTATGAAGATCGAAAGGTTCTATCATTTTCATAATTTGTGCTAAGCAAATACCACCACTGGAAGGAGGAGACATAGAGATGATTTTTAAGTCATCGTATTCAAATATAATAGGGTTACGCCACTTGGCTTCGTATTTTGCTAAATCTTCCTCTGTAATAATACCACCATTATCTTGTATGAACCTTGAAAGTGTTTTTGCGGTTTCTCCTTTGTAAAACTCATCACGTCCATTTTGCATAATACGTGTTAGAGTTCTTCCTAGGTTGGTTTGGATAATGGTGTCGTTTATTTTCCACTCGTTAGAAAAAAGGATAGTGTCTTTATTGACTTTTAAAAAATCAGCTTGTTTACTGTAAATTTGTTTGGCTTGCTTTTCTGTCACAACAACACCGTTGTTTGCTAAATCGATTACGGGCTGAAAGATTTCTTGAATTGGTAAAGTGCCAAATTTTTCGTGTACGGCAAATATACCGGCAATAGTACCGGGAATACCAATGGCCATAGCTCCTAAAGTACTTTTTTCAGGAATAATATTATGGTCTTTATCCAGATACATGGATTTTGTTGCTTGCAAAGGTGCTTTTTCCCTATAATCTAAACAGCCTGTTTTGCCATCATGTTTTCTGTAAACCATAAAGCCACCGCCACCAATATTACCAGCATAGGGATAGGCTACAGCTAAGGCCAGCTCTGTCGCAACCATGGCATCAAAAGCATTACCGCCTTTTTTCAATATATCGCTACCAATTTTTGAAGCTTCTTCTCGAGCAGATACGACCATGGCATGTTTGGTTATAAGCCCTCTCTTAGTTATTTTTTTATTACACGATGCAAATAAAAAAAAGGTACTTAGAATGGTAATTAGAAAGTATTTCATGACTGAGGAAAATAATTTAAGAAAGCTCAATTAGTTTATGCTTTGAAAAGGTGATAAGTTCATTAAAAAACAGTGTAAATTCCGATTCAAAATCAGAATAAAAAACTTCAAGCTCATGAACAGCCCCATGCATACCAGATTTATTTTTGGTTCTTCGATCCATGCCCCACAAAACTTTTGCTATACCTTCAATTGAAGCGTAGCTCACTAACCAATTATCTGCCATCATATATGGCATCATTTTTTTAACACGCAAAGGCAATATATCGTAATGTTTATCCAATGAATCGTAAAAATTATGTGCATAGACATCTAGTGGAGTTGAACTGTATTGCTCCCAATTTTTAGCTAAAAAATGATCGTAAAGAATGTCGACAATAACTCCGGAATAATGACTGTATTTTGCGTGAAGGCGTTTGGTACTTTGTCTAACTACAGAATGGGCATCTGTAAACGTATCGATATGTCGATGCAGTAACACCCCAATTTGAATGGGTTTGGGGTAATCCTTGTAAGAGCTACCTTTAATAGTATCGGCAATAAAATTACCAATAGTCACCAAGCTATTATCTCCCGAAAGGTAAATATGGGCTAAGTAATTCATTGGTGTAATTTACGAATTAGGAATTAAGAATAGCTGTATATTTGTGTATATATTACAAAACTAACTTACAATGACACTCATAAAATCAATTTCAGGAATTAGGGGAACAATTGGCGGACAAGCAGGTGATAACTTGACACCTTTTGACGCCGTTAAATTTGCAGCTGCTTATGGAGCTTGGATAAAGCAGCAACGCAATAAGGATAATTACAGCGTTGTAGTAGGGAGAGATGCCCGTATTTCGGGTAAGATGATTCAGAACCTTGTCATGAACACATTGGTAGCTCAAGGTATTCATGTTATTGATTTGGAGCTGTCTACAACACCCACGGTGGAGATTGCTGTACCAATGGAACATGCCGATGGCGGAATTGTTCTAACAGCCAGTCATAATCCAAAACAATGGAACGCTTTAAAACTATTAAACGAAAAGGGAGAATTTTTAAATGCAGCCGAAGGCGCAAAAATTTTAGAAATTGCTGAGGGGGGTAATATCGATTTCTCGGATGTTGATAACTTAGGAAAGATCACAAAAAACCGTGCATACATCGATTTACATATTATTGAAGTTTTAGACTTGTCGTTAGTGACTGTTAAAGCTATTGAAGAGGCTAGGTTTAAGGTTGTGGTCGATGGTGTGAATTCTACGGGAGGAATAGCGATTCCATTATTGTTAGAGCGTTTAGGGGTTGATGTTGTAAAGTTGTATTGTGAACCAACAGGACATTTTCCGCATAATCCCGAACCTTTAAAGGAACATTTGGCTGATTTATCAAAGAAAGTGGTTGAAGAGCATGCCGATTTTGGTATAGTAGTGGATCCAGATGTCGATCGTTTGGCATTTGTAGATGAAAATGGAGAGATGTTTGGTGAAGAATATACACTCGTAGCCTGTGCCGATTACGTACTTAGTAGAACACCAGGTAATACGGTGAGTAATATGAGTTCGACCAGAGCCTTAAAAGATATAACAGAAGCCTATGGGGGCACCTATGAGGCAAGTGCTGTTGGAGAGGTGAATGTGGTAAACTTGATGAAAAAAAATAATGTGGTTATTGGTGGTGAAGGAAATGGAGGCATCATTTACCCAGAATCACATTACGGTCGTGATGCCCTTGTTGGTGTGGCTTTGTTTTTGAGTTTATTGGCAGACAAGAAAATGCGTGTGAGCGCGTTGCGAAAATCATATCCTAACTATTTCATGAGTAAGAAGAAAATTGAATTAACCCACAATTTAAATGTGGACGGTATTTTAGAAGCTATAGCAAATCGTTACCAAGATGAAAATGTGTCAACAATTGATGGTGTTAAAATTGATTTTCCTGAAAATTGGGTGCATTTAAGAAAGAGCAATACAGAGCCCATTATTCGCGTTTATACAGAAGCGAAATCACAAACCGAAGCAAATACGCTGGCAGATAAGTTTATTGGTGAGATTGGTGAGATCGCTAAAAGTTTATAATACCACTAAAGGGAAGCTATTGGTTACATGCAAAACAAAGGACGTATATATTGGCAATTTTATAAAAGTACCTTTCTTATTAATTTTTTAATCTCGGTAACATTTGGGATTATTGCAAAATCTGTTTTGGTTTTTGGAGGCATGTTTTGCTCTGTGGGGTTTCTCATTAGTTTGGGGTACAAAGAAATAACGCATAAGAACACATATTACTATTATTACAATGTGGGTATAACAAAAATTCAATTGATGTTAGCGAATTATCTTGTTAATGTCTTCTTTGTTATCATTTTAATTTCAATAACGACTCTATGCCTGATATACTTGAAATAGATAGCGTTATTAAATCTTATAATGGCAAACAGGTCCTTACAGACATTTATTTAAAATGTGAAACGGGGAATATAGTAGGCCTTTTAGGGAGAAATGGTTCGGGAAAATCCACGCTTTTAAAAATTTTATTCGGAACTGTTTTGGCAGATAGGAAGTTTATTAAGAGCAATGGGAAAGTTTATAATAAACCTTATAAGGAAACAGGTCTAATCACTTATTTACCTCAAGATAATTTTTTACCGCACAATTTAAAGATAGAAACTATAGTTGCGGCATATTTAGGGGAAAATAGGGTTGTTTCTTTTTTAGATGATCAATTATTGGTGAAATTATGGGGGCAAAAAGTGTCTAGTCTGTCGGGTGGAGAGTTAAGGTATTTAGAAATTAAACTTCTCTTGGAAAGTAGTTCAAAATTTGTTTTGTTAGACGAACCTTTTAATGGTGTTGCTCCGGTATTAATAGACACTATAAAGGATTTAATACGGCAAGCCGCATTAACCAAAGGCATTATTTTAACGGATCATGACTATAGAAATGTTTTGGATGTGGCCAATACGTGGCATATCGTTTTTGATGGCGCGATTAAACAAATCAATCATTTGGATGAACTGTACAGGTATGGTTACATACCAGATTTGTAACATTAGAATCTTGAACTATTGCTTTTTTTCTCTGTGTTTCCAACGTTTATGTGTCCAAAAATAATATTCGGGGGCTTCTGTTATTTGTTTTTCAACTTCCCGTAAAAACATATTTGTTAATTCGTAATCGGGATATTCTCTGGAATCTTCTGCAAGGGTTATAATTTTAGCCTCGTAAAAACCACGTTTTACTTTAGTAACCTTTAGAAAGGCCGTCGTTAAATCTAATTTTTTGGCTAAGCGTTCGGCACCTGTAAAACAAGGTATTTCTATACCCATAAACTCCCCCCAGTACACATCTTTTGATAGTCGGGGAGACTGGTCGCTTAAAAAGCCCGTTATACTTTTAATATTATTGATTTCGTTGTTGTTAATAGTGTTAATCGTTTCCTTTGTACTTATTAATGTTAAATCGAATTTAGAACGAATATCCCTTACCAGCTTGTCAAAATGCTTGTTTGCTAATTTCTTGTAAACAGCTAGGGCTTTAAAGTTTATGTAGTTTTGCAGTACGATAGTCCATTCCCAACTGGCATAATGACCAAACATTAAAATAATACTTTTATTAAGACCTTCTAAACGTTCAAACTCTTCAGGGTTAACAATCTTAAAGCGTTTTTCTAGAGTTTTGTTTGTAATGGACATGGTCTTGGCCATTTCTAAAAACATATCACATAGGTGTCTGTAAAACTTTTTTCTTATGGAAGCTATTTCTTTTTCTGTTTTATCAGGAAAGACAAGATTTAGGTTTTCGGTAACTACTTTTTTTCTATAGCCAATAATGTGATACACTAAAACATATAGTCCGTCAGATATTAAGTAAAGAATTTTAAAAGGTAGTTTGGAAATCACCCATAAAAGTGGGTAGACCAGCAAATATATTAAGAATTGCATGAAATAATTTTAGGTTTTCAAGTGCAAAGATATGTTATATTTTAACTGAAAAGAAAATGTATTTAATTAGTTAAAGCAAGGGACAATATCATTTTTTCGTTTAGATTTGTTTGTTCAAAATTAAAGGAAATCAATATTTTTTATTTTAAAGTGTATATTAATGGGTAAGTTAGATTTAGTTACGATCGTTATAATTGTTGCAAATGTTATAATATCCTATAAGGGATTTGGTGATTTTGGTTTTTTTGAAAAATATAAGTTCAATGTTGGGGCTGTACAGAGAGGAGAGAAGGTGCGCTTGTTTAGTTCAGGGTTCTTGCATGTAGATAATGCCCATTTATTCTTTAATATGTTTTCCCTTTATTTTTTTGCTGAAGTTGTTATAAATCTAATGAGTGTTTCCAGTTTTATAATTATATATGTAGGAAGCCTTTTAATGGGAAGTTTGGTGTCGTTGTATTTCCATAAGCAAGAATACCATTATAGTGCTGTTGGTGCAAGTGGTGCTGTTATGGGCATTATTTATGCTGCTATATTATTACAACCTGGGATGAGCTTGTATATATTCTTTATCCCTATCCCCATTCCTGCTTATATTTTTGGTATTGGCTATTTATTGTATTCTATTTATGGCATGAAGAAAAGCTTAGGTAATATTGGGCATGATGCCCATGTTGGAGGGGCTGTTGGAGGTTATATTTTAACCCTAATTTTAGCTCCTTGGTTGCTAAAAACGAACTTGTTTATGATTGTCTTATTGGCGATACCAATTGTTTTGTTGTATGTTTTAAAAAAAGCTGGGAAAATGTAGACGATGTTCTGAGAAATGGATATGTTATAATCATTAGTACACTGCTTTCCATATAAAAAGGGCTGTCGATTTTTTTGGACAGCCCTTTTTAATTAATCAATCAGATCTATTTATTTGTAGACAAACTCTATAGTAGAAACTTCGTCCTCTAGATTACCATATGAATAGGTTGCTATACCTGTTTTTGGATAATTATTTTCGTTATACGTATATTCGTAGGTATCATTATAGTTGTCACTTATACTATCACCACTTTCTACAAAACTAATAATGTTGTGGGTGTTAGAATAAATTTCAGCACCATATTCATGATTGCTTAATAGGTTTAAGACTTCAATAGCATGAATATTTTTAAAGGGGCTATTTTTATTGTCATATGTATACGATTCAGTGTAATCATCATCGTGTACTATTTTTACAATGTTTTTTCCGTTTAAGGTAATTGTTTCAGTATACTTTAATTCAAAGTCTGAGCTTGACGCTTTTTTATAAACTTTTACAGTGATGGTGTCATCATTATTATAAGTAAGTTCATATTTGTAGATTCCTTCTAACCCAGAACCTTCGTAAAAAGTTTCTGTATAACTTGTTACCTTATTCTCAGAATTATATTCTAAAGCTATAGTAACTGCTAACTCATTTTCTGCGTAAGCGTCATCTTTAATTAAATTATCATTGTCATCATAGGTATAAACATTTTTGTAGCCATCTCCATAGTCTACACTCATTAGCTTATTACCATCATAAATAAAAGTTTCGGTATACTCATCTTCAGTTCCCTTGTCATAAATTATTTTCTCAACAAGTACCCCATCATTTGGAGTTTCTTTAGAGTCATCAGATTCACTACTACATGCTAATACACTAATAAATAAAGTTACTAGTAAAAATTGTTTTAAATTCATAATGTTGTATTAAAATTAAGCTACAAATATAAGAGTATTGTCTTACAAATAGTTTTGTAAAAGTTTTTTTTAAAACAAATTTTTACTCTTCTTTAGCTTTGCCGTTATTAAGTGTGGCACAACAATTGAATTTATAATATTGTAAATACTACCTATAAAGCCTTAAAATAGTGCTTGTAAGTGGTTTAAAGGATTAAAAAAATAATTTATAAAAAACGTCAAGCTTGTTTTAATGACAAATTGACTTAAATGTATATATGAAAAAATCTAATTTTATAGGCCTTGACAGTTTGTCATTACAGGAATTTGATGAAAACTCAGAATTAATTCCATTAATGACACCTGAAGACGAAGAAGAGATCAATAACGAATCCCTACCTGAGACCTTACCAATACTTTCGTTGCGAAATACGGTATTGTTTCCAGGAGTTGTTATACCTATTACTGCCGGACGCGATAAATCCATTAAATTGATTAATGATGCAAACAATAGTAGTAAAGTAATAGGTGTTGTTGCTCAAAAAGATGAATCTGTAGAAGACCCAACAGCAAAGGATATCCATGATACTGGTACTGTTGCCCGTATTTTACGCGTTTTAAAAATGCCAGATGGAAATGTAACTGTCATTATTCAAGGGAAAAAACGCTTTAAAGTGGCAGAAGTCATTACGGAAGAACCTTATATGAATGCGACCATTCGTGACATTCCAGAAGCAAAACCTGCTATTAATAACCCAGAGTTTTTAGCAATTATTGAGTCTATAAAGGATTTGGCATTACGAATAATAAAAGATAGCCCCAATATTCCAAGTGAAGCATCATTTGCCATTAAGAACATAGAGAGTAGTTCGTTTTTAGTGAACTTTGTTTCGTCTAACATGAATCTTTCTGTAGACGAAAAACAAGCACTTTTGGAAATAAACGATTTACAGAAACGCGCACTTGCAACCCTTAAGTATATGAATGTTGAGTTCCAAAAATTGGAACTTAAAAACGACATTCAGTCTCGTGTTCAAATGGATATGAATCAGCAACAGCGAGAGTATTTTCTGCATCAGCAAATGAAAACCATTCAAGAAGAACTGGGAGGCGTAAGCCATGATCAGGAAATTGAAGAAATGAAATTGTTAGCCGAAGAGAAGTTATGGGATGAAAAAGTAGCAAAGCATTTCGAAAAGGAAATAGCTAAACTACAACGCATGAATCCCCAAGTGGCCGAGTATTCCATTCAGAGGAACTATTTAGAACTCTTTTTGGACTTGCCATGGGACGAGTTTAGCGAGGATAAATTTGATTTAAAACGTGCTAAAAAGATATTAGACCGAGATCATTTTGGATTGGAGGATGTTAAGCGCCGTATTATAGAATATCTTGCTGTTTTGAAGCTTCGTAACGATATGAAATCGCCCATTTTATGCCTTTATGGGCCTCCCGGTGTAGGTAAAACATCGCTTGGCAAATCGATAGCTGAAGCATTAGGTAGGGAATATGTACGCATTTCATTAGGAGGACTAAGAGACGAAGCCGAAATACGAGGTCATAGAAAAACATATATTGGAGCCATGCCAGGACGTATCATTCAAAGTCTTAAAAAAGCAGGTACCTCTAATCCAGTGTTTGTTTTGGATGAAATTGATAAATTAACAAATTCACATCAGGGAGATCCATCATCAGCAATGTTAGAAGTGTTGGATCCAGAGCAAAACAATGAGTTTTACGATAACTTTTTAGAAATGGGCTACGACCTTTCTAAAGTTATGTTTATTGCAACATCCAATAGTTTGTCTACCATCCAGCCTGCTTTGTTGGATCGTATGGAGATTATTAATGTTACAGGATACACTATAGAAGAAAAAGTAGAAATAGCTAAACGTCATTTACTGCCTAAGCAATTAAAAGAGCACGGCTTAACAGGTGACGATTTAAAGATTGCTAAGCCCCAATTGGAAAAAATTGTAGAAGGCTATACACGTGAGTCTGGTGTTCGTGGTTTAGAGAAACAAATAGCAAAAATGGTACGCTATGCAGCTAAAAACATTGCTATGGAAGAAGGTTATAATGTAAAAGTAACCAATGAGGATGTTGTGGAGGTCTTGGGAGCTCCTAAATTAGAACGTGATAAATACGAAAATAACAACGTAGCCGGTGTAGTTACTGGTTTAGCATGGACACGTGTTGGCGGTGATATTTTATTTATAGAATCCATTTTATCCAAAGGAAAAGGAGGGCTTACCATTACCGGTAACCTAGGTAAGGTGATGAAAGAATCGGCAACCATTGCTATGGAATTTATTAAATCGAATGCTGATGAATTTGGCATAAACCAGGAAGTTTTCGATAAATATAATGTGCACATACACGTACCAGAAGGGGCTACTCCTAAAGATGGCCCAAGTGCAGGTGTAACCATGCTAACATCTCTTGTGTCGTTATTTACCCAACGTAAAGTGAAAAAGAGTTTAGCTATGACAGGAGAAATAACGCTAAGGGGCAAAGTATTGCCTGTAGGCGGGATAAAAGAAAAGATTCTTGCTGCAAAACGTGCGCGTATAAAAGAAATTTTGCTTTGTGAAGAAAATCGAAGGGACATAGAAGAGATTAAGCCAGAGTATTTAAAAGGCTTAACATTTCATTACGTAACCGATATGAGCGATGTGATTAAAATAGCTCTTACAAATCAAAAGGTTAAAAATGCAAAAACCTTTTAATTGAAAAGAATTCCTTGAGGCTCTGCCTCGGGGATAGTTCGTTTCAAAAAATTCTTCTAAAACCTCGATGCCCATCGAGGTTTTTTTATAATTTGTAAAAAGTCAAGATAACTTCTTAAAATAAAAGAAAGGTACTACCGTTTTAAGATAGATTTGTTTACTTTGTGGTATCGTATGCTAAGAACAATAACCACCATTTTATGTTTACTTTTTTCTGTGTTGACTTATTCCCAAGTTGGGGGTGAAACTACCTATCAATTTCTCAATTTAATGGCGTCTCCACGTCAAGCTGCATTGGGAGGTAAAATTTTGACTAATGTAGATTATGATGTAACTCAGGGATTATATAACCCAGCGACCATTAATGTTGAAATGCATAACCAGTTGGCCATAAATTATGTGAGTTATTTAGGAGGTATAGGCTATGGTTCTGGTGCTTATGCCTATAATGTAGACCGACATACACAAACGCTGCATGGAGGTATTACCTATATTAATTATGGATCATTTGATGGTTATGATGAGAACGGAAATGCAACGGGAACATTTTCTGGTAGTGAAGCTGCCTTGTCCATGGGGTATGCATTCCAAATAGGATATTCTGATTTTTATTGTGGAGGTAATTTAAAATTAATAACCTCCAAGCTAGAACAATATAGCTCCTTTGGGGCAGCAATTGATTTGGGATTGCTTTACATTAACGAAGACTTGGATTTTCATGCAGCCATAGCAGTTAGAAACTTGGGAACACAGATTACTACTTATGCAGGCTTAAACGAACCTTTGCCATTTGAAGTAGATTTTGGTATGTCTCAAACGCTAGAACATGTTCCAATACGATGGCATGTAACGCTTGAGAATTTACAGGAATGGCCTATAGCACGACCTAATCCTTCTCGGGTTGAAAGTGATTTAAGTGGCAACCAAACTGAAGAAAAAATAGGGTTTTTAGGTCAAGTTATTAGGCACACCATTATAGGAGCGGAAATTTTCCCTCAGGGAGGTTTTAATTTAAGATTGGGATACAACTTTAGACGATCTGAAGAATTAAGAATTGTAGATCAACGTAATTTTTCGGGGTTGTCGGCTGGTTTTTCAATTAAAATGAACAAAATGCGATTTAGCTATGCCCATGCTAAGTATACAAGTGCAGCGAACTCAAACTTTTTTGGACTACAAATAGACTTGCAATAATTAAGATGAACAATAAAAAAATAACCATAGCCATTGATGGCTTTTCTTCAACAGGAAAAAGTACTATTGCAAAGCAGCTAGCAAAGCAGTTGGGATATGTCTATGTAGATTCTGGTGCTATGTATAGAGCGGTTACACTTTATGCTATGCAAAATAACTTCATAGGAGAGACCTATTTTAAAGTAGAAACACTTATTGAGCAATTGCCAACTATTGATATTAGTTTTGTATTTAATGAAGCGCTTGGTTTTGCAGAAGTCTATTTAAATGGGATTAATGTGGAAAAAAACATACGTACTTTGGAAGTATCAGGCTTTGTAAGTAAAGTGGCAGCTGTCCCAGAAGTAAGAAAGCAATTGGTTGATCAGCAACGTAAAATAGGTGAAAATAAAGGCGTTGTTATGGATGGGCGTGATATTGGGACTGTTGTTTTTCCTAATGCCGATTTAAAATTATTTGTGACAGCATCGGCAGGAACCCGTGCTGAACGACGTTATAAAGAGCTTATTGAACGAGGGGATAGGGTAGACTACAATGCTGTATTGAAAAATGTTCAAGAACGTGATTATATGGACTCCAACAGAAAGGATTCACCTTTAGTAAAGGCCAAGGATGCTATTGAAATAGATAATTCCAACATGTCTGTTGAAGAGCAGTTCGAAATAATAAGCGATCTGGTAAATAAGGCTATTTTAAGAGCGTAACGTTTGGAGAACAAACTGCCTTGAGGGAAAATTACGGAATTTAAATTTTTACTATCGAATCGAACAATAACGGTTATTTGGTCTTTTAGAACCTTGAATGATCTTATTTATTCGTTTCATCGTTTATTTTTTTAGTTCATATGATTTTTTAGGTTGTAATGAACTGAATTGTATAATTTTAAACGAATTTAATATAATGCCTCATGAAAAATCTAATAAGTTTCTTTTGCATTGTCTGTTTTGTGGGTTCTTACTATACAATACAAGCTCAGGAATTAGCAAGTGTTTCAATGGAGATACCTGCCAATTACAAGAAACGAAACCCTATTTACGATTATTCGGAAAAACAGCTGAATAATACAGATACAGTTCCAGGTTTTGAAACGGCTTCAAATAAACTTATGGTTACCGGAATTATTTATGAGAAGGACAGAAAAACACCGGCCAAGGATGTTATCCTTTACATCTGTCAGCCTGATGAAAATGGACATTTTGTAATGAAACGAGATAGTAACCGTAAGCGTTACGTGCACCATAGAGCTTGGATAAAGACCGATGCAGATGGACGATATACATTTTACACTTTCATGCCGGGAAAATTTTTACGTACAAAAGAACTGAAACAAATCAATAGAGTGATTAAAGTACAAGGGAATCCTGAATACGATATGAGTCCTTTCTTTTTCGATGACGATCCTTTAATAGCCGATTTAACGCTAGCCTGTCGTTCAGAAGTAGTTAAAAGCATGCTGCGACTCGATAAAAAAGGAACTATGCAAGTTGCAACCAGAGATATTTACCTATCAGAAAGTCGTCCGGAATTCAACTAATAGCATACATTTATAATATATCCATAAGCTCCTAGTTTAATTTGGAGCTTTTTTGCTTGCTGCATAGAGTTAAGTATAAAAGCCAATAACATTATTAATCATTAGTGTCCGATAAAGTTTTTTAAAAGCGGGATTTCCATAGTTGGATTTCCCGCTTTGCTTTATATCTTGTTTTACCACAAAACCAGATATGAATAAAAGTACAAACTTTAGC
>NZ_JAELVQ010000026.1 GCF_016428595.1 Snuella sedimenti | reverse complement strand
GTAGGAGAGCCAAGGCTTACGGTAGCCTCGCAATCACCGGTGCCTCCATCAGAGGTCACGGCATCTGTAATATCTGCGGGACAGGTAATGGATGGTTTTTCATCATCGGTCACCGTCACGCTTTGTTCACAAGTAACTGTATTGCCAGATGCATCAGTATATTCCCAAGTAACAATTGTTGTTCCTACAGAAAATAATGTTGGTGCATCATTGCTAATATTTCCATTGATAATATCACAATCATCGGAAAGAAGTAAATTGCCTAGATCAACATCTGAAGCAGTACATAATCCATTGTCAGCAATAACATTTACTGTTGGAGGACAAGTTATAGTTGGAGGTGTATCTGTTATTGTAATTGTATCTGAAGCACTTGCTGTATTACAATCAGCTATAGCATCAGGATCTGTAATTGTTAAGGTAACCGTATAGTCGCCTCCAGTTGCATAAGTATGTGATGGGTTTTGAAGGGCACTATTGTTTCCATCACCGAAATCCCAATAATATGTCGAATTAGGCCCTGCATTTGTTCCAGATCCTGTAAAATCTACTGCCAAATTACAAGTGCCACCACCACCTGGGTTTACGGACATAATATTCACGGAAATAGTATCTATAAACTCTATTTCAACATCAGCATCAACTGTTATTAGAGTAGAAACACACTCATCACTTATAGGGATTGTTACTGCAATGTTAAAGGTATATGAGCCTGGCTCAGAGACTGTCACTGTTGGGTCTTCAACAGTATTGCTTGGGCTGAAAGTAACTGTTGAACCTGTTGGTTTAGATTTAACCGTCCATAAATAGGTAGGAGTCCCCTGAACAAATCCATTCAATTCAACATCAATTAATGTAGGCGCAAAGCAAACTTGATTGTCGGTTCCGTCAATAACGCCAAAGTCAGGATCAATTTGTATGGTTCCACCAGCAGCAATTACTTCACTAAAAATGATGCATACATTACCTCCACCAGAACAAGCGGAATACTCAAAAGAACCAATGTTAATTCTTCTATTATTATTACATTGTCCATCAGAAGATATTGCTCCATCTCCTCCATGAGAAGTATCCAATTCAGTAGTATCTTCTATAACAATAGCTGAATTTGGAGCTAATGTTAAGGTAACATCTTCAAACCACATGATTTGCCCGCCATCTTCAATAATTAGCCTGTCAATTACACTAGGAATTGTAATATCTGTATGTAATTGTATTTGGACACCATTTGTAATTGTTATAGTACCAGTACAACTATTGGTGTTGATATAGTTCACCAATTCAGCACCTGTCATGACATTGTCACCACCTGTTGCTGCTGTATCTATAATACAGTCTGCTGCATTGACATTGGAAAGTCCAATAAATAGAAAAACAAAGATGTACAGACAATTTTTTATCTGTGATCTTGTTTTTGATAATAAACTATAAGTACTTGTTTTCATAAGCTTGTAGATTTGTTTTGACTAATAGCAACTTTTAAATATATAATTATTATAATAGTGACTGATACCTTAATTTAGGGTACAGACATAATTGGTTCGTATAAAAAAGTAATGAGGGAAAAACGTTGCACACCAACGTTAAAAACTTTGTATGTGAAATTAGATTTGGGATCATAGTTTCAGTTAATAGCTATACAAAACAACATATATGTTGCTAGTAAATCAAAAAAAAGTGTTAAATCACTTAAAAACTCGACAACGCGTGAGGTGTTTTCAGTTCATCGGTTTTATTGATTAATTTAACGATTGTCAAAGTGTTATGATTCGTGTTTATGCCCATAATTCTTGGTGTTTATCGGTTAAAAGTTGTATTTTTATACTTACTAACAAACAAATTAAATGCTTTTTGTCGAGAAAAACAACATTTTATCGATAAAATAGTGCTTTTAATCGAACGTTAATGAAATGCCATAGCTAAAAATTCTATCGTATTGAGGGGAGAATGTATGGGTATTACATCTGACTATTGAAAAACCATAAAGACCAACTGATGAAACGAACATTAATAAATTTTAAGCATTTTTTCACAAAAGGGAATGTTTAAAATTTTTAATGTGAGAGCGTAGTGGTTGCATACGTTCTCAATTTTATAATTAATTTTATATTAATAATTACTGAAATTTAAACGTATGAAAACGCTTACATTAATAAGACATGCCAAATCGTCGTGGGAATATGATGTAATTGATCATGAGCGTCCTTTGAAAGAGAGAGGGGTAAATGATGCAAAATTAGTATCTAAGTATTTTAAAATAAGTTTAAGGCCTCCAGACTTGGTGCTGTCCAGTGATGCGAATCGGGCAAAATCTACTGCAGCTATTTTTGTTAAAACATTGGATATTGATTCTGCTATTTTTCATTTAAAACATGATCTGTATGATTTTGCAGGTTACAACCTTCTGGAGGTTATAAAAGCTTGCGATGAAACTGTTAACAACTTGATGGTTTTTGGGCACAATCATGCCATCACAGATTTTGTTAATATCTATGGTCATATTTATATAGAAAATGTGCCTACCAGTGGGGTGGTAGTACTTGAATTTGATATTACCCGTTGGGCTGACTTAAAAAAGGGAAGGACGGTTCAAACCTTATTTCCAAGGGATTTAAAACCGAACTAAATTGTATAGTTTAAAGTTTAAAGTTTAAAGCGAAAAACGAAAAGTGAACAATGAACAGTTGAAGGCTAAAAGCCAACTGCTAACAGCTAAGAGTTGAGAGTTTAAAGTTGTACAATATATGTAACCAACAACCAACAACCAACAACCAAAACCCAAAACCCAAAACCCAAAACCTAAGACCCAAGACCTAAGACCTAAGACCCATTACCCAGTATTCAGTATTCGGTATTCAGTATTCAGTGTCAGTACCTAACGGCAAAAAGTTAACAGTTAAAAGTGAACAGCTAACAGCCCATGTAAAGTTTAAAAGTTTAAAGTTTAAAGTTTAAAGTTGTACAATTATGTAACCAACAACCAACAACCAACACCCAAAACCTAAGACCCATTACCTAGTATTCAGTATTCAGTATTCAGTATTCAGTAATCAGTACCCAATAGTTAAGAGTTAAAAGTGGAAAGTGTAAAGTTGAAAGTTTAAAGTTTAAAGCGAAAAACGAAAAGTGAACAATGAACAATGAACAATGAACAGTTGAAGGCTAAAAGCCAACTGCTAACAGCTAAGAGTTGAAGTTTAAAGTTGTACAATAATGTAACCAACACCCAACACCCAAAACCCAAGACCCAAGACCTAAGACCCATTACCCAGTATTCAGTACCTAACATCCAACACCCAAGACCCAAGACCCAAAACCCAACATCCCATTTATCTAAAAGCTGAGCGGTCTTTTGTCAAACTTCTGAACGTCAGTGGTTTCATATTAATGGATTCATGCACCTTCGATTTCATTGGACTCCAACAGACACCCCAACGAGGGAGCGATGAATTCTTTTCGATTAAAGCATGGTTATTTATAGAAAATGCCTTATGTTTATTTGCATTTTATCGGGTGCTTATTTTTCTGGTAAAATGGATGAATATAATTGTAATATAATTAATGATGCTTCATGATTAAAGCAGATAAGGTAAACAATAGCTATATAAACAGAGAGATAAGTTGGTTGCAATTTAATGCGAGGGTACTACAAGAGGCTTCAGACGAAACGGTTCCATTAATAGAAAGACTTCGTTTTTTAGGTATATTTTCTAATAATTTGGATGAATTTTTTAAAGTTCGATATGCTACTGTAAAACGCATTGTTGAAGCCGGTAAAGGCGGTAAAAGCGAACTTGGGGGAATTAAGGCTAAAGAATTACTCGAGATCATTACACAAATTGTTATAAAGCAACAAACAGAGAGTTTATCGATTTTAAATACCATTCATAAACGATTAGAAGAAGAGAATATTTATATTATTGATGAAACCCAAATTGATAGTGTACAGCATGACTTTATTAAGCGTTACTTTATACGTAAAGTAAGCCCAGCTTTAGTAACCATTATCTTGAGTGATTTGGTTGTGCTTCCAAACTTAAAGGACAGTGCTGCCTATCTAGCAGTTAGAATGGTAATGGCCGATGAAAATAAGCAGTATGCCCTTATAGAAATCCCAAAATCTATTAACCGTTTTATCGAATTACCTAAGCAAGGCAATAAGAATTACATTATTTTAATAGACGATTTATTGCGGTATTGTTTAGGGGAAATCTTTAATATCTTTAATTATAAGACGATCTCTGCACATATGATTAAGATTACGAGGGATGGGGAATTGGATTTTGAAAGTGACTTGAGTAAAAGTTTTATGGAAAAGATATCCGACAGTGTTAAGCACCGACAGAAAGGTGAGCCGGTTCGTTTTGTTTACGATAAAACAATTGGAGCCGATACGCTGGGGTATCTAATGTCTAAAATGGGTATTGATACTACCGATAGTATTATTCCGGGTGGACGTTACCATAATAGAAGGGATTATATGAGTTTTCCCAGTTTGGGTAGAACCGATTTGCTTTATGACAAGATTGAGCCATTGCCGGTAAAGGGACTTAGTTTAGAGGCTAGTAAATTTGAAGCAATAGCCAAAAAAGATTATCTGCTTTATGCACCGTACCAAACCTTCTCCTATGTGGTAAAGTTTTTAAGGGAAGCAGCTTTAGACCCTAAAGTTAAGACCATTAAAATTACCATTTACCGTTTGGCCGAAATATCACATATTGCCAGTTCTTTAATAAATGCTGCCATAAATGGTAAGGTCGTAACGGTTTCTATTGAATTACAGGCGCGATTTGACGAACAGGCGAATATCGACTATGCACAACAAATGAAAGACGAAGGCGTGCATCTTGTGTTTGGGGTTCAGGGCTTAAAGGTGCATAGTAAAATGTGTGTTATAGAACGGGAGGAAGGTGAAAAGATAAGGCGTTATGGTTTTATTAGTACCGGAAACTTTAACGAGTCTACGGCAAAGATTTATACAGATCATACCTTGTTTACTGCCAATCAGAGTATTCTAAAGGATGTTAATAAAATTTTCAACTTCTTTGATACCAACTACAGAATATATAAATACAAGCATTTAATTACATCGCCACATTATACACAGTCTTCTATTTTTAAATTGATAAATGAAGAAATAAAAAAGGTAAAGCAGGGCGGCGAAGGTTACATACGTTTAAAAATGAACAGTATTTCCAGTTATAAAATGGTGGATAAGCTGTATGAAGCGAGTAGGGCAGGCGTAAAAATTGAAATGATAGTAAGAGGGATTTGTTGTTTAATTCCGGGGGTAGAAGGGATGAGCGAAAACATAAAGGTTATTAGTGTTGTCGACAAGTTTTTAGAGCATTCCAGAATTTATATTTTTGGTAGTAAAGATCCTAAAGTGTATATTTCATCTGCTGATTGGATGACACGTAATATTGATAATAGGGTAGAAGTGAGTTGCCCAATTTATGATAAAGACATAAAAAAGGAAATTATAGACACCTTTAACATTTGTTGGAACGATAATGTAAAGGCCAGATTATTAAATGCATCACAGGAAAATGAATATAGAAAAAATAATAAGCCTAAAATTAGATCCCAATTTGCCATTTACGATTATTATTTAAAAAAGTTAGATAATTAATATGCTCTCAATAAAAAAATATGCTGCTATCGATATTGGATCCAATGCAGTGAGATTACTTATTTCAAACATTATAGAACAAAAAGGAAAACCTGTTCAATTTAAAAAGAGCTCTTTGGTTCGTGTACCCATTCGTTTAGGGGCAGATGTTTTTATAAAAAATAAAATTTCAAAGGAAAACACCCAGCGGCTTTTAGACACTATGTTGGCCTTTAAATTGCTCATGAAATCCCATAAGGTTGTTAAGTATAAAGCTTGTGCTACTTCTGCCATGCGCGAATCGGTTAATGGGAAAAAGGTTGTAGATTTGGTTCTCGAACAAGCTGGTGTAAGTATTGATGTTATTGATGGAGAAGAAGAAGCAGCTATTATTGCGGCTACCGATATAAATAAATATATAGACAATAGTAAAACCTATTTATATGTTGATGTAGGTGGGGGTAGTACCGAATTTACCGTAATCCACAATGGTAGGCAAATTGCCTCTAGGTCGTTTAAGATTGGAACGGTACGTTTACTAAACGATATGGTTAAAAAAGAAACTTGGCAGGAACTGGAAACCTGGATCGTTATGAATGCCAAAGGGTTTGATAAAATTAGGGTGCTTGGATCTGGAGGTAACATTAACAAGATTTTTAAAATATCGGGAAAGGCCTTGGGAAAACCGCTTACTTACTTTTATTTAACCTCCTATTATAACACCTTACAGAGTTATTCTTATGAAGAACGTATAACCGAACTGGATTTAAATCAAGATAGGGCTGATGTAATAATTCCTGCCATGCGTATTTATTTATCTGCAATGAAATGGAGTGGGGCCAAGCATATATATGTACCTAAAATTGGTTTGGCCGATGGGATTATTAAAAGTATATATTATGATACCGTTTCTAGCAATACACAGTAAAATTGTGCACTTCACCTTGTAAATATTTTTCTTTTCATTAAAAAATATATATTCGCTTACATTTTGTTTGCTATTAATTTAAACCCAAACCTATTAATTATGAAAAAAGCATTACTACTAGCTGTACTACTTTGTGTATCAGTTTATGGATTTTCACAGGGCACAAAATATGGTGTTCGTGCAGGTTACAACATTTCTAATTTGGATTTTGATGGGACGCCCATCATGGATAACGAACACAGAAACGGATTTGCGATTGGTTTTTTTGGTGAGTATGGTTTTACGAAGACCTTTGCTCTAATGCCGGAAATACAATTTTCTTCTGAAGGAGGAAAAACAAGCGCTTTACGTTTGGATTATATACAAGTGCCCGTATTGTTTAAGTTTAGGCTTAGTGAACGTATTCATATTGGTGCAGGGCCACAGGTTGGTGTAAAAGTATACGAGCACGAAGATGGTATTAGGAATTTTGCCTATTCTGGTGTTGGGGGATTAGAAATTAAACTGTCCCACGAATTCTTTTTTGATGCCCGGTACACCTATGGTTTTTCAAATATTTTTGATGATAATCAAAATGCAGAGGCCATTAACACAAACATTCAATTAGGTATCGGTTATAAATTTTAACCGTGAACAGCCTCGGTTTTACCTAGGTTGGCCATAATTTTAGCTTCATATTCAAGAAGTTGCTGCCATTTGGTGTCAACTTCTTTTTTATTTCCGTAATTCCGGGCAAAACCTAAAAACATGGTGTAATGATTCGCTTCACTTACCATTAGATTCTTGTAAAATGCAGCCAGCTCTTGGTCTTTTAATTCTTCGGAAAGCAACCTAAAACGTTCACAGCTTCTGGCTTCAATAAGCGCGGCATATAATAAACGGTGTACTAGTTGGGTCGTTCTGCTACCGCCTTTAGGGAAAAATTTAGTAAGCGCAATAACATAGTCGTCTTTACGATCTCTGCCCAAAGTCCAACCGCGTTCAATGATTTTATCGTGTACCATTTTAAAATGACTAATCTCTTCCTTTACTAAGGCTGTCATTTCCTGTACCAATTCTGTGTATTCTGGAAAACTTACAATGAGCGATATGGCAGTACTTGTTGCTTTTTGCTCACAAAAAGCATGATCCGTAAGTATTTCTTCAATATTTTTTTCAACAATATTAACCCATCTAGGATCTGTTGGTAATTTTAAGCCTAACATTTTTACTATATTTTTATTGCAAAGTAACAAAATTAACGTGAATAATGTTTAAGAGTTCTAATGTCACTTCGAGTGAAATTCTGGAAGAATTTAGTATCGAGAAGTACTTTTAGTTGGAAATTTATTTGTTTTCGATACACCAAATCACAGATTTGGCACTCAAACTAACATAATTCCTTACCCATTATTCACGTTGAATTAAAACGCGTAGAGTCGTTTTAAACCTCTAAATCAAATAGTTTTCTTAAAAGATCTATGTTTGGATTTTTGTCTTTTAATTTTTCAAATTTATCCCTGTCGGTGTAGGCATATTTCTTTTCCATGGTCTCGTTAACGGTAATGCATAGATTGACATCGTAATTATTAACAGCTTTTCTAATATAAGCTAAAAGATCATATTGGTTGCGTTCTAATTCCATCTTGTTAGTGGCATTAGGGTACTCTAAATGGACTTCGGTATTTACAACTTTTGGCGTGTCTATAGATAGAATGGATGCTAAATTAAACTGACCTTTATCTTCAAGTACTTTGGTGTAGGCATGCCAAGCCTCTATAAGCGCTTGTTCTGTAAAGGGGTCTTTTGGTAAATTCTCTTCTTCAACAACAACATCCATTTGTTTGATAAGATGCTCCTTTTTTGCACGAATACTTTTTAATGAAAGTCCTGATGTACGTTTTACATCTTTATTTAATACAATCTTTGGAGGTGTATCCACTTGCTTTTTACCAGATTCGGTCAAGGCATTTTGTAATGTGCTACTGGTTTTGTTAAGCACCTCGTCTGGCTGTACCTTATTTACCGCTGCTGGCTGTTTATTAGGAACCGTTACGGATATAGGTGTGATACCCTTGTTCTTAAAATAGGAAGGTGGGATTATGTAACGTTTGCTATTTTTTTTTTCTCCATCAAAAGTGATAGAGGCAAGTTGCATTAAGCATAACTCAACAAGTAAGCGTTGGTTCTTACTGGTTTTATATTTTAAATCGCAGTCGTTGGCGAGATTGATTGCTTGAAGCAGGAATTCTTGGGATGCCTTGCTGGATTGCTCCAGGTATTTTGCTTTGGTTTGATCGCCAACTTCCAATAAGCTTATTGTCTTTTGTGTTTTACTTACCAGTAAATCCCTAAAATGAGAGGCTAAACCAGCTATATAATGATGTCCGTCGAAACCTTTAGAGAGTGTATTGTTAAATTGTAGTAGCAGTTCAGGGATTTTATTTTCCAGAATAAGGTCTGTACTGGTAAAGTAGGTTTCGTAATCTAAAACATTTAAGTTTTCGGTTACGGCCTTTCGAGTTAAGTCCTTTCCAGAAAAGCTTACGACACGATCAAAAATGGATAGTGCATCACGCATGGCTCCATCTGCTTTTTGGGCGATGATGTGTAAAGCGTCATCTTCGGCAGTTATGCCTTGCTCTTCAGCAATATATTTAAGGTATTCTTTTGCATCTCTGACAGTGATGCGCTTGAAATCAAATATCTGACATCGCGATAATATAGTTGGTATTATCTTGTGTTTTTCAGTAGTTGCTAAAATGAAGATACAATGTTTGGGAGGCTCCTCAAGTGTTTTTAAAAAAGCATTGAACGCGGCTTGCGATAGCATATGAACCTCGTCGATAATGTATACTTTATATTTTCCTACTTGGGGCGGTATACGCACCTGATCTGTTAGGTTTCGTATGTCGTCAACAGAATTATTTGAAGCAGCATCTAGTTCAAAAACATTAAAAGCGAAATCTTCATTTCCCGTTTCGGTTCCTTCGCTATTAATCATTTTAGCTAGAATACGGGCACAAGTCGTTTTGCCAACCCCCCGGGGACCCGTAAACAATAGGGCTTGGGCCAAGTGGTTATTTTCAATAGCATTTAGTAAGGTATTGGTAATGGCTTGCTGACCAACAACGTCCTTAAAGGTTTGTGGTCTATACTTTCTTGCCGATACTATAAAGTGTTCCAATGCTACTAAATTTACCCGTGTTGGATTTGAAACAAAGTTAAAAATTCAATTCAAAATTCTGAATTCAAAATTCTGAATTTTATAGGAGTTATTAACAATTTGTGAAGTGAAAAGTTAACAGTTAAAAGTGTAAAGTTGAAAGTTAAAGGTTAAAAGTTGAAAGTTGAAAGTTGAAAGTGTAAAGTTGAAAGTTAAAAGTTAGAAAGTAGGAGGCTTGAAGACGGGAGTTGGGAGCATGGAAGAGAAAGGGGTATGGAGTTAGTTGCACGTAGTAATTGAAAAATTATCAATCCCAAGACCTAAGAGTCAAAAGTGAAAAGTTTCAAGTTTAAAAGTTTGATTCATTCAGAACGGACATTGAGCATTGAAGTCGAAATGGTAGTGAAGAATCTTTCGATTAACAAAGAGATTGCTCCATTCGCTTCGACTATGCTTTGTGTAACACGTCAGACATGACAAAACACTGTTTTTTTGCATTATGACACATAATGGGTATTAAAAAAAAAGTTTTTTAAGTACTTCTAACTTTAGACATTTACAACTTATAATATTACTTTTGCTTTTAAGTAAATCGCCTTATCGCTCGAAAGCTGAACTTGTTTTATTCGTATCAAGTATTCGTATAAGGTACTGAAACAAGTTAAGCATTAGGGAGGAAAGTCCGAACACCAAAGTGCAACATAGTGGTTAATGGCCACCAGTCGTGAGGCTAGGAAAAGTGCAACAGAAAGGATGTACAGGTAATGCTGTAGTGAAATCAGGTAAACTCTATGTGGTGCAATGTCATGTAAACCAGTGTTTGAGGGCTGCACGTCCGATGCTGGAGGGTAGGCAGCTAAAGTGTATTGGTAACAATGCGCTCAGATAAATGATAAGGGCTCTTTTTAAGAGTACAGAATTCGGCTTATAGATTTGCTTAGTTAAACAGAAGTGCGACCCACCGGTCGCACTTGTGCTTTTGTATATGAGACTGTTTAAAATTCCACCTTTTGGTTTTGTTATGCCCCTTTTTTCACCACTTTTCGTAATGAAAATCCTCATTTAGCGCTGCTAAACTCCTGTTTTAAAGCCTTAATTGGCAAAAAAATGGCCTATAACAAATTTTAAACAGTCTCTATAGTTATGTCTAAATTAGTTAGAAGAATAGGCTAAATCTGGACGAATTTGCCCTTTGTATTCTTCGAATCGCGATAGGTGTTTCATCATGTTCCCAAATACTTCATGACGTTTCTCTCCTAAAAGTTCATCGTTAGCCTTAGATTGCATGGCAGCATCTACATCGTCTTTTGAAGAAACTGCTACTAGGTAGTAACTTTCAGGATTTCCCAATCCACTATGATAAACCCTATAATATAGTTTTGAGTTTTTATTAACAAATAGCTCTTTGATAGCTTTCATAGATTCCTTTAACTTGCCTTGGTTTTCTGGGGTATAATAGAGGAAGTAATATTCCCTATTGTTTAGCCCTTCTTGGGTTTGAGAGAAACCTTCTGGCATATAGGTTAGGTCTTCGGCTAGTGTAATAATATAGTCAGAGTGGGAATCATAACATTTGTTGAAACGGGTAAACATGTTAGTCCAATCTTCTCCCATTGCTTTAGACATGTCTGCAAAAGGTTTTGCATCCAAATCAGCAAATTTTTCAAGTGGTGTAACATACATATATCTTAAATCACTGGTTACAGAAGTTAGCCATTCTGTTTGGGGTTTGTGTTTTTTACAGGCCTCTACAAATTCCTTTGCTACTTTTTCATAGTCTTTTACCATTGATGGTTTTACATTGTCTACATGTATATAATAGCGTTTTTGGGCATTGGCTATGTTTAGGGTTAAACAAAAAGCGAACGCAATTAGTAATGCGGTTTTTAAAGTTTTCATAATAGTTGTCTTTAATTTGAGAAGTATGTTATTCTTCAGTTTGATTCATTTCTTCACTTGCGACTGCCAATTTTTCGGCTTCTATTTCTTGTAGAGCAGCCATGTAGGGAGCGAGGTTGTAATAGGCATATTCGTTTGCGATTTTCCCATCAATAAATTGTAATGTTAAATGGACAGGGATGTGTAATTCTTTACCATTGGCTTTAAGTGTACCTTTCCAGTGGTCCCAATAATTAACCCAAGTTTTTCCTTCTTTGTCGATTATCATTTCAGAAATACCTCCTTTTTCTGAAAATCCGTAAGATGAAAAGTTGGAAAGCATTTGTTTATGGCCTTCAATACTTTCGTCTGGGGTAATTCCTTTGCTGGAGTTTGGGTATATTTTTGCTGTATCCGCAAAGTTGGATTTCCAGACTTCCCAATTTTGATTTTCATAAGCTTTGATGCCAGACTTGACTGTTTCTATTTCTGGAGATTCAGAAAAATAACGCTGGGGAGTTTGTTGGCATGCAATAATAAAAATTAAGGCAAGCCCTACTAAAAAGAGTTTTTTCATAATTATAGTTTTAGTTAATTAATAAGCTATTTACCATAATCATGGACAATAAAAAGAACTAATTTTATTGAGTAAGGAAGTGGATGATAGAGACAGGACTCTTTTATTATCTATCTAAAGTACTGAAAAAAAAGGATTTAAAGAAGTAAGAAAATAAATATTTTTTTGAAACGAATTATCCTCGAGGAATTTTTATCGATTAAATCTTTTTTATGACGCTTCAAAAAAACTAAACATGTTGCCTCCATAGCTTTTGGAGTAGGCGTAATGATCTAAATTAGACAAGTCGGTGTGTTTTGAATGTTCTATAATAAGAATCCCACCTTCTATAAGAAAATTATTTTGAAAGACTAATTCAGGTATTTTAGCAAATTGAGCATCGGGGAGGTTGTATGGGGGGTCAGCAAAAATGATATTCGCCTGTAAAGTTGCCTTTTCTAAAAATTTGAAAACATCACTTTTTATGGTTTGGATGGGCATGTCGAAACTTTGGGCTGTTTGGTTTATAAATTTTATACAGCCATAATCTTGGTCTACACAGGTAATTTGCTCAGTTCCTCTAGAAGCAAATTCATAGCTAATGTTTCCAGTACCGGCAAAAAGATCTAAAACGGTAACTTGGTCGAAATAAAAAAGATTATTTAAAATATTGAACAAAGACTCCTTTGCCATGTCGGTTGTTGGTCTAACCGGTAAGTTTTTTGGGGCAATTATTTTCCGTCTCTTATATATTCCTGATATAATACGCATTAAAAACTTTTTATTAATGTAAAATTCGAATAATTGGTTTTTGGTTGTTCAAGATATTGGTAGTTGTCAAGGCGGTCTCCAAAGCTAATATGTCTAATATACTTGTAAGCTATTTGATATAAAGGATCGTTTTCATCAATATTTCCTAATAAGACCAGTTGTAGTGTTTCTGGGTTTAATTCCAACTGTTCGGATGCGAAGAGGATGTAGTAAATAAAATCTTCCTTAGTCGCGTATTCAAAAGTGTTATAAAGTTGAAGTTTCGTTTTGTTAACAACAACCATTTCAAAGTGGTTCGAGCAAATGTTTACGTATATTTTAGGCGTATCGTTATTCTTTTCTATTAGCAATACTTGTTCAATTAAAATGGTAGATACATGCTTAAAGGTAAAAGCCCCAAACTTGTCATAAATAAAATTGTTAATATTTACGTAAGGAACATATACGTTAACAGAGTCGTTTATATTGATGGCATCAAAAGTAATGAAGTCCGATTTTAATATTTTGGTGTTGAATTTTAAATAATCGGCTAAGCACTCTTCATTAAAAAGCGGTTTAGGGACCAACGTTGATAGTTCATTTTCATGGATTACGCAAACGGCGTTAAAGGATTCTTGTAATGCCTCCTCTGTGTTGAAAGTATGCTTTAAACGATCTAAAATAGCTATGGGGGTGAGGCGCTTTTCAAAATCAACTTCCTTAAGCGTTGTAATTGTATTATTGTCCCTGTCTACAATACAAAAAGAAAGTCCACTCAAACTTATTTGAATGGACAATTCCTTATGTGTTAATGTATCTAAAATATTATTCGTTATCACCATAGGTTTTAGGCCAGTTACCGCTAGTTGTAACTTCTTCCATCGATCCTACTTTAATGGCATCTCCTGTTACACCTACAACGGTAGAAATAACTTGTTTTTCTTGATTAAGTAAATCTTTATCCTGGTCGAAGAAAAGAAAATCTTTTTTCGCAGCAGCTTCAAATACGGGAATGTTTACGTCATTTTGTTCAATAAACCCCGCCTTTAATTCAAATTTAGAACCTGGCTTGCCAACAGGTATGTTCATCATTGTTTGGTAACGGGTTGAGTTCTTAAATAAAGAATCCTTTACAGGAACAAAGCCCAAAGTATCTATGATTACTTCATCTTTATAAGTAGGAACACCTCCATAGCGCTTTGTCATTTCTACATCTAAAACACTAGTGTCACGACGTTGCGTAATTGTAAACTCGGCAGTATCAACAAATTTAATTAAGTTGTCAAAATTATCGGTAAATCTTCCAGTTACTTGTTTGTGAGCTAGTTGCGCGTCCCTAATATCGATCAAACTTTTTATTACCTTAGCATAGCGCTTGTTTTTTTCTTTATTGAACTGGATAGGTTCATATATAGACATGTAAGTTTGGTATCCCAGATAACCTATCACCAACCACAAGATTAAAGTTAAGAAAGGCTTGAATTTTAAAGGTATAAATTTGTCAACTAGCTTAACTAAGCCAATGGTAACTAAAATTACAGCAACTGCAATAAGAATAAATTTTAACATCGTCGATTTTTAATTAAAAAGTTATTAAAGGTCTTTCGCAAATCTACAATTTTTTTTTAATCGTAAAAACCAAAGCACGTAAAAATCATTTTTATCTTTGGAGAATTTATAAGCACATTAGATGACTTCTACCGAATTTTACGCACTTATGAAGCAGCAGTTCCCTTTTCAGCCTACAATGAAACAGGATATTGTACTGCAACAACTATCACATTTTATTTTTAGTAAAACATCCAATGCGCTATATCTACTAAAGGGGTATGCGGGAACAGGAAAAACAACTATAATAGGAACTATAGTCTCCAATTTGTGGAAAGCCAAGAAAAGTTCGGTTTTAATGGCTCCTACGGGACGTGCGGCTAAAGTTATTGCTAACTATTCAGGTAAAGAGGCTTTTACGATTCATAAAAAAATCTATTTTCCAAAAAAAGACAAAGGCGGAGGGGTTAAGTTTGTTTTACAGCCAAATAAGCATAAAAATACACTGTTTATAGTTGATGAAGCTTCTATGATATCGGATACTCCTGGAGAATCAAAGCTTTTTGAAAATGGCTCGTTGCTTGATGATTTAATGCAGTATGTGTATTCCGGACACCAGTGTAAGCTTTTGTTAATAGGAGATACGGCACAATTGCCTCCAGTGAAATTGGATTTAAGCCCTGCTCTCGATCCAAACACGCTTAGTTTGAATTACAATAAGGAGGTTACTAAAATGGAGTTGGACGAGGTGGTGCGACAAGGACAAGATTCGGGCATCCTTATAAATGCAACAATGCTTAGGGAAGCTCTGTCCAATTCGTTTTACGAAACCTTTAAATTTGATTTGCGCGGATTTAAAGATATTGTAAAGCTTATAGATGGGCATGAAATCATGGATGCTATAAACGATGCGTATAGCACTATGGGAAATGAAGATACAGCTATTATAGTACGTAGTAATAAACGGGCGAATTTATATAACCAACAAATACGCAGTCGCATTTTATTTAATGAAAATGAATTAACCCCCGGTGATTATTTAATGGTTGTAAAAAACAATTACTTTTGGATTAAACCAACCTCCGAAGCAGGGTTTATTGCCAATGGCGATATTATTGAAGTACTGGAGATTTTCAGTATACAGGAACTTTATGGCTTTCGTTTTGCAGAAGTTAAAGTGCGTATGGTAGATTATCCTAAAATGCAAGCTTTTGAAACAGTTGTATTGTTAGATACCATAGAATCGGAAACCCCTTCACTTTCTTATGAAGATTCGAATCGTTTGTACCAAGAAGTCATGAAGGATTTTGAAGATGAAACCAGTAAATACAAAAAGTTTTTAAAAGTTAAGGGAAGCAAGCACTTTAATGCCTTACAGGTTAAATTTTCCTATGCTATTACGTGTCATAAGTCCCAAGGAGGGCAATGGAATACTGTTTTTGTCGAGCAGCCCTATTTGCCAAACGGTGTGGATAAAGACTTTTTAAGGTGGCTTTATACAGCAGTAACACGGGCAAGGGAAAAATTATATCTCATAGGGTTTAAGGATACATTTTTTGAAACGTAGTTGTTAACCTTAGACAAATGAACCTAGATAAAAGTAAACTTATAGCATTTCAGTGTTATCCGAAAGATTGACTTAAGACTGCTACGTTTTTAGATTAAAGAAATTAGACTGATTTATTTTTAGTAAGTTTTAAAGAGTGGCTTTTATTCATGAAAAGGTAAAATTTTTAACCAATTGGAAAAAGTCAAGATGAGTTCTTTAAAAAGATTTAATACTATAAAACTATTGGCTCTAATATAAATATTCTATTTTTGGGTTAAGAATTGATATACATAGTAAATGAAGATAATTTCAATGATACCTGCACGCTATGCAGCGTCTCGTTTTCCAGGAAAACTTATGCAAGATCTTGGAGGTAAAACGGTAATACGGCGTACTTATGAAGCGACTGTTGCTACTAATTTGTTTGATGACGTTTTTGTTGTAACCGATAGTGCCATTATTTATGATGAAATTGTAAATAACGGTGGGAAAGCGATTATGAGTGTTAAGGAGCATGATTGTGGCAGTGATAGAATAGCAGAAGCTGTTGAGAACATGGATGTCGATATTGTTATTAATGTACAGGGCGACGAACCTTTTACAGATAGGACTTCTTTGGAAAAGCTTATAAGTGTTTTTAAGGAAGACCCCGGTAAGCAAATAGATTTAGCCTCGTTAATGGTACATATAACCGATTTGGATGAGATTAACAATCCCAATACCGTAAAAGTAATCGTAGACCAATCTAATTTTGCACTGTATTTTTCGCGAAACCCTATACCGTACCCACGCGATTTAAATGTAGATGTTAAATACTATAAGCACAAAGGTGTTTATGCCTTTAGAAAAGAGGCTATATTGGATTTTTATAAATTACCAATGTTACCTTTAGAGGCTTCCGAAAAAATAGAATGCATTCGCTATTTAGAGTATGGTAAGCGTATTAAAATGGTTGAAACCGATGTGCAGGGTGTAGAAATTGATACACCCGAAGATTTAGAACGCGCAAAGAAACTATGGGAATAGATTATCAGCATATAAAAGTTATTGGTTTTGATGCCGATGACACACTTTGGGTTAATGAAACCTATTTTCGGGAAGCCGAAGCCGAGTTTGGAAAGTTGTTATCGGAATACGAAACACCCAATAAAATTGATCAAGAGCTTTTTAAAAAGGAAATTGCTAATTTGCCTTTGTATGGTTACGGTGTTAAGGCCTTTGTTTTGTCTATGGTAGAAATGGCATTAGAACTATCCAATTACGATGTGTCTAATAAAACCATTGAAGCTATTTTGAATATTGGAAAGGAGATGCTTAACAAACCTGTTGAATTACTCGATGGGGTAGAAGATGTTTTACACCATTTATCCAAAAAATATAGATTGATTTTAGCAACCAAAGGCGATTTGTTGGATCAAGAACGAAAATTAGAAAGGTCGGGCTTAACAGATTATTTTCATCATATTGAGGTGTTAAGCGACAAACAAGAAATCAACTATTCCAGACTGTTAAACCATTTAGATATTAACCCCTCTGAATTTTTAATGGTAGGAAACTCGTTGAAGTCGGATATTTTACCTTTGGTAAACATAAAAGCACATGCTATTCACGTGCCGTTTCATACAACTTGGGCACATGAACAAGTAAGTGAAAAGGAAACCAATGGTAAGGTGTATAGAACCATATCGAGCTTAAGAGAATTAAAAAGACTGTTAAACTAACAATTAATTGAAAGAATAACCAGACAATTAGTATTTTTACAAACCAATTACATTAAACCGAATAAACTTAAATTAATATTATTTTTACACGTAGTAAAAGAAAACAAATTGCATGAATTATAAAAACTTTCCAATGGTACCAAGGATTATCTTTGGTCGAGGTAGTTTCAATCAATTAGGTGATATATTAGCCCCAAAACGCTTAAGTATAAACGCTCCATTTATTTATTTGGTAGATGATGTGTTTAAAAGTAATGCTTTTATAACCTCAAGAATAGCGCTTTCCTATGACGATAAAATTATTTATGTGTCATCAGAGGAAGAACCAAAGACCTCTCAAGTAGATAATTTGGTTGAGGAGATTATTTTAATGACAAAAGAACGCCCTTCTGGTATTATAGGTATTGGAGGGGGGACTATGTTGGATTTGGCTAAGGCTGTAGCTATTATGCTAACAAACGAAGGAGAGGCTAAAGATTATCAGGGTTGGGATTTGGTTAAAAACCCAGCAATATATCATGTTGGTATTCCAACAATTTCGGGAACAGGGGCCGAGGTGTCCAGAACAACGGTTTTAACGGGACCCGATAAAAAATTGGGAATAAATTCAGATTACACTCCATTTGATCAAGTGGTGTTGGATCCTGAACTAACTAAGAATGTGCCAAAAGATCAGTGGTTTTATACGGGTATGGATTGTTATATCCATTGTATTGAATCTTTAAACGGGACCTATTTAAATGCCTTTAGTCAAAGTTATGGAGAAATGGCTTTAGAGCTTTGTAAAGAAGTGTTTTTGGGTGAAAAGCTCTCAATAAAGGAGTCTCAAGATAAGCTTATGATGGCTTCTTGGCATGGCGGTATGAGTATAGTGTATTCCCAAGTAGGTGTGGCTCATGCTATGAGTTATGGGTTGTCTTATTTGTTGGGAACAAAGCATGGTATTGGTAATTGTATTGTATTCGATCATTTAGAAGAATTTTATCCAGAAGGCGTAGCGCTTTTTAAGGCCATGAAAGAGAAGCACGATATTCAATTACCGAAAGGTATTTGTGCTAATTTAAGTGATCAAGAATTGGATGTTATGATTAGTATCTCTTTGAGTTTAGAACCACTTTGGGAAAATGCATTGGGGAAAAATTGGAAAAAGGTAATGACCCCTAAAAAATTAAAGGAACTTTATAAAAAGATGTAATATGCAATGGCTGGCCAAACTTATCTATTTTAAAGTTTTAGGTTGGCAGGTTGTTGGTAATACCACCATCTCGAGAGCAACACTAAAAAAGGCAGTTATTATTGCGGCACCACATACCAGTTGGCACGACTTTTATATTGGTATTTTGCTGCGATCGGTATTAGGCATAAAGACACATTTTATTGCAAAACGTGAATTGTTCACCTTTCCTTTTGGGTATTTTTTTAGAATGCTAGGCGGTACACCAATAGATAGGCACATTAAAGAAAATAAGGTCAAAGCCATTGCAAGACTATTCAATGAAAGGGATGAGTTTAGAATGGCTTTAACGCCAGAGGGGACACGAAAAAAAGTGAAGACTTGGCGTACGGGTTTTTATTATATAGCTAAGGAAGCAGGTGTTCCAATTATTATGTTAACGTTGGATTTTAAGAATAAGCAAAACAAAATTTCTGAACCTTTTTATCCTACAGGTGATGTTGAAGCTGATTTTAAGTTTATTCGTAGCTTTTATCAAGGTGTAAAGGGAAAGATCCCTCACTACTCATAGGTTTAAAACGTGGCATGAAATTTGTCCGTATGTAATTGTAACGAGCTTAGTAATGAAACATAAAGTAAACAATTGAATTGTCCCTAAAAAGAAACATTGCTAATTTATATAAAGATAAAAGCTACTCCATAATTTATGAAGTAGCTTTTTTTTAACTTTTTATTATTGGCTGTTAGCTGTTAGGTCTTGTCTATTGGGTGTTGGCTTTTAACTTTTCACTACTCACTGCTAGTTTTTGGCTTCTCATTTTTCACTTTTAGCTGTTAGCTTTTGGTTAATTGTATCATGGTAAAGACCTAATAACTTTTAAAGCCATTAACAAAAGCCGACCCGTGTCGTTCAAGGGTAAAGCTCTTGTGGTATTAGAATCTATGGGTTTTCAATCCGCAGATGTTTATTTGACCTCCTTTAAAGTATTGTCTATTAGGGTTTTTAAATGTTGTTTGTGTGCTTTTGTGGCAATGTTACCAGTAGTGTTAATCTTCGCTTTAATATTTTTTAAGTTGTAAAGCGCCATGGACTGGGCATGGTTTGTGTAACGTTTGCTTTGATTGCCTACTAGCATATTAATAAGTGTCTTGGTGTATTCTAATTGAAGGTTCTGTCTAAACGAATTTATATTGCCATAACTATCCTCTTTAAAGATGGCATTATTTAAGTCGTTCATAAAACTAGGTAAGTTGTAGGTATTGCCGTATAATTCAGAATCGGTTATTCTTTGTAAGGTGTTGTAGTGTAACAAGTGACTCAATACATTTTGTTGATATGTAAGTATTTGATTGTGAATTTTTGGGTCTTCAGGACTTGATTGGAAATTAAAGCCTCTTCTTTGCATCGCTAGATAGTTGTATAGATCGCTAGGGGCTGTAAAGGCATCAGGAGCAAATACATATTTGTTTAATGCGGCCATAGCTCTTTTTTGGTCTTTAAGGCTCACGGGGGTGTATGGTTGTGTTTCTCCTTTTTGCCCTACCATGGCACGATCTACATAAACACCTCCTATATATCTGGATATAATATTGGCAGCTGATGCTTTCTGGCTACTAAGTAAATAATAAACACGTCTTAATTCTTGATACGATTGTCCTGGTTTTATCAAATTACTTTTAGCTTCTTTCATCAAATCATTGGCTAATTCTATGCGGTCAATAGCATAGGCAATGGCATCACTGGATTGGTCGTTTACCATAACGCGCGGATCGATAGCCTTACCAGGGGAGCGCATATCGTCGGCATCATTTCCAAAAATCAATTCTGGTTTTGTTGACTGTTCTAAGAGTGCCTGATGTGCTGCTTCCGATTTAAATGGTGTATAGCCTAATTGAATTGCCCATATATCGTAAGGCCCTACAACGGTATTGTCGTAGTGTCCTTGTTTGCTACGGTCTCTAGTAATATTTAAGGCAGCATAGTCCATTACAGAAGCGGTTAAACATTTGCCTTCAATAAATTCAGCATCGGCTAACTGTTCTGGAGAATATAGCTGACTGGCTTTCATGTTGTGGTTTAAACCTAGTGTATGGCCTATTTCATGCATTATTAAGGCTGTCATGGCTTCCTTCTTTATACGCGCTGTTTCTAAATCGGTTACTCCCGTTAGCGAAGCAACACTGGTGGCAAACATAATATCTTGGTGTACTTGATGTCCTAATGAGCAATACATATGATTATTATCACCATGTGCTTCATTGTTAAAAGGCGTTTCTAATGCAGCTAGGTTGTATACTTTATCATAAAATACCCGATTTGAGAAGTGAACAAACTCCAACATAATATCGGCACCTAAAATTTGACCTGTTTTGGGGTTAACAAAGCTAGGGCCGTAACCCCCAAAAGGCGGTTGGGGAGAAGAAGTCCAACGCAATACATTGTATTCTATGTCACCGGCATCCCAAGTAGCGTCATCTGGTTGAATTTTTACTACGATGGCATTTTTAAACCCAGCTTTTTCAAAAGCAACATTCCATTGTAAAACAGCTTGTTTTATAGTTTCCCGCCATTCAAGAGGTGTTGAATTTTCTATCCACCATGTAATGGGTTCTATAGGTTCTGAAATGGCTGCTTCTTGGTCTTTCTTTTTTAAATTCCAGCGGTGTATTAAGTCTCTGTATGGAGTAGAGCTGGTTGTTGTTTTGTCGTCTACCTGAGTTGTAAAATACCCAACACGAGGATCGTCGTACCTTATTTCATAATCGTTCTTGGGCATAGCAATCAAGCTATGGCATACTTTAATACTAACATTTCTACCATCTGCTACGGCGTTGGAACCTCTGTTTAGGATACTTGGAGAAGAGTATACGTATTCAATGGCCAGATTGGTATTGGCCTTATAATTCCTTATAGTATTAATTTTAGTTTTACCTTTACTAAGACCTCCTAGTTTAAAAGCCGTGGGTGATTGTCCTGGATATCCTGGGCTTTTAATTTGGGATAATGTTTCGCTTAAAAATAGGTCGCTAGCTTTAATTAAATAAAGCCCTTGCTTTTTGTCATGAAATTCAACTTTTAAGCTAGCCATATTGCCATTACTAATATTGGCATCTTTGGATTTCGATATTGGGCTTTCGGGATCGAAATAAAAGGATGTATTTTGAGTAACAAATTCAATTTTGTCGAAGTACTTTTCAATTTTAAACACTTTAGAGCCTCTGTAAGCCCCCCTGTTTATTCTACCGGCATCTAAAACACCATCTGCAATTTGACTGAAATAAATAAACTCTTTGTTTATCTGGTCTTCTGATATAACCATTTTTATAGAGCCGTTTAGGGTGTCTTGGTAAATGGTAAATAACCCCTCTATTTTTTTACAGGATTTTGTGAAGTCGGCTATGGTTTTTTCCTTGGCTTTTTTTTCAGTTGCATTTGCTTCAATTTTGGCTTTTTTCTTCTTTTTTAACCATTGGGCATCGGCTTGATGTGGAGTGAAAAAAAGCAAAGCCATTATGGCAAGTATAAAAAAATTAGTGGTTTGTGGTTTGAGGTGTTTCTTAATATTCATGAGTTAAAATGTTTTTAACGTAAAAAAAATCTATTTTTTTTGATAATTCGTCAAAAATATGAAATTAAGAAGCGTCTGTTTAACCAAAAAATGTTAAAACATGTTAAGGTTTTACTGCGATAACACGGAGTTAATGAAATGCAGCTTAAGGACTTAACAACCACACATATTTTTGTTACCTTTATACCTTATGATAAAAGACACAAAAATTGCCGTATTAATTGATGGGGATAATATTCCTTCAAAGTACATTTCTGAAATGATGGAAGAGATCACAAAGTATGGTACCCCAACAATTAAGCGAATTTATGGAGATTGGACAAAGCCCCACTTATCTAAATGGAAAAATGTACTATTAGAAAATGCGATAAGCCCTATACAACAATATAGCTATACCAGTGGCAAAAATGCTACGGACTCTGCCATGATTATCGACGCTATGGATGTTTTGTATTCAGGTAAGGTCGATGCTTTTTGTCTGGCTTCGTCTGATAGTGATTTTACCAAGTTGGCTACACGTTTACGTGAGGCAGGCATGCAGGTGCTCGGAATAGGAGAAAAGAAAACTCCAGATCCGTTTATCGTAGCCTGTGATAAATTTATATATCTGGAGATCCTTACAAAGTATAATGAAAAGCAGGAAAAAGGAGGAAAGGCCAAAAAAGATAATTTATATAATATAACCCCCAAAGTTATCCGATTGCTTAAACATTCGGTGACCGATGCAGCCGATGAAGACGGTTGGGCTTTTCTAGGTGATGTGGGGTCTTTGATTATTAAAAAACAACCTAATTTTGATTCAAGGAATTTTGGCTTCGAAAAACTAACGCCGTTGTTTAAATCCCTTGATGCTTTCGAAATAGAACAGCGCGATCAACCAAATACCAGGTTTAAATTGATTTATGTTCGTAATAAATAATATAACTGTTGTGCATTTAGAGTCAATCTAGTTTCAAAATGTCAGTTCGAGTGATTTTTTGATAAAAAATCGTATCGAGAACTATTTCATAAACTAAAATTATCATTCTCGATACAAATTTTACTCATTTCAGTTGTAAAATGCCCTCAAATTGATAAAATTTTATCAAAAATGCACAACGGGTTAATATAGTATTAAAATTTACCGAGAATTTTATCCATAACCCAGCTTGTATGTAATGCTGAATGTCCTGTTGAAGGATGTTGGTAGTCTTTGTTAATAAGTGTATCCCGCATACCTTCTACATGGTAAATTTGGATATGCTTGGGGTTTTCAATAAAAAGTTCTTGATCGTTTGTAGCATTTTTTAAGACAAGTGGATTGTCGTGAAACACCGAAAATTCAATAGTCCCTTTGCTGCCATAAACCTTAACGGCATCTTCGTGCATACTGCTGGCAAAATTCCATGCTCCTGAGCCTGTTATGCCATTTTCATGTATCCAACTTGCTGTTATGGCATCTTTCGCAGTATAAAAGCCTTGTTGGTTGGTACATATACCGTGAGCGTCTTTAATGTTTCCTAAAAGGTGAGTAAAAAGATCGAGTCCGTGACTGGCCAAATCATCAAAATAACCTCCAGGAGCTATGTTGATGTCGGTTCTCCAATTGTAAGCTTTAGAGCTGTCTATAGCATTTGGTGGTTTGCATAAATGCCAACGAATGTGTCTTATATCTCCAATGCGTTTATCTTTAAGCCATTGGTTAACTTGCTTGAAGCGAGGTAGGGAGCGCCTGTAATAGGCAACGAACAGAGGTGTTTTTTTAGCTTTAAAGGTTTGATAGATAACTTGACAGTCAAAGTAACTGGGTGCCATTGGTTTTTCAATACAGCAAGGTTTTCCGGCATTGGCTACCTTTAACGCATACTGTTTATGACTATCCGGGGGAGTCGCAATATAAATGGCATCAATATCCGGATCATTGATTAATGCATCGGCATCGGTATAGTATTTTTCGATTCCATGCCTTTTGGCGTAATCCCGCACTTTGTCAGGATCACGACGCATGACGGCTGCTAATTGAAAACCGTCTGTATTTTTATAGGCAGGGCCACTTTTAACCTCTGTAACATTACCACAACCAATAATGCCCCATCTAATTACTTTGCCATTATATAAATTGGACATTTAAGTGGATTTATAATGTTTGATCTTTTTTGTGAAACCTATAATGGAAAGGGGGTGAATGTTGTTTATTCGCTTAACTCTTCCATGGTGTGGTACACGTTCTGGACGTCGTCATCTTCTTCAAGTTTTTCCAAAAGCTTTTCAACGTCTGCTATTTGCTCGGACGTTAATTTTTTAGTGACTTGCGGAATGCGTTCAAATCCAGATGATAAAATTTCAATCCCACGGGATTCAAGTTCAGCTTGTATGGCGCCAAAGCTTTCAAATGGAGCGTAGATTAAAATACCATCATCGTCTACAAAAACTTCTTCGGCTCCAAAATCGATAAATTCCAGTTCAATTTCTTCAGGGTCTATGCCATCGGCATTGATTCTAAAATTACAGGTATGGTCGAACATAAATACTACCGAGCCCGAAGTACCCAAACTACCGTCGCACTTGTTAAAATAGCTACGTACATTAGCAACAGTTCTAGTATTATTGTCGGTTGCTGTTTCTACTAAAACGGCTATACCATGAGGCGCATAACCTTCAAAAATAACTTCTTTGTAATCGCCTTGATTTTTGTCTGAAGCACGTTTTATAGCTCTTTCAATATTGTCTTTAGGCATATTAACTGCCTTGGCATTTTGTATAACCGCTCTTAAACGGGCATTACTGTCTGGATCGGGACCACCTTCTTTCACAGCCATTACAATATCTTTACCAATGCGAGTAAAGGCTTTGCTCATTGCGGCCCAACGTTTCATTTTACGTGCTTTTCTAAATTCAAAAGCTCTTCCCATAATTGAAAATTTTTATTTTTATTCCCGTAATAAAAACGGAAATTATTTTTATTTTTTAAATTTCCACAAAGTTAAAAACCTAGTCGCCAAAAACAAATTATTCTTCTGGCTCTACAATAGCATCAATGGCCTTAGCTAGTTTAAAATCTTTATCTGTAACCCCATTGGCACTATGTGTAGAAAGGGAAATGGTAAGTACGTTGTATGTGTTGGACCAATCTGGATGATGGTTTAAGGCTTCACATTCAAAAGCGATACGGCTCATGGCGCTAAAGCAATCTTTAAAGTTTTCAAATTCGAATTCCGCATGAATAGCATTGTCATAATAATCCCATTCGGGTAAGTGTAGTAAACGTTTTTCTATATCGTTTTCAGAAAGTTTTTCCATAGTTAAGGGTGTCTGAGTTATTTTGTACCAAAGTAATGATTTTGTAACAGAGAATCAACTGGTATTTAATTCTGTTAATATTTCTTGGCTTACCAATTGCAAATGTTTTGGTAGCATGTTGTATTTGGGCAAAACAGCCAAATATCTGTCGTCGTTAGTGGTGTAAACGTGTTTAAATATGGGGTTGTGATTACCTAGGGTTTTTATGATCTCTTTTATAAAATCGTCATGATGTACCAAATCGTTACTTCCAAGATGAAACACTCCCGACTTATTTCTATTAATAATGTAATGAATTTGTTGTGTAACTTTAGTATCGGTAGTTACGTTCATTATAAGGTTAGGGAAAATTTCGATAGGGGTTTTTTCTTTTAAACTTTGAAGAATTTCTAAAGTTCTTGGCGATCCAGAACCAAAAACCATCGGCAAGCGCATAATAGTTGCTTGTTTTTTAGGCAAGCGCAACAGCATGTTTTCAATTTTAATTTTAAAATGCCCATAAATACTATTGCTTAAGGTTTTGTCATACTCATAACTGGGATACTTGCTATAGGCATCAAACACATTGGCGGATGATAAAAAGAGGCACTTTATTTTTTGTGAAAACACATACTCGGCAAGGTGTTTATGGGCTATAAATTGTGCCGCAAAGTCGCCTCTTAAGGCAGAAATAACAATACTTGGTCTTATAATGTTTAGAATTTCATAAATATCATCTTCTTGAACGTTATATTGAAAAAAATGTTTGTTATGCTCTAGAGCGGTATTATTAGTGCAGTAAGTGCCGAAAGTATTAAAGTATGGGCATAGTTCTTTGTAGATAGCAGAACCAAGAAAACCGCTAGCTCCTAAAATTAAAATTCTATGCTTAGCGGTTTTCTTGTTCATATACTACATGCTGTAATTGGTAAATGTGTATTAGCCCTTGTAAAAAGGCAGCTTTACTACAGTTGCAGGCACTGCGTTTTTACGTATTTGAATGTTTATTTTGCTATCTACTCCGGCAAGAGTAGTGGGTACATAACCAAGACCGATACCCTTGTTTAAGGATGGCGACATGGTACCCGATGTAACTTCTCCTATTTTGTTGCCATTAGCATCTACAATATCGTAACCCTGACGTGGTATACCACGTTCGTCTAATTCAAAAGCAATAAGTTTACGTTTAGGACCACGACGCTTTTCTTCCTCAAGAGCTTCAGAGTTAGTGAAGTCTTTTGTGAATTTGGTTATCCAGCCCAAACCGGCTTCAATAGGGGAGGTTGTATCGTTAATATCGTTTCCGTATAGACAATAGCCCATTTCTAAACGCAAGGTATCTCGTGCTGCCAGTCCAATTGGTTTGATACCGAAATCGGCTCCAGCTTCAAAAACTTTGTCCCAAACTTGTTTGACTTCATCATTTTTACAATAAATTTCAAATCCGCCACTTCCTGTATATCCAGTGGCAGAAATAATAACATTGTCGATACCTGCAAAATCACCAACTTCAAAATTGTAGAATTTGATAGCTGATAAATCATGACCGGTTAGAGGTTGCATGGCTTCAATAGCTTTTGGACCTTGAATGGCAAGTAGGGAGTAATCATCAGACAAATTACGCATGGTTGCGCCTACATCATTTTTAGATTGTATCCAATTCCAGTCTTTTTCAATATTACTGGCGTTAACTACTAGCAAGTAGGTTTGTTCTTTAATTTTATAGATAATTAAATCATCTACAATACCACCATTATCGTTAGGCAAACAACTATATTGGGCCTTGCCTACAGTAAGCTTTGAAGCATCGTTACTTGATACTTTTTGTATTAAATCCAGGGCCTGTTCACCTTCAATAAGGAATTCGCCCATATGTGAAACATCAAAAACACCAACACTGTTTCTAACAGTTTCGTGTTCTGCGTTAACACCTTCGTATTGAACAGGCATATTAAAGCCTGCAAAGGGTACCATTTTTGCTCCAAGTGCTTCATGAGTTGCTGATAAAGCCGTATTTTTCATCTATAGTTTAGTTTGCGGTTAATTTAATTTATTTCGCAAATGTATTGAAAAAATATAGATATCAGTTTTTAGTAAGATTACTTTAACAGGTAGCCTTTTAAATCGTTATAAGTAGAAATAACTACTGACTTTTTTTCCTTGTCCATAACCGCTTCTATCTGTTCTGGAAGCGGTTGTTTTTCTTTAATAACGTCTTCAACAACATCCAGAAATTTAGTAGGGTGTGCGGTTTCTAAGAAAACACAATGGGCATTGGGATTCTCTTTTAAATAAGCCTTACATCCTAGATATCCTACTGCCCCATGAGGGTCTGCTACATAATTATAGGTGTCGTAAATTTCGAGCAAGGCCTCTTTGGTTGCCTCATCCGAAAAACTAAAAGAGGATACATTGTCTTTTAAAGTTTCAAAATCGTTGTTGTAAATCTCCTGAATACGTATAAAATTACTAGGGTCTCCTACATCCATAGCATTCGATATGGTCTGTACAGATGGTTTTGGATTGTATAGCTGTGATTTTAAATACTCGGTAACCACATCGTTTTGGTTATTAGATGCTATAAAATGTTTAACGGGTAAGCCCAATTGTTGTGCCATGATACCGGCACATATGTTTCCAAAATTTCCACTAGGCACTGAAAATACAATATCGTTGTATTTATTATGTAATTGTTTGTAAGCAAATATAAAATAGAACAATTGTGGTAACCATCGTGCTACATTGATTGAGTTTGCTGAGGTTAACTGCATGTTGCTGGTAAGATTGGTGTCTAAAAATGCTGTTTTAACCATGGCTTGGCAATCGTCAAAAGTACCATTTACTTCCAGAGCAGTTATGTTTTGTCCAAGTGTTGTTAGTTGCTTTTCTTGAATGTCGCTTACTTTTCCGCTAGGGTAGAGTATTACCACATTTACACCTTTAACGCCTAAAAAGCCATTGGCCACAGCACCGCCAGTATCACCAGAAGTCGCTACTAAAACAGTAACTTCTTTATCGTTATCCTGATTAAAATATCCAAGGCACCTAGCCATAAAGCGTGCGCCTACATCTTTAAAGGCCATCGTAGGGCCATGGAAAAGCTCTAAGGTTGATATGCTTTTGTTTAATTCCACTACCGGGAAATCGAACGACAGTGTTTCGTTAATGATCTCTTTAAGAACGACTTCAGGAATTTCGGGGGTGATAAATTGTTTAATGGCTTCAAAAGCAATTTCGGTATATGATAAGTTGTCTATATTATTGAAAACCTCAGGATCAAGGGGCGTAATACTTTCTGGAAAATAGAGTCCTTTGTCTGGTGCTAATCCTTTTATAACAGCATCTTTAAAGGATGCGTTTGGTGCTTTATGGTTAAGTGAATAGTACTTCATTGTTGTTATTGTTGACCGAAGACCTTTGACGGAAGTCGGAAGTTATTTTATATTATTTTAATCCCTTCTGCATTAATTTTGCTAACATAGGTATCGAATGCAATTGTTGTATTGCCATAAACCTTACTGATGGCTATTTCTACCTGTTTGGCTGTTTCAATACCGTTGCTAAATGTAAATATGGACGGACCTGAACCGGAAATACCTGCGCCTAAGGCACCACTTTGTAAGGCAGCTGTTTTTACCTCATTATAATAAGGGATGAGTTTACTTCGGTGCGGTTCTACAATTACATCGTCCAAAGACCTACTAATTAGCCCATAATCGCCAGTATGCAATCCATGGATTAAACTCCCGAAGTTGGCCCATTGGGTTATGGCATCTTGAAGTGCTACTTGTTTAGGTAAAATGGCTCGCGCTTCGGCTGTTTTTATTTCTATTTGTGGATGAATAATGGTTACATACAGATTATCAGGAGAAGGGATAGGCAACACTTCTAGGGGAGACAGACTTTTAACAAGGGTGAAGCCGCCAAAAATGGCAGGAGCCAAATTATCGGCATGTTCACATTGACTGGCTAAGGCCTCTCCTTTTATCGAAAACTGAGTAAGCTCAGTTTTGTTGTAGGGCTTACCTAGTAATTCGTTCATTCCAAAAACACTACCTACGGCACTGGCAGCACTACTACCAATACCACTGCCAGGTTTAATGTTTTTATAGATTTCAATTTCAAAGCCGCAATCAGGCTGTATAGCATCATACATGGCCAGTGCAGAGACACCTGCTACATTTAATTCGGCTTCGTAGGGTAGATCAAATCCTTCAATTTTGGTGATGTGGATACCTTTTTTAGATGTTTTACGAATCACCATCTCGTCACCAATTGTGTCCAAACAAAACCCTAAGACGTCAAACCCACAAGCAACGTTTGCAACGGTTGCAGGTGAAAAAATTTTTATTTCGTTGTTCATTTTATTCTTAATCATTTCCAATTCTTATAATATCAGCAAACAAACCGGACGCCGTTACGTCGGCACCAGCACCAGCACCTTTAATGATCATGGGCTGCTCTGGGTAACGTTGCGTGTAGAACATCACAATATTGTCTTTACCTTCTAAATTATAGAATGGGTGTCCTTCCGGAACTTCCTGTAATCCAACACTAGCCTTGCCGCTATTGAATTGCGCTACGTATTTTAGCTGACAACCTTTTGCCTTTGCTGAGGCATATAAGCCTTGGTAATGTGCTTCATCGTTAATTAAGGTTTCATAAAAATTATCGACTGTATCGCTTTTTAAACCTGATTCGGATAGGAAGGGTGTGTTTTCAATATCTTCCAAGTTCATTTCAACACCACTTTCCCTAGCAAGGATAAGGATCTTTCTTGCCACATCCACACCGCTCAAATCGATCCTTGGGTCCGGTTCGGTATAGCCTTCTGCCGCAGCTTGTTTAACAACATCGTAAAACTTAGTTGTATCGTTAAAATTATTGAATACAAAGTTTAAACTACCAGATAGGACTGCCTGAACGGACATAATTTTATCACCAGAAGCTACCAGATTGTTAAGCGTATCAATTACAGGTAAACCAGCACCTACGTTGGTTTCGAAAAGAAATGGTGCATTGTACTTTAAGGACAAACGCTTTAAAAGGCTATAATTTTCGTATTCGCTAGAGCAGGCTATTTTATTACAGGCTACCACGCCAATGCTTTGTCGTAAGTAAGAAGCGTATAGATTGGCAACCTCCTTATTAGCTGTAACGTCTACAAAAATACTATTGCGTAAATTAAGTGCTTTTGTCTTTTCAAAGAAGCCGTCTAGTGAAGCTGTTTCTCCTTGTGCAAGTTGCTCTTTCCAGGACTTTAGATCAATGCCATCTTCATTAAACACCATATTTCTGGAATTAGACAATCCAATAACTCGTAAATTTATTTTAAGATTATCCTTCAGGTATTGTTTTTGTTGTTTAATCTGTTCAACAAGCTTTTCGCCAACATTGCCAACACCAGTAATAAAAACATTAAGTTGTTTGGTTTTTGTTTCAAAGAATTGTTCATGCAAAGTGTTTAATGCTTTTTTTACATCACTCTCCAAAATTACAGCAGAAATATTTTTTTCGGATGCGCCTTGTGCAATCGCTCTAATATTGATGTTGTTTTTTCCAAGTGAACTAAACATTTTACCGCTAATACCCTGATGGTTTTTCATGTTATCACCTACCAAAGCAATAATAGAGAGTCCGGTTTCAACAATGATGGGGTCTATTTTGTGTAGGGCAATTTCATTTTCGAAAATAGCATCGATGGCAGTTTTAGCGTTTTCAGCATCGCTTATGTCTATCCCAATACATATGGAATGTTCGGAAGACGCTTGTGTAATCAATATAACGTTTATCTTCTCTTGTGAAAGTGTTTCAAAGAGGCGTTTTGAAAACCCAGGAATTCCTATCATGCCACTTCCCTGTAAGGTTAGTAATGCAATGTTATTAATGTTGCTAATGCCTTTTACGGGAGAGGAAGCTGGTGATTTCTCATTAGAAATGACAGTCCCTATGGCTTCGGGTTCTAAGGTGTTTTTAATATGTATAGGAATGTTTAGGTCTAGTACAGGCTGTACGGTTGGAGGATACAACACTTTGGCTCCAAAATGAGACAGTTCCATAGCTTCCTGATACGATATGCTGGCTATGGGGTAGGCCTGTTTAACCAGTTTTGGGTTAGTGGTATACATACCACTTACATCTGTCCAAATTTCAAGTTGATCAACTTTTAGGGCTGCGGCAACAATGGCAGCTGTAAAGTCAGATCCGCCTCGACCTAGTGTGGTTTGTTCGCCATCTGCCGATTTTGAGATAAAACCGGGAATAATCGTAATGTGTTGCGGTGCTGCTTTGAAATAGTCCGCAATGTTTTTATTGGTGGTACTATAATCAACTTCAGCTTTAGTAAAATTAGCATTTGTTACAATTAGGTCTTGCGCGTTTTTACGATCGGCAGACAGGTTTCTGTTTTTCATTGTTTCGGCAATGATATAGGATGATAATAGTTCGCCAAAACTAACTAGTTTGTCCGATGTTTTTGGTGATAGTTCATTTATCAAATAAATACCATCCAATAAGCTTTTAAGTGCTTCTAGTTTTTCTTCTACATAGGCTTTAATGGGGGTACTTTTATTTGGGTTTAGCTCATCTATTATGGTATAATGAATTGTTTTAATAGTATTGTAGGTTTCAATAAACTGTGTGTCTTTGTTTTGTGCTTGCTTACCCGCTAAAAGCAATTTGTCTGTAATACCACCTACGGCAGAAACCGTACATATTATGGTGTCGTTTTTTGAATAATTATCTAAAATACTTATAACCTGATTGATGTTTTTTGATGAACCAACAGAAGTTCCTCCAAATTTTAAAACCTTCATTTTAATGAATTAATAGTTTGAATTATATTTTTTTGAAATGTTGTAATCTATTGAATTACAATATGAACCGAAGAGAAATATAGCTAACAACCCCTAAGGGGTGATTGTAATTGTAGCTGTAGTAGTACCAAAAATAGCAACCGTTACCTTTGGGATGAAGGTATGTAAAGCGCTTGTATTTTTGTTTAAATGGTTCATTGTGTTGGTAATAATACAATTCAAATGTATTACTTTTAACCTAATAATAAAACAAAATGGATTTTTTTTACAGTATTCTTATTATTGTGCCTTATTTATTTTGTTGAATTATACTATTAGGTTTGAGAATTATAAAATTAACAAATAGCCAGTCTTCTGGTAACGTGTTTGTCTGATTTATTCTTAAATAGTTTGCTATGATTCTATAATATTAAATACTTGTTTATGAAAATATTTTCAAAGGAGCAGATATATGAAGCTGATGCATTAACTGTTAAGCGTCAAAATATAAGCACTACTGATCTAATGGAGCGTGCCGGGACACAAATTTTTAACTGGATACATGCTCGTATGCAAGGCGCGCAGGTACCTGTCCACATCTTTTGTGGTATTGGTAATAATGGCGGCGATAGTTTGGTATTGGCCAGGCATTTAATAACGCATGGTTACCATGTAAAGACCTACATCGTTAACTATAGCGATAAGCGTTCTAAGGATTTTTTAATTAACTATGACAGAATTAAGAGTGTTACAAAGGATTGGCCCGTACTTTTAACCAATGATGAAGCATTTCCAGTTATTAACCCCAAAGATATAATTGTTGATGCCGTTTTTGGAATTGGGTTGAATAGGCCAGTAGTACAATGGGTTACAGCATTGTTCGATCACTTTCGAGCATCGAAAGCCTTTACTTTATCTATTGATGTGCCTTCTGGTTTGTATTTGGATAAAGCTCCAGAGGCTATTAATAGCGTGGTTTCTGCCAGTTACACTTTAAGTTTCGCTGCGCCTAAGCTTGCTTTTTTTCTTCCGCAAACAGCACAGTATACTGTACAATGGGGGGTGTTGGATATAGGATTCGACCAGGCGTATTTGAATTCAGTTCATACAGAAGCCGAACTGATAGCTAAAAGCGAAGTACTGTTCCTGTTTAAACCGAGAACAAAATTTTCACATAAAGGACAGTTTGGGCATAGTTTAATTATTGGAGGTAGTTACGGAAAAATAGGTGCTGTGACTTTAGCATCCAAAGCAGCGCTATCGGCTGGAGCCGGATTGGTTACTGCCTATATTCCCAAGTGTGGGTATACTGCATTACAAGCTTCTTTGCCTGAAGCTATGGTAATCACTGATGTTAATGAAACTTACATTTCGAGTATAGATATCGAGATAGATCCTTCGGTTATAGGTTTGGGTGTTGGAATGGGTACGGACAGTAAAACAGTACAAGCCTTAGACGTTTTTTTAAAAAGTAACAAATACCCCTTAGTCATTGATGCCGATGGGTTGAATATACTATCACAACATAAAGCTTTATTGAAATTGTTGCCACCACAAACGGTTTTAACACCACACCCTAAAGAATTAGAACGCTTAATAGGTGGATGGAAGGATGATTTTGATAAACTAGATAAAGTAAAAGCCTTTGCCAGTACCTATAATATTATAGTCGTAATTAAAGGCGCTCATTCAATTACAGTATTTAATAACAAACTTTATATCAATACAACAGGTAACCCTGGATTGGCAACAGCCGGTAGTGGTGATGTGCTTACCGGTATTATTACGGGGCTTATCTCTCAGGGTTATGATCCCCTGGAAGCGACCGTTTTTGGTGTGTATTTACATGGAAAGGCAGCCGATATAGCTACTGGAAAGTATGGCTATCAAAGTTTATTTGCCAGTCATGTAATTGATTATTTAGGAGCTGCTTATGTAGACTTGTTTAAGAAGCCGGAATCTCAAGAGCGTGAGGATGACGAGGAGAATAAGGGGAGTTAGTGAAAAGTGAAAAGTTGGTTGTTGGTCATGAAGTGATGAGTGATGTGGTGATGAAGTGAGGAGGTTAGGATGTTATGAAGTACCATCCAAACGCTTCAAAATTATCTAACTAGATAAAATAAAAAGGCTGCCAATAAGATTATGAAGCAGCCTTTTACTTGTATAAATGTGTTTTTAAAGCATTATATGTTAAGTGATGTAAACAAACTTATCAGTTCAGGGTTAGATGGTCTTGGTGCGTTAGGAGAAACTATATTTCCATCCGGATCGATTAAAATAAACCGTGGAATGCCTTTAATCTGGTAGCCTTGAACAAAGTCGGAATTCCAACTCTTATCAGCGAACAATTGAATGCCTTTTAGATCTTGCTCTTCGATCATTTGTTTCCATTTGTCATAATCGGAAGCTTTGTCAACAGAAATGCTTACAAATTCAATGTTTTTACCATGGTACTTTTGTTCAACATCCTTTAAAAATGGAATTTCTCTTTTACAAGGGCCGCACCAGGTTGCCCATACATCTACATATACATATTTTCCTTTAAGATCATGTAACGATGTTTTGCCACCTTTAAAATTTTCGTAATTAACAAAAGCAGGTGAAGGCTCCCCTTTAGCTAAAGCTTTTAATTTGTTATAGCTTTTCGTAAGTTCGGCTTTATGCGATTCATTTGTAGAAACCGACATAAAATCGTTATAAAAAGTTTTTAGATCTTTGGCGTAAGTAAGGCCATTCTTTGCAAAATCAAAAACAAGACCATTTTTTATGGTTTCATTGTCTATGGTTTTTGCCACTTTAAAAAACGCGGCGTTATAATCCAGTGAATCCACTTTCATGGTTTCTGAAACGGCTTCTTTATAATGAAGCGTAACCAATTGTTTGTATTTGGGAGAAAACTCAAAATCAGAACCATTATTATAATCGATAGCATCGAGTTCATTTAAAAAGTCTTCAGACACTTTAAACCCTTGTTGTTTCGAAAAATGAGCATGAGCTCTTTCGTACTGTGTTAACAAAAAAAGATAGAAATAATTGGCGTTTCTTTTTTCTTGGTTTACAAATTCATCGGGAACGTTTTTGGTGGATGAGATTAAATCAGTTAAAGCAGCCTTATAATCATTTAGCTTTGCTTTATAAGCAGTTTCATCTAGAGAATATACTTCACCAGGGTTACTTCCAAAAAGTTCTTTTTCTTTTTCTTTTTTTAATTGCAAGTAATTGCTTGCTTCCGATCCGTTACCGGTAATATTTATGGAATTTTGAAAATCTTTGGCATCATAATTTATAGATAGATTAATGCCAGGCTTAATGTATATAAAGGTTGGGTTTGCTCCATCGTATAATACATAAGTACCTTCTTTCACTCTAAGTGTATCAACAAAGCTGCCGTCTTCTCCTACTGCTATTGGATTTTTAATGAGGCCGTCATAGCTGTTTATGGTAAAATCGCCAACAGGTTTATTTATAATTTTACCGTTAAGCAGTGCATAATCAACTTTAGCATCATCTTTACAGGAAATACATGCTATTGCAATCAATGGAATGAGTAATTTTTTCATCTGTTTAAATTTTATTGTTTTTCATAGATCAGATGTAATTCGCCAATAATCATCTCGGTGGGTATCAAGATTTGTTATGGCTCATTTCATACGTTCTAAATTTTGATAATTCATTTGATCTTATATTAATTATAAAATTGAGAACCTATGCAATCGCTACGCTCTCACATTAAAAATTTTAAACATTCCCTTTTGTGAAAAAATGCTTAAAATTTATTAATGTTCGTTTCATGTGTTTATATTTATTTTCTTAAAGTCATGCTTCGATTTCAGTTTATCTAGCCAAGTTGAAAGACTCAGTACAAAGTGTAACATCCATATTATCATTTTGTTTGTGTGGCTAGCGATGTGGTCATTGATGTTTTATTAGTAAGCTAATTGTTTTTACGGTGTATATTGTAACTGTCAGTAAACCATGTGTTTGTAGTCTTTTTTGTTGTGTGATTTTAATACTGAAAAGCATGGAATTGTTATTCTGACGAAAATAGGCATTTTGAAATTTTATGCCATTGCATTGCACTAATTATTAACATTTGTTTATGAAAATGACAAGATTTTTAGCAATGAATGCAGGTTAACGGCTAAAAATTGTGGGTTATCTAAAAAAATGACATAAAACTTGAAAAATGTGTAGATGACCCAAAAAATCTTACAACTTGTCTAAAAGCCATTTTTGTGGGTTGTTATGCCTGCATAATTTATATAAATTTGGTTTCCCTCACTTCTCTATGTGCATTAACCTTATTTTTTGTTATAGGTGCATTTTTTTTGATTAGTAGCAAATTATTAAAGATGCCCTCGTCTTACCAAGATTTGACAACTTAAACAGGTTGTGGTTATGACATTGTCATGATTACAGTTATGTAAGTTGTTTTTCCTTATTTATGTTAACATCATTTTATTAACTAAAAAAAATGTTATGTTAATGTACAATTTTACCCAATTTTATTCCCGAACACAAACGTGTTGTTTTAAGTTTAGGAATGCATTATTTAAAAGTATGTCGGGCTTTTTGGTCGTCATGCTTTTTTTGTTGTCTGCAAGCACGTTGCAGGCTCAGGTAGTTCCTTGTATTGACGGTAATACCGTTGAATGGGGGTCTCCTTTATTAGACACAGAACCAACTTATCAGTATGTTGCTGATGTTAGAGAAGGTAATCAGGATAATGCTTGGCACACGGGTGCAAAAGACATTATCGATTACGGTCCTGATGGCAATCAATGGACCTATACTTCTGTATTGTCTAAAGGTGATATCATGAATGCTGCAGCAGTAGTGTTAACAGGATTAGAAAATGATCCGGAAAATTGTGATGCAGGTTTTGATTATGATCCATTACGAACTTATTTATTTTTTGCTGGGGACAGAGAATCTAACAATGGAGTTGCACAGATAGGATTTTGGTTCTATTTGGATGGCTCAGCACCAGTTGAAGTTAATGGTGATAAATATCTAGAGCCTAAACATGCAATAGGTGACTTATTGATTATGAGTGACTTTAGTGCTGGCGGTAGATTAGCCACCGTTACCGTATTACAATGGGTAGATCCAAACGGGGTAGCTGGTAATTATTCTGAAGATCAACATTTTGATCAATTACCATTGGATAGCCAAGTAGCTATAAACAATGATGGTAACCCAGATGTTCCTACGCCTTGGGCAGGTAATGTTAAGCCTGGACAAATGGTATACGACTATAATGAATTTTACGAAGGTGTTGTAGATTTAACAGATGTATTTGATCTAAATCAAAATCCTGAGGCCATATGTGGTGCAGGTTGGTTATTAGAAACAAGATCATCTAAGGAAATAACAGCTAAACTTAAAGATTTTACAGGTGGCCAATTCAATTTAGAACCTACGGCTACAGTAAATAGTCCAACAGTATGCGTTGAAGATCCAGCGACATTAGAAGCAACTGTTTTTCAGGGTGCTATAGAAATATTAAACCCTGTTGGAGATGGATATACGTTCCAATGGTGGAAAGGAGATCCAGAGAATGGGGGCATGCTTTTGGAAGATGTTGATACAGCAACAGATGAATATGTTATAGACCCAACAACGTCTAATGATGCAGGAGCATATTATGTAATAGTGTTTAGTCCACAGGGATGTGAATCCCAAGGTTCTGCTTTTGGAACACTTACACTTAACCCATTACCCGATGTTTCAGCTGATGATGAAACATTGGCTTGTACTGCTACTACTGTACAATTAACAGGATCTCCAGAAGGAGGTACATGGAGTGGCGATCATGTAAGTGCATCAGGATTATTTGATGCTACCGGTTTAGCACCAGATGATTATGTAGTAACATATAACTATACAGATCCAAATACAAATTGTACAAATAGTGCAGAGGCTACCATTACTGTAGATATAGCACCGGAATTGACAGTAACTTGTCCTGATCCAGTGAGTGTTGATTGTAATGATGACATCGCAACGGCTTTTTCTACTTGGTTAGGTGGTTTTAGCTCAAGTGAAGGTGGAGGCACTGTAACTGAAACATATAATGTAACGGTTGATGGGAATCCAGTGGCAATAGGAGATTTAGTTGCTCCTACATATATTTGTGATGGCTCAGTTATCAATATAACTTTTATGGCTTCTGATGAATGTGATCAGGAAGAGGAATGTAGTTCTTCATTTACTTTAGAAGCAGATACTACCCCACCAACTGCTAGTAATCCAGCTTCCGATACTGTTGATTGCGGAAACATACCAAACCCTGATCCATTGGTAGTTATTGATGAATCTGATAATTGTGGTACTCCAGTTGTTACCCACCTAAATGATACAGAACATCCAGGTGTTTGTGGAGGAACTTTTGTAAGAACTTATAGAGTTACAGATACATGTGGACAATATATTGATGTACAGCAAACGATCAACGTTAACCCGGCGCCAGAGGCGACTGTAGCGGATCCAGGCTTCCCAGAGAGTGTGAGCTGTGATGTAGCTGACGGTTGGGAGGCACCAAATACAACATACGGCAATGGAGCAGATGGCAATTGTACTATCAGTGGAGAGTTAACCCCAACGGTAGATGCCGATTGGAACAACTGTGGCGGAACCATTACGGTAAGCTATAGTGGGCAGGATGAGTGCGGCCGTCCATTGAGTGCAGGTCCATATGTAATCAATGTAGATGCGGCGCCAGAGGCGACTGTAGCGGATCCAGGCTTCCCAGAGAGTGTGAGCTGTGATGTAGCTGACGGTTGGGAGGCACCAAATACAACATACGGCAATGGAGCAGATGGCAATTGTACTATCAGTGGAGAGTTAACCCCAACGGTAGATGCCGATTGGAACAACTGTGGCGGAACCATTACGGTAAGCTATAGTGGCCAGGATGAGTGCGGCCGTCCATTGAGTGCAGGTCCATATGTAATCAATGTAGATGCGGCGCCAGAGGCGACTGTAGCGGATCCAGGCTTCCCAGAGAGTGTGAGCTGTGATGTAGCTGACGGTTGGGAGGCACCAAATACAACATACGGCAATGGAGCAGATGGCAATTGTACTATCAGTGGAGAGTTAACCCCAACGGTAGATGCCGATTGGAACAACTGTGGCGGAACCATTACGGTAAGCTATAGTGGCCAGGATGAGTGCGGCCGTCCATTGAGTGCAGGTCCATATGTAATCAATGTAGATGCGGTGCCTAAAGCTAGTTTTGATGCGATAAGTAACATAGATATTTATTGTGAAGATTTAGATTCATTTGTGCCAGGTATGCTTTCATATGGTAATGGTGAAGATGGTGCATGTATAATCAGTGGACAAGTACAGGGAGTATCTGATCCTTTTGAAGGTAACTGTGGACAGTTTGATGTTCATTTCAGTTATACTGATGAATGTGGTAGAACGATAACAGCAACTCAAGTTGTAACGGTAATAGATGAAACTGCACCAGTGATTACTTGCCCAGAACCTATGACTATTTGTAATGATAGTTTCCCTGCGGAATTAACCGCAAATTGGACAGATAATTGTTTAGACGGAGGTACATTAACAGTTGGGCCAATAAACATTAGATATCGTGATGATATGTGTGCTGAGCTAGCAGATTATGTATTTACAATCTCTGATGGTTGTGGTAATGAAACAACAGAAATATGTACAATTACTCGTGAGTTTGATAAATATGATAATTGCGAAACTGCTTTCGCCATGGATATGGAAACTGCAAGTTGTTTTATTCCTGACTTTAAGCGTTGGGGATGGACCAATTCTTATAACGAAGGCGATTCTTCTGAATTACCATTATATGCAGGAGCAGCACATTGTGACTATGAGAACAAGGGAACGCTTGTTGGTAGTGTTACTGTAGATTATTCAGTAGAAGGAGAAATAACGGTTACTTATAATATCAATGAAGGCTACGGTATGAAAGAAGCTCATGTGTATGTTGGTTGTGATATGTATCCAGAAAAGAAAGGAACGCCAACAGTAGCACCTGGTCAATATACCTTTAACTCAGGGTCTTTAGATAACTCTAATGGTATATCAGTTACCTTCGATAATGTGTATGGACCAGTTTACGTAATTGCTCACGCCGTGACTTGTGAAGAGTTATGTAAGTGTAGTGACAGACCATGGTCAGACGATGGTAATACCTATAATGTTGATCTGGGTATTAACTGTGGAGGCGAAGCCAAAGTAGCTGTAACCAAGTCAGTTGACTTTACAGCCTATCCGGTACCATTTGATGAGGAAGTGAATATTAAGTACAGCTTCGATTATGAAACGGATGTAACGATTGAAGTATTCGATATGAAAGGAGCCTTAGTAAGAAAAGCAAAAAATACTAACTACATGAAAGGTATGAGCGCTACAACTAAGATGAATCTTTCCGGAACAGACAACCAAATGTTCTTTGTAAGGTTAACAACCAATGCAGGTACACTGGTTAAAAAGATAGTATCATATAGCGAACAATAGGGGCTATTTGAATTGATTAATAACCAATATGTGAAAGGAGGAGCTAAAATTTTTGCTCCTCCTTTTTTTTTAATGGTTCTCTAAAAAGATTATTGTTTAATAAACTTAAAGGTCCTTTTTAAGTTTTCTATTTCAACCATGCAGATATAGATGCCTTTGGTTAAATAAGAGAGATTAATGATTTCCTCAGTATAGTCTAATTTTTGCGAAATAACCTGTTGTCCAAGTGTATTAAAAACTTGTAAAGAATTTAAGGGCAATCCATTTGAATTTAATGTTAAAGTTTTATCAATTGGATTGTAGGTATGCGTAAAATTGTTTTTCTCAAGATCATCAATGCCCAGCAAAGATGTGCTGATAGATACATCGTCCAAATTTAAAAGAAATTGCGATCCTGAAATATTTTCATGTCTAAAAGCTAGATAGACTGTATTTCCTGCCAGAGCGGAAACATTTAAGCTTCTGGTAGCAAAAACACCGGCAGCACCTACCTCATCGGCATATTCACTTATTTTTACAGGACTTGCTTCAAAGTCAGAAATAGAGTTCCCCGTTGCTGCATACATGGTGTAGTATTCATGTGCAAAAGAAGCATTTTCTGCTCTGATTTTCCAGGTAACTTCAATGGTGTCATCTGTAGAAAAAGCATTAAGGTCGATACCATAAGAATAAACCCAATTGTCAGGATTCAGATTTCCCTGAGAAGAACTCCAGGATCTGGAAGTAAGACATTTATAACCTCCATAGCTACTACCATACTCTCTCCAGTACCAATTGTTCCCGTCTCCATCTTGATCTAATACATTCCAACAAACTCCTATTACAGAAGAGTCATCAAAGTTTTCTGTTACAGGTAGTGTATTATCACAGGTTTGGGACCGTATTTGGTTAATTATGCAAATGAGCGAAACTAAAAGTAATAATTTCTTCATGACTAAATAGGTTAAGTTTGAGGCTAAATCTAGTCAAATATTTGGAATAAAACACTTTTATCTTTAAAAAACGACATTTAATCGATTAAATGCTTTTAAATTGTAGTGTAAATCTGAATTTTTAATTGTTTGTGCTTTTAAATTGTGTTAATGTAAATGTTTGTTTATCAGATTGTTGTAGGTTTTTAGGTACGTTTAAAAGCTATTGTTTTTAGCAAAATTAAGAATACTTTCGCCGCTTTATATAAATAGCTTCTTGTCTAAATCACATCTATTTGAATGTTAATACTTACAAATACAGGTGTGTTTCGTGTATTTTATCGATTAAATGATTTAAAAACAAGATAATCTGGCATTTTTTCTAAATTTATAATCCCAAATATGCCGTAGTTATGATGAAGTTTAGTTACAAAGTGGGCTTACTATTTTTTATATGTCAGTTATTGAATAGTATTTCATTAAAAGCCCAGGAAATGATGTTTGAAGTACCGTTTGATGCGCAAGTAGCACTTTCTGATGTCATTGTCGAAGGAGAAGTACTGGCAAAGGAATCCTTTTGGGATGATGCGCACAATACCATATATACCGTACATACCATTAAGGTATATAAAGTATTTAAAGGGGAAACTACCAATACTATTGAATTGGTCACACCAGGTGGAGTCATTGGATTGGAGGCTCAGGTAGTGTCCCATAGTTTACAGCTTCAAAAAGGAAACTTGGGTGTTTTTATGCTAAAATCAAATCCAAAGGCCATCACCACGCAAAAAGAAGCTATTTCCAATCAAGCTTCATACACGTCTACAGTGGGTATCCAAGGCTTTTATAAGTATGCTTTAAAGAATAATAGCGCTGTAAATACTTATTCGGTTATTGATAATATAACAGGTGATTTTTATTCCAGAATCATAGGCTTAACAAATAGGGAGCCAATTAGTATGGATGCTCTTGACTTAAACGCTGAAACAAGTAAGGTAACTTCTACTTCTAAAACAGCAGGAACAGCCACAATCACATCCTTTTCGGCTACCAGTGCTTCGGCAGGGACAAAAAGTATTTTGACTATTACTGGTAACGGATTTGGTGAAACCAAAGGCACGATAGGATTTAGCGATGCTAATTATGGTGGGTATTTACATACCAATGCCTTAGATAATCAGGTTAAAAGTTGGACAGACTCGAAAATTGAAGTCGAAATACCCGATAGGGCAGGAACAGGCACCTTTAAAGTAAATACTGTTTTAAATGGTAACTTAGAATCTGCTAACGATTTAACCATCGATTTTGCACAAATCAACTTGGAATACAACGGAACGGCCTATCAGACCCAGCATATAAATGATAATGGTACTGGCGGGAATACGTGGACAATGAATACCGATTTTTATAATTCCGATGCCAAAGATGCCTTTGCACGGGCTTTTGAAAGTTGGACTTGCGGCTCAGGCATAAATTGGGAATTAGCAAACACCACAACGACCATTAATAAAAAGGATTTATACGATGGTGTTAATGTAGTAACATTTAGTGAAACTATGGGAAGTGGTATGTTAGGACAGTGTTATTCTAGATACGAGGGATGTTATGACGGTGGTGAGATTAAATGGTATGTAACGGAAATGGATATCGTTTTTAATGCTAACAAGAATTGGAATTTTAGTACCGCACCTCCAGCCAATGACCAAATAGATTTTGAAACCGTAACAGTTCACGAACTAGGACATGGTCATCAATTAGGACATGTAGTTAACACAAACGAAGTGATGCACTATTCCATTTCGTCAGGAGCCTCTTTAAGAACATTGAGTTCCCAAGATCTGGCGGGTGCTATGGATATACAAACCAGAAGCAGTACAACAACCATTTGCGGACAGTTGAGTATGACACAGTCGGCCTGTATGCAATTAGGTGTGGACGATGCTAAAATCGATAAGGATGTTACTATGTATCCAAATCCGGCAAAACACACTGTTTACATCAGGAATAAAGCGAGTATAAACATTACGAACGTATCCATTGTTAACATACAGGGAAGCCTACTTTTTAGTTCAAGAATAAAGGATACTAATCCTGTATTGTCGTTCGATGTATCCAACTTAGCACCCGGCGTATATATGGTTAAAATTGATTCGGCCTTTGGGTCGGGTGTTAAAAAGCTTATGGTGCAGTAGGTTTAAAGTTTAAAGCGAAAAACGAAAAGTGAACAATGAACAGTGAAAAGTTGAAGGCTAAAAGCCAACAGCTAACAGCTAAAAGTGAGTAGTGAGTAGTGAGTAATGAGTAATGAGTAATGAGTAATGAGTAATGAGTAATGAGTAATGAAAAGTGAACATGAACAATGAACAGTTGAAGGCTAAAAGCCAACTGCTAATAGCTAAGAGTTGATGTTTAAAGTTTAAAGTTTAAAGTTTAAAGCGAAAAACGAAAAGTGAACAATGAACAATGAACAGTTGAAGGCTAAAAGCCAACTGCTAACAGCTAAAAGTGAGTAGTGAGTAGTGAGTAGTGAGTAATGAGTAATGAGTAATGAGTAATGAAAAGTGAATGTTTATTTCAACTGAAAAGTATACCATTTTAAATTAATTAACAATGGTATCCCTGTTCCCTGGGGGGTACCCCCAGGGAACAGGGATACCGGCGGCTCTCGGGAGGCTTTTTTTCGTTTTTTCATTTGTTCATCATTTGTTTGGTTTCTTTCAATCGGTATGATTCTCCGTTCATGTTTATAAGATGCGCTTTATGAGTTAACCTATCTACCAGGGCTGCTGTTAGTACCGGGTCACCGAAGATTTCCTCCCAACGTTCAAAACCGAGATTGGTAGTAATTATGGTTGATTTACGCCCGGCTCTTAAAGAAAGATGATTGAAAAGGAGTTCGGATCCTTCCTTATCAAAGGAGACATAGCCAAATTCATCACAGATTACTAAATCGTACTTCTCAAAACGTGCTTCCATAATCTTTAGGGTGCGCTGGGAGTGCGATTCCCGTATTTGGGTTAATAGTTTATGTACCGTGGTAAATAATACTTTATACCCCTGTAGACAGGCTTTCAGGCC
>NZ_JAELVQ010000025.1:1947-46677 GCF_016428595.1 Snuella sedimenti | reverse complement strand
AAGGGGCGTTTTGTATTTTTGCTTCGCCTGAAGAGTCCCATAAATCGTATTTTTTTATGACAAATCTAAAATACGGGATTCTCAGGCTTTCTTAAAACTTAAACTTTCGGATAGTTGTGGTTTTTGGTATTGAAATTCCATGAATTATTAAAAAAAAGCGATTATTTTTTGCTTTTTAAGAGTGATTGTTGTTATATTTGGGATATTAATCAAACTCTCAAATAACACTACGCCTATAGCATATAATTACTTTTAAAAGTTTAACCCCAAGCAAAGAAACTTATTTCTTTGTACTAAAAGTAATGATTATGCAATACGAACTTATTCCAGATGCTACCTTAGTGAACAATTATATTCAGGGAGATGAAAATGCATTAGAATTCCTTATCACAAGACACAAACAAAAGATTTATAGTTTTATTTATTCAAAGGTGTACGACAGAGATATCGCAGAGGATATTTTTCAGGATACATTTATGAAAGTTATTCGTACTCTTAAACGTGGTGCTTATAATGAAGAAGGGAAGTTTTTACCATGGGTAATGCGTATATCCCACAATTTGGTAATCGATTTTTTTAGAAAAAATACGCGGATGCCTAAGTTTGATAACAGTGGCGATTTTAGTATTTTTTCAGTGTTAAGTGATACTGCTTTGAATGCAGAAAAAACAATTATTAAAGAACAGGTAGAAAACGATGTTAGGCGTTTGGTGGATGAATTACCACAAGACCAAAAAGAGGTGCTTATTATGCGTATGTACGATGATATGAGTTTTAAGGAAATATCGGAAAGAACGGGGGTAAGTATTAATACAGCTCTAGGAAGGATGCGCTATGCATTAATTAATTTAAGAAAGATAATAGATAAGCATAATATTGTTTTGACCAACTAAATTTTGTAGGGTACAATAAAGTAAGTTTAGCCGCGTTAATAGTTTATATGAACACTTTAACAAATTGAAATGGCAAAACATTACTCCGAAAATTCTATTGAAAAACCCCAAGAACTCCAACCGAGTGAAGAAACGGTTAATTTTCTTCTAGATTATTCAAAGGCTTTACGTGTTATAAATTGTAATAAATTGAAGTTTGAAGCACTTCTGAATTAAATTAAAAGTCCTAATAATTCCAATTAGGACTTTTTTTGTTTGTAATATTCCTTTATTACTGATTTTCTACCTATTGTTTTGGTAATAATATCTTTATCGAGATCCCAACCCCTAGCAGGTGAGTAGTCACGACCATACCATATAATCTGGAGGTGAAGATCGTTCCACAATTCTTTAGGGAACAAACGCTTAGCATCTTTTTCGGTTTGTGTGACATTTTTACCGTTGCTTAAATTCCATCGATACATTAGGCGATGAATATGTGTGTCTACAGGAAAGGCCGGAATACCAAATGCTTGTGATAATACCACTCCGGCAGTTTTATGCCCAACTGCAGGTAAGGCTTCAAGTGCTTCAAACGTTTTTGGCACTTCACCATTATGTTCTTCAATAAGGATTTTGGACAAGCCGTGAATACCCTTGCTTTTCATAGGGGAGAGCCCTACCGGTTTTATAATTTCCCTAATATCTTCTACAGTAAGTTTTACCATATCGTATGGGTTATCGGCCTGTTCAAAAAGCAATGGCGTTATTTTATTTACTCTTACATCTGTGCTTTGGGCAGATAACAATACGGCTATTAATAGCGTGTAAGGATCTTTATGATCTAATGGTACTGGTATTTCGGGGTATAGTTTGTATAAGGTATTAATAATATAATTAACACTTTCTTGTTTGGTCATTCCATTGTATTTTTGCAAAAACCAAAGTTAATACTATGAATACATTAAAACAAGGCGATATTGTCCCAAATTTTGAAGCCTTGGACGAGCAAGGAAATACAATAAAATTGTCAAACTATAGTGGTAAAAAGCTAGTTGTTTTCTTTTACCCAAAAGCAAGTACACCGGGATGTACTGTTGAGGCTTGTAACTTAAGGGATAATTACGAGATATTACAAGAAAAAGGCTATGCTTTATTAGGGGTAAGTGCCGATTCTGCCAGACGCCAACAAAACTTTAAAAATAAATATGATTTCCCCTTTTCGTTATTGGTCGATGAAGATAAGACGGTAATTAACACCTTTGGTGTTTGGGGACCTAAAAAGTTTATGGGACGCGAGTACGATGGAATTCATCGTATGACTTTCATTATTGATGAAAATGGTATTGTTGAGCGTGTGATTGATAAAGTTAAAACCAAGGATCACGCAGCACAGATATTAGAGTAAAAGCTCATGATTTTTTGAGAAGCATAAAGGATAGATTATTAAGGATCTATCTTTTATTTTTAAGTAATATAGTTGTTAATTACCTTTCCCAATTTTTAATATGATTACCTTTGCCATATGATACATTTAGGTCAAGTCAATACATTAGAAATACTTCGTGAAACAGATCACGGATTGTATTTAATAGATGAAACGGATAACGAGGTTTTATTGCCTAATCGTTATGTTCCAGAAAGTTTTAAGATTTGGGATAAGTTAGACGTTTTTGTGTATTTAGACAATGAAGAGCGCCCTGTTGCTACTACCGATGTACCTTATGTACAGCGTGATGAATTCGCTTTATTACGTTGTAATCAGGTGACTGAGTATGGAGCGTTTTTGGATTGGGGACTTGTTAAGGAGTTGTTTTGCCCGTTTAAGGAGCAAGCTTTTAAAATGAAACCAGGAGGTTGGTATTTGGTGTATTGTTATTTAGACGAGAAAACGGATCGTTTGGTAGCTTCGAGTAAAACAAATCAGTTTTTAAATAATAAAGAACTTACTGTTGAGCCTTTTGAAGAGGTAGATTTGATCGTGTCGCATCCATCAGATATTGGTATGAATGTAATAGTAAATAAGAAACACCTAGGACTTATCTATAAAGATCAAATTTTTACGGATATTAGTATTGGTGATAGGTTAAAGGGGATTGTTAAAAAAATACGCCCCGGAAATAAGTTGGATATTGTATTAGGGCAGATAGGTTATCGCAGTATTGAACCCAATGCCGATAGAATAATGAAGGAATTAGAAGATAATAGCGGTTATTTAAACCTTACGGACAAATCGGATCCTGAAGCTATTAAAGCACAACTTCAAATGAGTAAAAAGAATTTTAAAAAGGCGGTTGGGACTTTGTATAAAAAACGCTTTATAACTATTAAATCAGACGGAATTTATTTAGTCTAGCTCTATTGTTTTGAATGCCCTAATTGTAAGTGGTGTTCACTTTTCTTTTTAGTATTTTTGTTTTATGATACATCAAGATACCATTGTAGCATTAGCAACGCCATCAGGGGCAGGGGCTATAGCCGTTATTCGTTTATCGGGAAAAGATGCTATTACCATTGCAGAGAAACAGTTTCGGTCTGTTTCTGGAAAGCTGTTAAGTAGGCAGGCTACGCATACCATTCATTTAGGACATATAATGGATGGGAACAGGGTACTTGATGAGGTGTTGGTATCCGTTTTTAAAAATCCCAATTCCTATACAGGAGAAGATGTGGTTGAGGTATCGTGTCATGGCTCTAATTATATTCAGCAGGAAATCATTCAATTGTTTTTAAGGAATGGCTGCCGTATGGCCAGTGCGGGAGAGTTTACACTACGCGCTTTTTTAAATGGTAAGTTGGATTTAAGTCAGGCAGAAGCCGTGGCCGATTTAATTTCGAGTGACAATGAAGCATCACATCAAATAGCGATGCAACAAATGCGCGGTGGGTTTTCGTCAGAAATAGCTAAGTTACGTGAAGAGCTTTTAAATTTTGCTTCTTTAATTGAGTTGGAACTCGATTTTGCTGAAGAAGATGTGGAGTTTGCAGATCGTACCCAATTTAAAGCACTTATCGATCGTATTATTTTTGTTTTAAAGCGTTTGATAGATTCCTTTGCCGTTGGTAATGTCATTAAAAATGGTATTCCAGTAGCAATTGTAGGGGAGCCTAACGTAGGAAAGTCAACACTTTTAAATGCACTTCTTAACGAAGAACGTGCCATTGTTTCGGAAATAGCTGGAACAACAAGAGATACAATTGAAGATGAGATAACGATTGGAGGTGTTGGTTTCCGTTTTATAGATACCGCAGGCATTCGGGATACTAAGGATATTGTTGAGAGTATCGGTATAAAGAAAACTTTTGAGAAAATAGAGCAGGCCCAAGTGGTGATTTACCTATTTGATGCCGAATCGGTATTTGTGAGAAAATCATCCTTGGAAAGCATTAAAATTGAACTGGAGAAAATTAAAAACAAATACCCACAAAAATCGTTGGTGGTGATTGCCAACAAAGTAGATCAGGTAAGCAACCAAGAACAGCAACAACTTAAACAAGCCATTCCAGATATAGAATTACTTTCTGCAAAAACAGGAAAGGGCGTAGAGCATCTTAAGTTAATATTGACCAATTTTGTTAATACCGGAGCGTTGCGTAATAACGAAACCATAGTTACGAATGCCCGTCATTACGATTCGCTATTAAAAGCCTTTGAAGAGATTCAGAAAGTAAAAGAAGGTTTGGAAATACAACTTTCTGGAGACTTGCTTGCTATTGATATTCGTCAGGCCCTGTATCACTTTGGTGAGATTACTGGAGAAATTACAAACGATGATCTCTTGGGGAATATATTTGCAAATTTTTGTATCGGGAAATAGATGGTTGGGCTATGAATGATAATTTAACAACAGAAGATACTATTATTTCTGTATGGCATATGGTTGTTAAATCTAATGTCATTACAGAAGAGCTTATCTTTCATTCTGACAGAGGTTCTCAATATGCTAGTTATACTTTTACAGATATTATTAAAAATTATGATGGTCTTGTAAAATAAAGCATGAGCCGAAAGGGTAATTGTTGGGACAATGCCGTAGCAGAATCATTTTTTAAGAGCTTAAAAACCGAATGGGTTTATAAACATAAATATAATTATAGGTCTCAAGTTGAATTATCAATCTTTAGTTGGATTGAAACTTGGTACAATAAAAAGAGAATCCATTCAACTTTAGGGTATAAAACTATTAACGAAATTGAATTAGAAATGTATGACCAAAATGTAGCGGCTTAAATCTCGCAATTAATGTCCTCTTTTTTATTGCAAGTCCATTAAATTGTTTTTTGCTTTAATGGAGAAGCAAAAGTAATTTCTAGAATCTTAAACTAAAAGTTGTATAGGAATGGAGCAATAATCATTTAAACTTTTTTTTGGGAACCAAAAATCAAAAATAAAATACTTTTCAGTTGACTTCCAACACGCTCTCGAAGTAAATTATACGCCTTGGTTAAATGGCCCTCAACAGTTTTAATAGAAATATTCATGTATTCAGCTATTTCTAAATTGGTAAGCCCTTCTTTTTTACTCAAAATAAAAGCTTCTTTGCATTTTTTTGGGAGATTGTCAATACCTTCAGCAACTAAGGCAATTTTACGTTCCAATAATTCAGAGTTATTTTCTTCAAAGGTTTGGTTAAGAACTTCCATGTAAGCACATTCAAGTGTAGATAAAGCGCGGTGCTTGTGATATTGATTAATAAATTTATGATAGGTTATTTTAAGTAGGTAGTTTTTAAGGGAATGCATGTGTGGTAAATTTTGCCTTCCTTTCCAGACATCCAAAAATACCTCTTGAACGATGTCTTTGGCCATATCAAGGTCGTTGGTAAAACTTGCGGCATAATTAACCAACATCTTGTGGTGTGTATTAATAAGGTACACATAAGCACTTTCATCCCCTTTTTTAAGTTGGGACATTAAAACATGAAGGTTCTTAAATTTTAAAGTCATACACTGAAATTAACTAAAAAAGTAAGTTGATATGGGAAACCCTATTTTAATTTTTGAAGAAAAGTAAAAAAAAATATTAAAAAAGCAAGGGTATTTCATTTTGGCTTTGCTATTAGTGTAAATGTACGTTTTAAAAACATGATCCAAAATATAGAAAAGTTAATCGTAAAGTATTTAACCAATTCAGCTACGGCAACAGAATTGGATGTGCTGTCAAAATGGGTAGAAGACCCGAAAAATAAAATGCTATTTAAAGAATTTGTCGAAACCCATGTGGCAATTAATTATAATATGAACGACCCTGAAACCAAGAAGGTTATTGAACAATTTTTAAAGGATATTAAAAAGGAGGAATCTTCAAGATATAGAATTGTAAATCAACCTATTTATAAATATGCTGTTGCAGCTTCAATATTACTTTTGGTATCACTTACCATATTTTTAAATAGGAACGAAAGTAAACCAAATAAGGTAGACCCTACTGTGGTAAACACTCCAATAGAACCAGGAACAGATAAGGCTACTTTAACATTAGAAGACGGTACAGTAGTAGCGTTGGAAAAAGGAAATTCATTTCAAACACAAAACGCCAATAGTAATGGCGAGGAAATTATTTATAAAGATGGTAAAGGAAAAGTAAAAGAGCTGGTATATAATTATTTAACAATTCCTAGAGGCGGGCAGTTTCATATTGTGTTGTCTGATGGTACTGAAGTTTGGCTGAATTCGGAATCCCAATTAAAATATCCAATAGATTTTATTGAAGGTAATAAACGTGAAGTGGAGCTGGTCTATGGTGAAGCTTATTTTGATGTTTCTCCAAGTGCTTTGCACAAGGGCGCAAAATTTAAGGTAATCAACCAGTCCCAAGAGGTAGAAGTTTTAGGGACTGAGTTTAACATCAAAGCCTATAAAGATGAGTCCAATATTTATACGACACTGGTGGAGGGTAGTGTAGTAGTCGATAATGGCAATTTGAAACACAACTTAACACCTAATCAACAGTACATATTAAATCCAAACACAAATAATTTCTCAGTAGCAGAAGTGGATGTTAAAACTGTGACATCCTGGAAAGATGGAGTGTTTAGTTTTATTGATGTGCCGTTAAAGGATATTATGAAAGTGGTATCCAGGTGGTATGATGTAGATGTAGTCTTTGAAAACAAAACGTTGGAATCGATAGAGTTTATTGGAGTGTTGGACAAAAAAATAAGTATAGATGAAATCTTATCCATTATTAAATCTACCTCAATAAATGATTATAATATAAATAAGAAAACCATAACTTTAAGATAAAATTGTAATAACTAATCAAATCAAAAACAAACAATAGGCCTATGGAATAAAAAAGACAATAAAAGAGGATAAGGTTTAACCCGTCAAAGTAAAAACCATATCCCCAGAGATTTTTTACTAATTAATTAAAATGTTTAACTAACTAATAACACACAAATTTATGGAAATTAAATTTACTAATGCCACTTTTCCTTTTGGAAAACGGTTTCTAATGATTATTATGAAGACATTCATTTTCTTATGTTGTACAATTGTTTTTTCATTAACACCAAATCATATAATATCTCAGAATGCTAAGATTAAGGTAGATGAGGATACAACATTAACCGTTGATGAAGTCTTTAAGTTAATTATGAATCAAACAGATTACAGGTTCATTTACGAAAAAGGAATTTTTGATGATTTTCCAAAGGTTCAAATAAAAAAAGGAACTGTAAATGTAAATAAACTACTCAAACGAAGTTTATCGAAAGAAAATCTTGAAATTATAGTAACAGATAATAATGCTATATTAATAAAGGAAAAATCAACGGTCAATAACCTTGAGAAGTTACAACAGATTGAAATTTCGGGAGTGATTGCAGACCAAAATGGCCAACCTTTACCTGGAGCAAGTGTTCTAGAAAAAGGAACTACTAATGGAACGCAAACTGATTTTGATGGAAAGTTTTCCTTAAATATAGGTAATGAAAATGCTGTTTTAGTGATATCGTACATTGGGTTTTTAACTCAGGAGATCGCAATCGACGGTAAAACAGATATTGCTATTACTATGCAAGAAGATGCGGCAAAGTTAGAAGAGGTGGTAGTAGTGGCCTATGGTACGGTAAAAAAATCTGATTTAACAGGTTCAGTGACCTCAATAAAATCAGAGGATATTACCGAAACACCTTCAGTTAGATTAGATGACGCTTTACGAGGAAGAGCGGCTGGTGTGCAGGTTATTCCAACTTCCTCACAACCAGGGGCAGCTGCTTCAATACGAATTAGGGGAACCAATTCCATTTCAGGTAATAGTAATCCGTTATTTGTTATAGATGGTCTTATAGGTACCGGAAACACCTCAGATTTAAATATTCAAGATATAGAATCTGTTGAAATATTAAAAGATGCATCAGCAACAGCACTTTATGGTTCTAGAGCATCTGCCGGGGTGGTTTTAATTACCACGAAGCGAGGTAAAAAAGGAAAAATGACATTGAAGTATGATTCTTTTGTATCTACTTCATCCCCTTATCGATTAATACCTTTTTTGAATGCGGCAGAATATGGCGCCTTTCAAAATGAGGTACAGAATACCGATGCTTATCCAAACCCAGAATCATTAGGAGAAGGGACTAATTGGCAAGAAGAAGTTTATCGTAATAATGCACTTACATTCAGCAATACTTTATCAATTTCTGGCGGAAATGATAATGCCCAATACTATCTATCAGCTAACCATTTTGACCAAGATGGTATTTATTTTGAAGGCAATTTAAAAAGATATCAAATACGGTTGAATGGTGATTTTAAATTAGGAGAGAAATTAAAGATTGGAAATTCAATTGTGATTACCAGAAATAATACGCTTCCGGGAAGTAGTAATATTATAAATATTGGGGGGTACCTGCCTACACTACCAGTACGAGATGAGAATGGTGGATTTACGATACAAACAATAACCAGTGAGTTGAGTGCTGAAAATCCAATAGGAGGGCCTACTAAAACCATTAATGAAAACACCAGGTCTCGTATTTATGGAACGGTCTATGCCGAATTTGAACCCTTTAAAAATTTAAAGTATAAGTTAAGTTATGGAACCGATTTATCGCTTTCAAAAAGTGAAAATTATTCACCGTCAACATTATTCGGCCAGCAAAATATTGGAGGAACCGCAACTATTAGCAATTCAGAGGACTTAAGTACTTTAGTTGAGCAAACCCTTAACTATAATACAAGCATTGGAAAGCACAATATAGATGCTCTTTTAGGGTATACAAGGCAACGTTTTTTCAATTCAGGTAGTCTTGTAGGTGTGAGAGGATTTACTACCGATTTTTTTACATTTAATAATATTGATGCTGGTACAGATAGATTTAGGTCTGAGTCTAATGCATCCGAATCTGGCATTGAGTCATTTTTATTTAGGCTAAATTATAGTTTTGACAGTAAATATAGACTAACAGTAAGTGGTAGACGAGATGGTGCGACTGCTTTTGCTGCCAGTGAAAAATATGGTTTTTTCCCTTCGGTAGCACTGGCTTGGACAGCTTCTAAAGAAAAGTTTATAGAAGATTTAAATGTGTTTAATGACTTAAAGTTCAGAGCAAGTTTTGGAACACTGGGTAACCCCGCAGCTGGAGGAACGTCATTAGCGCGTTTGGGCGCAGGGTTTACCTATCTGTTTGGTAATAGTGGTGATATTTCTAATGGTATCGGACTTAACCGTTTAGGTAATGATAGGCTGAAGTTTGAGTCTACAGACCAATTAGATATTGGAGTAGATATGGGGTTCTTTAATAATAGACTTCAAGTGACCTTAGATTATTATAAAAAGAAAACCCGTGACCTGTTTACATCCCAAGATATTCTATGGTTAGCAGGTGTGCCAAATTCATCGATACCCACAAATTTTGGTACTGTAGAGAATCAGGGAATTGAACTACTTATCAATTCAGTTAATGTCGATACTAAGGATTTTACATGGGAAACAACTTTTAATATTTCTACCAATAAAAATAAAGTGTTATCAATACCCGATGAAGATGGTCAAGTGCTTATTAATAGATTTGGAGGTGTTGTAAATGTACCTTCAGCAGTTATAGAAGTGGGGCAACCTCTTGGTGCTTTCTATGGTTTTGTTCGTGATGGGATCTGGAATACCCAAGCGGAGATTGATGCAGCCGGATTGGAAGGAAGAGGTGTGTTCCCTGGAGGAAAACGTTTTGAGGATATTAGTGGGCCGGATGGTGTTCCAGATGGTGTTATTGATGATTTAGATCAGCGCATTATAGGAGACCCAAATCCTAATTTTTATGGAGGTCTTAATAATACAATTCGTTATAAAAACTTTGACTTCTCTATGTACTGGGCCTTTACAGTAGGGAACGATATTTTTAATGAAACCGATTCCAGAATTAATACTGCGTTTGATAATAACGTATTTAAAAAATTTGCCAACCGTTGGACTCCCACAAACACAGATACCAATGTCCCTTCAGTAAGAGGGATTTTTAGAAGTGAGATAGTTTCTGAAACAGGTGTCTTGGAAGATGGTTCTTTTTTAAGACTTAGAAATATAAGTTTGGGCTATAATTTTCCAGTGGAAAAGTTTTCCAAGTTACCCTTTAGTAAGGCAAGGTTGTATATCTCAGGAACGAATTTATTGCTGTTTGATAACTACAGTGGATATGATCCAGAAATTAATAGGGGGAACAGTAATGTTAGAAGAGGGTATGATCAAGCTCAAGATCCTTCAGCTAAAACATGGACAGTTGGTTTGAATTTAACATTCTAAAAAAAATATTAAGATGAAAAGAATTAAATTATATATAGTATTTCTAATGACCAGTATAGCACTGGTATCATGCGAAGATATAATTACAGAAGAACCAATCGATTTTTTGGTACCTGGTAGTTTTCCTGAAAGTGAATCTGATGCTATCGCAGCAACTACGGCTGCTTATACCAGATTACATAGTCATATTCTTTCGTTCTATTACGGATTTACACCTAGTGATATTGCCTTTCAAGGTCAGCATAATAAAAGACCCGTATCGTGGTTTATTGATTTAAATGCCAATAATGGAGATGCCACTGTTATGTGGCAACGAAATTATCAAGGAGTGGCTTTGGCCAATAGTGTGATAGAATTTGTACCGGCAGTGAATATGGATGAAAACTTGAAAGCGAGATTAATAGGTGAGGCAAAATTTTTAAGAGCATTTTATTATTTCGAGCTGGTAAGAGTTTATGGTGGCGTTCCCATATTAACTGCCGTTGCGCAACCTGATGATTTGGTCGGGATTACCCGTAGCACAGTGGCAGAAGTTTATAATTTAATAGAACAAGATTTAACAGATGCTATTGCCGTGTTACCTTTAAGCTATGGAAGTACGGATGGAGGTAGAGCTACTAAAGGAGCTGCAACAGCTATGTTGGCACGTGTGCATTTAACACAAAATGAGTGGGCTGAAGCCAATACCAGAGCAGAAGAGGTTATTGCTTCTGGACAGTATGGATTAGTAGCTGACTATAATGCTTTATGGTCTCAAAGTGCTGAGTATGTGTTAATGCCGGGATTAGATGGCGGAAATGTTAATGAAAATGTATTTGATATTCAGTTTCAACAAGATGAGAGGAATGACTTTAAACAAAGTTGGGTAGGTTCAAGGGATACCGAAGTAGGAGGAGTAAATGCTATAGGCGGAGGATGGGAAAATATGCTTCCTACCAGTGACTATTTGGCTATGTTCGAACCAGGTGACAACAGAAAAGATATAAGCTATGTAACCGAGATAAATGGGAACGTATTAGAATCTCCAAGAACACCTGGAGCAGGTCCAATTACCGGAAAATATTTAAATATTGATGGTGACTCACCAAGAGGAAATAATGGAAGCCAGAATACCTATGTTATTCGCTATTCGGATGTTCTTTTAATGAGGGCAGAAGCAGAGAATGAATTGAATGGCCCAACAAATGCCTATCAATTTATAAATAAAGTAAGAGAGCGTGCCAGCTTGCCACCACTTTCTGGTTTAACAAAAGATGAATTTAGAACAGCATTAAGAAAAGAACGTGCTACAGAACTAGGTTTTGAAGGCATTAGAAAATTTGATCTATTGAGATGGGGTGTTTTTGTAGAGACTATTCAAAATGCACAAGAACCATGGTTAGCAGAACCTGCAGCAAATATACAACCGCACCACGTTTTAATGCCAGTACCTGCTAGAGAAGTAGAAATTTCAGAAGGAAGTATTGAACAGAATCCTGGGTATTAAATTATAGTTTTTAAATTAGTTTTTTTAGTTTGAAAGACCATTGGCTAAAATGCTTCTGGTCTTTCATCTAATTATTTAAAATGGCTGATGACCGTTATACACCATTCTTAATAATAAAAATTTTACTCAATGAATTTGAAAAGGTATTTTTTTAATAGTTTATGTTTAATAATAATTATACTTTTCTCTTGTGAAAAAAAAGAGGAAGTCAAACAAGATATTAATGTACCTTTATTTTCCTTTTGCAGTCCTGAGCAAACTAATATCTTTTTTAAAAATAACCTAAAAGAAACCTTGTATATGAATGGGCTCTTTTATGAGTACTATTATAATGGGGCGGGTGTTGCCGTTGGTGATTTTAATAATGATGACCTTCCTGATATTTATTTTGTATCAAACTTAGAATCTAATAAACTCTATATTAATAAAGGAGATCTTAAGTTTGAAGATATAACTGACATTGCAGGGGTTCAGGGAAAAGCTGTTTTTCCAACAGGAGTTACAACAGTAGATATTAATTCCGACGGGCTTTTAGATATTTATGTATGTGCTTCAGGTCAATTTAAAGATCCCGATAAAAGGCGTAATGAGCTTTTTGTAAATCAAGGGATAGATAAAAACGGTATGCCAGTTTTTAAAGAAATGGCAAAAGAATACTATCTGGATATAGAAGAGTTTTCAACACAAGCTGCTTTTTTTGATTTTGACAAAGATGGTGATCTGGATATGTTTCTAATTAACCATGACGTAGAAATATATGGAGATGCTCAATTAGAACATTACCTTAAGGCACAAGGAGAACTTAGTGGAGAGCGTCTATATATAAACGATAAAGGTAAGTTTATTGATGCAACAGAAGAAACAGGTATTATAAATAACCGATTGGGATACGGGTTAGGATTGGCTATTGGTGATTTTAACAATGATAATTGGTCGGATGTATATGTTAGTCATGATTTTTCAGGAGAAGACCATTTATATCTTAACAATCGTAACGGTACCTTTTCGGAAAAAATTAAAGAAGCTACCAATCATATTTCCTTTTTCTCCATGGGCAATGATGCCGCTGATTACAACAATGATGGTTGGCTGGATATTATGAGTGTGGATATGGTTTCTGAAGATAACTATGGTATAAAAACCAGTATGAGTGGTATGGATGTAGAACGATTTTATAATCATGTTGATTTAGGCTTGCACTATCAATACATGTTCAATACACTTCAAACAAACAATGGAACTGGTTTAGGTAGCGAAACTCCTTTTTTTTCTGAAACAGCACACCTGGCTAACATTTCTAATACAGATTGGAGTTGGGCGCCTTTGTTTTTTGATATGAATAATGATGGCTGGCAGGACATTTTTATTTCCAATGGCATAAAAAGAGATTTTAGAAATAATGATTTTGTAAAATATCATAAGAAAGTAAGAGAAGAGCTTTCAAAGAATAAGACCATTAATAAAGAAGCTTATATCTCTCATATAATGACTAAAATGCCAACCAGAAAGAAAAGTAATTACTTTTTTATGAACCAAGGAGATCTTACTTTTTCTAAAGTAAGTGGTATTCAAAAAATAGACAGCTTGCTTACAGCTTCCAATGGCGCAGCCTATGCTGATTTTGATAATGATGGTGATGTAGATATTGTTGCTAATAATATGGATGATTTTGCTCATATCTATAAAAACAATCAATCCGAGAAAAGCAATAGAAGTTTTTTAAAATTAAAGTTAAACGGTCCGAATGGTAATACAATGGGGATTGGAGCAAAAGTATATGTGAAAAGTGGCAGCAATCAGCAAATGAAGGAGCACTATAATACTAGAGGTTTTCAATCTTCGGTTGGGAATTATTTGCATTTTGGATTGGATGAAGCTGATATGGTTGAGGAGCTTAGAGTAGTTTGGAATGATGGGAAGGAACAGGTATTGAAAAACATAAAAGCCAATCAAACACTTAAAATATATTATAATGAAGCACAAGTTATTAATAATATAAAAACGATTGATAAAAGCAAACTATTTAAGGTAATATCAGCTGATTTGATTCAATATAAACATGAAGAAAACAGTTATAATGATTTTGAAAAGGAAAGCTTATTGCCACATAAAATGTCTGAACAAGGACCTGCTTTTGCGGTGGGAGACTTAAATGCAGATGGCATGGATGATTTTTATATAGGCGGTGCTCTTGGCTACTCAGGGAAAATATTCATTCAAAAGAATGATGGTTCTTTTAAAGAAGCCAGAAATAATGTAGATTTTTACAATGATAGGACTTTTGAAGATGTTGGAGCTACATTGTTTGATGCCGATAACGATGGAGATTTGGATCTATATGTAGTTAGCGGGGGAAATGAACGTAAGGAAAATTCAAAGTATTACCAAGATAGACTTTATGAAAATGACAATGGAACATTTGTAAAAACACCTTTAGCCATTCCAAAGTTTTTTACAAGTGGATCATGTGTTCGGGCGTACGATTATGACAATGATGGCGATTTAGATTTGTTTGTTGGAGGACGCCAAATTCCAAAAAAGTATCCGTATCCGGCAGATAGTTATTTATTGGAGAACAGAACAGTAGGTAAAAGCATTAGCTTTGTTGATGTCTCAAAAGAAGTATTGCCTGATCTTGAGCGTTTGGGAATGGTTACAGATGCCGTTTGGACCCATATAAATGATGATCAATTGATAGATTTGGTTGTGGTTGGAGAATGGATGCCTATAAAAGTTTTCATCAACGAAGAGGGATACTTTTCTGATCAATCAGATGTTTACGGTTTGAATGAAGAAGTAGGCTGGTGGAACAGTGTTTCGGCAGCAGATTTCGATAATGATGGCGATGTAGACTTGGTATGTGGTAATCTAGGGTTGAATTATAAATACAAAGCTTCTAAAGAAGAAACTTTTGACGTCTATACTAAAGATTTTGATGATTCTGGTGATTTAGATATAGTTCTGGGGTATTATAACGGGGGAGATTTGTATCCTTTAAGGGGTAGGCAGTGCTCTTCTAATGAAATGCCTTTTATTAAGGATAAATTCAAGTCATACGATGCCTTCGGTAAGGCTACTTTAGTGCAGGTTTATGGCTCTGGTAATTTGAATAATGCTTTAAATTATAAAGCTTCAAATTTTTCGAGTATGTATTTTGAGAATAGAGGAGATAAGCAAAAAATGAGGGGAGTGCCGTTAGACAAAAAATCCCAGGTATCGTCAATTAATAGCATCTTAAATTTCGATTTTAATAAAGACGGATACTTGGATATTATAGTAGCTGGAAATTTATATGGATCAGAAGTAGAAACTCCCAGGAATGATGCCAGCTACGGAATGTATCTCAAAGGAGGAAGCCCTGCTTTTGAAGCATTGCCAGCTTTTCAGAGTGGTTTGTTGGTTGATGGTGAAGTGAAGCAAGTGAACATGCTAAAAGGTGCTAACGGAAATGATAAGTTGGTTTTTGTGAGAAACAATGACGAGTTAAAATTTTATTCTTTTAAACAATAACTAGAAATATAATCAAACTATAAAGAAAATTATGAAAAGTAAAATTAGATTAAAATTAAATTTTTTAGTTTTTATATTCCTGTCAGCAATGTGTGCGACTTCGTGTGATGATGTATCAAAAGAAAGTACGCTGCTTCCAAACATTATAGTCTTTTTAGTAGACGACATGGGACTAATGGATACTTCAGTCCCGTTTTTAACAGACACAAATGGGAATCCAGTAAAACATCCGTTAAATGACTATTATAAAACACCTAATATGGAAATGTTGGCGAAGCAAGGCATCCGGTTTACAAACTTTTATGCCCATTCAGTTTGCTCTCCAACGCGGACCTCTATTCTTACGGGTCAGAATTCAGCACGTCATAAAGTTACCAATTGGATTAAATCTGAAGAAAATAACAGGACTAAGTTTGGTCCAAAAGATTGGAACTGGAAAGGGCTTACTAAAGAATCGGTAACACTTCCAAGAATATTACAGCAAGAAGGCTATAGAACAATTCATGTGGGTAAAGCTCATTTTGGGCCTTATAACAGTGAAGGAGAAGATCCTCTTAATTTAGGTTTCGATATTAATATTGCCGGTAGTTCTATAGGTCAACCCGGTAGTTATTTTGGAACTGATGGGTTTGGACATTTAGGAGGCAATAAGTCAAGAGCTGTAGATGGTCTAGAAAAATATCATGGAAAGAATATATTTTTAACAGAGGCACTAACATTGGAGGCTAATTTGGCAATATCAAAGGCTAAGGAAGAGGGAAAGCCATTTTTTCTCAATATGGCACACTATGCGGTTCACACACCATTTCAAGTAGATTCTCGTTTTATCAATCATTATAACACTTCAGGCAAATCTCAAAAGGCACAGACCTATGCAACTCTAATTGAAGGGATAGATAAGTCATTAGGAGATATAATTGAACATGTGAAGGATTTAGGACTGGGCGAAAATACTTTAATTCTGTTTCTTGGAGATAATGGTTCAGATGCTCCCTTGCCTATTATAGATAATTACAGTAGTTCCTCGCCAATTAAAGGGAAAAAAGGGAGTCACTACGAAGGAGGTATGCGGATTCCATTTATAGCCTCATGGATTTCTCCAAATGATAAAGCTACTTGTCAGATAAAAACACCGATTAAACATAATACTATTCAGCCGCAACTTGGGTCAATCTTAGATATTTTTCCAACCCTGTCTCGTGTAGCAAATGTAAATAATACCGAAGAATTTATTTTAGATGGATTCTTATTGCAAGATCAGTTTAAGGGGAAAGAGAACCTAAAACGTGATGAATTATTTCTCAATCATTTTCCTCATAGTCACCGTTCTAGCTATTTTACAAGTCTAGTTAAATCAGATTGGAAAATTATATATCATTATCAAGTAGATAGTCTCCCAAACTATCAACTATTTAATTTAAAAGAAGATCCGTTTGAAGCTAATGATGTGTCTGATAAAAATCCAGAACAGCTAAAAATAATGATGAATGTACTAGCGGGTGAAATGAAGAACAAAAAAGCACTTTATCCTGAGAAAGAACGACAAAAATTAGAATTGATTATACCTTAATCTAAAGAATTCCTCGACGCTCTGCGTTGGGGTTCCCGTTGAAATTGTCATTCCCGTGAAATCGAAGATTCATGAATACAATATTTTGAAAATATGTTTATATGAAACGAACATTAATAAAATTTAAGCATTTTTTCACAATAGTGAATGTTTAAAATTTTTAATGTGAGAGCGTAGCGATTGCACACGTTCTTAATTTTATAATTACAATAAAATAAATTAATTACTAAAATTTAAACGTGTGAATAAAGTTGTTTTCCTAATATGGCGTAAATAATGAATAATAAAAATTCTGCTTTTAGTTAATTCTATCTTAATATTTACAATTTATAGTTTAAAAAGCGGTAGTCCCTTTTTTAAATGATAGTTTTGCAAGTATTATAAAAACTAGAAAATAGAATTAGTTATGAGTCAAGTAAAAGAGAATGATACCGTACGCGTTCATTACACAGGAAAGTTAACCAATGGTCAAGTTTTTGATAGTTCTTTAGAAAGAGAGCCTTTGGAATTTACTTTAGGCCAAGGGATGCTTATTCCGGGATTTGAAAAAGGTGTTATTGATATGAAGGTTAATGAGAAGAAGACCGTTAATATTCCTGTAGCAGAAGCTTATGGTGAAGTACGTCAAGAGTTATTTTATGAAGTGAAAAAGGAACAGCTACCACAAGAGATGACTCCTGAAGTGGGAATGGGCTTGGCTTCTAAAAATCCAGATGGCACCGAAGTACAGTTTCGTGTTGCCGAGGTTCATGAAAACCATATTATAGTTGATGCGAACCATCCGTTGGCAGGCCAAGATTTAATTTTTGATCTTGAATTGATTGAAATAAAATAGAAAGCTATTTTAGAATAGCCAATAAAGAAGTCTGATCCTGTGGTCAGGCTTTTTTTGTTAACAATCAATAACTTTTGATAATGTGCTTAGATTGGTTTTTGGTGGTATAGCTGTTTTTTGGGATGTTAAGAAATTGTAATCTTGTTGATTAAAGGTCTTTAGAGGTATGTTCTTAACGTGTTTTAAATATGTTGGCTTTTGCAGGTAATATTTCTGGTTTTAAAAGTGTGTCTTTTTAGAAATAAGGAGTAAACCTGCGTTTTTAAAGTTTTTAACTTAAATTTGCTTGACTTGTATAAATAAGACATGGAATGAAGCTTCTATTTATTTGAGAGTAAAGCAATAGCTTTGGGGCATTATGGATTTAACTAAAATTAAAAACTACTTATTGTCATTAGAACAGATTCCTTCTTTGTTTTACCTTGTAAAATGGATTTTTATTTGTTTACTTTTAGGAGCGATTATTGGTAGTGTATCTGCTTTTTTTCTCTTAAGTTTAGAATGGGTCACTAATTGGAGAGAATCTCATTTATGGATTATTGCATTACTGCCAGTAGGGGGCGGGATCATTGGGTTATCTTATTATTTATACGGTAATAGTGTTGTTAAAGGAAATAATTTATTGCTTGAGGAATTTCATTCACCCAAAAAAATTATTCCATTTCGAATGGCGCCCTTAGTGCTTTTTGGAACGATTTTAACACATTTTTTTGGAGGCTCTGCAGGACGTGAGGGGACTGCCGTTCAGGTAGGAGGTGCTATTGCAGATAGGTTTACAAAGCTTTTTAATCTTTCAAAACGTGACAGAAGGGTTATATTAATTGCTGGTATAAGTGCAGGTTTTGCTTCTGTTTTTGGTACACCTTTAGCGGGGGGTATTTTTGCACTTGAGGTAATGGTTTTAGGTCGCATAAGGTTGGAGGCTGTTGTTCCGAGTTTTTTAGCGGCTGTATTGGCAGACTATTTTTGTGGTGTTTGGGATGTAGGGCATACACATTACCATATCGCATCTGTAGCCAAAATGACACCGATAAATCTTTTGTGGGCAGTGTTGGCTGGAATTATTTTTGGGCTTGTAGCCATGTTGTTCTCTAAGTCAACTCATTTTTGGAGCAACTTATTTAATACGCGGATTAACTACCCTCCACTTCGACCGGTTATTGGGGGAGGGGTATTGGCTATTGTTATTTATCTCATGGGAACAACAAAGTATATAGGATTGGGAATTCCAACTATTTTAGATGCTTTTAATGAGCAGTTGAATTCTTATGATTTTATTTTAAAAATTTTATTTACATCATTTACCTTGGGAGCCGGTTTTAAGGGGGGAGAAGTAACACCTTTGTTTTTTATTGGAGCGACTTTAGGGAATGTGTTAATCTGGTTTATTCCTTTGCCAATGGGCCTGTTAGCAGGTATGGGGTTTGTGGCTGTTTTTGCAGGAGCTACCAATACACCCATTGCCTGTACTATTATGGGGATTGAACTTTTTGGTATCGAATCTGGGGTTTTTATAGCTTTAGCTTGTAGTACGGCGTATCTGTTTTCGGGGCATTCGGGTGTGTATTCCTCCCAAATTATAGGAAGTCCAAAGCACACTATTTATATGCGCGAAAAAGGGATGTCGCTTTCTGATATTAAAAACAAGCGTAACAATAAAGGAGAGCGGTTATAAATTAACCAACCTTTTTTCATTGTTGCTTTTTAGGGCTGCTTCAATAACTTTTATAACCAACATGCCTTCTGTAGCTGTTACGGGAACAGGCTTGTTGTTTCTTATAGATTCATACATGGCATCATAATAGGCCATATAGTCACCTCTAGAAGTTGTAATATGCTCTTTAATAACCTTTCCGTCCTTTTCGGTGTGCAGTAGCCCTTTCTCTTCATCCGGTACAATGCCCCAACTTGCTGTTCCAGGCATTTTTCCCGCAATGAGCTCCGTTTCCTGGATGTCTGCTTTAGATTTTATAAAAGAGCCTTTTTTTCCGTGTAAAATATTTCCGGGGAGCGGTTCTCTTACGTAATAACTTGATTTCAATATAACTCGATGCGATGGATAAAATAGTTTTAAATCGAAATAATCACTAACTTTTGAATTCGGTCTGTGAGCGTCTAAATCTGCTTGCACGGCTTTAGGTAACCCAAAAAACTGTATGGCCTGATCAATTAAATGTGATCCTAAATCGTATAAGCTCCCAACACCAGCAGTTGAAACTTCTTTATGCGTTTTGTAGCTAAGTCCTGGGTTATATCGATCGTAATGAAACTCGGCTTCAACAATATCTCCTAAGGAGCCTTCATTTAATATTTTTTGCACTGTTTTAAAATCACTGTCATAACGTCTATTATGGTATATAGAGATAATAACATTTTTGTCTTTAGATAATCGTATTAATTCTTCAGCTTCTGCAACGGTTGTTGTAAATGGTTTTTCAACGATTAGGTGCTTCCCTGCGTTAATAACCATTTTAGAAAACTCATAATGTGTAATATTAGGTGTGTTAACTACGACAAGTTCAATGGCTTCATCGGCTAATATCTCTTCTAAAGAGCGGAATGTTTTTACGTTTGGATAGCGTTCTTGTGCCAAGTTTTTTGTTCTCTCAAAAACACCATACAAATTAAAATTGGGATTTACCGAAATAAATGGTGCATGAAACACCTTTCCGCTCATGCCATAAGAGCATAAGGCTGTATTGATTGGTCGCATAAAGTTCCGTTCTATTTTTCTATAAATATAATTAGATTTTCAATTTAAAGTTTAATATGGTTTTGTTTTAATAACAAACCTAAAAGCCCTTGGTAGGTGATGTAAGAGAGTGAGATAATTGAATAGACTGACCTCTTGTGAAAATTTGTCGACTATTAGAAGTGTTTCTATTTAAAGAATGTAATAAGGAAGGTTTGTGCCTATTAGCATGAACTAAATTAAGGTTTTCAAAGAGACTGGTTATGCATTTGCATTTTAAATAAGAATATATAATGAACTCATCTTGACTTTTTCCAATTGGTTAAAAAATTGCTCTTTTGAGCCTGCTTTTCGTCATTTTCTCATTCCGTAGCCCTGCTATGCAACTTAAAAATGCTTTCCATTAAGTTCAAAATAGCTAATTTTCACTTCAATCAGAAAAGTTAAGATGAGTTTAATTTCTGGGCAGGATGTTTAATAAGTTTTCCTTTTAAATTTATTGAATTGATAATATTTGTACTTATTTAGGGGATTTTATAAAGTAATAAATGGAGCTTTTTGAAATATATTGAAAACAAACAAAATTACCCTCGATAATTATATAGCAATGGTTAAATTTGAAGTACTAAAAGCATAATTTAAAGCACATAGATTGATGAGAAAGCTTAACGAATTTATTTGGGAAACCCATGGTATTCATGCAGGGACAGAACAAGATCATGTAAAACACGGTATTGATAAGCTAGAGGATATTATAGATAAAGCTATTGAGGCAAACCATCCAAGTATTGCCTTTATAATTCATTCGCCCCGTTTAACGAGTTTTCGCTATGTGGCAGAAAGAGATACCAATGTAAAATTTATTCGAGGTAACAGATCCTATTTAAATTACCCTAAGCGTATAGCGAACTTACGTGAAAAATATGAAGGCCGCATCAATATTAAGTATGGTGTAGAGTTGGAATGGATGGGGCCAGATTTGGGATTGCAATGGAGTCGATCAAAAATATTTCAAGCAGAAGAAGCCGATTATGTTATTGGTTCGGTTCATTTTGCTCCCGAAGGATTGCCATATGATGGTAGTAAGGAAGAAGCTCTTGAATTGTTAAAAATGAGAGGTAGTCTAGAAGCTTATTGGGATGGTTATTTTAATGAAATGATCCAGATGATTGAGTGTTTTGGAGATATGATTCAAATAATCGGACATATAGATTTGCCTAAATTAAATGTTGATATGCCAGAGGCTTTGGTGAATTTTGAAACCAGTTCGCACCCCTTAGCCAATAAATTTAGAACACTTTTAGAGCTTATAGCCGATCGTAATCTATCATTGGATGTTAACATGGCCGGTAAGTTTAAAGGTGTTGGAGTTTATCCTACACAAAATATTTTAAGAAGGGCCAATGAACTTCAAATCCCGGTGTGTGTTGGGACGGACACGCACCATGTAAGGTATTATGGGCTTAATTTTAAAGAAAGTCTGGAATACATTCAGGAGGCTGGTTATGAAAGTTATGTGAGCTATTCAAAATTAATCCCAGAAAACCGTACTATTTTCGATGATCATGAGCTAAAGGTTAAATACACCGTTTTAAATAAAGGTATTGAGTTGTTAAATCAGCGATTGGACAATGACCAAAGAAGAATTATTCCCGATTTTTCTTTTGGAGGATCCTTTTCAGAGTTTGTAGACATATACAGGAATGCTACGGGTATGGGGGATTACAATGCCATCCGAATTAGAAAATGGGGAAAGTCAATTACAGTTACCAATGAGATTCCCAAGAACTCTGGGGATAAAGTAAATGGATTATTTTCAGAACATTTAGATAAGCCAGGTGTAATATCATCACTATTCAATACTTTGGCTTCCGAGGGAATAAATGTTGAAACAGCACGGTTAAAGTCAAATAATGATGGAACAGCTGTAGCATTTATATCTATTGAAGGGGGGGATAAAGAAAAAGTAAAAAGTGCCATAGACTTTGCTAATGGTACAGATGGCGGGCTTTTTAGTAAATTAATTTACAAGGAAAATGCAGAGTTGCCTAATTACCATAGAGAAGGCGTCTATTTATTGGAAATGGATGGTGTGGATTTAAATTTGGTATTGAGCGATAAAGTCATTCTTACCAAACACCATAATGCACCTGGAGTTTTACTAATATTATTGTCTGCTTTGGCTTCAAAACATATTAATATTATTGATCTTAGGTTAGGAAGGTTGAACAATATAGGATATTCGGCTGTAGCTATAGATGGTGATAGTAATGTAATTAAAGACTTGTTGTCTAAATTAGGAGAACAATATTATGAGGCCAATTTAATTGAGTTTCACAGTATGTAATTGTATTGGTCGTTACTGACCAATCAGAAAATTCCTTTAAATCAGCAACCCCAAAGCGGTAATTGATTTAAAGGAATTTTTGTTAGATATCCCTAAAGGCATTAACTGCCTAGTTCAGAAGTGATACTCTGTACAACAGAGACGGCTGTATCAAGCTCGTCTTTATTGACAAATATTTCCTGAAAGCCAGGAACAATACCACCTCCAAAACCAGCTAATCGAGCCGATTCCGTTTGGTCTTTAACAATAGGGTTAATGTCAATAGCTTCAAGCTCTGTAACAATACGCTGGACAATTATAAAGTCGCCAGTATATATTTTTATATAATTGGAGTCTTTCATCTCTTAGTAAGTTTTGAGTTTCTATTAAATATACAATTTTTTAAATAAAAAAGTCAGCTTTAAGCTGACTTTTATTACAAAATATTATGTTTTATAAGCTTACCTTAATTCGGCACCCAATTGTTTTTCGAAGTTCGATTGTAGCTTGTTCATAATTTTGTCTATTTGCTTATCGGTAAGTGTTTTGTTGTCGTCTTGAAGGGTAAAGCTAATGGCGTAGCTTTTTTTTCCTTTTGGAAGGTTTTTGCCTTGGTATACATCAAACAAATTCACTTTTTTAAGCAACTGCTTTTCAGTTTGTTTAGCAATTTTATGTATCGATTCAAATGTAACGGCCTCATCTAAAAGTAATGCAAAGTCACGACGTACTTCGGGGTACTTAGGTATGTCTTTGTAAATAATTTTATTATGCTTTACCAAATCGAGTATAGCCTCCCATTTAAAATCTGCAAAGAACACCTCTTGAGAAATATCGAAATGTTTAAGAATGCTTTTTTTCAATATGCCGAACTCTACAATGTTAGTTTTCCCAAAGTTTAATGAAAGTCCTTCGCTAAAAACATCATTTTGGACAGGTTTTTCATTATATCGTGTAATTCCCAAACGTTCCAAAACGGCAGTGATGCTTCCTTTCATAAAAAAGAAATCGCTTTTAGCACTAACGCCATGCCAGTGTTCGGGTGTGCTATTTCCAGTTGTGATCAGTGTTAGGTGCTTGTGTTCCTCTCTCTGTTCGTTAAATTGATGGTACGTTTTACCAAATTCAAAAAATTTAAGATCTTGCCTTTTTCTATTAATGTTATAGGATACCGCTTCCAATCCAGAAAACAGTAATGATTGTCTTAAAACAGATAAATCATTACTTAACGGGTTGAGCATGGTTATGTTGTGTTCTTCCTTCAGTTGTTCACTAAGTGCAATATAGTTAGGTGTTGTTAGCGAGTTGGCCATGATCTCAAAATAGCCTTGAGACGCCAATTGATTGCCAGCTACGTTTTGGATTCTATGATCGTCAAAACGTGAAGTACTAGAAATAGAAGCGTTTAGTTTTTCGGTAGTTTTAATATTGTTATAACCGTAAACACGTAGGATTTCTTCAATAACATCGGCTTCTCTCTGTACATCATTTCTATAGGCAGGAACTGTTAAGCCTAGACCGGTTTCGGTAACATTATTAACTTTAATATCTAAAGAAGTAAGAATGCGTTTAATAGTTTCCTTCGGAATCTCTTCACCAATTAATTTTTTAGCATTTTCAAAACTTAAACGAACCTGAAAGTCTTCAATTTTCTTGGGGTAAAAGTCAATAATGTCGCTTGTAATTTCTCCTCCAGCAATTTCTTGAATTAGTAAGGCAGCACGTTTTAGGGCATATTCGGTAATATTAGGATCGATACCACGTTCAAATCTAAAAGAGGCATCTGTATTTAAGCCATGGCGTTTAGCCGATTTACGAATGCTTACTGGGTTAAAGTAAGCGCTTTCCAAGAAGATACTTGTAGTTGTTTCGGTTACCCCAGAGTGCATACCTCCAAAAACACCGGCAATGCACATAGGTTTTTCGGCGTCGCAAATCATCAAATCGTCTTCATGAAGCTCTCGTGTAACACCATCTAAGGTTTCAAACTTGGTTCCGGCATCGAGAGTTTTTACCTCAATTTTGTTTCCTGCAATTTTAGTAGCATCAAATGCATGTAGGGGCTGGCCTAGTTCGTGAAGTACATAATTGGTAACATCGACAATGTTATTAATAGGGCTTAATCCAATAGCTTTTAACCGGTGTTGTAACCAGGTGGGAGAGGTCTGGACTTTTATTCCCGAAATAGTGAGTCCGCAATACCGCGGAGCCAGGTCTTTGTTTTTAACATCAATGTCAATTTTTAATGTGCGATTGTCAACATGAAAGGCACTAACCGATGGCGTTATGAGTTCTAAATTTATTTCTTTTTGTGCAAAGCCTGCTTTTAAGTCACGAGCAGTTCCATAATGACTCATGGCATCAGCTCTGTTTGGTGTCAGGCCAATTTCAAAAACATGGTCATTTTCAATTTCAAAAATATCGGCAGCAGGCGTTCCAACTTTAACGCTGTCTTCCAGAACCATAATGCCATCATGAGATTTCCCTAAACCCAGTTCATCTTCGGCACAAATCATTCCATAACTTTCTTCGCCTCGAATCTTTCCTTTTTTAATAACCCAAGCTTCTCCTGTTTCGCTATACAGTGTTGTTCCAATGGTGGCAACAGGTACTTTTTGCCCTGCTGCAACGTTGGGAGCTCCACAAACTATTTGAATTGGGGATTCACCGCCAATATTAACGGTTGTTACTTTAAGCTTATCTGCGTTGGGGTGCTTTGTACAACTTAGTACTTCTCCAACAATAACGCCTTCGAGTCCTCCTTTTACAGACTGGTAGGGTTCAATACCCTCTACTTCAAGACCTAAATCTGTAAGTAGTTCACCAGTTGCTTCAGGTTTCCAATCTGTTTTAATAAATTGTTTTAACCAATTGTATGAAATCTTCATAAATGATCTGCTATTTAAGTGTGCAAAGATAAAATATTGGAGCAAGCATTCAAACAATGCAATATAATTTGTAAATTAATCTCTTTATTAACTTAAATCTAAGGTTTTATGAATTTAATAACTAGGGTATTACTAGTGTTTTTGTTACTAGCATTTATTGCTTGTAGAGATGCCAAAAAGGAGGAAGAAGAAACCAAAGCAGCCTTGAGTAAAATTGAAAATATTGAATCTCAAGTAAATGACATTTCAGAAGAAGTAGATACACAAGCTAATGAAATGGAAAGTGCATTAAAAGAATTGGATAGTATTTAAAAACAATAATGGTATGAAAGTATTTAGGTATATAGTAGTTATGGCTTTTGTAATGGTCCTGTTGAGTGGGTCAACGCTTATTGCACAAGGGAAGAGCAAGGAAATTAAAGAAAAGAACAAGAAAGAGCACAAGGAAAAGAAAGTGCTAAAGGGCTTGGAAGAAGATAATTACCGGATTGGTGATCGTCTTAAATCGGAAAAAAAGGATAAGGCTTCTAAAGATAAGGGCAATAAAGGGCAAGGTAATGCATACGGGAAGCATAAGGGGGAATTAAAAGGTAGAGCTTTTGGTCAGGCACGAGCAGCAGAGGCAAAGAAGAAGTTGGATGATGAGTTTGCGGTTTTGGAGCAAAGGGAACGGGATGTTAGAAAAGGAAAAGAGCGTATTGAAGAAGCTAGAAAACGTGTCGATAAAGAAAAGGAGTCTGGAGTCCTAACAGAAGATCAGGAGAGAGAAAAGCGGGACGTTATTGAAAGGGCGGAAAAAGAATTAAATGATTTGGAAGGAGCCATTAAAAGAGGTAAGGAGCGTATTAAGGAAGAGAAGGAAAAACTTCTGAAAATATACAATGAGGAATAAGTGTTTGAATGACCTTTTGTAATAATGTTTTAAAAAGGAAATATTTTTGTTTATAGTATGTTAATTAACAATCTGCATGTGTTATTTAACAAAACCATAACAGGAGCGATAGCTATAAGTATATATCTTAGGGCTGATTAAGTGTGACAAACCATCAATCAAATTACATTCAGTTCTTATGAGCTCGTCCTGTTTGGTCGGGCTTTTAACTTGGATTGTACGCTAAAAAATAGTGCTATTATAGGTTAGCTAATATAATTCCAAATATTCTTATATCTCACTAATTCCTTGTAAGTGTTTATGATAGCTTGGTTTTCTGTAAGTAAAAGTTTAGGGTCGTTTTGAAGTGTTTTTTTTGCATAATATCTGGCGCTATGTAAAATATCGTTATCTTTAATGATGTCTGCAATTTTGAGGTTTAAAACGCCGCTTTGTTGTGTGCCCATAAGGTCTCCAGGGCCGCGTAAACGTAAGTCAACTTCGGCAATTTCAAAACCGTCATTGCTTTTAACCATAGTTTCTAAACGTGTTTTACTGTCATTACTTAGCTTATGACTGGTCATTAGAATACAGTAGCTTTGTTCGGCACCTCGTCCTACGCGTCCTCTCAACTGGTGTAATTGGGAGAGTCCAAAGCGTTCGGCACTTTCAATAATCATTACGGATGCATTGGGTACATTAACGCCTACTTCAATAACCGTGGTTGCTACCATAATTTGGGTTTCGCCTTTTATAAAGCGTTGCATTTCGTATTCTTTGTCGGCTGGTTTCATTTTACCATGAACTATGGATATTTGGTAGTCTGGAGGGGGGAAATCCCTAACAATGCTTTCGTAGCCATCCATTAAATCTTTATAATCCATGCTTTCGCTTTCTTGAATTAATGGATAGACGATGTAAACTTGTCTCCCTTTTGCAATTTCGTCCCGAATGAACTTAAAAACATTTAAGCGGTTTTTATCGTAGCGATGTACTGTCTTTATAGCTTTTCTTCCTGGGGGTAATTCGTCAATGACGGACACATCTAAATCGCCGTAAACCGACATGGCCAAAGTTCTTGGGATTGGAGTCGCTGTCATGACCAAAACATGGGGAGGTGAGGTGTTTTTTCTCCATAATTTACTTCTCTGCTCAACACCAAAACGATGTTGTTCGTCAATAATAGCAAGTCCTAAATTTTTAAATTTCACCTTGTCTTCAAGTAGTGCATGTGTGCCAATTAGAATATGTAGCTCACCGTTTTCTAAAGATTCGTGAATTTTTTTTCTAGTTGAAGTTTTAGTTGAACCAGTTAGTATTTTTATGCTGATATTAAGTGGTTTACATAGTAAATTTAATCCGTTGTAATGCTGAACTGACAAAATTTCAGTCGGAGCCATTAAACAGGCCTGAAAACCGTTGTCAATTGCGATTAACATTGACATAAAGGCTACTATGGTCTTACCTGAGCCAACATCACCCTGCAGTAAGCGATTCATTTGGGCGTTACTCCCTAAATCTGCACGTATTTCCTTTAGTACTCTCTTTTGTGCATGCGTTAATTCAAAAGGTAAATGCTCTTTAAAAAAGGTGTTGAAATAATGGCCTACCTTTTCAAAAGGAAACCCTTTAATTTTAGATTTGTGAACTTGGTTTTTTATAATTAATTGTAGTTGTATATAGAACAATTCCTCAAATTTTAATCTAAACTGTGCACGTGCTAATAGCGCTTGACTTTTGGGAAAATGAATATTGAAAAGTGCCTCCCGTTTACTTATTAAGTTTAGTTCGTCAATTAAATTATTGGATAGCGTTTCTGTGAATTTACCGTTAGATTCAATAAAAAGTTGTTGTACGATTTTACTAATTACTCGATTAGAAATGCCTTTGTTCGATAGTTTTTCGGTCGATGGATATACAGGTTGCATGGCCGAACGGAGATTTTTTTCATGTGCCTCCAAAGCTTCTACTTCGGGGTGGGGCATACTAAACTTGCCATTAAACCAATTTGTTTTACCAAAAATAACATAAGGTTTGTTTAATTTTAGGCTTTCCTTGATCCATTTCTGACCTCTAAACCAGACCAATTCCATAGCGCCAGTTTCGTCCATAAAATTGGCAACGAGGCGTTTGCCGCGTTTTTGCGAAATCTCTTTAAAACTGGTAAGTTTACCAATTATTTGGACTTCCGCATTGTTACGCTGTAGTTGGTTGATTTTGTAATACTGTGTACGGTCTATATAACGATTGGGGAATAAATTAATTAAATCTTGATACGTATGTATGCCTAACTCCTTACGTAGTAAGTCGGCGCGATTGGAGCCTACGCCTTTTAAATAATCTATAGGAGTTTGCAGGTTAATACTCATAAAGCGAATTTAAGTGTTTTCGTTTAAACAGAAAAACAGTAATAGCTTGCAAATTATACCAATTTTTTAACCAATTGGAAAAAGTCAAGATGAGTTCATTCTATAATGTGCAAATTTTAAATTGAAATGGTTTTATATCGTAAACCGTTTATTTTTATTCATAATATATCGTAAATTTCATATTTAAAAATACGCATGGATTTACCTAATTTTAAAAAGCATTTAATTGAAAAAACGGGTCTTACAGTTGAAGCTTATATGCAAGTTGAACCGCATATTAAGGTGAGGCAAGTGGCCAAAGGAGAATTTTTGCTAAAGCAAGGTAGTGTGTGTGCACATTCTTTTTTTGTAGAGGAAGGCTTGTTGCGATTTTATGCCTTAAATGAAGAAGGGAAAGAAAATATTTTGCAGTTTGCTACAGAGCATTGGATTGTAAGTGATCGCGGCAGTGTTTATTTTAAAGAACCTTCAACTTACTATATTGATGCGTTTGAGGATACCGTTGTGGTACTTATGGATGAAGCGTTTATTAGCGAGGTTTCTAAAATAAGTCTTGACTTTAGGCAGCGCAATGAACGCTTATTACAAAACCATATTCGTCATCTATATAAGCGTATAAGTTTGTTGTTGGGGGCATCGGCAAGGGTACGCTATTTGGATTTTATAAAAATGTATCCAGATATTATGCTACGTGTACCACAGTGGATGATAGCTTCGTACCTTGGCATTACACCAGAAAGTTTAAGTCGTGTCCGTAAAGCACTGGCAAAGGAAAACTTTAATCCTCATTAAGTTTTGGGATTTGTGGTGCCGTATAGAGCAAAAAGCCGTATTTTATGTGTTTAAATTTAAAGTTGAATTGGTGTTAGTCTATTCATGAGATATCATTTTTATATTTTATATATTATAATTTGTCAACTATCTGTAGCTCAACAGACCAGTACTGTTGATTTTAAGAAGGCAACTGTAAAAGTTAGTGTTTTGCCAGAAACCAGAACGGTAAATGGTTTCGTGGCGTATGATTTTGTAATGCTTAGGGACGCGGACTCTGTTTATATTGATGCCATTGATATGCAATTTGAACAGGTTTTACTGGGGAAATCGAAACTTCAATTTTATAATGATGGCAAAAAGTTATGGTTAAAGCAAGCATTAAAAAAAGATTCAACATATCATGTCTCTTTCAATTATAAAGCAGTTCCTAAAAAGGCCATGTATTTTATTGGATGGAACTCCGATGCGGATGTTGCTTCCCATATAGTTAAGAAACAAGTTTGGACCCAGGGTCAAGGCAAGTATACCAGTAATTGGTTGCCTAGTTTTGATGACATGAATGAAAAGGTTGAGTTCGATTTATCGATCACTTTTGATAAAAATTATGAGGTTATTGCCAATGGAAATTTAATAAACCAACAAATTAACGACTCTACGACTACTTGGCATTATGATATGCAAGAGCACATGTCCAGTTATCTTCTGGCATTGGCAATAGGTAAGTACGATAAATATTCGGCCGTTTCTAAAAGTGGCGTTCCATTAGAAATGTATTATTATCCGGAAGATTCTTTGAAAATGGAGCCTACTTATCGCTATACCAAGGACATATTTGATTTTTTGGAGGCTGAGATAGGGGTTCCATATCCCTGGCAAAATTATAAACAAGTACCGGTAAAAGATTTTTTGTATGCTGGTATGGAAAATACCAGTCTTACCATTTTTTCAGATGCCTTTGTGGTAGATTCCATTGGTTTTATAGATAAGAACTATGTTAATGTAAATGCTCATGAATTAGCCCATCAATGGTTTGGGAATTTGGTAACTGAAGTTTCTGGAACCCACCATTGGTTGCAAGAAGGTTTTGCAACTTATTATGCCTTATTGGCTGAGCGTAGTATCTTTGGTGATGATTATTACTATTGGCGTTTATACGAGTATGCACAAGAACTATTACAACAAGATAATAGTGGACAAAACACATCGTTGTTAGATCCTAAATCAAGCAGTACGACGTTTTACAAAAAAGGAGCTTGGGTATTACATATGTTGTGTGAACAAATAGGAGTCAAAGCGTTTAAATTGGCCGTGAGCAATTATTTGAAAACCCATAAGTTTAAAAATGTAGAAACCAGTGATTTTATAGAAGAAGTAGAGGCGGTTAGTGGGAATGATTTAAGTGAATTTGTGTCCATATGGCTTGAGTCTTTAGCCTTTCCTTACAACGATGCAATGGAAAGCCTCAAGAAATCACATTTTATCCAAGAGTACTTAATGGTTGATTGCGAAGTGTTAACTTCTAAATGTTATGATTATTTAACTTCTGATGTTTCCGATGAAGCAAAAGCTAAAATTATATTGCAACACCCTATTATAATTAAAAAAGAAGATTTTAATAACGGACTAAAAGTGCGTCAAGCCATTGCACAATCAGTAAGTGAAATTCCCTTAGAATTTAAGGCGGATTACGAATCTTTTTTGGAAGATAATTCGTATATTACTATAGAGGTAGCTTTAATTAATTTGTGGACTAATTTTCCAAAGGAGAGACGTCGTTATTTGAATATAACTAAGAATGTTTTAGGTTTTAACGATTATAATATTAGAATTTTGTGGTTAACGTTAGCCTTGCTTACAGAAGATTACCAAATGGAAAGGAAACAGGATTATTACAATACTTTAATCGATTATACTAGTCCGGAATATAGTTTTGAAATACGAAAGCATGCCTTTCAATATTTAAAATGGATTAATGCTTGTGATGATAGGTGCCATAAAAATCTAAATCAGGCAATGACACATCATGTGTGGCATTTTTCAAAGTTTGCAAAGCACTTGTTGAAAGAGGATCGTTAAAGTTTGTGTTATATACAGTTAAGAATGAAAGCATTGGTGATTTCTGGTGGCGGTAGTAAAGGCGCATTTGCAGGTGGTGTGGCTCAATACCTTATTGAAAATAAAAAACGTGATTACGATATTTTTATTGGAACTTCAACCGGTAGTTTATTAGTGTCTCATTTAGCATTAAAAAAAGTAAGTAAAATAAAGGCGGTATATACCAATGTTACACAAGATTCTATTTTTAGTAGTTGTCCGTTTTTAATTAAAAGAAAAAAGGGTATAGTAACTATAAAAATAAATCACTTTAATGTACTAAGGAATATTTTAAGAGGTAGTAAAACCTTTGGAGAAAGTTACCATTTAAAAGAGCTTATCAAGCAAACACTAACAGAAAAGGAGTTTGATATTTTAAAAGAGACCGGAAAGGACGTTGTTGTTACGGTTGCTAATTTGTCGCTAAATCAAGTCGAATACAAGTCAATTAAAGATTTTAATTATGAGGAATTTTGTGAATGGATTTGGGTTTCATGTAATTATACGCCCTTTATGACATTGGTTAAAAAAAATGGTTGTGAGTATGCCGATGGTGGTTTGGGGTCTATGGTGCCTATTGAGGAAGCAATAAAAAGAGGAGCAACCGGTATTGATGTTATCATTTTGCAAACAGAAGTATCCCAATTTAACAGGATGCCTTCTCTTAATGCCTTTTCGTTATTAACCAATATGTTTTCCTTTATGTTAGATAGAATAGAAGGACAAAACATTAGAATTGGAAAGTTCGTGGCATCCAATCAAAATGCCATTATTGATTTTTATTACACTCCAACGGTCTTAACAACAAACGCGTTGATTTTTAATAAAGAGAAAATGACCAAGTGGTGGCAAAGCGGGTTTGATTATGCTAAACATAAAAACACAAAAGTAAGTCCTTTAGAAGAAAAACAATGAAAGCACTAGTAATATCAGGAGGCGGTAGTAAAGGAGCCTATGCCGGAGGTGTAGCCCAGTATTTAATTCAAGAAGAAGGTAGGCAGTACGATATGTTTTTGGGGACATCAACCGGAAGCTTGTTGGTACCTCATTTGGCCATAGGGGACATTGATAAAATTTATAAAGTTTTCACTAATGTAAAACAAAGCAACATATTTAGTGTTAACCCTTTTGTACAGAGAAAAAAGGGGGACAGGGAGTATGTATCTATTAATTTTATCAATTCTTTATGGCAGTTTATTAAAATGAAACGCACTTTTGGAGAAAGCAAAGCTTTAAAGCGTTATTTAAAACGTCATTTCACCGAGGATGAATACAATAAAATTAAGGCAACTAAAGAGGATGTTGTGGTAACGGTTTCGAATTTGTCAAAAAACAGGGTAGAGTATAAGTCTATTAAGGATTGTTCATATGAAGAATTTTGTAATTGGATATGGATATCCTGTAACTATATTCCTTTTATGTCATTGGCCAAGATTGATGGATTTGAGTATGCCGATGGTGCGTTTACTTGTGTGGTTCCCATTCGAGAAGCCATACTTCGGGGGGCTACCGAAATAGATGCCATTATCTTGGAATCGGAGAATATGGAATACAATAAGGTGTTAGGTAAGAATCCGTTCTCCTTAATGCTTAATTTATTTGGGCATTTATTGGATCAAGTAGAGCGCAGTGATATCACTATTGGTAAGTTGGCAGCTAAAAATAAAGGGGTTACACTTAATCTGTATTATACGCCCTCAAAGCTTACCGAGAACTCTTTGATTTTTAGTAGAAAGCTAATGGTGTCCTGGTGGGAGCAAGGCTTTAATTATGCAAAGTCCAGATTTGCTAAATCAAAATCCAACAAATTAAAAGTAGGGTGATTTCTACCACAATTCGCTAACTTCTTCTTTAATATAAGATAGTGCGGCATCGCTGGGAGAACGGCGTTCCATCATTTCAGTCAAAACAACTTCGCGGAGTTTGTTTGCAGTGTCCGTTTTTTCAAGTAAACTTGCTTTTCTAATGAGTTGAATAGTTGCATTTTTTGCAGCATTAATGATGCTCCAGCATTTGTCGCTTATGTATATTTGCTGTGACAGATTGTGTTCGAATTCTTGTTCTATATTCTGAATGAGCAAGGATTCGTAGCTGTCTTTGTCCGAAGATATTGGAGCTACTCTGGTAAGTAATTGACTTGGCTTTATACGTTCTAAAAATAAGGCCATCCGTTCATAAGCTTGCAATCGAAGTGGAAGGGCGCTAACTTGTAAATCTTTTTTTAAAAGAAACCGTCTACGTCCATCTTCATTTTTGGTATGTTCCCTAAAAAAGTAATAGGCAATAAGTCCAGTTATCAATGCTGGAATTGCAAATAAAAATAGATCAATAACGCGTTCGGAATCCATAAGTTTAACTGTTTAACGGTTAAGTTTGTTGTAATGTCCGCCCAAATATACACATTCTTTTAAATCCTGCATACTTGTAAATGGAACAGGGGTTTTATTGTACATATAGGTTCTGGCTAACGCTTTGGATAGGTTATGGTCATCAACATTTATCTCAATATCCCGCATCTTAAACTGGCACGGATGTTCATAACCGGCAGAATGGGTGATTTCTATTAACTCTTTCCTAAAAGTTTTAAAATACTGTGCTAAGCGTACAGATTTCAATGTGGGATCAATACCATTTTGAAGCCACTTACTTTGCGTTGCAACCCCACTAGGGCAGCGATTGGTGTGGCATATCTGTGCTTGTATACAGCCAATGCTCATCATGGCTTCCCTAGCCACATTAATACAGTCGGCCCCCATGGCAAAAGCCATTGCTGCTTTGGCAGGAAATCCAAGTTTGCCGCTGCCAATAAATACGATGCGTTCTGTTAGGTCTTTGTTTTTAAAGAGCTTGTAAAGGTCGCTAAATCCATATACCCACGGAAGGGATACGTGATCGGCAAAGCTTGGCGGAGCGGCTCCAGTTCCGCCTTCACCTCCGTCAACAGTAATAAAATCGGGACCTTTATTAGTGCTTTTCATAATGTTCGCAAGTTCCTCCCATTGCTCTAGTTTCCCAATAGCAGCTTTAATACCTACGGGTAGCCCTGTTGCTTCAGCTATCGCTTCAATAAAATCTACCATTTCTGTAACGTTGGAAAAAGCACTGTGGTTTGGTGGTGACAATACATCCTTACCAACTTCAACACCACGAATATTAGCAATTTCCTTTGTTATTTTTGCCCCAGGAAGTACGCCTCCTTTGCCAGGTTTGGCACCTTGGGATAGCTTAATTTCAATAGCCCGAATAAACGGATTGGTTTCAACAAGTTTTACTAGTTTTTCCATAGAAAAGCTGCCATCATCATTGCGTACACCAAAATATCCGGTTCCAAAGTGAAAGACAACATCACCACCGTAACGATGGTATGGTGATAATCCTCCTTCACCAGTATTATGATAAGCATTTGCTATTTTCACCCCTTTGTTAAGAGATTCTATAGCCTTGGCCGATAAGGAACCAAAACTCATGGCAGAAACATTGATAACGGATGCAGGTCTATAAGGCTTTTCTCTTTTATTAAATGCTCCCATAACCTTAGCACAAGGTATAAAAGAATTATCTATGGCATTGGGATGATCCTCTTCAATTTTATAAGGTATCATGGCGTTGTTTATAAATATATGCTGATGTGCATAGATATCCCTGTCGGTGCCAAAACCTTCATAATTATTTTCTTTTTTTGCCGAGGCATATATCCATCCCCGTTCTATCCTGTTAAACGGTAACTCTTCCCTGTTATTGGCCACTAAATATTGTCTTAATTCCGGGCCAATTTTTTCTAGCATATACCGCAAGTGTCCTACAATAGGGTAATTGTGACTAATCGTGTGTTGTTTTTGAAAAAATATATCGCGTATTGCAATTATAAATAGAACGATTAATACCCAGCCCCACCAAGGAATACTGGAAAGAATGTTTAAAACGGTATCCATAAATGTAAATTCGGTTTTATCAAAAATAAGCAATATATACTATTTGATTGATCTTGGATTGCTTATTTGTTAACGACATAAAAAAGGAATGTTGTAAAAAATTATGCGCGATCAAATAGATTTAGAAACAGTTTAAAACAAAAAGAAGGCCAACTCAGTTTTACCATCGTCGGCCTTCAAATCATAATTGATTAATAGCATGATAAAACTAAGTTAAATATTAGGATGTGACTAGTTTATCAGGGGTAGTTTATAGGTAGTTTGAAAATAAAAACAAGCGAGTCAATTGGTTGCTTTTTAATTGATTAACTGTTTTTTGAGAGGAGTGGCAATTGTTAAAACTTCCTTTCTGCTATTAATACCCAGCTTTTCATATAGATTTTTAATATGAAACTTAACAGTATTAATTGAAATGTGTAAGGTTTCTGCAATTTCCTTATTACTCTTTCCTTCACCTATTAATTGTAGGATTTCATTTTCACGAAAACTCAGCAATGGATCTTCAAAATGATTTTTGTTTTCACTTTTCTCCTGTTTGAGTTCTTGGGAAAGTAATTCTAATTCTTGGATGTAGCCGTTTAGGGAATTCCGCATGGCTTCGTTTTCATGGCGTAATATTTTCATTCTGTAAATTACGGCATAGGATAATAGTAACATTTCTAAGTACCCAGCAATTTTTACATGGGATGCGTTAATATTTATAAAGGAAATACCATATAATTTTAAAAGATAAAAGTCTATTCCCAAAAGCAAAATAAAAACGTAGGCTATTACAAAAAGCTTGATAAACATATTTTTTTTAAATAATAACACGCCTTTTATCCAATAGATAGAAACCAACGAGAATGCCATGGTTTCTAAAACAATAAATAAATAAAAATTGGAAGTACCTATATAAGATAGTAATATGGCAATAAGGAGCATGGTATAGCCAAAAGTGAAGATTGCCAACTTGGATTTGTAATTTTTAATTTGCAAGTAGTTAGTCGCAAAGAGCGCTCCAAAAATTGCGGCCAAGGTATGATCTACAGCTAATAAAATATCTGAAACCTCTCTAGACATCCCTAGTAATTTAAAGATGCCGTCACTATAAACAAACGATATGGTTATGGCCACATGAAATAGGGCGTAGAATAAAAAAGTAGTATCTTTAAAATTTAGAAAGTAAAATAAATTTGTTATGGCAATAACCAAGGCAAAGCCATAATAAATACCGTTAAAGATATCTGTCTTCTTTTCTTCGAAATTAAATAGGGTGGTAGGTTTTATATTTAATGGTATATAGGCTTCTTTATCTGTATCAATTCTAACATAAACAGGCGAGGTGTTTTGTGTTCTAAATGTTATAAACTTTTCATGATCGGATATCTTTAATAAAGAATCTTCTTGGTAAGCTTTAACTTTTGTAATGTGCGAATTGGGAATTTGGACGGTGTAGTCGTTATGTTTTAAGTTGTTGATCTTTAACCAATATAAGCCATTGTTAAAACCATCATTTATGGTTGAAGTTAGTGGAGTAAATGTTGTAGCTGTAATGGTTTTATACGTATGGATTTTGTTAAGATCATGGTGTATAAAAACATCTTGAGAGATTCCGCTTAGGGAAATAAATAAGAAGCCTAAACAAAAATACTTGTTAAGTAGTTTTAGAAACATTGTAATTGAGGGATGGTTAATAGCTTAGGGATAAATATACTTAAAAAATGATAAACTTTAAAAGCTTATAATTGTTTATAATTATTCATAAATCCTTTTAATTAAAAGCACAACAATAGTTAATTTCACACCGTAAAATAATGTAGTTTGGAAAAATATTTAAGTCAGTTAAACGAAGCACAGTTGGCGCCTACTTTACAAAAAGATGGTCCAATGATAATCATTGCAGGAGCAGGATCGGGGAAAACACGTGTGCTAACCTATCGTATTGCTTATTTAATGCATCAAGGAGTCGACCCATTTAATATATTGTCATTAACATTTACTAACAAGGCAGCACGTGAAATGAAGGAACGTATTGCAACTATTGTTGGTAGTAGTGAAGCGAAGAATTTATGGATGGGGACTTTTCACTCTGTATTTGCCAAGATATTACGTGTAGAAGCCGATAAATTGGGCTTCCCAAGCAATTTTACAATATATGACACTCAGGATTCAGGGAGGCTTATCGCTTCAATCATTAAAGAGATGAATCTTGACAAGGATATTTACAAATATAAGCAGGTACAATCCAGAATTTCATCGTATAAAAATAGTTTAATAACTGTTCATGCTTATTTTAAGAACCCCGAACTTATTGAGGCCGATACCATGGCAAGGCGTCCACGAATGGGAGATATTTATAAGGCTTATGTGGACCGTTGTTTTAAAGCAGGAGCAATGGATTTTGATGACCTGTTATTGAAAACAAATGAATTGCTAACGCGATTCCCTGAAGTTTTAATGAAATATCAAAACCGCTTTAAGTATATTTTAGTAGATGAGTACCAAGATACAAACCATTCTCAATACTTGATTGTTAGGGCTTTATCCGATAAGTTTCAAAATATTTGTGTTGTGGGTGACGATGCGCAAAGTATCTATGCGTTTCGTGGGGCAAATATTAATAATATTTTAAACTTCCAAAAGGATTACGAAGGGGTTAATGTATATCGTTTAGAGCAAAATTACCGTTCTACGAAGAATATAGTAAATGCAGCCAATTCGATTATAGATAAGAACCAAACGAAGCTGGACAAGATCGTTTGGACAGCGAACGACGAGGGCGAAAAGATAATTGTCCATCGTTCTCTAACCGATGCCGATGAGGGACGCTATGTAGCCAGTACCATTTTTGAAACCAAAATGCAAAATCAGTTGCCTAACAGCGATTTTGCTATTTTATATAGAACCAATGCTCAATCTAGAGCAATAGAGGATGCCTTACGAAAACGCGAAATACCTTATAGAATCTATGGCGGTTTGTCGTTTTATCAGCGTAAGGAAATAAAAGATGTGTTATCGTATTTAAGGCTTATTATTAACCCGGCAGACGAGGAGGCTTTAAAACGTGTTATTAACTTTCCGCCTCGCGGTATTGGTCAAACCACTATGGATAAGCTTACCGTAGCTGCTAATAGCTATAAGCGTAGTATTTTTGAAGTTATTAAGAATATAGATAAAGCTAATGTTAAGGTAAATTCAGGAACAAAAACAAAATTGCAGGATTTTGCGACTATGATTGAAAGCTTTCAGGTTTTAAATCAAACAGCCGACGTTTTTGAATTGGCCGAGCATGTTACGAAATCCAGTGGTTTAATAAAAGAGTTTAATAAGGATACAACACCAGAGGGCGTTACCCGAATGGAAAATATTGAGGAACTCTTAAACGGTATGAAGGATTTTGTGGAAGGACAAAAAGAGCTAGCCGATTCCACAGGGTCTCTTGCAGAATTTTTGGAAGATGTTGCCTTGGCTACCGATTTGGATGCAGATAAAGGAGATGCCGACCATGTGGCTTTGATGACCATACACTTGGCTAAAGGTTTGGAGTTTCCTTATGTATATATAGTAGGCTTAGAGGAAGACTTGTTCCCTAGTGCTATGAGTATGAATATGCGAAGTGAGTTAGAAGAGGAGCGACGGTTGTTTTATGTAGCATTGACAAGGGCAGAAAAGCAAGCGTATTTAACCTATGCACTGTCCCGTTATCGATGGGGTAAATTAGTTGATTCTGATCCGAGTCGATTTATTGAGGAAATTGACGAGCAGTATTTGGAAGTTTTAACACCTAAGGAAGAGCTTAGAAGAAACCCCATGTTGGATGCCGATATTTTTGGAGACGTTCCGCCTACTAAAATACGATATAAGCCTGCAAAGCAGGCGGTAGTGAAAAAGAAAGGGCCAGCAAAGCAGGAAGCGACAAAATTTCAGGTTACAACACCTAAAAACTTAAAACCAGTATCTAAGTCAGGAAACAGTTCCGTTAGTTCATTTGATGGAAATTTGGCAGTTGGTAATAAAGTAAAGCATATTCGTTTTGGAACAGGAGAAGTTTTAAAAATAGAAGGCACTGGCGCAGATGTTAAAGCTGAGATCGATTTTCAGCATGGCGGTGTAAAAAAGCTACTATTACGATTCGCTAAACTGGAGGTGATAGGGTAGGTTTGTTTAAAGTTTAAAGTTGAAAGTGAAAAGTTTAAAGTTGAAGGTGAAAAGTTAGAAGATTTTAGCATCTTTTTTCTTGGGTCTTAGGTCTTAGGTAGTGGATTTTGGTGAAGTTGTTTTTGATATGATGGATATTATTAATAATCAATAGACAATAATCAATTGTAAATTAGAAGCTAGGAGTTGGAATATTAATTTGTGCAGGGTGTAACTATTAATTTTATTAATTAAACAGATAATAAAAAAGGCGATCGGAATATTTTCGATCGCCTTTTTTATGCTTATATGATTTATAAACTACTTCATTTTTATGACTATAAATTCGGTACGTCTGTTTAATTGGTGATTGCTTTCTTCGCAATTTACGCTACCGTCACATCCATTGGTTAATCGGCGTTCACCAAAGCCTTGGTGTTCTGTGATTCTTGCAGGATCGATACCTTTAGAAATTAAGTACTCGTAAGTTGAGTTTGCACGATCAATTGATAATTTGTCATTGTACGTTAAATCACCTCTCGAATCGGTATGCGACTCAATTCTAATAACCATTCCAGGGTATTCATTAAGCATTAAGTTAACAATCTTATCAAGTTCCAATGCAGCATCGGGACGGATGTTGTGCTTGTCGAAATCAAAGTAAATCGTATTTAATTCAGCTAATATTACAACATCTTGAACAGGGTTTAGTTCTAAGTTTTTAGTAATTGTTGTTACTTTAGTTTCAATGTTTTTAGTAGTGAACGATTCAGAGTCGTCTTCATACTTTTTCTGACTGGCAGTGATATTATAATCTACATCCCTGTCAATATTGATTTCGTAGTAACCTTCTTCATCGGTCTCCATATAAGCTATTTGCCTGTTGTTACCATCTAACAAGGTGATAATAGCATTGGCAATAGGCTTTTTGTTAATAGCATCGGTAACAACACCTTCAACATTTAAAAGCGGTACTCTGTTATAGGCATATATATCGTCGTCTCCCATACCACCACTACGGTTAGAGGCAATGTATCCAGTAAGCCCATCCTCTCCCATAAAGAAAGAGAAATCGTCTTTGCTGGAGTTTACGGGAACTCCTAAATTAATAACATCAATAATCTTATTGTCTTTATCGGCAACGGTCGCAAAAATATCCAACATACCAAGTCCAACGTGTCCATCGGAAGAGAAGAACAGGGTGCCTTCATTGTTTATAAAAGGCATGCCCTCGGCCCCAGGTGTGTTAATTACGTCACCCAAGTTCTCAGGTGTTCCTAAACTACCATCTTCATTGATGTCTACTGCGTAAATATCGGAACCTCCAAAACCACCAGGTCTGTCTGATGCAAAATAAAGTTTTTTACCATCACTACTTAATGCGGGGTGCTGCGTTGTGTATTCCGAATTGTTAATCGGTAAATCCTCAACATCTGTCCAAACGCTGTCCTTTAAAGTGGCTCGGTAAATTTTAATGTTATTGATGCCTTTTTTATCTTTTTCTTGTACGTTTTTAAAGAAGTCGTTTCTTGTAAAGTACATGGTTGTGCCATCTTTGGTAATGGCAACAGGGCCGTCGTGATAAATAGAATTTACATCGCCTTTTAATTTGGCTTTATGGTCTACGGGGTCTTTACTGCCTTTTTCGGTGACGTATACATCCAAAAATGGTTGTTCGTTCCAGCCATAAAGACGTTTTACGGAAACGCCTTCGTCCCGTGTAGAGGCAAAATAGACTTTGCCATTGTGTTCGTAAGCTCCAAAATCACTTAGCTTGGAGTTGAAGTTCACTTTAGATAGAAAATATTGCTGTTTGGCATTAAAGATACTGGTGATAAAGTTGCCGTCCTTACCAAAATTTTTGGTAGAGGTAACTCCTCCGGAATCCTTATAACGGCGCATCCATTCCCTAGAGCCTTTATAATCTTCTACACCTCGTAATGCTTGCGCATAGTTATAATAATACTCAATAGGTACATTGTCTTGCTTTACCGCTTTTTTATAATACTTAGCAGCATTTTTCACGTCTCTTAATAAGGCATAACAATCGGCTAAACGTCTTACAGCGTAATCTTCGTTATACTTATTCTCAATAAGCTCTTTATATACCTCGGCAGCTTTTACAAAAGAAAACTTGTTGAATAAGGTATCTGCTTTTTTCTGTTTTCCGTATTGCGCAGAGGCAGTAAAACTCACCATCAATACGATACAAACTAATATGTAATTTTTTATTTTCATGGGTGACTTTTTTTATTAGAAATATCTAGGTGATTTTAATTTATTGCTTATAAACTTAAACTCGTACATCAATAACACTTCGTGTGTGCCGTTGGTATAGTTGTTTATGTCTGATAGTGGCTTTTCGTATGCATAGCCAACACGTAACTGTCGTGATACTTGAAAATCGACAATACCGCCAAAAGCTCCGGTAGATTCGTTTATTCTATAAGAAGCGCCCAACCAGATCTTTTCATTAAATAAGAAATTAGCTGTAATATCATACGATATGGGGGCGCCGTTGGTGGCCTTAATTAAATAGGCTGGTTTAAATTTAACCATCTTACTTAGGTTAAATACATAACCACCAGTAAAGTAATAGCTCAAGCGTTCTAAGGCTTCAAATTCATCATCTGTACTACGGTTTGTATTTAAAACGCGTGGCGCAGATAAGCCAAGATACCATTTGTCGGTGTGCCAAAACATACCCAACCCAATATTAGGTGTCCACCTGTCTTCAATGCCATAGATAAGATCATCGTTGACAATAGCAGGATCCATACGAAAGTCAGAGTCCAAACTGTATTGCGTAAAACCGGCTTTTAAACCAAATGCTAATTTTCCAGTAGTACCGGTAGGGATGGAGTATGAAAAATCACCATATAGATAGGAGAAGTTCTCAGGTCCCAAATCGTCTTGTATAAACGATAAACCCAAACCAATACGGTCATTTCTAAGCGGTGTGTGAATGGACAATGTTTGTGTTATTGGGCCACCATCGAAGCCAACCCATTGGCTTCGGTGCAATCCAACAATACTAAGTGCTTCACGACTTCCTGCATAGGCAGGGTTCACAGAAATGGTATTGTACATGTACTGTGTAAATTGCGGTAACTGTTGCGCAACGCCCACTGTACAACTAAACAACGCAATTGCGATTATATAATGTTTAATAAGTTTCATAGGTTAAAGTTTTTATTTGGTTCCTACGTAAACTGGTCCAGTAAATGGAGCCAATCCACTATCTTTTAATGTTATGATGTAATAATATGTCCCGTTTGGTACCGTGCTGGCACTACCTATAGCTGATTTGTGGGCTTGACCTCTCCATTCTCCCTTGTTTTCTCCAACTGTATAGCTACTGTCTTCAAAAATAAGCGCTCCCCATCTATTAAAGATTTTAACACCAATAGTGAAGTTACAGTCAGCTGTTATTCCTGTAATGTCAAAGCTTTCATTGTAAGAATCACCGTTAGGTGTTACCGCTTTGGAGATTACAACATCTCCAGAGGTACATGGATAGATAATACAATCATCATTAATGTTAATAGTTACTTCAGTCGTTTCTAAACAACCCGTATCGCTTGTATAGGTATAGCTAAATACATAGTCGCCATACTGATCTTCCAGATTACTTGGGTCAAAATTACTGCCATCTAAATTAGGGGTAGTAACACCTGAAACAAATGTCCAATTTGAACCTTCATTGGTGTTATCTACATAATCGTTTAGATCAATAATACCATCATCATAACACCTTTCATCAGAAGCTTGGGTTACAAATTCATCAACAGTAACTGTTACTACCTGTTCGAAAACAGCAACATTTTCACATGCATCTTTTACTTCCCATTTTCTAATGATTTCATAATCCTCAGATGTGTTTGTGGTATATGAGGTTGTTTCAGTAAAGTTAACGGTAACATTTGTTGAACAATTATCAATAAAGCTTGGTTCTGGTGCATCTGGTATATCCGCACAACTTGCAGTTACTTCTGTTGAAAAGTTAGTTACCAATTCAGGAGCTTTATCATCAACAATCGTGATAATCTGTACATGGGAGGTGATATTGTCACATCCATCATTCAAGGACCAAGTACGTGTGATAACCGATTCATTGGCACAGTTACCGGTGGCAACGGCATCGGTATAAGTGGCATCCAGCCCAGACGAACAGTTGTCCATTTCGTCGGTTACATCACCGGTAAGTGTTAAATCGGTGGCATCGTCCTCACAGTTGATGGTTACATCGGCAGGAGCTGTAAACTCGGGCTTCGTAATATCTTGTACGGTAATGGTCTGTACATGCGTTGTGGTGTTGTTACAGTCATCAGTCAATGACCACGTACGCGTGATAACCGATTCATTGGCACAGTTACCGGCGGCAACGGCATCGGTATAAGTGGCATCCAACCCAGACGAACAGTTATCGGACTCATCGGTTACATCACCGGTAAGTGTTAAATCGGTGGCATCGTCCTCACAGTTGATGGTTACATCGGCAGGAGCTGTAAACTCGGGCTTCGTAATATCTTGTACGGTAATGGTCTGTACATGCTAATGTGCATGTACCAGAAATTGACTACTGACATTGTTGTGGTGTTGCGTACATGTCTGGTAATGGCATGTTCTATAATGCTTCGGGCTCAA
>NZ_JAELVQ010000025.1:0-1937 GCF_016428595.1 Snuella sedimenti | reverse complement strand
AACTCGGGCTTCGTAATATCTTGTACGGTAATGGTCTGTACATGCGTTGTGGTGTTGTTACAGTCATCAGTCAATGACCACGTACGCGTGATAACCGATTCATTGGCACAGTTACCGGCGGCAACGGCATCGGTATAAGTGGCATCCAACCCAGACGAACAGTTATCGGACTCATCGGTTACATCACCGGTAAGTGTTAAATCGGTGGCATCGTCCTCACAGTTGATGGTTACATCGGCAGGAGCTGTAAACTCGGGCTTCGTAATATCTTGTACGGTAATGGTCTGTACATGCGTTGTGGTGTTGTTACAGTCATCAGTTAAAGACCATGTACGTGTAATGGTGCTCTCGTTAGCACATTCGCCAGCAGCAACCTCGTCAGTATAAGTAGCTTCCAATTCCGAAGAACAGTTATCCATTTCATCACTTACATCACCCGTAAGCACGAGATCCGTCGCATCGTCATCACAGTTGATGGTTACGTCGGCAGGTACCGTAAAGGTAGGCGGCGTAACATCCTGAACCGTTATTGTCTGTACGTGCGTTGTGGTGTTGTTACAATCGTCAGTTAAAGACCATGTACGTGTAATGGTGCTCTCGTTAGCACATTCGCCAGCAGCAACCTCGTCAGTATAAGTAGCTTCCAATTCCGAAGAACAGTTATCCATTTCATCACTTACATCACCCGTAAGCACGAGATCCGTCGCATCGTCATCACAGTTGATGGTTACATCTGCTGGCACCGTAAATGTAGGCGGCGTAACATCCTGAACCGTTATTATCTGTACGTGCGTTGTGGTATTGTCACAAGCATCAGTCAAGGACCATGTACGCGTAATGATACTCTCATTAGCACACTCGCCAGCGGCTATTTCATCCGTATAGGTTGCTTCTCCAATATTTGTGTCGCAAGCGTCAGCTTCGTCAATTACATCACCTGTAAGTGTTAGAACTGTTGCATCATCATCACAGTTGATGGTTACATCCTCAGGTACCGTAAAGATAGGAGCAATGGTGTCAATTATTGTAAATAAAGCTGTTGTACTTGATGAATTACCACAAGCATCGGTAGCAGTAAATTTAACCAATACCTTTCCAGTCATACCACATTCGTCGGACATAACATTACCATCTTCACCATAGTTGTTTGACCATACTATTGATGAACAATCATCAGTGGCCTCAGCACCTGCATTGGTGTTTAACCAATTTTCAAATTCAGTTAGGTTGCCAGAACCATCACATTGTACGGTTTGGTCGGCCGCAACGGTAGTGATTTCTGGAGCTTCTGTATCTTTAATTAAATAGGTTGCAGTTGTTGTGCTCTTGTTGTTACATGCATCTGTAGCAGTAAAAGTCACTGTAATGGCACCATTGTCACATTTTACATTTGTATCTAGCCCGTAATCATTTGTCCATGTAACATCTCCACAATTATCTGTAGAAGTAGCTCCAGCATTACTATTTAACCAATTGTTAAGAGCAGCTTGGGTGTCTCCTTCGCCACATTCTATTTCGATGTTAGCTGTGTTGGTATTGTCGATGGTTGGAGGGACTTCATCATTGATAACAATTAATTGTGTACATGTTACTGTATTACCAGTCATGTCTGCTATTTGATACGTTCTGGTTACTGTTTCTGGACAACTTAAATTATCGCTAACTTCACTTGTTAAGGTAAAACTAGCTTCGTTGATGGTACAGTTATCTGTTATGCTTCCCCCAGCATTTGTAAATTCTGCATAGGTAGAATACACTGGTTGTTCTGAAATATTGCATATGGCTGTCAAGTCTCCAGGACAAGAAATCGAAGGATCTTCATCATCGGTCACCGTCACGTCTTGTGTACAAGTTTCAAAGTTTCCTTCTTCATCGGTCACGGTCCATGTCACGGTAGTTGTACCGATAGGGAACGTGGCAGGAGCATCATTGACTAC
>NZ_JAELVQ010000024.1 GCF_016428595.1 Snuella sedimenti | reverse complement strand
GTTATCGCTTTAATAGAAGCTTCATGAAAGAAAACATTTTTGACAACCTTTTGAACAGAATGGTGAATACCGAACCATGCTTTATCAAAAATATTAGTAGTTAAATGCCTAAGTCAATTACTTTATTACTAAAGCTGTCATCAAAATAACGACTCTGTGGAATGATGTGTTCTATTTCATAAGCAGGAGTAAACAACTTACTCAATGGAATTGGCCTTCCCGTATAAGGCGAACGGTATTTTTGCTCCATCCAAAGTTTATACCGTTGAATTTCTGACTTTGTAGGTTCTGACTTTTTGCTGATTTTATCAATATCATCAGGTATCTCAATACCCGAGTTTAACACTCCATCTTCATATATTTTCAAAGCTTCCTGTTGCATTGGAGAATAAGGACGTACATTTTCAATCGAATTATCATTTAACAATTCCGAAAGAATGGTTTTTATACGTAGATTAGTGTTTTCGTTTTCAGAAATGATATTGGTCAAATTTTTACGTTTATCAGCTGGATTTTTCATATCCCTGCCTAGCTCGATATGAATTTCATCGAAATAATCTTTCACCCCTTTTCCGTAGTGATTCCAAATATCCTTAACAACTCTTAGCGTCTCGGTTACAATCTGTTCTACAATAGGATTACGCAAAGAATGTTGCTTAAACTCTTGTAAGTAATTCTCTAAATCGGCAATAGAATTCCACTTTCCTACACTATTAGCTTCAGAATGGCGATCGTAAACAATGTATTGAGCCAACCACAACTGTAATCCTTGAAAATGATGTTCTTCATTCAAACGGATTGCTTTTTCACGTACTCTATCTTTTATTTTCTCATCATATTCTGCAGTAATAATTTTGTTTATGCGATCCTTAGTTTTCTCGTCAATAGCATCCCAACTCCAATATTTTCCTAACCTTAACAAAGGGAGCAACTTCTTAATAGCTTTCTCAGAATACCTGCCATAATCACTGTCGAAGGGTTTGCACTTTTTAAAATTTTCTGTAAATGAAGCTTCATCTAAACCATATTTATTAGCAAAAGCTATTAATGCTTTTTCAAATTCAATTTTGTCGGTAACAGAATAAATAACATGCCATAAATACTGTTCAACGTCTCTTTTCAAGAAATTTTCAGGAACATTTTTAACCTTGTTTAATCGTCTTCTGATTTCATATCCCGTTTCATTCATCGGGTACTTTTTAGACTCGTCTTTTTCACCATCATAAACGTAATTCCAACGGTACTTTCCTATTTCTTTTAAAATTTCAGCCTTTAGAGTTTTCCCTTTCGCACTCGGAAACTTTTCTTTCACAATTGGTTCAATAAAATAATTTAGAAGATCAATATGGTTTACTTCTTTGTGCTCCATTAAAAATTCAAAAAGCCTTTCCCAATCTTCAGCACCTCTGATAAATTGATTCGTTACATCTGTATCATTTTCTTTAGTATAAATTTTTAGATTATACAGCCATTGCCAAACACGAAATTCTTGATAATATGGATTGGATTTTGGAATGGCTTTGAGGTAAAGCGTTTGTTTGTTTCCATCTTTATCCTTAAAAGCCCTAAACTCTAACGAACAGTTCGCTATAGATGATTTCTTACTTTTTAAAGGACGTTGGTAAAAAATAATATCGTTTAGAAATAAATGAACAAAGTCACGTTTACTTAACTGCATTTGATGAGCCTCATTGCTTCTGTACAATTCGCGAACACAATCATTGTATAAATCATCGGTAAATAATTCAGGTTGACATTCAATTTGCTTTTGCAGAATCTGCTTTAATTCTTCTTTGTAAAATTTTCGTTCAATGGTTCTTACCAGTTTCCCTTTTATTTTCTGATTTGGTTTTTGAAGCAAGTTTTCATAAATATAAGTTCCTACGGTTTTATGAGATTGATTAATTTCTTGCTCCGTTTTCTTTTTTATTAGTGTCCAATCATCTTCTTTTGGAGCGCGAAAACTCCTTTTTTCTTCTCCTTCTTTGTTTGTTTTAACCGAACCGTCATCATTCATATCCGTCGTTACAATAAAATCTTTGACCTTGTCTTTCCAATCAGACATATCTGTTTTGCTCGATCGCCTGTAAATCCAACCATTTTCAAGGATCAAAGAATACCATGTCTCTCCTTTTCTGTTAGGTTCTTCATCGGCTTTTACATCAACAACTTTTAAAGAATAAAATTCCACAAGCTTATTAGGATTCTCTTCTTCCTCTTCACCACGCAATTGATAATACCCTCGTTTTTGATTAAAATTGAGTATTATCCAGGCTAACTCTTCTTTTTCTATTCTTCGAGTTAACGCTTTTTTACGTAAGTAATAAATTGTCCAATCGTAAGGTATTTTAACGTCCTGTCCGTTCATTTTGAACTCGGAAACCATTTCATTAAAAGAATTTTGAAACAAAAACTCGAATTTCTCTTTTCCGTTTTTCTTTCTTCCTATTTTCCTCCACGCCAATTTGGGTTCTGTTTCATCAATAAACTGCCCTAACCTTTTCTCAAAATCAATTTGCGAAGCATAATGTTCAGTAAGAAAACCCAGCACATTAAGAACTCTGTGGAGACGTTCTCGTCTTAGAAGGTGTCTTTCCCGTAATCGTCTTACACTACGATACCCAGTTCTTTCAGCAGTTTGAGATATAGAGTTACCCTTCCCAAAATCTCCCAAAACATCTTGGCTCATTGGAATAATCCTACTTCCCATCCCATGTATTTTACCTTGTTTATTGTCAAAGTCTTTCTCAACCAACGCCCATCCAATACTGTTGGTTCCCAAATCCAATCCTAAAATTCTTTTCATTTATTTTTACTTAAACTATTAAAATCAAAAGTTACGTTCATTTATAAAAATATATTTACGGTAAACCACATTTTGATTTCGAGTTATTTTTACTACATTTACACTATCTGAAAGCAATTCACAATAAGGATTATTCCGTTGTGAAAACATTTAAGCCGCCTCGACTTCCAATTCGGGGCTTTTTTACTTAATGCATCATACTCTTTGTTAAACAAAACCAAAGCAAAGGCCTATAACCAAAGAGCAAACCTCAATACATTTAAATCTCGATGACTTAGTAAAATGAATAAATGCAGTTTCCTTCCTTAAGTCTATAAATATATATTTTTATATTTAAGTAAAAAAATTCACTAAATAATAAACGTAATTTAATACAAAAATTAGAGCATTTTCTTATATTAACGTGAATAATGAATAAAGAATTTATGTCAGTGATTTTTTGAAAAAATCGTATCGAAATTAACAGTTGTCATTATATTCAGTGTTCAGTTAGCAGTGACTTTCAACTTCAATCTCCCAACTCCCAGCAACAAAAAGAAGCTTAGCTGTAGAATCACCCCGGCCTACCTTTTTGTTACTTATCCTGAGCCAAAACGAAGGGTCCAGCAATGGGAAAAAATAAAGAACTATCAAACAAAGCGAAACATCTACCACTCCTAAATCCAAAACCCTAGACCCTATACCCTAGACAAAGCTACTCCTTCACCTTTCCTTCATATCTCCTTCATATCTCCTTCATATCTCCTTCACCTTTACTTCATATTAAAGGCATGGTAATGCATCTAATAGAGGTGCACTACAAGAACAAAGAAATTCAAAAGCACCACCTCAACCCAAAGCAAGGATTTCTTTACTTCCCAAATACAACACCGCTTTAGGTCACAAAAAAAGCCTCTATCTTAAAAAGATAAAGGCTTTTGTACTGAAGGCGGGACTTGAACCCGCACGGACTAATGTCCATTGGATTTTAAGTCCAACGTGTCTACCAATTCCACCACTTCAGCATACTTCGACTGCGCTAAGCACATCGACTTGGTATATTTTAGAAAGTTTCAGAGCGAAAGACGGGATTTGAACCCGCGACCCTCACCTTGGCAAGGTGATGCTCTACCCCTGAGCTACTTTCGCAGTATTATTTAAGAACCTAACCGCTTTAAACGGCCTGCAATTCGTTATTGCGGTTGCAAATTTAGTATAAATCTTCGAATTCCAAAGCCTTTTTAAAAAAATAATTGAATTTATTTTTAAGCCTGTTTTTTCTTAACAAGCATGCGTTTAATCTCATTTAATTTCATCAAGGCCTCTACTGGTGTAAGTGTATCTATTTCAATATCTAATATTTCCTCCTTGATGTTTTCCAACAACGGATCGTCAAGATTAAAAAAGCTTAACTGCATTTCATCTTTTATCGACTTAACGCTATCGGTAAGCTCTTCACTAGAATGCGAACGCTCCAATTTCTTTAAAATTTTGTTTGCCCGATGCAAAACCTGCTGTGGCATACCTGCCATTTTTGCCACATGGATTCCAAAACTGTGCTCACTGCCCCCTTCAACCAGTTTTCTTAAAAAAAGCACATTATCCTTTAATTCCTTTACCGAAACATTAAAGTTTTTAATACGCCCAAAGGTTTCGGTCATCTCGTTAAGCTCATGATAATGCGTAGCAAATAAGGTTTTGGGTTTAGACGGGTGCTCATGCAAGTATTCGCTAATGGCCCAAGCTATAGAAATACCATCATAAGTACTCGTACCACGACCAATCTCATCCAATAATACCAAGCTCCTGTCCGAAATATTATTTAAAATAGAAGCCGTCTCGTTCATCTCTACCATAAAGGTCGATTCGCCCATAGAAATATTGTCACTAGCCCCCACCCTTGTAAATATTTTATCTACCAAACCAATACGCGCCTCCTGAGCAGGCACAAAACTCCCTATTTGTGCTAACAATACGATAAGGGCGGTTTGACGCAAAATGGCCGATTTACCAGACATATTAGGCCCCGTAATCATAATGATCTGTTGGACCGTTCTATCTAAAAACACATTGTTGGTAATATAAGCCTCCCCCAATGGCAACTGCTTTTCAATAACCGGGTGCCGCCCTTCTTTAATATCCAGGTCGTACGAATCATCTATGGTTGGATACACATAATTATTATCGTTAGCCAATTGCGCAAAACCACACAAGCAATCTAACTGTCCGATTAAATGCGCATTCTTCTGTACCGGTTTAATATATTGATTAAGCCAAACAACTAAATCGGCAAACAATTGTTGTTCTATTTCTAAAATACGATCTTCGGCGCCCAGTATCTTTGCTTCATACTCTTTAAGCTCTTCGGTAATATAGCGCTCGGCATTTACGAGGGTTTGCTTACGTATCCACTCGGCTGGCACTTTATCTTTATGCGTATTGCGTACTTCAATATAGTAACCAAATACATTGTTGGATGCTATTTTAAGGGACGTTATACCCGTACGCTCACTTTCACGCTCCAACATTCCATCCAAATAATCTTTTCCAGATTTTGAAAGCCCCCGCAGTTCATCCAATTCCGATGAAAAACCAGGCGCTATACTATTCCCTTTTAGCACATTTACCGGAGCTTCTTCATTAAGCATTTGTTTTACTTTTTCCCGTAGCGTATCGCAGCTTTGTAAATTATCACCAATACTCCTTAAAGAAGTATTGTCACAATTCGAGGCCAATGCCTTAATAGGCACAATGGCCTCCAATGAGTTTTTAAGCTGAATGACCTCACGCGGATTCACCTTTCCTGTGGCAACCTTTGAAATTAACCGTTCCAAATCCCCTATATGCTTCACATGGTTTTGTATCTTTTGATGCGTGGTTGTATCTTTTGTTAAAAAATCGACCACTTCATGGCGCTGTTTTATTTTATCTAAATTCTTTAGGGGTAAGGCTAGCCAACGCTTTAACAAACGCCCTCCCATTGGGGAGATGGTTTTATCGATAACCTGTAACAGCGTTACTGCATTATGGTTAGTAGAATTATAAAGTTCTAAATTACGAATTGTAAACTTATCCATCCACACATAGTCATTTTCCGCAATTCTGGATATGGACGTAATATGCTGTAGTTTATGATGCTGCGTTTCCGACAAATAATGTAAAATAGAACCCGAAGCAATAATACCTTCATACAAATGCTCAACCCCAAAACCTTTAAGCGTTTTGGTATCAAAGTGTTTTATTAATGTTTCATAGGCATAATCGGTTTGATACACCCAATCCTCTAAGTAAAAGGTATGGAAATCGTCGCCAAATGTATCGTTAAAAAGCGTACGCTTTTGCTTAGGCACCAATACTTCACTCGGACTAAAATTCTGCAGCAACTTATCGATATACTCGGCATTGCCTTGCGATGTTAAAAACTCCCCCGTTGAAATATCTAAAAATGAAACTCCGATATTTTTTTTATCAAAATATACCGAGCACAAAAAGTTATTGGATTTAGAGACCAATACCTCATCGTTTAAAGCGACTCCCGGAGTCACCAATTCGGTTACCCCACGTTTTACGATTGTCTTCGTTAGTTTAGGATCCTCCAACTGGTCACAAATAGCCACACGCTCACCCGCTTTCACCAATTTAGGCAAATAGGTGTTTAATGAGTGATGTGGGAAACCTGCCAAAGCCGTTTCGCTTTCACTACCAGAACCACGCTTGGTTAGGATAATCCCCAAAATACCAGCCGTTTTAACAGCATCCTCGCCAAAGGTTTCATAAAAATCCCCTACGCGAAATAACAATAAAGCATCTGGGTACTTTGCTTTAATCGTATTGTACTGTTTCATTAAAGGCGTTTCCTTTTTCGTTTTTTTAGCCAAGGGTCAAGAAATTTTTATGTTATTTTTGCAACTATTAGCAAGGGTTGCTAAAATACCATTATTTTGATCTTTTTTGAAATAGCCCACATAGAAGTTATCTACAATTACACGTAGATTTTTAACAAAATACGCATGCGCAAACTAAAGAACAGCGAATTAAACCGATTAAGTATTGATGACTTTAAAAGCACAAACAAGACCCCTTTAATTATTGTCCTGGACAATATACGCAGCCTCAACAACATTGGTTCCGTTTTTAGAACCAGTGATGCCTTTTTAATAGAAAAGATCTATTTGTGCGGTATCACCGCTACCCCACCGCACAAAGACATTCACAAAACTGCTTTGGGCAGTACCGAAACCGTTGCTTGGGAGTATGTAAAGGATACATTGTCGTTAGTTGAAAAATTAAAAGCTGAAAATATAAAAGTTTGTGCCATCGAGCAAGCCGAAAACGCCACAATGCTAAATGACTTTACTCCAGAAACCAATACCAAATATGCTCTGGTATTTGGCAACGAAGTAAAAGGGGTCGCACAAGACGTGGTAAGCGCCAGCGATGCAGTAATAGAAATTCCACAATACGGCACCAAACACTCACTAAACATTTCGGTAAGCGCCGGCGTTGTGATATGGGATGTGTTCTCCAAGTTAAAAGCTCATAAAAAATAAGTGGCAAAAAAAGCAAAAACCCCATGGCCCACCAAAGACGTGATGACCCAGATTTACGACATGAACCTTTGGGGCGGTAAAGCATTCGATTTCTATTCTGGTGCAGGTTCGCACGATCCAAAAATCACAAAACCATATTTAGAGGCCGTTATCGATTTTTTACATTCGTTCAATACACCACTAGTAGTTTGCGATTTAGGCTGTGGTGATTTTAACATAGGCAAACATTTAGTACCCTATACAAAACAATATATTGCTGTTGACATTGTTGAAAAGCTAATCGACAGAAATAAAGAACGATACACAGCACCTAACTTGGAATTTCACTGTCGGGATATCTCGAAAGACAAACTACCTTCGGCAGATTGCATAATACTTCGGCAAGTATTACAACACTTATCGAACACAGAAATACTGGAGATAATTAAAAAAATAGCCGTTTATAAATACATTATCCTAACAGAGCATATTCCCCTAAATGACTTTATCCCTAACAAGGATATTATTTCCGGTCAAGGCATAAGAATAAAACAAAACAGCGGTGTTAATTTATTGGAAGCGCCCTTTAACCTAAAAGTTAAAGAAGTAAAAAACCTAAACACACTTGTTTTAGCGAATAACAAAGGACGTATTGTCACAACATTATACAAAGCATTTTGACGACAGGTGTGCTTGCATATTTTGCAATACTAGCTGAAAATCTCTCCCAACACCCATAAATAATCATGACGGTTTTCAACAAAATCCTTATCGGTAATATCGATGATCTTTACCTCAACATCTTTTTTATTTTTTAGAAAATCGAGATATCCAGCGTTGATCTTTTCCAGATAATCATCAGCTATATCTTGCTCATAATGACGTCCTCGGGTTTTAATATTCTCCTGAAGGCGTGATGTACTCTGATGCAAAAACACATACAAATCTGGCTTTGTAAGATCCTTATACATCAGGTCAAAAAGTTTTCTGTACAAATTGAATTCATCCTCCGGTAAAGTAATCTTAGAAAAAATAAGAGATTTAAATACATCGTAATCGCTAATGATAAAATCCTTAAACATATCAAGCTGTAACATATCCTCATGTATTTGCTGATAACGATCGGCCAAAAAAGACATTTCTAATGGAAAAGCATAACGTTGTGCATCTTCGTAGAATTTTGGCAAGAACGGATTGTCGGCAAAACGCTCTAAAATCAATTTTGCATTAAAATCATTAGCAATTTTAGTTGCCAAACTGGTTTTTCCCGCTCCTATATTCCCTTCTATAGCAATGTATTTATACTTTGAGAGGTTATAACGATCCCTTGGATTATTAAGGTTCTGGGAAATGGGCTCTAAAACAGATGTATCCCCACAACTTGCCAATAATTCGCTAACCGTTTTATGTAATATGGGGTGAACCATGTTAGGAGCCACGTCATGCAATGGCAACAACACAAATTGACGTTTGCTCATTTCGGGATGCGGCACCTCTAGGGTATCGGTCGAAATAATATCCTTTTCAGAAAAAATAATATCCAGATCGACGGTACGGGCTTGATAGCCTTCTACCCCTTCCGTTCGTACCCGCCCTAAAGAAACTTCTATAACCAACAGCTCCTGCAATACCTCTTCTGGTTTCAAATCACTTTTTAAGACCAAACACGCATTAAGAAAATCGTCACCTTCAAAACCAAATGCAGCCGATGTGTAGACTTTTGAAATAGTGATTACCATCCCTATCTTAAGGTGTATTGCCTCTACAGCCTCCTGAAGGTTTTGCAGTTTATCGCCTTTATTACTCCCCAGAGCAATATAATATGTTCTTGATCGCTTCATAAGAAAAAGCAAATTACCGAAAAGTAAATGGTTTCCTTTATATTTACTAAGCGTAATTTTTAACAAATTGAATGATACGACTCTAACTCTTTGAGTACAAATATTCAAATTTAATAGCCCCTACATTCCCCTTTCTATTTATTGAACTCATTTTAAAATGCAATAGAGAAAAATTGTTTCGAAAAATATAACTTCCCTAATTAATGAAAGCCATAATAACATTTGACTGGCAATACAATTACCAATCAGCAACAACCAAACAACTGAACAACAATTCATTTTAACAGAAGGAAATTTACTATATTTATATTTACCGTAATGATTTATACACAAATCGTTCTCGATACGATGCTCCTATGTCGCATCACTCGAACTGACATACAATAGATCATTTCTTAAATATTGCCGCGATGTGATTCTGATTTTTAATTGGAATTGTATCCAAAAAACGTTACCTGCTATAACATGAAAATCTACTACGTTTACATCCTGAAATGTTCAGACAACAGTTATTACACAGGTATAACCTCTAATTTAACAAAACGTAAATCAAAACATTCCAATGAAACGAACATTAACAAAATTTAAGCATTTTTTTCACAAAAGCGAATGTTTAAAGTTTTTAATGAGAGAACGAGTGTAAGGAGTGGTTGCACACGTTCTTAATTTTATAATTACAATAAAATCAATTAATTACTAAAATTTAAACGTGTAAAAAACACAATGACAGCTATACTTATAAAAGAAGCCCAATAACGCTAGTATATTATGCCGAATTCACGAATGTAGAGGATTGCTATAGAAAATGAAAAGCAGATAAAGAAATGGTCAAAAGCAAAAAAGAAAGCCTTGATTAAAAATGAATTTGAAAAGCTTCCTAACTTAGCCAAAAAGAAATTTAACAAACAATGAAATCTTCAAAACCATGCTCGCACCCCTACTAGACATAAAACCAAATGGAATAAGGCAATGTCAAATCGAGTGTTTTTTCTGCGGAACAAAGAAAAAATGTATCGAGATTCTAATGAAAGTAAAAAGCTACAGATAGATGTAGTACTCCTATAATCACGCCACACTACCAAAAAACATTTAACACATTTAAATAACAAGCCCATATGACTTCAAAAGACAAACTAGCCGCCCAACGTATCTATATCCTCTTAGGAGCCTTGTTTATTACATCGCTTGTAGTATCCAACCTTATCTTTCAAAAATTCTTCTTTTGGTATCCTATAGATGTATCTGTTTTTGGAAGCAAACTCTTTGTGGTTTCTGTTGGCATACTACCTTACCCTATTACGTTTTTAATTACGGACCTAATTAGTGAAATTTATGGAAAAAAGCGGGCTAACGACATTGTTGTCACGGGCATTTTTGCTTCTCTTTTCTCTGTACTAATAGTATACGTAGCCGATATTGTACCCGCCTTTCCCGATTCGCCTATAAACGACACCTTATTTTCGACCGTATTTGGACGCACCATTTTAGCTGTTGGCGCGAGTATGATTGCCTATTTATTTGCGCAATTTATAGACATTCGTATTTATCATTTCTGGAAACACTTAACCCAAGGCAAACACTTGTGGCTACGCAACAATTTCTCTACTTGGCTATCGCAATTTGTCGACACATTTTCGGTTGTATTTCTACTATGCGCCTTCGAAGTACTCCCTTGGAGCAGCTTTAAAGGGCTTTTGCTTAGTGGCTTTATCTTTAAAGTATTGGTAGCCTTATGCGACACACCTTTTTTGTATTTAGGCGTCTTTCTTTTTAGAAAGCGTTTCAAGCTCAAACTAAATGAAGAAATCAACCTAATTAGTTAACTTTAATAAATCTTAACAATAAAGACAGGTAATATTTCATCTTTTAGCATCATTTTTGCGTATATACGTAATAAAACCAACTCATGAAAAAAGCTTTAAAAATTACAGGTATCGCACTACTAATAGTTATTGCTCTTTTAATCGCCCTTCCTTTAGCCTTTAAATCGCAAATTAAGGACATGGTTAAGCGCTTTATTAACGACAACCTTAATGCTCATGTAGAATTTAGTGACGTAAGCCTTAGCTTTATAAAGAACTTCCCCCAGGCACATATTGGTGTTGACGATCTCGTAATAACCAATTTCGAACCTTTTAAAGACGAAGTCTTTACCTCTGTAAAGAACATAGCTTTTACCATGTCTGTTAAAGAATTATTTAAAACAGCAGACGAAGGGCCATTAACCATTAATGCCATTTATATAAATGAAGCTATTTTAAACTTAAAAACCGATGAAAACGGAAATGTTAATTACGACATTACAAAACCTTCAGAAGATACCACTTCTAAATCCAACGAAAATAATTTTTCATTCGACATTCAAGATTACAAAATAATCAATAGTAGCCTAAATTATAGCGATGCAAGCTCCAAGATAAACATGCGCATCACAAATTTAAACCATCAAGGTAAAGGTATTTTTTCTGCTAACACGTCAGAATTGGACACAAGCACAGAAGCTCTTGTAAGTTTTAGCATGGATAGTACCAATTACCTTAACAATAACAGCATTAAACTAAACGCGATAATAAATCTTGACTTAACAAACAACAAGTACACCTTTAAAGACAATAAAGGATTTATTAATCAGTTACCAATAGAATTTTCGGGTTATGTACAATTAATGGAAAACGGCCAGAATATAGACATTTCTTTTGAAAACCCCGAATCAGACTTTAAAAACTTTTTAGCCCTTATCCCAGAGAACTACTCTAAAAATATTGAAAATGTAGAAACTAGTGGAGACTTTAAGGTTCAAGGACGTATTTACGGAACAATTTTAGAAGACAACATTCCCAAATTCAGCATCAAAATAGCCTCCAACAATGCTTCGTTTAAGTATCCAGATCTCCCCAAACGTGTTGAAAATATTTTTATAAACACTATAATACAAAATAATAGCGGACAAACTGACGATACTTATATAAATGTAAATGCTTTAAATTTTCAAATTGACAATGACATTTTTGAATCCCGTTTAAGTTTAAAAAACATTACCAAAAACATGTTGGTAAATGCAGACATTAACGGCACCCTTAATTTAGGGAACATAACAAAAGTATACCCTATTGAATTAGACACGCCTTTAAGCGGCATTTTAAAAGCCAAGCTTAACACAGTTTTCGATATGAAAGCCATTGAAACCAATGCATACGCGCGTATAAAAAACAACGGCTCTTTAGATATTAGTGATTTTATGTTCTCTTCGGAAGACATTGTAAATCCCATACATATTTCTCAAGCAAATATGACTTTTAACCCTGGAACAATAAACCTAAATAATTTTAGGGCAAAAACAGGAGACAGCGATTTAAATGTAACAGGAACAATACAGAACCTATTAGGATTTTTGTTAAGCGACAACACCTTACAGGGTAACTTTAAGCTCACTTCGGACCTGTTTAAAGTGAGTGATTTCATGACCGAATCGGAAGAAACCCCTAAAGAAAAGAAAACAACAACTACCGAAACTTTAAAAATTCCAAAATTCCTAGACTGTACCATAAATGCAAGTGCAAAAACCGTTGTTTATGATAATTTAAACCTGAAAGATGTAAAAGGCACACTTATCTTAAAAGACCAGCAAGCCACGTTAAAAGACATGTCTTCAAGCATATTTAACGGGAAATTGGCCGTTAACGGGATTGTCTCTACGCAAACAGAAACGCCTAGTTTTCAAATTAATTTAGGGGCCGACGGCTTTGATATCTCCGAATCCTTTAAAGGAATGGCGCTTCTTCAAAACTTAGCGCCAATTGCTAAATTACTGGAGGGCAAACTAAACACAAATATTGGATTATCGGGTAATCTTGATAATGAATTTACGCCTCAACTAAACTCGCTTTCTGGTAACGCCATTGCCGAATTACTAGCTACAAAAATCAGCCCTGACCAAACAGCATTATTCTCCAAATTAGAAGGTGCTTTAAATTTTGTTGACTTCAACAAATTAGACCTCAAAGATCTAAAAACCAAATTCGAGTTTAATAACGGACAGGTAAGCGTAAAGCCATTTCAAGTTAAGTTCCAAGACATCACAATCGATATTTCGGGCTCTCACGGATTTGACAAAAAGTTAAATTATAATGCTGTTTTTAATGTACCTGCCAAATATCTAGGCAATGAAGTAAACCAATTAATTGCAAAAATAGATAGCGAAGAAACAAAAAAAATAAATGTTCCTGTTACTACCAACATTAGTGGCACATTAGCAGACCCTAGTGTTAAAACAGATCTAACAAGCAGTATTACCAACCTCACCAAACAGCTGGTTGTAATACAAAAACAAAAGCTTCTAAACCAAGGCAAGGATAAAGTAAAAAACATGCTCGGTGATCTTATAGGCAACAACCAATCCAAATCAGATTCGCTTAAAAAACAGCAAAACAACGCTATAAAAGACGTTGTAAGCGGCATCTTTAACAATCGTCAACCAAAAGTAGATTCTGCCAGCGTAAACAAGCCTAAAATGGATTCAACCAACACAAACGCCAACCAAACCAAAGAAACAGTTAAAAATGTATTGGGTGGTTTATTTGGAAACAAAAAGACAAAAGACACTATTAATTAATAAATGCTTACTTTTGTCCACAACTAAAAAATAAAGTGGTACAATTTTTTAGTTTTTTTTGAATGAAAAGCGTATCTTGTAAAAAGTACAGCTTATATATAAATATAACATACGGTCATTAAATATCCCGAGAAATGTTTCCCAAAAAGTAAAGCCTCATGGCTAACAGCTTCACCTTAAGGAAACGGACATCAATTTACCTATCCCTTGGATGGTGCTATACAATTCTCTTAAGGGGAATACTGTTTGTTTAAATATAGTTCTAAAACAACGTACTAAGCGTGTTTAGGAAAATCCTAAAACACTAATCAATTAATTAAAATTATTTATGCTAAAAATTATTGTAAAAGAAGGCGAAAATATTGAACGTGCCTTAAAACGTTACAAAAGAAAACACAGAAATATTAAAGTAATGCAAAACTTAAGGGATGGACAGTTTTTCACAAAGCCTTCCGTTAAAAGACGTCGCGAAATCCAAAAAGCAGCGTACATTCAAAACCTTAGGGATCAAGAAGATATATAATATATTGAAGCCCCATTTGCAACATCCTGTAAGTGGGGTTTTATTTTATAGAAATCGCAACTACCAACCCCTCATTAGCACGAATGTTAAAAACAGTATTATCTTCAAATATTAAATACTGCCCTTTAACGCCAACTAAAGTCCCTGTATAACTTTGCTCTTTTTCTATATTTAGGCTTTTTGGTTTTAATGGATACTGCCGAACGGGAAACTCTAAATTTGTTTCCGTATTGTTTTCTATAAAATAATCGGTTACCTCTTCTGGCAAATATGCTTTTAAGCGTTCACGCCACTCAACAAGATCTTCATCTTCAATATCATTCTTAAGCATTTTACGCCAATTGGTTTTATCGGAAACGTGCTCTTTTAAGGCAACTTCGGTAATACCTGCTAAATAACGATTGGGCACTTCAACAATTTCTATGGCTTCATGTGCTCCCTGATCGATCCAACGAGTAGGCACCTGCGTTTTACGCGTTACCCCTACCTTTACATTACTGGAATTAGCTAAATAAACAATATGCGGTTGCAACTGTACTTGCTTTTCGAAAACCAGATCACGATCTTCTTTATCTAAATGTGCCGTACTTAACTCTGGGCGCATCACCCAATCGGCCGCTTGTGGGACATCATAAAAACAACTTTTACAAAACCCTTGCCTGTAAATAGGTTTATCCAAACTACAGTTTAAACATTGGTATTTAACAAATTGAACGGTAATGTTTTTACCCAGCAACTGATTCATATTTAAAAAGTCATTTTCGAACACCAGATAATATTGAACTGGCTGTGAAAATTCGCTTTCCATTTTTGTTAAAACACCTTGGTAGGTCATGAAAAAAAGTATTATTTTTAAAAAATTAAAGATAATACAAATATGGCAATTACCTTAGTAAATTCTGTTGCTTCTTGGTTTCTAAAAAAACGCTTTCACCAAATCGATTTATTTTTGAAATACCCCAATGAAGTACAGAACGAACTCCTACTAAACCTTATTGACATTGCCAAAGACACCCATATTGGAAAACAATATGATTTTGCCTCAATAACAAACTACAGAACATTTGCCGAGCGTGTTCCAGTAACAAACTATGAAGGGTATCAAGGCCTTATTGAGCGCTCTCGATTAGGTGAAAACAATATTTTTTGGCCCCATCCTATTAAATGGTTTGCAAAGTCCAGTGGCACTACAAATGCAAAAAGCAAATTCATTCCTGTAAGCACCGAATCGTTGGAAGATTGCCACTATGCAGCAAGTAAGGATTTATTGTGCATGTACTTAAACAATAATGAGGATTCACAACTCTTTACAGGCAAAAGCCTAAGGTTAGGTGGCAGTAAAGAACTTTACAGGGAAAACGGTACTGTATTTGGCGATTTATCGGCCATCTTAATTGACAATATGCCTTTTTGGGCAGAGTTTAGTAGCACACCTAGCAATAAAGTCTCTTTAATGAGTGATTGGGAACACAAAATGCAAGCAATTGTAGATGAAACCATTAAAGAGAATGTTACGAGTTTGGCCGGCGTTCCCTCATGGATGCTCGTATTGCTTAACCAAGTATTAGAAACTACCGGCAAGCAAAATCTATTTGATGTTTGGCCTAACTTAGAAGTTTATTTTCATGGTGGCGTAAGCTTTACACCTTACAAAGACCAGTATAAAAAAATCTTACCTAAATCAGGCTTTAGGTACTATGAGATTTACAATGCTTCTGAAGGCTTTTTTGCTATTCAGGACAGAAATAATTCCAGCGAACTCTTGCTCATGTTGGATTATGGCATTTTTTACGAGTTTATACCAATGGACAACTACGGTACGCCTGAAGAAAATATTATTCCTCTTAGTGAGGTTAAAATTAACAAGAACTATGCTATGGTCATTACAACCAATGCAGGGCTTTGGCGTTATAAAATTGGGGATACCGTTCGATTCACATCAACAAATCCATACCGGATAAAAGTTTCCGGACGCACAAAACACCATATTAATGTGTTTGGTGAAGAACTCATTATTGAAAATGCTGAAGAGGCTTTGAAAAAAGTTTGCAAACGAACCAAATCGGAAATAGTGGACTACACAGCAGCCCCCATCTTTATGGAAGGCAAAGAAAAAGGAGCCCACGAATGGCTCATTGAATTCAAAACGCCTCCTAAAGACATCGATTACTTTAATGAGTTATTTGATAACGCGCTTAAAGCATTAAACTCCGATTATGAAGCCAAACGCTATAACAACCTAACACTCAACAAGCCCAAGATCCATATGGCTCGCAAACATCTATTTTATGATTGGTTAAAAGAAAACAACAAGCTTGGGGGACAACATAAAATACCTAGACTTTCCAACACACGTGACTATATCAATGACTTGCTACGCTTAAATAACTAAAACCACCAATACTTTCGACAAAGTGTAATTGCCCTGGCCCTTAAACGAGTTTATTGGGCTATTATCTAAAAGCTTAATTTATGCTTTGCCCTGTGTTTAATTAAGTATATTTTTGAATCAGTTCTAAAACTTATATGGTCAATAAATATTCACTCTCTCTAAGCTTATTTATTGTAACGCACCATAACGTTTTAAAGCAGCATTAAAAGATAAATATCCATAATGCCTATTATTAATTAACATATCCATAGAACAAAAAAACCACGCAATTGCGTGGTTTTTTTATATTATAAAAACAATATCTTAAGAAACTGCTTTTAGTTTCTTTAAAGTTGTTTTTGTTAACTTCTCCTCGGCATAAGCCTTAGTAACATTCAATTTCTTAGCTTCGCTACTTGGCAACTCAAACATAGCATCGGTTAAAATCTCTTCACATAAGGAACGTAACCCTCTAGCTCCCAGTTTATACTCGATAGCCTTATCTACAATAAATCCTAAAGCGCCATCGGTAATGGAAAAGTCTATTTCGTCCATAGTAAACAACTTCTTATATTGCTTAATAATGGCATTTTTAGGTTCAGTTAAGATAGCTCTTAAAGTATCGGCATCTAAAGGATCCATATAGGTTAGCACTGGTAATCGTCCTATAATTTCAGGAATTAAGCCAAAATCCTTTAAATCTTTTGGTATAATATATTGTAATAAATTTTCTTGATCTACAACATCATCAGAAATAGATGCACTATAACCAACGGCCTGCATATTTAAACGTTTGGATATAACACGTTCTATACCATCAAAAGCGCCACCGGCTATAAACAAAATATTCTCTGTATTTACTTCTATAAACTTTTGATCGGGATGTTTACGACCTCCTTTTGGCGGCACATTTACTACAGTTCCTTCCAATAATTTCAACAAAGCTTGCTGTACACCTTCACCGGATACATCGCGTGTAATGGACGGATTGTCACTTTTACGAGCTATTTTATCTATCTCGTCAATAAATACAATACCTTTTTCGGCTTTATCCAAATTATAGTCTGCTGCCTGTAATAAACGTGTTAAAATACTTTCTACATCCTCACCAACATAACCTGCCTCTGTTAAGACGGTAGCATCTACAATAGCCAATGGCACATTAAGCATTCTCGCAATGGTTTTAGCCATTAAAGTTTTACCTGTTCCTGTTTGCCCAACCATAATGATATTACTCTTCTGGATATCAATATCGTCGTTCGAGGTAGGCTGTAACAATCTCTTATAGTGGTTATAGACCGCAACAGACATGACTTTTTTGGTCATATCCTGTCCGATAATATACTCATCAAGAAATTCCTTGATTTGAATTGGTTTACGGAGTTTTAATTCTGCTGATAGGTCGTGGCTGTCACTTTGCTTTGATTCTTCAATAACAATACCATGTGCTTGTTCAATACACCTATCACATATATGTGCATCCAACCCAGCTATCAATAAGTTCGTCTCTGGTTTTTTTCTACCACAAAACGAACATTCTAATTCTTCCTTTGCCATTAATTATTTATTTTATGAAAAAATAAATCATCATAAATCCCTCTATAACAATTTATTAAATTTACAATTTTTAATTTTAATTGCGCTTTAAAATCTCATCAATCATACCATATTCCTTCGCTTTATCGGCCTTCATCCAGTAGTCACGATCACTGTCTTGATATATCTTGTCGTAATCCTGTCCAGTATGGTTACTAATAATTTTGTAAAGTTCTTCTTTTAAAATCAAAATTTCTCTAGCTGTAATTTCTATATCACTAGCCTGTCCTTGAGCTCCCCCAAGAGGCTGATGGATCATGACACGGGAATGTGTTAAACCGCTACGTTTTCCTTTGGCTCCGGCACACAATAAAACAGCTCCCATTGACGCTGCCATCCCTGTACAAATTGTCGCCACATCTGGCTTTATAAACTGCATGGTATCGTAAATCCCCAATCCAGCATATACGCTACCTCCCGGTGAGTTTATATATATTTGAATGTCCTTTGATGAATCGGTACTCTCTAAAAACAATAGTTGTGCCTGAATGATATTTGCCACTTGATCGTTGATTGCAGTACCCATAAAAATAATACGATCCATCATTAAACGAGAAAACACATCAAAAATAGCAACGTTTAATTGACGTTCCTCAATAATATTTGGTGTAAGGCTGGTAGGGTACATACTGCTCATAATTTTATTATAATATGTACTGCTAATGCCTTGGTCTTTTATCGCGAATTTTTCAAATTCTTTAGCGTAATCCATAATACTCTACTTGTTAGATTGTTAGTTAAAAAATCAGGTCTTTTAAATAACGTTATTCTTATATACTTAGTACTCAAAAGCCTGAATTCATTAATAAATTAGGCGCTATAACGAATTCGTTATAGCGCCTAAATATAAGCAATTATTATTTTATAAAAAGCCTTGATTATTTATCGCCATAAACTTCTTTCACAAAGTCTTCGTAGCTTAACTCCTTAACCTTGATATTAGCTTTTTCTTTATAAAGTTCCAATAATTTTTGGCTGATAAGCTGTTCTGAAATACGACGTGCTTCATCTTGATTAGATAATACTCTTGCAGCAATATCATCTAACTCCTTATCTGATGGATCCAATTGACCAAACTGTGCCATTTGCGCCTTAATCATTTCTCTTGCATGCCCTTTAATGTCGTCAATCGTTACCTGAATGTCATTATCGGTAATTAACTTACCCTCTATTAACTGATAGCGCAAACTTTTTTCAGATTTCTCATACTCTTCTTTAGCTTGATCGTTATCTAATGGCTGTTCTCCTGCTGTTTGCAACCATTTTTGTAAAAACTCTACAGGCAAATCGAACTTAGTATTTTCAACTAAGTATTCGGTTACATCGTTCAACAACTTTTGGTCCGACTGCTGAACAAATTGTTTTTCGGCGTCTTCTTTTATTTTTGCTTTTAATTCGGTAACCGACTTAACAGTGTCTTTACCAAAAAGCTTGTCAAATAATTCCTGATCTAAATCTGCCAGTTCTCGTTTGTTAATTTCTGTAATTGTAAAGTTTACCTCTATATCCAATCCGTGCGCTTCATCATGACTAACTTTTAATGCATGCATTAACTCATGGTCATCTTCATATAGCCCTTTTGTATTTAAAGTAATAACATCACCTACTTTAGCTCCTACAAATTGCTTAGCAGTTGCTTTTCCTTTAAATTTATCTAAAGTTAAAGTTACTGTATTATCTATTTCCTTTTCTTCATTATTATAGGTTCCTGTAATCTCACTATCGGCTTCCACCGTATCTTGAGACACCAACTTTCCATATTGTTTTTGAATACGCTCTACTTGCTCATCGATCATCTTATCGTCGGCGATAATATTGTAATGCGTTATTGCTTTTTTACTTTTTAATTCAACGTCAAACTCTGGAGCTAGCCCTAACTCAAACTCGAAAGTAAAACCTTCAGAATCCCAATCGATATCATCTTGAGGTTTTGGTAACGGCTGTCCTAGAACATCTAATTTTTCTTCTGTAAGATATTTGTTTAAAGCATCTTGTAGCAGTTTGTTCACTTCGTCTACCAAAACAGCTTTACCGTATTGCTTTTTTACCATTCCCATTGGAACATGGCCTTTTCTAAAACCAGGAATATTAGCTGTTTTGCGATAATCTGTTAAGATTTTCTCTACCTTATCGCTATAATCCTCTTTAGCAATATCAACTTTTACTACAGCATTTAATGCGTCAACGTTTTCTCTTGTAATATTCATTTTTATAATGATATAGATCCCTATACGGGTATTTAACAAAAAGGCTCTTTTTAAAAGCCTAAAAATTTATGTATCTAAAATTGGGATGCAAAAATATAACATTTTAGCATCCCAACAAAGTTTTTAACCGCTTGATTTTAAGCTATTTTTTATTATCATTTCGATACAAATCCATAAATAAGATTATTTCCAAAATCTGTTGCTTTCTTTGATTCTCATTATTTATTCAAACAACGATTTAAGTTTCTGTTTTAAATCGTTCCCTCTTAAATACCTAGCGATGACTACTCCATTTTCGTCGATCAAAAAGTTATCTGGGATATCTCTAACACCATAAATCTTTGCAGCTCTATTATCCCCTCCATTTAAATCGCTCACGTTATCCCAAACCAAACCATCATCTTCAATAGCCCGAATCCATTTATCTTTATTTGTATCTAAAGAAATACTCAAGATTACAAACCCTTTATCTTTATACATTTGGTACAATTCAACCAATTCTGGGTTAAATGCCCTACATGGACCACACCAAGAAGCCCAAAATTCAAGCAAGGTATATTTCCCTTTTATTTCTGATAGCTGAATCCATTGCCCTTTATCGTTCATTTGTTTAAAGTCTATAAATTCTCCTCCAACTATTGGGTTTTTATTTATTTCCACGAAATCCTTGATTGATTTACCTTCTTCTGTCTCTTGCAACGTTTCACTCAACATATGAAACAATTTATTGGTTTCTGCTGCTCCTATCTTTTCTTTAGTTCCAACATTTAAAACGGTAAGGCTTTCATAGGAATCAGGGTAATCGCGAATGAACTTCTTGTTTATCTCCACTTCTTCATCTATCATTCGGTTATAAATAACAAACAGAGAATCCCTATTGCTATCAGTTACCATACTGTTTACCTTGCTCATTTCCCTATGTATAGAGTCTTTGCGTTCCTTTAGAATATCTGCTTCTTTTTGCGTTTTGGAACCGGACACCTTACTATTAACAAAGCCCCCTTTTTCTCCATCAATATCAATCTTATGGTTCTCCAGCCAAAACATTTTTTGATCTCTTGTGCTTTCTATTCTCAACATGACGCGCCTTGGTCGCTTTATACTTCCTTTAAATTGAAATCTTTCATTAATTATGTCTGTCACTCCCATTATTGAGTCTTTATCAAAGTACATCATAACTTTTGTACTGTCTGGCATATCTTTAATTACACCGTTCACCAAATAACCATTAGTTACACTCTTTTTTTGACAAGAAAAGATCAACAAAATAAAAATCAGCAAACTATTTTTCATTCATCTAAGTTTTAGTTTATTATTAATCATGAAAAGTTTGTCCTTGTTTTCACATTAGGCATGCTCTCCTCTATTCTACCACATTATACACGCTCTCTTTATACCCAATACGACCATCCTTTGAAATAACCTCAACAACAATAACATACTCTCCACCTATATCGCCATTGTAAAAGGTCTCAAAAGCTTTTCCCGTTTGATTTGTTTTAACACTATGGTTCCAGTATATTAGACTTCTTAAATCTAAAGGCATATTACTTGCATCTGGCTCATCATATCTTGGAGCATAAAATTCTTTTGCCGGAGAAAAAACATCAATTGCAGCATTTAAAGTTCCGGGAAAAGGCTTAGCGCTACCATGAATCCCAACTTCCCCTTTTGTATAAATTGAAATAATGTGTCCCATATAAGGAGCTTCCAAAGGATTTGTTTCTGGAAAGACTTCTAAATAACGGCTTTTGAAAAACTTGGCATATTTTATAAGGTCAACCCGTTCTACAATTTCAGATGGCATGTTCGAAACAAATTCGTATTCATATTTTTGCAACAAACGACCATCTACCATTAACAAAGTAGGCTCGTTACGTCCTCCTTTAATATGAGCCAACATAAACCCATCAGAAAACTGCTCTATTTCTATTTGATCCCCATAATTAAACAATAAGATACTATACAAACCATACGACCAGTTTTTTTCTTTATTACGGATTTCATCACCAGTTATAATAACATCTGGCTCACCATACTTTTTACTAATGTTTTTCTGTTTTGGAGTCATTCTATACCCTTTAACCAATACTGTTTCCAATTGGGTTACTCCGTAAAGGGAATCAAAAGCCTTTTCTACTCGCTTACGTTCACTTTGAGCCTTAACCACCTTTTTTACAATATCACCCCCTTCTTCTTCAGCACTATTATAGACCACTTTAGGTGGTCTTTGCCGATCTAACAAAATAGTATAGTTATTTTTTTTACCTAAAGTATCCCTTGCTTGCAACCAAACCTTTGTCCGGTCTCCATAAATATCTGGCAACAAAAAACGAAACTCACCCGTAGTATCTGATATTTGATTTTGAATAGAGGATACATCTCCAAAAGTAAGCATAGTCACCCCAACATCTTTAGCTGGCTTTTTCTTTAAACCACCTGCCTGAACGACGCCCTTTACCATAAGGCCTGGTTGCGGTAAAAAAAATGAGGTGTCCTTTCTTTTTATTGGGTATTTGTAATCACGCCATCCTTGAGTTAAAAGCAATGCATCAAGATCCCCAAATCTAATGGGAGATCCTTTCTTAAAATAATACCCGGGATCTTCTACTTCTCCACGAAGTTCTGAGTTTAACAAAAAATAGGACAGAATCGTTTCATCCAACCCTTTACGCCATTGCTCCTTATTGATTACCAATACAGATATATCTGTTTCAGGCAAAGGCAAACTGTCATCTCCGGCAACACCAATATTTAATTTGATTTCCTCTCGATTTTTATAGGCAATTTTATCTGTATTAAGTGCAATGGACAACCTATTTTTAGGAGACTCGTTAAAATACAAACGTTCAGCAACAGGCATCTGCTTGTCATTCAGCAGTGTAAAAACAATGATGCCTTCAGGCAAACTACAAGAGGGCAATTCAGCAACTAAACGCCCTTCCTGCAATACACCTTCAACAATGTAATAATCCACTCCTCTACAACTAACCTTTATATAAATATTGCTATTAAGGCAATTAGACACAACCCTTAACTTCACCTTATCCTTATCCTTTAAAACCGATAAATTACTACCTTTCGAAACCACTTTGGGCAGTGGATACAATGTTTCGTGAACAATATCGTTTACCGAATAGACCTTCGCATGATAAACCCTACTGCTATCTGCTTTTAGAAAAAAAGCCCCCATCCCTAAATGATTACTCTTAAATGTAGCTGCCAAGTTCCCCAAATCATCGAACACTTTTCCTACAACACACCTTCCCTTACCGTTAAAGCCCAAGACCTTTACGCCTATTTTATTTTGCAAACCATGAACTAATTTGCCACTTTCCGGAAAGAAGTTTACATCTAAGCAAGAACTATTTATGGCAATTGTTTTCGAATAGCAATCCCCTGAACCATTATCAAAATTAAGAGCAATCCAATCTGCCTCATTAGATACTTCATACTCCATTAAATACCTCTCTTTACCCTTAATTGTTAAAGTGTCCCTCCCCGTCCCCCAATCCAAATAAACTTTTATTGCCTTTTTAGTTTTTTCATTCCCTCGATATGGTTTTAACTCTCCTGTTAAAACAAATTGGCCTTGTTCTTTCTCTACCAAGACCAAATCTCCCAGCACCTGTTTACTGTTCTTATTAAGTGAATCTACAATGTTAACGTAGCTTTTGAACATAAAATCATCACCAAAATTTCTATTCCATAGAGTATAGGCCCTTACCAGATATCGTCCCAGTCCATAATCACTATGCAATTCGAATGCTCCATTACCAATCCCATGGTTCAATTTCACCAGCTTGTGTTTAACAATCTCTCCATTGGGAGCTATTAAATCGACATAAAGCACCCCACTAATATTGGTAGGCTTTGTAGTTTCCGTATCTACTACAATGGCCTTAAACCAAATCGTTTGATCCTTTGCATATACTTTAGAGCTAAGTTGCAGGTATACCTTTTCGGCTATTAACAAATCCATCGCACTATCTTCTTTTTCTTGTGAAAAAGACAAATTTGAAAACAACAATAAACCGAAAACACCACAAATGCGAACCGAAACAAACACCCTAAAGAAAGTTTGCCTCCTTATCCCTTTAGTTGTCATCATAAAAAACACTAAGCTATTTTTTATCTTCTTTTAAAAGAGAATGCAGAATAGATTGAAGTATGGAAAGGAGCACACTGAATAGGATAGCAGTCCAAATACTACTAACCGAAAACCCATCAATCAAATTATCGGCCAATAAGATAATTAAAGCGTTAATAATTAGTAAAAACAAACCCAAGGTAACTATGGTTATTGGCAAGGTGAAAATTACCAAAACAGGCTTTACAAATAGATTCAAGAGCGATAAAACCACGGCTACAACAACAGCTGTAACATAACTATCTACATATACCCCGTTTAAAACTTTAGACAGTACTATAACGGCCAATGCGTTTAGCAATAGTTTGACTATTAAATTCATAGATCTTACATTTATTCCTTAAATCTACGAAAAAATCATGAAACAAATCTTACAACAGCTTCGAAAAAGTCTTTAGGGTTCTCGGCATGCAACCAATGACCAGCATTAGCAATAGTAACGATTTTTGCATTGGGAAAGTGATTTGAAATAACAGCTTCATCCCCCACTCCTATATATTCAGAACGGTCGCCCCTTAAAAACAATGCATCATTATTAAAAGCAGCATAACTAGGCAAGGGTTCACCTACCTCAGCAACCTCCGTTTTTAAAACCTCAAGATTCATTCGAAATGCCAACACTCCTTTCTCTTTCCAATATAAATTTTTAAGTAAAAATTGGCGTGTTCCCAAATCTTTCACATATGCACTCAGTTGTTTATCGACCTCACCTCTGCTTTTAACAACATTAAAATCAATAGCACTTAGTCCATTTAAAATAGCGTCATGATGTACAGGATAAAAGCGCGGTGAAATATCGGCAACAATTAGTTTTGAAACAAAATTGGGGTATTCTGTAGCAAATAACATGGCTGCTTTCCCCCCCATGGAATGCCCTAACAAAACGATGTCTGACAACTGATGTGCTTCACAATAATTCTTTAAATCCTCTACTAAAACTTCATAACTAAAATTATCATCCCAAAAGCTCCTACCGTGATTACGTTGATCAACCAAATGTACTTGAAAGCCCTGGTCACTAAACTGTTTTCCAAGAGTTTTCCAATTATCGCTCATTCCTAAAAAACCGTGCAGGATAACAAATGGATGTCCCTCTCCTATAATATTTGAATGTAAAATCTGTTCTATTGCCACGAAAAATTATTATTGTGATTAATTACAAGTCAACCGTTACTAGGTGTACACTTTAAATATTTGCCTCAATACCGTATCCTATCTTCTGTTTTCAATCTTCAAAACTTTTAACTTTTAGCTTTTAACTTATTAAGATACATTTGAATAACATTCTCTACCCCTAAATACAAACTTTCCGCAATTAAGGCATGTCCAATAGACACCTCCTGAACCCCTGGGACATTTTTCTTAAAAAATGCAATATTGTCCAGCGATAAATCATGACCTGCATTAATTCCCAACCCTAAATCTATAGCCAACTCTGCGCATTCAACATAAGGCTTAACTCCCTCTGTATTCCCTAGTCCATATTGGTGGGCATAGGCTTCGGTATACAGCTCAATTCTATCTGTTCCTGTTGCTTTAGCGCCTTCTATTTGCTTTAAAACGGGATCGACAAAAATAGATGTCCGAATACCATTTTGCTTAAATTCCTGAATGACATCAATTAAAAAGTCTTTATGTTTAATAATATCCCATCCGGCATTAGAAGTTATTGCATCAACTGCATCTGGCACTAAAGTAACTTGGGTTGGCTTAATACTTATAACCAAATCCAAAAACGATTTTATAGGATTTCCTTCTATATTGTATTCGGTATAAACTTCTGGTTTTAGATCGCGTGCATCTTGATAGCGTATATGGCGCTCATCAGGTCGTGGGTGTATCGTTACACCTTCTGCACCAAAACGTTGCACATCTTTAGCAAACTGTACTACATTTGGCACATCCCCTCCCCTGGAGTTTCGCAAAGTAGCTATCTTATTAATATTAACACTCAACTTTGTCATGAATCGCTGTTTTAAATGACAAAAATACAAAGTAGAACAAGCTTAAGTACTATTTTTTTGATTAATTTGCACAGGTAATTTGGTGTAATAGCAATGGCATTCGCAATTGGTAAAGCAAACTACCTCGGGGTAAACCCACGAGGCATTTATTAGAATAAACACTATTGGTTTCGAGGCAAGCCTCGGAGCATTTAAATCTCGGTTATCGAGTCAACACTAAAAAACATAAAATAAACAATGAAGCTTTCTCAATATATAATTAACGATATAGAACCGTTAAACGTCAACAGCAACATAAGCGAATTACAGCAGTTGTTTAATCGGCTTACCTATTCCCATATTCCGGTAAAAGACGACAACGATGTATTTATAGGTTGCTTTTTTGAAACCGACGCGCATTGCTTTGAAACGGACAAACTGTTAAAAGACTACAAATATGCACTCGAAGACTTTTTTGTTCGGGACACCACACTTTGGTTGGATGTACTGGAAGTTTTTGCCCAAAAGTCTACCAACATCATGCCTGTTTTAGATAATGACAACAAATACCTGGGCTATTACGAATTAAACGATATTATAAGTTTATTTGCTGAGTCTCCATTTTTTTCTGAAGCTGGTGGTATTTTGGTTATCGAAAAAGGCATTAACGATTACTCTTTTAGTGAGATAAGCCAAATAGTAGAATCAAACAACGGCAGACTTTTAGGCGCTTTTATTTCAAAAATAAAAAATGATGTCGCGCAAGTCACTCTTAAAATAGCAAATGTTAGCCTTAATGAAATTATACAGACCTTTAGGCGCTATAGCTATAATATTGTTTCCGGTCATGAAGACGACAGCTATAACGAGATCCTAAAAGAAAGATCGGAATATTTAAAGAAATATTTAAACATATAGATTTATGAAGGTTGCTATTTTTGGTCGATTTTATAATAAAACCACAAGTGCTTCGGTATTGACGCTTTTTAATTACTTACTAAAAAAGAACATTGATGCCTATATTGAAACTGAATTCCATAGTCTTATTAAAAACAACTCTACTATAATTAAAGATTTTGAATCCTTTAAAACCTTTGACACCTTAGACGATTCGTTTGATTTATTTATTAGTGTAGGAGGCGACGGCACCATTTTAAGAGCTACTACCTTTGTAAAAGACATTAACATTCCCATTATTGGAATCAACACTGGGCGTTTAGGGTTTTTAGCAACCATTCAAGTAGGCGAAATAGAAAATGCCATTCAGGATATTATTGATGGTAATTATAACATATCTGAACGCAGCTTACTTGCTGTCGAGACCATACCTGAAAACAAAAACCTTAACGCCTTAAACTTTGCACTTAATGAAGTAGCTGTAAGCAGAAAAAATACGACATCCATGATTACTGTAGAAACCCACTTGGATGGCGAATACCTCACATCGTATTGGAGCGATGGCTTAATTGTATCGACCCCAACAGGATCTACCGGCTATTCCCTTAGTTGTGGAGGCCCCGTAATAACACCTGGCGCTAACAGTTTGGTTTTAACACCTATCGCACCCCACAATTTGAGTGCTCGACCGCTAGTCATTCCAGACTCAACTGAAATTCAATTAAAAGTTGACGGCAGAGAAGAGCAACACCTAGTATCATTAGACTCCAGAATTGCAACTTTAGACAATGGGACCATTATAAAAATAAAAAAGGCCCCCTTTAAAATTAAGATGATAGATCTTTTAAACGAAAGCTTTTTGGTAACACTTCGCAAAAAGTTACTTTGGGGTGAAGACAAACGTAACTAAGCAATAAATTAATAGAAATACTGTTTTAAACTCAGACAATTCATTACAAATTGTAATTGGCTAATCTTATTTATTATATTTGCAAACTTTTGAATATTTATGAGGCATTTTACCGTATTAATATTAAGCATTTTAAGCGTTCATTTAAGCCACTCCCAAATTCACGAAATAGGAGTTTATTTGGGTGGCAGCAATTTTATAGGAGATGTAGGTGCCACCAATTATATATCACCAAACCAACTAGCCTTTGGCGGTGTTTACAAATGGAACAGAAGCCCAAGGCATTCTTACCGTTTTTCTTTAATATTTAGTGACTTAAAAGGTGTAGACTTAGATTCGGATGACCCTAGACGCATACAACGCGGCTACGAATTCACCAACCCTGTTATAGAGCTGTCGGCTGGAATGGAATTCACCTTTTTTGATTACGATTTGCACACAGGTAAAAAAATAGCAACCCCTTATTTATATTCAGGTATTAGCGCAGCACATCATGACAATTTTTATTTTGCCAATGGCGTTAGGTTCGATGGCGGAGGCTCTAGCTGGGCTTTTGGAATTCCTATGGCCTTGGGATTTAAAACAACGTTTATAGGACACCTTAATTTAAGTGCTGAAATAGGTGCACGATTTACCTTTTCCGATAGAATTGACGGTAGCGCTCCCAAGGATCCAGACCTTCAGCACTTTCGCTTTGGTAATATAAATAATTATGATTGGTATGTGTTTTCGGGTGTTACCTTAACATATACTTTTGGAATAAACCCTTGTTATTGCCCAAATTAAATGGATTTAAAACAACAAATAGCACTTGACAAGCTACCCAAACATGTCGCCATTATTATGGATGGCAATGGGCGCTGGGCCAAACAACGTGGGATGTTGCGTGCTTTTGGACATGAGAATGGCACCAAGGCCGTTAGACAGGTTGTTGAAGCAAGTGCCGAACTTGGCATAGAAAACTTAACCCTCTATGCTTTTTCCACCGAAAACTGGAAACGTCCAAAATTGGAAGTACAAACCTTAATGAAACTATTAGTCGCCTCTTTAAAAAAAGAAATAAAGACACTTAAAGAGAACAACATAAAACTTTGTGCTATAGGCAATTTAAGCACACTCCCTTCAAAAGTCCTAAATGAATTGAAAGATGTTATGGATGCTACCAAGAACCATAACAGAATGACCTTAACATTGGCTTTAAGTTATGGTTCTAGGGAAGAATTGCTAAACACTGTTAAAGAAATTAGTATTAAAGTTAAAAATAATATAATTTCGCCCGAAAATATTGATGAATCAATTATAAATGAGCATCTTTATACGCATAATTTACCAGATGTAGACTTGCTTATAAGAACCAGTGGCGAACAACGTATAAGCAACTTTTTGCTTTGGCAAATTGCTTATGCCGAATTATACTTTACCAGTATACTTTGGCCAGATTTTAAAAAGCAACATTTACATGAAGCTATTATTGAATATCAAAAAAGAGAACGACGATTTGGGAAAACAAGTGAACAACTTAGCTAAAATTTTACCTTTGACAACATATTTAAAGTACTGCATTACCTTATTACTATTTATAGGCAGCTTCAATTTTCAAGCGCAAGAACAAGCATTTTCCAGTGGAAAAAAATACGTTTTAGGGGACATTTCCGTTTCGGGGAATACCAAATTTGAGGAACAAACCATTATTAGCTACTCTGGTTTAAGAAAAGGAAAAGAAATCATGATTCCCGGCAAGGACATAAGCAAAGCCATAAAAAAGCTTTGGGATTCAAAACTGTTTGGTGACATAGAAATTTATATTGCTAAAATTGAAGGCAATGTCGCCTCCTTGGAAATTAAACTTTCCGATTTACCCCAGCTTAATGAACTAAAAATTAATGGTGTAAAAAACAGTAAAAAAGAAAGTATTATTGAAGAAAATAAGCTAAAGAAAGGCGTTAAAGTAACTGAAAACCTAAGGACCACAACAAAAAATTTCCTTGAAACCAAGTACAAAAAACAAGGCTTTTTAAACACCAAAGTACACATCAATACTATAGACGTTAAAGACTCTATAGAAACTTCCAGGGTTAATATGGTACTTAATATTGATAAGGGTGAAAAGGTAAAAATAAAAGACATTACATTTGAAGGCAATTCGGTTTTAAGTGACAAAAAGCTTAGAAAAAGCATGAAGAGCACCAAAAAAATAAACCGCCTGCGCTTACTAAAACGTTCTAAATTTATAGACTCAGCCTATCAGGCAGATTTATCGAAAGTTATTGAAAAATATAAAGAAAATGGGTATCGGGATGCACGCATTGTATCTGACAGTTTAATAGTAAACGACAATAAAACTATTTCCCTTAAAATTGATTTAGAAGAAGGCAACCTATACACCTTTGGAGACATTAAGTTCATTGGGAACACCGTATATACAGATGAACAATTAAATAGATTATTGCGTATCAAAAAGGGAGATATCTACAATGGTGTTTTACTGGAAAAGCGTATCGCAGATCCTACTAAACCTGATGCCTTTGATATTACAAACCAATACCAAAATAACGGTTACCTATTTTCACAAATAAACCCAGTAGAAGTTAGTGCCAACGATAATGTTATCGATATGGAAATACGTATAACCGAAGGAAAACCAGCCTACTTTAACAGTGTATCGGTTGTTGGCAACGACAAAACAAACGATCACGTTATATACCGGGAAATACGAACCAGACCGGGACAGTTATACAGTAAGGCCAATGTTGTTCGTACTGTTAGGGAACTGGGACAGTTAGGCTTTTTCGATGCTCAGGAAATATCGCCTAACTTTAACAACCCAAATCCGATAGAAGGCACCATAGATATGGAATATGCTGTTAAAGAAACTGGATCTAGCCAAATTGAATTGCAAGGTGGCTATGGTGGTGGTGGTTTTATAGGAACGCTAGGACTATCGTTTAACAACTTTGCCATTAAGGATATCTTTAAAAAAGACGCTTACAAACCTATCCCTATGGGAGATGGCCAAAAATTGGCGCTACGTTTACAAGCCAGTCGTTTTTACCAAACTTATAGTTTCTCTTTTTCTGAACCCTGGTTAGGCGGTAAACGACCTGTCCAGTTTTCGACATCCATATCACATACCAAGCAATTCTTATATGACTACGTAACCCGTAACGCCGATAAAAGCAGAAGCTTTAATATTACGGGGATTACCTTTGGTTTAGCAAAACGATTAACAGTACCTGATGATTATTTCACATTATCGCAAGCCATTAGCTACCAACGCTACGATCTTAACAATTACAACACTGGTCTGTTTACCTTTGGAGATGGTTACTCTAACAACTTATCCTATACGGTGGGCTTAAGTAGAAACAATACCCAAATAGATCCTATTTATCCAACTGGCGGTTCAAACTTTGGTGTTACAGCTAAGTTAACAGTGCCTTATTCTTTATTTAATGGTGTAGATTATACCACACTTAAACAAGATAGGGATGAAGCCTTTGATATTATTCAAAACTTCGGTTCTCTTTCTAACCCAACACCAGAACAAACCAGCGCCTACAATCAGGCTCAAGAAGACCTTCCAAGAATTGACCAGGAACGTTATAAATGGTTAGAGTTCTACAAAATAAACTTTAAAGGCGATTGGTACGCTCAAATTGTAAAAGACTTGGTATTAAAACCTAGCGTAGAATTTGGTTTCCTTGGGGCCTATAATAACGACAGGGGAATTATACCTTTTGAACGTTTCTTTCTAGGGGGTGATGGACTAGGAACTTACAGTTTAGATGGCAGGGAAGCCATTGCTTTACGTGGGTACCCTAACCAATCACTGTCTGATAGAGATGGAGGGACTATCTATAATAAATTTTCATTGGAATTACGTTATCCAATTACCCTGAAGGCTTCTGCTAAAATATATGCATTAACCTTTATTGAAGGCGGTGCATCGTATAATAGCTTTAGGGATTACAACCCCTTTAGCCTTAAACGTTCTGCTGGATTGGGTATTCGCATTTTCATGCCTGCCTTTGGCTTGTTGGGTATCGACTTCGGACATGGTTTCGATCCGTTACCTGGAGAAACTCAAAAGAATGGTTGGGAAACCCACTTTATAATTGGACAACAATTTTAATGTGCCGCCCTATGTTTAACAATTTAAAAGGAAAAAGTATAACAACAAAACATGGAATTTTAGAGAATATTTTATGATTACTACGGTCTGTTTTGCCAATTGGAAAACTAGAAAAATTTAATTTGGCATGATATTTTCTAATATTTGTTTGATGATTTGAAAGAAGAATTAAAATTTTTAAGGTTAAAAAACGTTAATTTTGAAATGAGTAATTCAAAAAGTGACAGTACCTAGCTAATAAATCATCTGTCGTTTTTAGAATTTATAAACCAATAAATAATAAAAATATCTAACAGATGAAACGTGCATTAAAAAAATTTCAAATCCAACGAAATAATATATGTGAGTTACATGTGACCAAACAGCCAAATGCGTACAACCACATGAAACATAACGTTCTTTTTTTACTGATAACCCTTTTTATTTCAAGCTATTCTTTGCATGCTCAAAGAGGCGTTAGGATAGGTTACATAGATACCGAATACATTCTTGAAAACGTTTCCGAATACCAACAAGCTACCGAGCAACTAAATGATAAAGCGCAAAAATGGAAAAACGAAATTGAAGTCAAATTGTCTGAAGTTGAACAAAAACGTAAGGACCTTAGCAATGAAAAGGCGCTTTTAACAAAAGAACTTGTAGAAGAACGCGAAGAAGATATTTATTTTGAAGAAAAAGAAATCTTAGACTATCAGCAAAAACGATTTGGACCCAATGGCGATTTAATGCTTCAAAAGAAGCAGTTAATGCAACCCATACAAGATCAAATTTTTGCAGCTGTTCAAGACATTGCAGCAAGTAGGAAATATGATTTCATTTTTGACAAATCGGCCGATGTGGTCATGTTGTATTCGGCAAAACAGTTCGATTTAAGCGAACAAATTTTAAGGAGCATAACAAGAGCATCCAAGCGTAAACAAGTACAATCTAAATCGGAACGCAAAGCTGCTGAAGAAGAAGAATTGGTGCCAGAAATAAACGAAGAGCTGGAGGAACGTGAAAAAGCATTGAAAGAAAAGCAAGAAGCAAGGGAAAGTGCCATTGAAAAGCGTCGACAAGAAATTTTAGATGCACGTGAAGCCAAGAAAAAAGAAGCCGAGGAAAGACGCCAGAAAATATTGGATGAACGCGAAAAAGCAAGACAAGCAAAGCTAGATGCCAGAAGCAAATTGGAAACAGAAACAGCGGATAAAAAACCCGAAGCCCAAGCATCTGAAAGCACGAAAACCGACGGAGAAACAAAAACTAGAGAACAACTCTTAGAAGAACGTAGACAAGAAAAATTAAAGGAACGAGAAGCACGAAAAAAAGAACTAGAAGAAAGAAGGAAGAAAATTTTAGAAGACAGACAAAAAGCAAGAGACAGTATAAACAACAATTAATAATTTATAACACATTAATACTATTTTAAAAATGAAACAATTAAAAACAATTTTATTAGCAACTGCATTATGTATAGGAACCGTAAGCTTTACACAAGCTCAGAGTAAAGTTGCTCATATAAATACGCAAGAATTAATTCAGGCAATGCCGGAGATGAAAGCTGCCCAAACACAAATAGAAACTTTAGGTAAAACATACCAAACAGATATTCAAGCTTCTATTACCGAATTCCAAAACACTGCTAAACAATACGAAGCCGAACAAGCCACAAAAACAGAAGAGGAAAATCAAAAAAGAGCACTTGAGTTACAAGAAAAAGAGCAACGTATTCAAAAATATAGAATGGATGCGCAGCAAGATATGCAAAAGAAGCAAGAAGAGTTATTAAAGCCTATCACAGAGAAAGCACGCCAAGCCATCTTAAAAGTGGGGAGAGCACAAGGTTATGAGTATGTCTTGGATTCTTCTCTTGGTGTAACAATCCTAGCAGACGGTAAAAATTTGTTAGATGATGTTAAAAAAGAATTAGGTATTTAACTATACCCCTTCTAAATCATAATTAAAATAATTTAAAAAGCTACTTAATCAAGTAGCTTTTTTACTTTTGTTAAACCATGAACAAACAACCTATTGGCATCTTCGATTCGGGTGTAGGAGGAACTTCTATATGGCAAGAGATCCATAAACTCTTACCTAATGAAAACACTATTTATTTAGCTGATAGTGCCAATGCTCCTTATGGTCCAAAAGGCAAAGATGCCATTGTTCAATTAAGCATCAAAAACACCGAATTATTACTTAGCAAAGGCTGTAAATTAATTGTTGTAGCATGCAACACCGCTACTACCAATGCCATAAAAGTACTTAGGGACTCTTATAAAACTCCTTTTATTGGTATTGAGCCTGCTATTAAACCGGCTGCCTTACAAACCAAAACCAATGCCGTAGGCATACTGGCAACAAAAGGCACTTTAAGTAGTGAACTTTTTTCCAAAACATCTGGGTTATTCGCATCAAATATAACAGTTGTTGAACGTGTAGGAGAAGGCATTGTAGAACTTATAGAAAAAGGGGCATTGCATTCAAAAGAAATGAGGCACCTCCTTAACATCTACTTACAACCTATGATAGAAGCCAATATAGACCATCTCGTTTTAGGGTGTACCCATTACCCCTACTTGATCCCCTTACTAAAAGAGATGCTTCCTGAACACGTTAAAATAATAGATTCTGGAGCAGCCGTAGCCAAACAAACCAAAGCCATTTTAAAACAACACGGTCTATTAAACATAGTAACGCTTATGCCTGAAAACCTTTTTTACACGAATGGAGACCCAGCAATAATGACCTCGCTTTTAAACGCAACCCATACCGCAGAATACTTAGACTTTTAAATGAAAATAATGGACGTTTAAAGTAATTCTAGTCTTCTTTAAACCAACCTGAATATTTAATGTAATTATTAGCAATACGGTCAATCTCACCAGAAATCAATTCAGGAGAAATATCTTTTACTTTTTTTGCTGGAACCCCGGCATAAATACTACCGGCCTCAACATGGGTATTTTGTAATACTACGGCTCCGGCTGCAATAATACTGTTACTTTCAATCACACAATCGTCCATAACAATACTCCCCATACCTATTAAAACATTATCATGGATTGTACAACCATGCACAATAGCATTATGCCCTATGGAAACATTATTCCCTATGGTAGTTGGCGATTTTTGGTAAGTAGCATGAATAACAGCACCATCTTGGACATTTACTTTATTACCCATTTTTATAAAATGAACATCGCCACGAATTACAGCATTAAACCAAACACTGCACTGATTTCCCATACTCACATCGCCTACAATGGTAGCATTTTCGGCCACATAGCAATCCTCTGGGATCTGTGGGCTTTTTCCGTTTACCTCTTTAATAACTGGCATAATTATTAGTTTACCGCAGGACAGTTACAATCAAAACGCTCGCGTTTACAATCAAAATTGTACCCTAATGTAAGTTGGTGAAAGCCACCATTACTAAATACAATGGAATTCGATTGGTAAGTATAATTATAAGCAAACATAAACTGATTGATGTTAACGCCCAACATGGGGGAAAATAATTGTAATTTTTGACTGCTTACACCAGAGCCGTCCAAGTACTCCGCACCATCAAAACTTCTTCGATAAGACAGGCCTCCCCAAACTTTGCCAAAATCCATCTTCTTGTACACTTTCGCATTAATATCGATGGAAGCCTCTTTAGTACCATCTTTGTACTGAAACATTAAGGAAGGCTCATAACTCCATTCGCTTCCGTATTTACCAAACACGTATCCAGCCGATACTAAATAACGCCTTAAGTTACTGGTAATTTCTACATCATTATTAATCCCAGAATTCTTAAGCAAATTCTTAACTGTAGCATGGGCATAAAAATCTAAATAATGGTACGAAAAACCAAAATCAATATTTAAATTGGTGTCGCTTAAAACAATCCCAGAAACCCGGGGATCAAATCCTTCTGCAAGAAACGTTGTTTCATCCAACTTATATTGAATGAACCCAACACTCAAACCAAAGGAAAGCATATTTAAATCCAATTCACTTCTCGAAAACATCAAGTGATGCGCATAGGTTGCATAAGCCCCTGTTTGAGAATGGTAGCCATTCTTATCGGCATACACTATCCCTCCCAAAGCCGACTGTGAATCACCTACCCGACCATTAATACTTAAGGTTAAAAGCTTAGGTGCATCTTCGTGCCCAAACCATTGTTGCCGAGCAGTTAACCTAACTTTAGAACAGTTTGCTACACCTGCCATTGACGGGTGAATCAAATAATAATTGTCTGTAAGATAATCGGTGTAAACCGGAAGGCCTTCCTGCGATTTTGCGTTATGGCTAAACAATAAAAGGATTGTTAGTATAAAAAGAGGTTTTAGTTTCATATAGTTTGGTTCAGGACTTTATCCTTTTAAATGTAAATTACTGACTCATAAAAACTTAAACACAATAATTTAAAAAACATATTGTGTGTTTTTAACGTTATTGTCAAGTACAACAAAACTCAAATATATGGATATCTATAGTTTTCTTTTAGTATTTTTACAAAAAAATTAAAAATGAATACTTTTAAGGTTTCCATACAGGAAACATCTAATAATGCTATCATAAAATTTGAGTTAAATCAATTCATAACAAAGCACGAGAGCTTTGAGTTCAATAACATAGATGAAGCAAAGCTATCCCCTTTGGCGCAACAGTTATTCTACTTACCTTTTGTAAAGAAGGTATACATTTCCAGTAACTTTATTGCTGTTGAACGTTACAATATTGTAGAATGGACGGATGTTAAAGATGAAATGTCCGAACAAATTGAAGCCTATTTAAACGATGGAGGCATTGTAATTGAAGCCTCTGCCAATGCAGCAAAGAAAGTACCGGTAACCGTATATGCCGAAAGCACTCCTAATCCTGCTGTTATGAAATTTGTGGCCAATAAAAGGATTGTTACTTCTTTATTTGAATTTACTTCCATTGATGATGCCAAACTATCCCCCCTGGCAACAGAACTATTTCACTTTCCATTTGTGAAGCGTGTTTTTATTGACGAGAATTATGTGTCGATTACCAAATACGATATGGCCGAATGGCAAGATATTACCATAGAACTTCGCGAATTTATACGAAGCTATATTGAAAATGGTAAAGAGGTCGTTTTACCTAATGCTGCTGAATCATTAGAAAAAACACCTACACAACTGGACAACCAATTTGAAAACTTAGACGATATCTCTAAAGAAATTATAAACATCCTTGAAGAATATGTAAAACCTGCAGTAGCTAGCGATGGAGGCAATATTCAGTTTATTTCCTATGATGCAGAAAGCAAAAATGTTAGTGTTTTGCTACAAGGGGCCTGTAGTGGTTGTCCGTCTTCAACATACACCTTAAAAAGTGGTATTGAAAACATGTTAAAAGAAATGCTACCTGGAAAAGTTGAAATGGTAGAAGCTATTAATGGCTAACCCCTTTAGCAATTTTATATTTCATTTTATAAACACCAAAAACATGCAAAGACAGTCCTATATTATATTATTATTTTTTACAGCACTTTTCAATTGCAAAAGTCAAACATCAGAAGAAATGGAATATAAATACACCAATGCCTTAATAAATGAAACCAGTCCATACCTGTTACAGCATGCCCATAACCCAGTAGATTGGCATCCATGGAACGAAAACACCTTAAATAAGGCTAAACAAGAAAATAAGCTCATGCTAATAAGTGTAGGATACGCAGCTTGCCATTGGTGTCATGTTATGGAACATGAGAGCTTCGAGGACAGCCTTGTGGCCCAGGTAATGAATAAGAATTTTGTTAATATTAAGGTTGACAGAGAAGAACGCCCTGACGTTGATCAGGTGTATATGAACGCTGTACAACTTATGACAGGGAGTGGAGGTTGGCCCTTAAATGTTGTTGCACTACCTGATGGCAGACCGGTGTGGGGAGGTACCTATTTTAAAAAGGAACAATGGCTTAACGCCTTGGATCAAATTTCTAAACTCTACCTTGAAAAGCCTGAAAAACTCCATGAGTATGCCGACAAACTGGAACAAGGTATTAAGTCTTTAGATATGGTGACCCTGAATACCGATGAACCTGTTTTTGAAACGCAATTTATTGCAGATGCCATAAACAATTGGAGCAAACAATTCGACCATAACGATGGTGGCTTAAATAGAGCGCCTAAGTTTATGATGCCTAATAATTACCATTTCTTATTACGGTATGCCTATCAAAATAATGATAAGGCCTTGCAGGATTATGTAAATACTACCCTAACAAAAATGGCTTACGGTGGTGTTTTCGACCATGTGGGAGGTGGGTTTTCAAGATATTCTGTTGATGCTATTTGGCATGTACCCCATTTTGAAAAAATGCTTTACGACAACGGTCAGTTAGTAAGCTTATATGCCGATGCTTATCTTACAACTAAAAATGAACTCTACAAGGATGTTGTGACTCAAACTTTAGACTATATAAAGCAAGAGATGACTACCAAAAATGGGGCTTTTTACTCTTCATTGGATGCCGATAGTCATAATGCTGAGGGTGAACTGGAAGAAGGTGCTTTTTATGTTTGGCAAAAAGAAGAACTGAAAACACTTCTCAAAGACGATTTCGATATGTTCTCAGACTATTACAACATTAACCCATATGGTCTTTGGGAGCACGAAAACTACGTACTTATTAGAAAAGATGATGATGTTTCCCTAGCCCAAAAGCATAATACTACAATTGAAACCTTAAGAGAAAAAGTTAATACATGGAAAACCATTCTTTCTAAAGAACGCAATAAAAGAGAGCGTCCCAGATTGGACGACAAAACATTGACCTCTTGGAATGCCATTATGCTTAAAGGTTATGTAGATGCCTACCGCGTTTTTAAAACATCCGACTATTTACAAGCTGCTGAAAAAAACGCAAACTTTATAATTAATAATCAATTACGTGAAGACGGCGGCTTAAACCATAATTATAAAGACGGTAAAAGTACCATTAATGGCTATCTTGAAGATTATGCTACAACAATTGATGCCTTTATTGCGCTATACGAAAACACCTTAAACGAAACCTGGTTAACTACAGCACGAGACTTGGCTAACTATGCCTTCGATCATTTTTATGACGATAATAGCAAAATGTTCTTTTTTACCTCGAACAGTGATGCTTCTTTAGTTTCCAGAAGCATAGAATACCGCGATAATGTTATTCCGGCAAGTAATTCCGTAATGGCCAAAAACCTATTTAAATTAGCGCATTATTTCGACAATGAACATTTTAGTAAGACTGCTATGACCATGCTCAACAATGTTAAACCCGAAATGCAAGAATACCCTTCGGGGTACTCCAATTGGCTTGATTTAATGCTAAACTACGCAGCACCTTATTATGAGGTTGCCATTGTAGGAAAGGATGCAAAGCAAAAAATTGCTGAGCTTAACAATAATTATGTCCCCAACAAGTTAATAGCGGGGAGCCTTAAAGAAAACAACTTACCGTTGTTAGCAAACCGATACAATCCGCAAGCAACCTTAATTTATGTTTGCGTAAATAAGGCATGTAAAATCCCTGTACAAGAAGTAGATCGAGCCATAAAACTGCTAAAAGAGTAAACATTATTTTCTTTTACGAAGTACAAACATTAATCATTTTAAGTGACTATTTCCTATATTATTGGGTCGTACTTAATATTGGTTCAAAAAAGAAATTTGACTATTTTTCACTTATAACTTTAAATAACGCATTGAAGTGGTTTAAACTTCATAGTAACAATTCTTATTTTTAAACAATACATTATCAAATAGACACTATGGAAATAACAGAATTAAAAAAATGGACAACCATCCTAATTGAATTTGCAACCGAATACGGATTAAAGGTTATAGGCACTATTGCCGTTTGGATCATTGGTTCCTGGATTATTAAAAAAATCCTTAAAGCCACCAAAAAAGTAATGCATAAGAGCAACTACGATGAAAGCCTTCAAAGGTTTCTCCTTAACCTTACAAGCTGGGGCTTAAAAATCTTACTCATCATTACTCTTTTAGGTACTCTGGGTGTCCCTACCACATCTTTTGCTGCCATTTTAGCCGCTGCAGGTCTGGCAGTTGGCATGGCTTTACAAGGCTCTTTGGGTAATTTTGCCGGCGGTGTGTTGATTATGATCTTTAAACCTTTTAAAATTGGTGATCTCATCGAAGCTCAAGGTGAAATAGGAGTTGTTAAAGAAATTGAAATATTTACGACCAAGCTAACTGGGCTTTCCAACAAAGAGATTATTATTCCAAATGGTGCCTTATCTAACGGAAATATTATCAATTACACAACCGAAGGTACACGTCGTGTCGATTTGGTTTTTGGTGTTGGTTACGACTCAAACATAAAAAAAACGAAAGAAGTACTGATGCAAGTTCTAAAAGACCATCCAAAAGTATTACAAACTCCCGAGCCTACTGTAAATGTATTGGAATTAGCCGATAGCTCTATCAACTTTGCGGTAAGACCTTGGTGTAATGCCGAAGACTATTGGGCGGTTTATTTTGGAATTACAGAAAATACGAAAGAAGCACTTGACGCCGCAGGCATTGAAATTCCTTATCCGCATCAAGTAGAAATACAAAAACAGGGCTAATTTTTCTTAGGCTTCATTGCTACAAAATCTTTTAAATAATAAGGTTCAAAATAGGCGACATCTTCGGTGTCGCTTATTTTATATTTATTAAAAGCCAATAGCCCCATTTCATTCGCCGACGGCAATTTATTTTCAACAAATACAGCATTGGGGTGCGATATCAAAGTCTTTGTTTTCTCTACGCCATTTCCAATAAAATAAACTTTACCTTTTTCTAAATAACTGCTAAAAGCAGATTCATCTAATACCTGGGCTTCGGTAGCCCTGATTTGATTGTGGTTAGCATCAAAAACAGCAGAATACACTTCCATACGTCTTGCATCCAACATAGGAACAATGACACCTTCATCACACTTTACCTGATGCGCCAATGCTTCCAATGTTGCTATAGAAATCAAGGGTTTGCCCAATGCAAAGCATAATCCTTTTGCTGCGGACACCCCAATACGCAACCCTGTATAAGATCCTGGTCCCTTGCTTATAGCAACGGCTTCAATAGCCGTTAACGGCACCTCGGCTTCTTTTAATACGGTATCTATATAAACATGCAAACGTTCTGCATGCGAATAACTCGTATCGTAGTCTTCTTTTAAAACGAGGGTTTCCCCTCCCTTTGACAAGGACACCGAACAATTAGTTGTTGCTGTTTCTATGCTAAGTATGACTGGATTCATTTCAACTTATTTATTAGTGACTGCAAAACTATCATTTTGTTTGCACTTTTACACGCTTAATCTTTGTCCACTCCTAAAAATCAATGAAAGCCACAAATACTAATGCGCAATAAGGGTTTTCCCCATATAAAAATCCAGCACTTTCGTTTTAAATACAAAATCGTACTTAGCATTTATTAGGGAAGATTGTGCATTTATTAAAGCGACTCGAGCTTGTTCTAATTCATAAGCAGTCATACTCCCTATGTTATAACGTTCTTTCGAGTTGTTAAAGGCCAATTCTTGTGAAGCCAACGATTTTTTTGCAGCTTCAAAAGCCTTAAATGCAGCCTGGGCATCTGTAAAGGCGCGTTGAATATTGGACTCTACCGTTAATTTAGCCTGTTCTAAATCTAACTGTCGGTTCTTTTCTTGAATTTTAGCTTTTGCTACAGCCGTTTTATTCTGAAACTTTGAAAAAATGGGAATATTTAAATTCAATGAGAAACGATGACCTTTATTATCGTTCAACTGACTTAAAAACTCAGATTCATTATCGGTTAAATTAGAATAAAATGCACTTGTACCAAACCCATAGCTTAAACTTACCGAGGGGTAATAGCCACTTTTTGAAATTTCCGTACCTAATGATGCCTTTTCAATATTCCGTTCTGCTAAGGTTATTTCCTGCCTATTACTCAAAGCATGGTTTAACACCGGGGTTACGGTTTTATACAAAAGTGCTTCAGATGGCGTATCAACAGCAATCATTTCTACATTGAACCCTTCAAATGGAACTTGTAATAATTGCGATAAGGACAACAAAGCCAAATTATAATTGTTTTCGGCTACCGTAACATTTTGCGAATCCCTGCTCAAGGTAGCTTCGGCATCGTAAATATTGGCGCGCGGTTGTACGCCTGCATCAACAAGTCCTTTAACCTGATCCAATTGTTTAAGACTAAATTCATATTGTACTTGGGCTATTTCTAAATTTTCTTTGTTAAACAAAACCCTTAAATAGGCGTCAACAACATTTAAGGATATATCATCCTTTATTTTGCTTAGCTCTAGGTTTGTCGTTTCTAAATTGAGTTTAGATAATTCATATGAGTTTTTTATTCTAAAACCATTAAAAACGGTTGCCGAAGACCCAACACCAAAACTTGTAGAGTGACTGGTTCTATTAACAAAACTACCAGTAAATAATTCGGTTTGCCCCAAACTTACACTATGTGAAGCACTAGCACTTAATGATGGTAAAAACTGTCCTTTAGCCGCTACAACATCTTGCTCGTCTATTAATAATTGATTTTCTGTTCGCTTTACGGTAATATTATTATCTAAGGCATGGGTAACGCAATCTTGTAATGACCACTTTTTTTGTTGAGAGAACACAGCCATGCTTGCAAAGCACAAACCTATCAACATCCTTTTTTTTAATTGCATCATAGTAGTTAATCTAAATTTATTAGTTTCTGCGACCTCTTCGTTCTTCTTCGCCTTCTTTAGAAGCCTTATTCCACACTTTTATTTTATCGCCCAATTTCACGCCTTCTACTATTTCTACATTGATCCCATCAGACAACCCCAAGGTTACATTTTGCTTCTTATAAGCACCTTCTTTCTCTTGTATTTCCACAAAAGGCTTTTCTGTTATTCTATTGTACTGGAGCAATGCTTCCCTTATTGCCAAAATACTGTCTTTACTCTCTATATCAATCTCGGCATTAGCACTATAGCCTGCCCTTATGTTTGTAGTAGAATCAATAACAACATCTGCTTTAATAGTAAATTGCACCGCTCCATTTTCTTCAATTCCCTTAGGTGCAACAAAGGTTAGTTTAGCAGGAAATTCTTTATCATTTATGGCCCCAAGTATCACTTTTATTTGTTTGCCCTCTTCCAATTTTCCTACTTCGGCTTCATCTACCTTACCTTCAAAAATCATCATGCTCATATCGGCTATGGTAGCAATTGTAGTCCCTTCATTAAAATTATTGCTCTGGATCACCTGATCGCCTTCACGTACTGGTATTTCCAATATGGTTCCCGGTATTTGGGCTACAATATTTGTATTGGCCGAACTTCCTCCTGAAATGGATCCTCTTTTTATGATTTGATAATCATTTTGTGCTTGAGTCAAAGCCTCTTTAGCCTGATTAAAGGCCAATTCACTATTTTCAAAAGCCTGCTTTGAAATAACTCCCTTTTCAAATAGCGTCTTATCTCTTTCATATTGTACTTTGGAGTTTTCGTATGACAATTTTGAGGAGCTAATTCTACTTTTGGCACTTACAAGACTCTGCTCGTTGGGAACAACCCTAATTTGGGCAATCAAATCTCCTTTTTTAACCACATCGCCTTCTTCAACCAATATCCTGTCTACAATTCCTGAAATTTGCGGTTTCAATTCTATTTCTTCTTCTGGATTCAGTTTCCCTGTGGCCACAGCCTTTGTATTTATAGACGTGTAAAAAGGTTCTTCAACACTGTATTCTTCTATATCTTTAGTATTGGCATCCTTAAAATACTTCAATACAATAGCCAATAGTATAATGGCTATAATTACGAAACTAATTTTTACTGTTTTATTCATATTTTTAACTATTATTCTTCTCTTAATGCTTGTATGGGTTTAACACTAGTTGCTTTAAAGGCTGGGATGAGCCCGATTAAAGTCCCTAAAATCACTAATATTATTAAGGCTATAAACACAATTGCTATGGAAACGGAGGCATTGACAATAACGGCTTCAGTTCCTTGTCCGAAAAAATGATCGAGCGCAATTAAAATCCACCCACCTGTTATAATACCAAATAAGCCTGCTACCAACGTTATAAAAACTGCCTCTAAAACAATTTGTCTTTTTATCTCAAACGGTGTCGCCCCCAAAGCACGACGAACACCAATTTCCTTGGTACGTTCTTTAACCGTGATCAATAAAATATTGCCTATAGCAAAGACCCCCGCAATAAGGGTTGCAATACCTACAAACCATGTTAAAAATTGCATCCCAATTAAAAAACCTTTAATTTTTGCAAACTCCTTTCCCAAATTAAAACTCCCAAAAGCACGATTGTCTTCAGGATGGATTCTATTTAAGTTTTTAAGTAGCAATTTTGCATCCGTTTCGATTTGTTCAATACTATATTCTGGTTTCCCAGTAATCATCATCCATCCTATACTATCGCCTTGATTGTATACCTGCTGAAAGGTTGTAAATGGTATATGGATATCTGATGAAGGTCCCATATTACCATTTCCGTTTTCGAACATCCCAATTACCTTAAAACTAATTTGGTTAACCTCTATATATTCGCCTATAGGGTTTTTATCCTTTTCAAACAGTTGTTTATATACCTCTTCAGAAATTACGGCTACTTTTTTATTGTCATCAATATCGTTTTGGTTTATAAACCGCCCATATATTAATTTTTTCTTTTGTACTTTATCCAATAGAGGGTAATCGCCATTAATAGCAAAACTCCCCGAAAGAAAGTTTCTAACAACGGTGGCTTGGTTTCGATTTCTTGGAACGACAAACTCAATACCATCGATATTATCTTCTACTTTCTTTGCATCCGACAGTGATAACCTAACCCTTTTTCCTTCCTGAAAGCCCTTAAACGGTTTGCTAGTATTCTGTCCCCAAATAAAAACACTATTGGTAGCAAAACTTCCAAACAAACGATTAAAGGAATTCTCTACGCCTCTGGCCGATCCCAAAAGTCCGATCAATAATAAAATACCCCACCAAACACCTACCATAGTTAAGACAGACCGTAGTTTGTTTTTGCTAAAACTATCGTAAACCTCTTGCCAAGTATCTCTATCGAATAAAAATCTAAACATAATCAATCGTCTCTTAAAGCTACTATGGGTTTAATTTTTGAAGCTCTCTTCGCTGGGAAGTACCCTGCAATACCTCCTGCAATTATTAATGTTATGGTAGCACTAATTACCAAACTGGTACTAACGGCCGGATCTTTTATAAAATAGGCTTCTAATTTAGGCCCTACAACTTCCAAAACGCCCATTCCAATCAATAATCCTACGTAACCCGCTATGGCTGTAATAAGAATGGACTCAATTAAAATGATGGAAACGATTGATCTTGGCGATGCTCCCAATGCTTTACGTATACCTATTTCCTTGGTACGTTCTTTAACTATAAAAATCATGATATTACTAATACCAACAATACCTGCTATTAAAGTACCAAAGCCAATAATTAGAATAATACTTGTTAAAGCTAAATTAAACTGGTTTACTTTTTTTGAATCGGCTGCCAAATTACGGACCCGAATAGCCCTTTGGTCACTTGATGCTACCAAAAACCGTTCTTTTAGTTTCCTTACTAATGAACTACTAAAGGCTAAAGCTTGGTCGTAATTCAATTCTGGGTTATAGGTTAAGTTAATTTGGTCTATATAATCGTTGTTACCATAGACTTGTTGTGCCGTAGTAATGGGCATATAAATAAGCCGCTCTTCATTATCGCCCCCATCATCTGTAAACACCCCAACTACCTTATAAGGAATACCACTAAGATTGATATATTTACCCAAAGCACTTGTTCTTAAAAACAAGTCCTCTTCTACTAAACGACCAATAACAACTACTTTGGTAGCATTGTTTAAATCATTTTGATTGATGTAACGGCCTTCTTTTATTTTAGTTTTTTCCAAGAACTGATGATCTGGGTGTACTGCCCTTACACTATAATTGTTCTGTTCATTTCTAAAGGATGCATTTATATTCTTATACACACGTCCGGTAATAAATTCTACCTTATTGTTATAAGTTTCTTTTATATAATCGTAATCTTCATTTTTGAATTGAATGCGTCTACCAGCTTGAAGTCCTTTGCTAGCTTTGGTTGTTCTTCCTGAATTAATAAATATGGAATTGGTGGCATCATCTCCAAAGGCTTCTTTAAAAGTATTTTTTAAACCATTGGCAATACCGAACAGAATAGCAAATAACAGTATGGCAAATGCCACTGTAAAACCCGACAATAAGCTTCTGGTTCTATTCTTATTTATACTTTGAAAAATCTCCCGCCAAAGATCCAGATCAAACATATGCTGAGACTCTTTCTTGCTGAACTTTTTTATCTTCCATAATAACGCCGTCTCGCAACCTAACAATTCGCTTACACATATTGGCGATATCCTCTTCGTGCGTTACCATTAAAATCGTTTTTCCTTCGTCGTTTAATTGTTGGATAAACTCCATGATTTCATAAGACGTTTTGGTATCTAAAGCACCTGTAGGCTCATCTGCCAATAAAAGCTTAGGATTAGCTGCCAAGGCCCTTGCTATAGCTACACGTTGATTTTGCCCACCCGAGAGCTCTTTTGGTAAGTGTTGTGCCCAATCGGCCAAACCTACTTTTTCAAGATGAAACATGGCCAATTCTTGACGTTCCTTACGCTTCATTCCTTGATAATACAAGGGAAGTGCAACATTCTCTAGGGCATTTTTATAGTTTATAAGATTAAACGACTGAAAAATGAACCCCAAAAATTTATTTCTGTATACTGCTGCTTTTTTCTCTGTAAGGTCTTTAATTGGTAATCCGTCCAAGATGTATTCGCCAGAATCGGCTTCGTCCAACATCCCAATAATATTAAGTAAAGTTGATTTTCCAGAACCGGAAGACCCCATAATCGCTACCATTTCTCCTGATTCGACCGTAAGATCAATACCTTTTAAAACATGTAAACTGGAATCGCCAATGGGATACGATTTGTGCAATTGATGAATTTCTAACATTTTTTGATTGATTTATGTAAGTCTTAAGACTTAACGATTAGACTGATAAAACAAAGAAATGTTACAAAAATTGTTCCGAAAACTTTTTATTACTTTTTTAACGTATTGAATTTCCTATAAATCAAATACCCAACTCCTCCAATTAGAATATATGGAATGGCCATTAAGTATACAATCCCATCATTGATCCCCTCTGCTGTACCCTGTCCTTGTTCGCTTTCTAAAACAGCACGACACATGGCACATTGCGCATCAACGGGTAAAGCTAACATTAATAGCAAAAACAATAGTATGACCGTTTTAAACTTAAACATAATATGGCGAAATCATAATATAAACAACAACACCTGTAATTGCAACATACAACCATAACGGAAATGTAATCTTTGCAATTTTTTTATGCTTTTCAATATTATTTGTGATGGCTCGAACATAGGTTATTAACACAAAAGGAATAACAACAATTGATAACAGAATATGCGTTAACAACACAAAATAATAAATATATTTAATGAGCCCTTCGCCTCCATACTTTGTAGAATCACTGGTCATATGATAAGCAACATACATTACCAAGAAACACACAGAAAGCATAATTGCAGAGGTCATTAACCGCTTGTGCAGTATGATTTTTTTATTTCGAATGGCAATAAATGCTAAAATCAACACGGTTGCTGTTAGCGCATTTATCGATGCATAAATAGGTGGCAAAAATGTTAAAGGCTCTACATTTGGTATTTTAACCCCAAACAAGATTGCAACCACTAAAGGGATGAGGACCGACAATACAACAATCCACTTGTTATATTTCTTTTCGTCTTTAATATTCTGAATGCTATTATTCATCAAGTAATTTTTTTATATCCTCTTTTAGTTTACTAATTTCCTCCTCTACACCTTCATCATCTACCTGCTCTTCTTCGGAAATGACGCCTCTATAATAAATTATGGGATTACCAAAATTGTCTTTTCGCGACCGGATGTATCCATTCTTATCTATAAGGGCAAAATTTCCAGAGTGCTCAAATCCGCCAGCAGCAGTTTCTTCTTCGGCGGCATACAAGTTAAAGCCTTCATTTGCTAACTTGTATATGGCATCCTTATCTCCTGTCATTAAATGCCAATTGGGATTGGATATATTATATTGTTCTGCATAAGCCTTGAGAACGGCTTGTGTATCGTGATCTGGGTTGATAGTAAAGGAAGCCACACCAAAATCTCTGAACGTCTTAAATTCATTTTGAATTTGAACAAGGTTGGCATTCATCTTAGGACAAATAGTTGGGCATGTTGTAAAGAAAAATTCGATTACATACACTTTGCCTTCATAATCTTTATTACTAACAAGCTTACCGTCTTGGTTTACAAAGGAAAAAGACGGAACTTTTTTTCGTTTTCCATTAATTTCGATAAATGCCAAATCTGCCGCTGCCGCTTTTTTGTCATCTTTAAAATTACTTCTACTCTCATTTCTTGTAACATCGTTGTTAGTAATTCTATCAATAATTTTCGGGATAAAAAGTATCCCAAATACTAAAATAACAAAGGCAATTCCTATATACGAATAGTTAGTTTTCTTCATTGTTTTTATTTAAATCATCGGCTCTTCTCGTAGAAGAATCAAAATTTCCTTTACGTTTTTGTCTATATTCTGTAAATAAAATGCGCATGTCTTCACTCATCTTATTCTTGATTTCTGCTACTTCAATACAGTTGTAAGCATACATTCCATAAACAAGTTTATTTTTTGCCAACTCGTTATCATTTCTATCATCAAGCCGCCCTCTCTGGTTTAAATCTTTATCTATTATGAATACAGCGTCTGTGCCAAGCTCTGCATCAAGTTGCATATGCGCCTTCAAACTATTGAATAATTGACGAATATCTTGTGGGCTACCAAACACAAAATGCCAAAACCTTATATCTTCATACGAAGCAATCTCCTGTTTTAATTCACTAACAGCTTCCTGTGTCCCATCTGGCATTACAATGACCACTTGAAAACGTTTAAACCCTTTAAACTTATCATAAACCAGTTCTTTTAGGTTTGAAGCTGTAATAACCCTAGTCATTGGTTGGCTACCAAAAAATCCTAATACCGTAATATGATCTTTAAGAAGCACATCACTTTCTAAATCTGAAGAAAATGGCTGTAGATCGCCTACCGCTTCGTTAACAATATCCAAAGGAGTATAATTGTGGGTCGCTGGATATAAGAACAATAAAAAAGTGACAGGGAGAAAAAACAAAATTCCCAAAACCACATACCGACCTGCCTTTTTGTAATCCATTAAAACAAATGTATTTATTGTATTTGTAACACCTTGCAAAAATAAAAAAGGTGGTTATTAAAACCACCTTAAATCTATCTTTTTAACACTACTTTAGTGTGTTATTTAAAAATCTCTTTTTACAAATCCATCGCTATAGACATTGAAAACATAACCGCCTTCTTGCAATAAGATAAAGATTAAATATAAAATTAAAAATATGGATGTCCATACAACTGCGCGTCTTAACCCTTTAGTTTCATCGCGCATGTGCATAAAATCCCAAGTAATATAATAAGCCTTAACTACGGTTAAAATAATGAAAATCCAATTTAAAAGTTTCATCCCTAAAACTTTGATCATTGACCATTCTGGTTTTACAATACCCAAACCAACCTCGACAGCAGTAACGATTGTAAGTAAAATTAAAACGCCCCAGATTTTTTGAGTATTCGATTTAAATTTAATTAAACCTCTTAGTATTTCTAACTTATGTGCGTGTGCCATTTTAAATTATTTTTAAAAATTAAACTAGATAGAAGAATGTAAATACAAATACCCAAACTAAATCTACAAAGTGCCAGTACAAACCAACTTTTTCTACCATTTCGTAGCTTTTACGTCTTTCGTAAGTTCCTAATACCACATTAAAGAAAATAATGATATTAATAACAACACCGGAAAATACGTGAAAGCCGTGAAAACCAGTAATAAAGAAAAAGAAATCGGCAAATAACGGCGAACCATACTCATTTACCTGTAGATTAGCACCTTCTACGACCAATTTACCATTATCTTTTAAAACTTTTAGGGACTCGCCTCTGGAAAGCACTGTTTTCTCTCCATGCTCATTTATAATCTGTGTTCTTACTAAAACATTATCATGCGATTCTAAACCTGCTACAACCTCTTCTACTGTATATGTAGGCAATGTCCCTTCACTTACAAACCACAAACCACTTTTACGCTCATGCTCGGTTCGCGCTTTAGGCCCTGCTGTTACAAAATCCCTTAGGGCAACACGATGCCCATCGGTATCTACAAACTGTAAAATATTACCCCCTTTTGTCTGAACAGCACCATAATCACCTTTTATAAAGGTCGCCCATTCCCAAGCTTGAGACCCCACGAAAATAAGTCCTCCTATAATAGTTAAGAACATATAAAGTGTTACTTTGGCTTTATTTAGATGATGCCCTGCATCTACAGCAAGTACCATAGTAACAGATGACATAATCAATACAAACGTCATGAATGCCACATATATCATTGGTAATTCTTGGCCGTGCAAGAACGGCACGTGCGTAAACACCTCATCGGCTATTGGCCATGAATCAATAAATTTAAATCTCGAAAATCCGTAGGCAGCTAAAAAGCCAGAGAATGTCAATGCATCTGAAACGATGAAAAACCACATCATCATTTTACCATAACTTGCCTTTAAAGGCTGATTCGCCCCTCCCCAGGTTTTACCTTCTGTTCCAGTATTCACAACTGTAGTACTCATATGTAATGGTTATTTTTTAAAAAGTTGCACAAAAATAATCAATTTATTCATCTAATGAAACATCCCTTACTAAATTTTAAAGACTCTAAATAAAGCCATTTGTGAGATGTTATTCAATAGGTATAAAAAGCGTTAAATTATCTTATAAAATATAAAAACAAAAAGAGGTAAACCCAAAGCGCATCTATAAAGTGCCAAAAGGTTGCTGCCAGCTCTACACCTAGCATTCTTGCTGCATTATATTTATGTTTAAAATGATTAAAAATTACTACCAGCAAGCAAATTAACCCAACGACAACATGCAGGATGTGCACTACAGCTATTAAATAAATGTAAGACATGGTTACATTACTTGTTGGCCCTGTAAAATTATATCCTAGATCAATAATTTGCTGAAATCCTAAAAACTGATATGCAATAAACACAATTCCCAAGACAAAAGTAACTACCAACCAAAGGCTAGTTTCTTGTCTGTTACCTATTTTTAAAGCGCGTTTAGCCAAAATAAACGTTACACTACTTATTAAAATAATGATTGTACTAATTACAAAAGCATTTGGCAACTGAAAATCCTTTAACCAATCGGGACGTGAACTGCTTACCACAAATGCACTTGTCCACCCTGCAAAGGACATGATTAGTGAAATAATACCAAACCAAAGCATCATTTTTTTTGCGCGCCCTTGCTTTTCTTCAAAAGTACCTTCTGTTAAATCCATTCTTATCTTATAAATTTATCGACAACGTAAACTATTTGTACCAATGTAATATACGACACACTAGCTAACATTAATTGCTTAGCTGCTAATTCTGTCATTTTTTTAAACAACTTGATGGCATAATACAACATCCCCAGTCCCAAAACAAATACAACGCAAGTTGCTACTATGGATAAACTCAAAGTTCCTGTAAATCCGAAAACTGGGATTATAGAAACCAATAAAGTCCATATAGTATACATAATAGTCTGTACTGCCGTACCTTTATCTTGTTTACCTGTTGGCAACATGTAAAATCCGCCTTTTTTATAATCCTCGAACAAAAACCAACCTATGGCCCAAAAATGTGGGAACTGCCAAAAAAACTGTAAAGCAAACAAAGTTCCTGGCTCAATACCAAAATCGTCGGTAGCTGCAACCCATCCTAACATAAATGGAATAGCTCCCGGAATGGCTCCAACAAAAACAGCCAGAGGTGTTTTTGTTTTTAAAGGTGTATAGACACAGGTATATAAAAAAATTGAAATTGCACCGAACATAGCCGTTTGCTTGTTGATACTGTACAATATAATAATTCCAAGAAGCGTAAACACAGATGCAATTATAAATGCTGTAGTAACCGTCATACGTCCAGAAGGGATAGGCCTATTTTTAGTACGCTCCATTAAAGCGTCCAGGTCTTTTTCTATAATCTGATTGTATGCATTAGAAGCACCAACCATAAAGTATCCTCCAAAAGCCAATAACACCAAAGTCTTTAAATCGACTACATCGACACCTAACATATAACCGGCAAGCGAAGAAAAAACCACACTTAATGCCAATCGCATTTTAGTTATTTCCTTAAAATCTGAAATCACAGAATGTGTTGCTAATGAAGATTTTGAATACCCCAATGTTATAGTTTCTTAAGCGCTTTCGTTTAGCGAGTGCAAATATACTTTATAAAAGCAATTTGAGCAATTGTAAGCTAATATTAATTATTTTTTAGTACATGACAAAAATATAATTCATTGACTATCAGCAAATTAATCGCTTGAATATTAGGTTAAAGCATTGATTTTCAGTATATTAGAATAATAATTCGACCTATTTATCTAATG
>NZ_JAELVQ010000023.1 GCF_016428595.1 Snuella sedimenti | reverse complement strand
TCGTTTCCGATAACCCTCTTACGCTGTCAATTCAATATGTCCATGAACTTTATTATCTTCTAAACCCAACTCGTTTCCTCGTTAAGCGGGTGCAAATATAAAACCCTTTTTTTATTCCCACAATGTTTTTTGAGTTTTTTTTCGAAGGTTTTTTTAAAACCTCCCGAACACCAAAAAACAACCTGTAAACGAACTTTTTATTCCCGCAAAACCGTGACCGTTTTTGCGGCTGCAAACATACAATCCTTTTTTCTTTTCGCAATGCCTTTTTGAACTTTTTTTCAATCTTTTTTCGATACCAAAAAAAGACAGCTCATAACCAATAAGTTACAACCCAAAATGTCCCTGAAACAAGATCAAGCCAAAACAATACCCTACAAAAAGAAGTTCCAGACCAAACCAAAACGAACGGTAAAGTCTCGATATGGATTGTTTGGAGCTGAATAATAATTATAGCCTGTAAAAGCCGAATTGAAATGTTCTGCTTTTAAATAGATTCTTGTCTGACGTATCTTGGCATTTACAAAAAAGTCCAATCTAGGAAAACTTCCATACTCTCTATCTGTTTGCACGTAGAACTCTGCCAACAATGGATCGTAAGCATTCATATAATAGCTTGTAAAATAATTGAATGTTATACCTGTTTGTAAATACATCGCCTTACCAAACAAATGAGAAGAATAATATAAGGTATTACGTGTTACTAACTCAGGCACGTTAAACACATTATTATCGTCCTGAACATTTTGATATAGCACTGTATTGTTTAAAGCAAACTTATTAAAGCGTATTTCCTTCTCCAACTTAACCCTCAAATAATTTATGCTACCATTATTTTGAAATGCCCTAACCAAACCACTCGTCTCATCTTCTTTAAAATATATATAATCATTTATCGTGGTGTAATCAACAGTAAAATCAGCTATTTTTTTTACCTTTAGCTGAAAGGCTAATTGCTGTGTTTCTGTGTTATTAAAACTATTTTGCCAATTATAATTAATGTAGTCACTTTGATAAAGCAACACATTATAATTGGGCGCTTTAGAGCTATGGTTAAGAGATGCTAAAACCAACAAGTCATCATTGAGCTTAAAAGAAGCCTGAGCCTTCAAAAAGTTACCTTCAAAATCACCTGCTACATTTATCCCAAATTCACCTTGCAGGTCAAAGCCTTTATATTGTTTACGATATATACCTCCTGCAGCAAAAACATCTCCTTTCAGCCTATTGGTTATTGTATTACCATTAAGCACGACCAACTTGTCGTATCCATAATTATAATTCGTATTACTAACACTAAATTGAAGTAGTCCTAATATATTATTACTGTAGTTTAATTTTAGCTGATTAAAAAAACGCTCTAGGGTGGCACGATCTTTTAGCCCAGAACTCTTAAAAGCATCTCCAAAATAACCATTAGCATTAGATTGGTCGAACTGAAAATACTTGTCCTCAAAAGACATAACATGCTCAATATTTAGGTTGTTATGAGATACAGAATCCTTCTCTTTTATTATTTTATAGGCATGGTCTACATAGAAACGTTTACCTCGTAGTATACTTTCGGCGTTTTCAAAGTTCACTTCCAAAATAGAACGATCTAAAAACTCTTCTGCTCCGCTTTCAAAATTCTCTACGCTTGGAACATCTTGAAGCCCTCCGTTTTCCTGATTCAATAAATCTTGAGTAACAATATGAGCTTTTATCCCATAACGATTATTCTTGGCGTGAAAATTGGTTGTAAACCTAAAATTACCTGTACTAGTAAGTAAATGTTGGTATTTACCCAAAGAACGCAATCCTTTATAAGCAATCGAGAAGTTAAGCTGAGGCGATGTATTTACCGTAAAAAAAGAATCTGCAAGTTGCCCCTGTTCGAAAGCTGTCTTAAAAAACAACTCGGTTAACGGCGTAGGGACTCTATAATAGTTAATGTCTTCAATTTCCATATAATTAAAATGCCTTGCCCGTGCACCAAACTGAGGCATTAAACGCATACTTTCAAAATTATAGGTCAAACTATTGTAAGTCTGTCCTAAATTCGAAAATGGCATTAATCCGAAGTTATCTTTTCTTAAATAATTAAATTTGTACTCTTTTTGTATTGTTAAAGTGGTATCTACATAGGTTGTATCATTTTTGTAAGAAATGATTAAATAATCTTGGATTTTAGCATCTGGGTTTTTAAGGTTCTTTATACTTGTAGATTTTCTGGCTTCTGGACTAAGTGTATCCTGACGTTCAAAACCACTCATACGCTCTCTTGAAAATCGCGTTCTATCTTGTGCATTTACAGCATTAAACAACAACACAAAAAAAAGTGCTAAACCTACCTTATTTATCTGCATTAATTATTTTTCTTTTTATAGCCAACGCTTTTCGCTTTGTAGACAATTGTTATGCGACATGTTATTATTTGCTACAGGCCTTAATTAATTTTCCGAAACAAAAGTAATTATTTGAACGTTAAGAATAGGGAAATATTTTAAATAAAGAAAACCAACTAAAATTAGTTGGTTTTCTTTATTTAAAATATCACTCATCTGACATAAAATCAGGATGACCTAAATATTTATTTTGAGTTAGTCACAAGCAAACATCCTAATTTTATATTAAAAAAACAAGAAAAAGAATAAAAATATATAAACAAATTCTTATAAGTTTTAAAAAATAAACATAAAACACATTGATTGTGTAATAATTAACTAAAATTTGCAATCAAAAATAATAATAACTTAATAGAGGTAGTTTTTTTCTTATTAATACAATTTAAGTGTTTTCATTTATGATTTTACTTTAATATTTTAGCTTTGCTTCATTAAACAATTGTTAATGCTACTAAAAAATCATTCCAATTATCTTCTAGAGTGTGGTACAGATGAAGCTGGACGGGGATGTCTGGCTGGTCCTGTTACCGCAGCGGCTGTTCTACTTCCTAAGGATTTTAAAAACGTTTTGTTAAACGATTCTAAACAAATAAGTGAAAAAAAGAGAAATATCTTAAAACCAATTATAGAATCTGTCTCATTAAGCTTTGGGGTAGCTCATATTTTCCAAGAAGAAATAGATTCCATAAATATACTAAACGCATCTATTTTGGCTATGCACAAGGCCATTGATGCTTTACATACAACCCCTGAATTTATAATTGTTGATGGTAACAGATTTAAACCTTATAACGGCATTCCTTTTGAAACCATTGTGAAAGGGGACAGTAAATACATGAGTATTGCTGCTGCATCAATTTTAGCTAAAACATATCGAGACATATACATGGACACCATTCATGAAGAATACCCGATGTATAACTGGAAAAAGAACAAGGGTTATCCAACAAAAGAACATAGGGAGGCAATACAAAAATATGGTATTACAGAATATCACAGAAAATCTTTTAAACTTCTACCGGATCAATTAACTTTTAATTTTTAATGTACTAACGGGTTTTACTTCCAGATTGCCACGCTTTTATTTGAGCTATAAAATGAAAATATGTAGGTTTGTAAAAATTAAATGATTTCATGAGATTCTTTTGTTTTATTCTTCTTGGTATAATAACTCTTAATTGCTCCGACACCAAAACAAATCGCTCTAAACTCATTCATTTTATCCCAAAGAACACACTAACACTTGTTAAAACCTCCAACTTTGAAAGCCTTAAAAGCAGCATAAAAAACAGTGATTTTTTACAAAGATTATCTATTACGGCTACTTATAAGCAACTTGAAAATAAACTAGACTATTTATCTTATTTAAACACAACCGAAGACCTTTTAATTTGTTTTTCCCAAGATGAAAGGGACAGCCTTCATTATACCACTATTACCAAATACCATCCAGACATTTTTAAAAGCGACTCTTTAACGGACTATACTGAAGAAACATTTAAGCACAAAAGCAAGTCGATAACACGGTCAAAATTAAATGGCAATACGTTTTACAGTACGATTGTAGACAGCATCTTTTTTACTTCATCATCTAAAAAAATAACAGAAACCGTTTACAACAATTCTCCTCAAAATATTGAGCTGCAAAAACTTTATAATACTATTGATATTACCAAGACAGCATCCATAATAAGTGAGTCCAATACATTTTTTATAAAGCCTTTTTTTCTTGAGGACTCTATAAACACTAACTCTTTTACTAATTATACAGCTCTTGACGTTGACATAAATCAAGACGAAACGATTTTAAATGGAATCACAAAGGCAATTGATTCATCTAAGAGTCTTATCAATATTTTTAAAAACACTATTCCACAAGAAAATCTTTGCCAAAATGTTGTCCCAGCCAATAGTGATGGCTTTATGAGTTTTACATTTAATAATTTTAAAGATTTTGAAACTAATTTATCCAAATTTAAAGGGACTTCTGGCAATATAACAACCACTCTTTTTGACAATGTAAATGAAATAGGTATTATTTATGAAGGCAGTGAACAGGCTATTGTATTAAATTCTATTGATGTCATTGCAACTGAAGATGCCTTAGCAAGCGAACAAAGCAAAGTAAGCACCTATAGAGAAATACCTATTTTTAATTTTAGTTCTCCTGATTTATTTTCTAAAACATTTTCTCCATTAGTAACATTTAAGAAGGCAAGCAAGTATTGTTTACTTGATAATTTTTTTGTTTTTGCAAACGATATAGAGCTTCTACAGAACATTATTTCCAATTATCAAAACAAAACAACTTTTAGTGAACGTAGTTATTTTAAAACCATTAAAGAACAGCTAAGTGATGCTGCTTCTTTATTGGTGGTTAACAGTGCTTCGAGTTTAGAAAATACTCTCTCTAAAAACTTTGACAACAATTCTGTTTTAAAATTAGACAACTACAAGGCTTCTGCTATTCAATTTATATACGATACGAATTTTGCACATGTTAATGGTATTATTAAAAAAAGTAAAACTAAGGCCAAATTAAATTCAATTTCAGAGGAGTTAACTGTAAAATTAAACAAAGCACTTTTAAACTCACCACAATTTGTTACCAATCATATAACAAATCAAAAGGAAATAGTTGTTCAAGACATTAACAACAACTTGTATTTAATTTCCAATAAAGGTAAAGTACTTTGGAAAAAACAGTTACATGGTCCGGTTTTAGGGACTATTAAACAAATTGATATTTACAAGAACGGAAGACTTCAATTGGCATTTGCTACCCCGCACCGTGTTTATGTAATTGACAGAAATGGCAACGATGTTGCTCCCTTTCCTGGTAAGTTTAATGACGAGATAACCCAACCCCTCTCTGTTTTCGATTACGATAAAAACAAAAATTACAGGCTCTTGGTTACACAAGGCAAGCATGTATTAATGTATAATGTTAAAGCTCAAATTGTAAAAGGTTTTATTTTTAAATCTGCTAATAACCAGATAATAAGTCAACCAAAGCATTTTAGAATAGGCAGTAAAGATTATATTATTATTAAAACCCAAAGCAAACTTTACATATTGGACAGAACGGGACGAAAAAGGATTACTCCAAAAACAACAAATACAACGTTTTCAACTGAAGCTATTTATCTATTCCGAAACAAATTTACAACAACTACCGCTGATGGTTCATTAATAAGCATTGACACTAAAGGAAACACTGCAACACAAAACTTAGAATTATCAAAAAACCATAGTATCGTAGCTTCTAGCAAAACCCTGGTTGCGCATAGTGAAAATAAATTGTCAATTAAAAATAATACTATAGAAATCGATTATGGGAGTTATTCAATGCCGAAGCTATTCTATATTAATGACAAAATTTACGTTGCTATAACCGACCTGCAATCCCATAAAGTATATCTGTACGATAGTCTTGCTAACTTATTGCCTAACTTTCCTGTTTATGGTAATTCTGCCATAGATTTAGATCAAATAGACAAGGATAGAAACCTAGAATTCGTTATTAAAGGTGAAGATAATACTGTTATCGTCTATAAGATAAATTAGTCGAATAAAACCACCAACTGAATGAGTAAATTCAGGTATTTTTAATAGTATTGCATCCTATATAACAAGTATGCTTTACAGATTATGATTTCAAGAAAAAATGCCTCAATTTCAAAATTTATCATCCACAAAGTTGGGAATAAATTCAACAGTACAAAAAATGCATTTTCGGAAAAGACAGTAGACTTTGACGAGGCTAGCTACGATTTAATGCTCCCTTTTTTATTAAGGCCTTTTGGCAGTGTGGTGCAAAGTTATCGTTTTAACCATCATGCCGACATTAACTTAAATGAAATTAACAGTTACACAACGCAGTTGTTTAACGATGAAGAAGCATTCGTAGATATTTCAAAGCATATTGTTACGCATTTATTCGAACAATCTAATTCGGCTCAAATTAAAACAGGCGATGTATTGGTAGTATTGTTTGACGGTATTGAATTTAATGATATAACCACTAACGCCATTGGTATTTTTAAAATTGAAAGCAAAATTAACTTTTTTCAAACCTACTTAGAAAACAACAGTTATGATGTTGTGGTACAAAAAGGCATTAGTTCTAAAAAAGTAGACAAAGGCTGCTTAATTTTGAATCAATCTGACAACGAGGGTAAAATTGTTTTATCGGTAGACAATAATAGTTATGACACGCAATATTGGATCAATCATTTTTTAAATATTAAATATGCTGACGATGCCAATAACCACACACAACAATACATTGAACTTTGTAAAGAGTTTTCGACCGAAATTATTAAAAGTACTTATGGTGCCCAAGAACAAAATGCCTTCTTAGCTAAAACCATTGATTATTTCAAAGAAAATGAAATAGTAGCTGTTGAAAAATTCAAGGATGAAATTTTTGAAGAAGACAAACACAAAACACTCTTCGATGATTATAAAAAAACATTTGAAAGTGAACAAAATACAGTCCTTAGAAACCAGTTTGATGTAGCTGAAGCAGTTGTAAACAAAGAAAAGAAAAAGTTTAAAACCGATATTAAATTAGACACTAACATACAAATAAAGCTAGATATAGATGCCCCAGAGGCTTCTACTGAATTTATGGAAAGAGGATATGATGATGAGAAAAAAATGCACTTTTATAAAGTATTCTTTAATGCTGAGGCTTAAAAAATTTACATCGCTTTTTTATTAATCGCTTCTTTGCTATAGGATTTAAGTAACAGATACAACTTCTCTGGATTAAAGGGTTTACCCATAAAACCATTCATTTTATAATGCTTTGTTTTTTCTTTTATATCTGTTTGTGCAAATGCCGTTAAAGCTATAATAGGAATATTTGCTTTGTTATCATCTGGTAACTCTCTAATAACTCTTGTAGCTTCATAACCATCTATTAAGGGCATCTGTAAATCCATCAATATCAAATCGAAGTCGGTTTCTCTATAAATATCCAATAGTTCCTTACCATTCTCTGCTATTTTAAAATTAACTTTCCAATTAGAAAAAAACCGTTTAAGAATCAAAATGTTCATTTTATTATCTTCAGCAACCAATACATTAACATTTAAAGCATCGTAGGTTGGCTGTATTTTTATCATGTTTGGCTCATATACATTAAGTCTATTACTTATTTTATATGTAATGTCGAATGTAAACGTAGCGCCTTTTCCTAGTTCGCTTTCTACTCTTAAATCACTATTCTGTAGGTTCAATAATTTTTTACTGATAGACAAGCCAAGTCCCGTACCACCGTATTTTACTGAAGTTTCGGATCCAGCCTGCATAAAACTTTCGAAAATGGCTTCTTGTTTATCTGCTGATATTCCTATGCCAGTATCTATAACACTAAACTGAAGCTTTACTTTATTTTTATCTATTCCGAAGTTCTTAACACTAAGCGTTATACTTCCTTGTTCTGTAAATTTTAAAGAATTACTCAATAAGTTCTTTACTATTTGAGCCAACTTTAATCGGTCACCAATAATATTAGCAGGTAGGTCATCACCTTTTTGTAGTCTAAACGCAATTCCCTTAGAATCTGCTCTTAGTTTAAAATGAGACTCTATATTTTCTAAAAAGTAATCTAAATTAAAATCCTCCTCATTAACTTTTAATTTCCCAGATTTAATTTTGTCGAAGTCCAGTAAATCATTTATTAAACCTAGTAAATGTTCGCCCGAATATTTTAATGCTTTGAGATTTTCTGTTTGATCTGGAAGGTGTTTTTCCATTAGCAAAATATTTGTCAATCCCGTAACGGCGTTCAACGGTGTTCTTATTTCATGGGACATGGTTGAAAGAAACGTATCTTTAGATTTACTAGCTTTATGCAGTTCAATTTCTGTTTCTTTTAAGTTTGTTACATCTATAATGGTTCCAATAAATCCTGTTGGATACCCATTGGCATTATAAATAAGTTTAGCCTTTACTTCAAACCACGATACTTTATTATTGTATTTATTTTTGAAAATAAATTTAACTTTCTCTTTTCCAGAGTAAAATATTTCATCAAACTTTTTGTTTCCTTCTATATTTTCTTCTTTAAGGAAATCTTTGAAACTTTTCCCAATAGAATCTTCAAGAGGAAATCCTGAATATTTGGTCCAGGCATTATTTAAAAAGGTAAAGTTCCCTTCAAGATTTGTTTCAAAAATAACCCCTCCTAGGTTATCTACTATATTCTGTAGCTTTGTTTTAGTAAAATCCCTTTCGTACTTTAACTTTTGGTTAGCAACAAACAATTCCTTGGAACTTTTCTCTAAAATATTCTCTATATGGCTAACATCTTTATCAAAGCCTTTGTAAGCTTGATCAACCATGTTTAAAAAGTCGGCAAATCCTGGCTGTCCCTCAACATCCAATCCAGATTTCTCCAACTGCCGCTTTAAAAGTCTATGTAAATTATTATTTAACATTCTGACAGTGTTGTAATAGTCATTGTTTGATTATGTAGTTCACAAGGTGAAAACTCTTCGAATGGTGCTATTTCCCCATAGGAATAAAATCCCGTTACACATGGCTTTGGACCTAATACGCCCCTTACCGCTTCCACTTCTTCCTCAACCATTTGTTTAAGCACTAACCGTCTTCCCACACAACTGATAAGTATAGCCAGTTCTGATGTTTCCAATAATTCTTTGTTCGCTGAAATAGCTGATTCTTCAGCACCATTAATTAACCTATTAATATTAGCTTTCATTAATCGAACATATGACCCTTCTGGAATGTTACCTGCAAATGTTAAACTTTGTTCTTTTTCATCGACAGCTAATATGGTTCTAACTATAGGTTTTGTATTTTCATTTATTCGCATGCTTAATGGAAACAGCAACCCTGAACTTGGTAAATTATTGGCTTGTTCTCCCAGAAAAGACTTATAAAGCCTTAAGGCTGGTTGACCATCTAATTCGTATAAAACATTTTTATCCGATTTAGTCACGAGCCTTTCTATTCCAAAACTATCCCATCCTCCTTTGGAACTGTAACCAACTTTTAATCCTTCTCCATAAAACCCTAAACCTATAACAGTTTTATCTACTATTTTTCCATTATTAATTACAAACGTTTGGCAAAAATCGGATCCATCTGCAGCCAATCCTCCTGTTATGCTAACATCCGGCAATTTTGTCTTTAAGCCAGCAACCAAATCGGCGCCATTAACATTTAAACCATCACTTAAAACCAGTACATGTTTTAAGTTTTCATTGAAAAGCTCGGTGGCTAATTCTTGCCCTGCACTATAACTACAACTCATATCATCAACCTCTACAGAAACCTTTTTATAAACAACCTTTTCTAACTGAATAGCTGTTAAGGAAATTGTATTATCCTTAACCGAAACATCCGATATTTCTCCAGCTGTCGAACATCCAATAATACAGGCATCTTGATACGCTTTCCTTAGTGCATCTATAACTTCTTGCTTTTCCTTAAATTTAGGAGAAATAAAAAGTAAAAACACATTAGCGTTAATATGTAAAGAGGAAAGGCTAGCATTCCAATCATATTCTTCTAGTGATATTTGCTTAACTTTCATAGTTAATATATTTGAAAAGTATAAAAATAATACATTTTATCGGTATTTTTATACATTTTGTCTAAAAAAATATTTAAAACATAATAAAAAACATACAAATAGGCTCTTAAAAGCCTATTTGTTTATACTAATTTTTTTTAAGTATAAGTAATATAATATAGCTTCAATAAGGGTATTCATTTTAATTCCAAAGCGGTATAAAACTTAGAAACAACTATGAATTGCAAGTATTGGATGTATAAAAAATTGAGCTGAGCTTTTAAACAGCAATAAGCCAACATAAAAGCCGTATGTATAGCCTATAACAACTTAACCAAGGAAAGTTTTTAAACCTTAAGGGCTCTATCGTAATTTAATAAACGAGAAAAAACGAACTATCCCCGAGGCAGAGCCATAGGAGTACACTTCGGCATGCTCAGTACAGGTTTCGCTCGTTTCATTTTTACCTCACAAGGCCAAAAACCGAAATTCTGTATTTAGAGACTGTTTAAATTCCACCTTTTGGTTTTGTTATGCTCCTTTTTTCTCCACTTTTCGTTATGAAAATCCTCATTTAGCGCTGCTAAACTCCGGTTTTAAAGCCTTAATTGGCAAAAAAATGACCTATAACTAATTTCAAAAACGAATTTTAAACAGTCTCTTAGATTCTCGTTTTATTCATATATAATATTTTGAAATTTTTGTATTCATGAATCTTCGATTTCACGGGAATGACAATTTCAACGGAAACCCCGACGCAGAGCGTCGAAAAATTCTTTTTGATTAACGATTGGGCATAACAACTATAATTTAACTTTTCATCTGTTTATATTTATTGCTTTTCATGGGTCAGATGTAATTCGCCAATAATCATCTCGGTGAATATCAAGATTTGTTATGGCTCATTTCATATTAAAATCAAGCGCATTAACAGATGTCTTTATGCCCTTATCTTCCTGTTTCTTAGAGAATTTATAGGTAAGGTTAAAGCTTATAAGGTAATCGGCAAAAGCTGCATCACCATGTCTATATTCTCCTGTTTCAGAAGTTCTTTGCTTATCTATAAAACTTTGTGTTCTATTACGCTCTAAAGCAACTGGAACATTTAAACTCATAGTTAAATTATCTACACTATAATTAATTCCTGGATCTACAGAAATTACATAACCGGGACGCCTATACCCTGAGCTACCTCCTATTAAATCAGAAGCAGGCACACCTTCTAACCTTCCTCCTAAATACATGTTAAGACCTTTAACATTTGTAAAGTACAAAGCTCCTAATTGTACAGCATATTGATCTGGCACCGAAAATTCACTTGACCCTCTGCGTGTTAGAACCCCGTTCGTTTCTCTAGGGTTAAACAAATAGTATAACGTTGTTGTTAGCATAAAATGGTGAGACAACATGTGATATCCCTGAAGGTCTAAATTAAACCCTAAACCACCATCACCTGGTTGTATCGATTGATCAACAACATTATCAACCATCATATCTTTATTATCTCCCTGATTGTAAAAGGTATCTGTATACCTATAATCACCTGTAGGCAATTTTATTCCAGTCCCTAATGCTAAATTAAAAGATTTACTGTTAGGTTTAAACAGCCAAAACCCTGCACCTAAACGAATATCCGACAATCCGCTAGACTTCGTACTATGTCTATCACCAAACCTATTACCACCATGTTCGTACAATGACGATCTAGTATGCGAAACAAAAGGAATTAACACATTGGTATAAAATCTATCGGTAATTCCATAATTAAATGTAATATCAGAAAAATAGGAATCATTTATTACATTGGTACCTTCCTCTACCCTATTTATCTCTTCTTCAGTTCCCCTAAAGTGTCGGAACGATTCAAAGTATCTAAAGTTAGAACCTACCGTAAACTCTCCTTGCTTTAGGTTAATCCCATTATCCATATTTCCTGCACTGCATGACGAGTAACCACGAATGGCAACACACCCTTGAGCTTTTATTTTATTTGTTCCTGTATACAAGCATAGAAAAAGTACAAAAACTGTACTTATAAAATATTTATTTTTCATTAGGTTCAATTATAATCTGATTATAAAAGAGCAATATACCCTCCTTTATATTTTGAAGTTTTTAATTTAATTAGGAATGCTACAGAGGCATCTTAAAAGGCTTCCCTTTTATACTCTTCTAAAGGATATATAAAGAGCAATGCACTAATAATTACAATGTTTTTAATAATATACTGTCCAACCAAAGTTAGGACAAAAGGCGCTTTAGCAAAGGACGTTTCGGGAAAAAACAATACGGGAATAAACGTAAACATTAAATGCAAGATTGCTGCTATGACTACCTTTTTAATCTGAAAATTACATATTAAAAACGCACCAATGGTCACCTCTATAAGTGCCAGCATTAAAATACTAACCTTTTCTGGAAGAAATCCAACTGTTAAAAATGTAATCGTTTGTTTAGCTAAAGCATCAGCAGGGCTCAACTCAGGAAAAAATTTAAGTGCCCCAAACCAAAGATAAATTATGCCAATACTAATACTTAGTAATCTGTACTTATTTATGTGTGAAATAAAACGCGTCATACCTACTTTCTTTTTAAATTATTCGCCCCTATAATTTTCATGTAACAGGGGCGAATTTCAAACTAACAACTCTCTCTAGCTATAAATTATCATTGGATTCTCCAATAAGTTCCAAATATTTCTTGTAATTGTAACGTGCTATATTGCGTCCTAAATTAAGTCCTTCAATATTATCTGCTTGAATATGGTACCCTCCCATCACTCTAGATATTCCTGCCATTTCTCCTGTTTTAGTAAAAGTTGGAAACTCGAGGACTACTGGGTCTCCAAGATTATTGGGTTCGGTAAGCGCACCGGGAATCAATTCTACTTCAACACCAAATTTATCATCTCCAGTAAATAGCTTTAGCGCTTCGGCACAGCCTCCACTAATGGTGCTGTGGCCAGACACATAACTGGGGAATGGAGGGCATAAAAAAGTGTCTGGGGAATAAGGACGCCATTCTTGTCCTTTCATTTTCACCATACCTTTATCTGGGCCTCCCCAGGCGTCAATAACCTGATCCTGATAGTACTCATGTACTAAAGCATAAGGCCTTGCATAATCGTAATACATTTTAGAATCCCAACATGCTATGAATCCATCCATGGCAACCGATTCGACAAGAAAATACATTTTTATATCTTCATCAAGGGTATGCTGATCCCTTAACGACACATCTTGTGCAAACTTTAACCAGTGTCCAGCTTGTTGTACCGACTTAGGACCATCTCGCATAAATTCGACCAAAGCTTTATGTTCCGGAGTTAAATTAGCCTGTAATTCCACGACTTCTTTTACTTCTTCTTTTAACTGGTCTGAACCTAACATAGGTGGAGGTCCTGGCCGAAACTGATCTGCTTTGCTAAGCAACAGAGGCTCTACTTTTTGCCAGTACGGTGTTAAACAACCGGGAGCAAATTTTCCTCCTTTACCATCTGAAAAGTATTTAGGTTGCCATCTGTTGATGTCCTCATTAGTATCGGCATCGTTAACTGGTTTATATCCCGTGTAATCGAAATACGGTTTACCCATAGATCCTTCGACATCACCATATTGATTGGAACCATCATGCCTACGTGCATCGATAACCATTTTTGCAGCCAGATTGCCTATCCCTTCTGGTGTTGTAGGATCCAAAGACTCATTACTAGGATCCAAACCTAATTTTATCATTTTATTCTTAAACATAATACTATCTGAATAATAGTATTCGCTTAGGGCACGATAAGCTGCATAACTCACCGCTATTTCTTTATTCTTTAGGGTTCTTTTATTTTCAGGCTGACGGGCTACATCATTAAGGTAAACCGGATTTGCCTTATCATCGTAGCGTGTCCAGGCATCGAACATTGATGTAAAAATCAATCCTAAAAATCTTGAGGTAATCGTTGGTCTTGGCTTAAATTTGTCCGTATCATTTGCTGTACCTTCAAGCGCTATATATGCCCACTGATAGGCTATATTATCCTTTCCTCTTGGCTCAGCTTCCATTTTAGCCACGTTATCTGCAATGGCTCCTTTTTTTTCATTTTTGCAATTTGTAAAAACTAATAATAAAGATAGGGCAAGCAAAGCTTGCTGTAATTTTAATTTCATAATTGGGTTGGTTTTTGTTAGTCCAATATTACTATTTTACTTAACATATCTCTTTATTATTGTACGGATTGATTATATTGCTTGATGAAACACCCTTTTTATTTGATAAACCTAGGAAATGAGCCATCATAATTAAGTTAATGGCTACCAAAATGATTATTGACAAACAACACCTGATCTACTAAAAGCAATAAAATTTAAACGAATGAAATGCCTTATTGTTGATGACGACCCATTAATGTGCGATTTACTTGAACATTTTTGTAGTAAAATAGATGATATAAAAAGTGTAGTAACAACGACTTCAGGATTTGAATCGATAAATATGATCAACAGCTCGCACTTTAACATTATCTTGTTAGACTATAACTTGCCTGATATCACTGGGGAAGATATTTTAAAAATAGCACCTCACAATACGGCTGTAATTATGATAACATCAAATAAAAATTTTGCTTTGGATTCATATAATTACGATCAGATTATAGATTTTTTAGTAAAGCCTATAAACTTTCCACGATTCTTTAAAGCGTTTCAAAAAGCACAGGTTTTCCATTCAAAGCATCAAGAAAAAGAAACACGGCTTTTCATTAAAGATGGCAATAAACTGGTAAAAGTAAATTTAGAAGATGTTTGCTATTTTAAATCTGAAGCCAATTATATTTCTGTGGTCATGACAAAAAGAAAAATATTAACGCTCATGACGTTAAAGGATCTTGAGACTAAATTACCCGATTTTTTTCAGCGCGTTCACCGTTCTTATATTGTTAATCTGAACAAAATAATTTCTATTGGGAATAATGTTATAGAATTAGACAACGATCACGTGCCACTTAGCCAGAGTTATGAAAAAACACTTTACCAAAAAATCAGTCTTTTAAATTAATCCGTTTTTCCTCTCTAAAACAACACAAGTAATAGGCAAATGCGTTTTGTATTTTCTGTAATTGGTTTAACGAAACACCTTCCACTTTATCTGGCAACAACTCAAAAAGGGAGCTTAATTCTAAATTATTAATATGGGCGATGAGCTTATGCAATATAGCCTCCCATTCCTCTTGATCTTTGCTCGTAACAGCCTTTTCAATACGATCTTTATATGTCTCAAATTCATCGATAAGCAAATTAACAACCTTTGCTATTTTTTCTTTATCATAGTCATAATTACTATAAACACTTGAAAAATTTGGTGGAAAAAACTCATTTGCTCCTAAAACTTTAAAGGTGTAGTTTTTTATTTCATCTACTTTAAACGGTTTCTGGAAATATATAGGCGTTATTGTTTGCATCACCTCTGGCTCTGAAGCTGAGACTAAAACAAGAGGACAGGCTATTTTTTTTGATTGTACCCATTGCTTCAATTGAGCCTTTAAATGGGTATCATTTAGCAATAAATCACTAAAAACAAGATCGGGCTTATTTTCTTTCAAATAGTTTGAAACCTCATGCACATTACTTGCCTGTACTAATTTTATAGCATTATGTTTAAAAATATGTTTTACAAGCTCTATTGTAGACACATCATCTTCAATATGAAGTATCTTGTAAAGCTTTTCTAATTCAGGAACGTCTTGAGTCTTAACCAGTTCTTCTTTTACTTTAGACTCATTAGCTGATACAATAGGGATAGTTATGCAAAACGTTGACCCAATACCTTTTCTAGAATCCACACTTAAATACCCTCCAAACAATGATGACAATTGTTTTACAATTGACAGCCCCAAACCATAACCTCCATAACGCCCCGACAATTCCTTACTTTCCTGAAAATACCTATCATTTATTTTATCAATATTTTCGGGAAGAATACCAATCCCAGTATCTATTACTTTTATTTCTAATTGTTTTGGATCATTATGCTTTATTCGCGCCAATAATTTGATTTCACCTTTAGGAGTAAACTTTAAAGCATTCACAACCAAATTGGTAACCATTTGCGATAGTCTTAAGGGATCTGTTTGAAACATCTCTTCTTCAAGCTCAGCATCTATTTCGACTGTAAAAACCAATCCTTTCCTAATAGCTTCGTATTGATAACTTGAATAAATATCCCTAAGTAGATTCCCTATATTGGTTGATCTGTATTCAATACGTAAAGTCCCTTCTACTATCTTTTTATGATCCAAAACATCGTATACCAGTCCTGCTAAATTATTAGCACTTCTATCTAATGCTTCAATAATTGGTTGCTGGGAATTTGACTGGCTATTCTTTTTTAACAGTTGGGTAAGTCCCAAAATAGCATTAAGGGGTGTCCGCAATTCATGGCTCATATTTTGCAAGAACTCATCTCGTTGCTGCTTTGCCAATCTTTCTTTTTCCAAAGCCACATTAAGCTCGTTAACATTATGATCGATCTTGGTCTTCATCTTTTTAAATGCTCTTGCCAAAACTCCAATCTCATCATTTCTACTAACAGGCAGTGGAATATCACTTACTAATCCTTCATCATAATTACTAATCGCCCTGGTAATTTGATTTATCTTTTTAGAAATAATACTCACAAAAAACCATGATAATAACATACATATCAAACATACTAAAAGCAAGGCTTGCAGACTATTCGCTCTAACAGCATGTGCACTTTGAAGTAAAGTATCCCGCTTTACGACAACAACCAAATAAAGGCTTCGTTTTCCCCTAAAATAATTTAATTGCTTTACATAACTAAGTAAGTTATTATTTAAATTTATTGGGAATCCTGTTTCAACTTGCTTTGACACAAAAGAGTGATTGAAATCTATTTTAAAATCTGAATAAAAATTATAGTCGCTACCTGTTTGTGACGCAAATAGTTTGCCCCTATTCAACGCGTATAAATAATCTCCTTCTCTATTAACTAAATATAGCTTAGATTCTTCTTTTGATATCCTATCGAGGGTTACATATAATCTTGTTAAATCTACATTAATTACGACAATTCCGACTACCTGATTTGCTGCATTAAAAATTGGACTTGCTGCTCTTAAGGTTGGAATATAAGGCTCGTTAACAACACCGTACTCTTCATTTAGGTTGATTTTAGAAAAATAAAGTGCTCCCTTTTCAATACCGATCGCTTCCTTGAAATAATCCCTATCTCCTTTTTCTTGAAGTTCAGCTGACTTCAAAACACGCCCTTCTTTTTTATCAAACCGGATAATCTCCTTTCCATTATTCTCTATACCAATAAACCGTATTTGAAAATACGATTCTTTATTACTTAATACACTTTTAAATAAGGTATTGACATCCTGAGCGGATCTTATGGACGGATCCAGCACATAATTATTTAATGTTGGACTTGAAGCAATTACGGCAATATCGTTAGAAACCTCACCCAACAAAGCATAAAATGCTTGTTCGGCAAGTTCTGATTCATGTACTATACGATTTCTGGCATATTCGGTAATAACCTTTGAAGACTTTTCGAAAACCAAATACCCCGACAGTAAAATAGAAAATATTATCAGGCCTGTAAAAAACAGAGCTAATCGAATGACTATGGAATGTCTAAATTTCATTAGAATATGCTAATATAAAACATTGCCTAACACGAATATCCTTTTGAACTATTTCAATAACTCTAGATAAAATATTTAAAATTAACCTTTTAATTGAATAATTCCATTTTATAGGCTATTCAAACCTTATGGCTTTTACAGGTGAAATTTTAGTAACGATGTACGACGGCACTAAAAGCATTAACAAACAGAGCACTAAAGTTCCAATGTTTAAAGCCATAACGTATCCAAAACTTATATAAACGGGTGCTTCGGTTACATAGTAAACACTTGGATCTAAAGGGAGGAGCTTGAAATACTTTTGCGCGAACAGCAGCCCCAATCCTATAAGGTTACCCCAAAACAGCCCCAAAAGAATAAGGTAAGAAGCATTGTATAAAAACAATTTTCGAACACTCCAATTATTACTTCCCAAGGCTTTTAAAATACCTATCATTTGTGTACGTTCGAGTATTAAAACCAACAAAGCGGTTATCATATTAATACCTGCTACAAGGATCATGATACCTATAATACCATAAATGTTTTTATCAAAAATACTAATCCACTCAAAGATAGACGCATACTTGTTAACTACTGTAAATGCATCCATCATTGACGGGATTTGCCTATAAACCTCAATGCCCTTTTGCTCCAAGTCATCATAATCTTCTATAAACACTTCAAAATTCCCTATCTCATCATTTTTCCATTTGTTTAAGCGCTGTAAATGACGAATATTCCCGATCAAGTATTGTTTATCCAGATCCTGAAATCCTGAATTGTAAACACCTACAACATGGCATTTGAGATAGCTCGGTAGTTTTTCTGGATCTTCTTTAGCAAACACCATTTGAAATTCATCACCAACCTTAAACCCCAATCTTTTAGCTAGATATTCCGATATTAAAACTTCCTCACTCCACTTTTCATTGAATAACGGCAACCTACCAGCAATAAGAAAATCTTTAAAATAATTCCAATTATAATCGCTGCCAACGCCTTTAAAAACAACGCCTTCAAAATCGGTTTCGGTACGAATCACACCAAACTTTGTTGCTACTGCCTGTATATGTGTAATGCCTTCGACCGGCTTAAATTCTGGATAAAAATTCTGATTTTTTGATATAGGAAAGATACTCTCCTGAGAATTATTGCTATCGTAATTGGTGATGGTAATATGCCCATTGAAAGCAACAACTTTATCTCGTATTTTTTGTTGCAAACCTATACCTGTCGCTATAGCAACCATCATTACCACAATACCAATTGCAATTGCCGCAATGCCGATTTTTATTATTGGTGCCGATATACTACTTTTATATGCTTTACTACCAATAATGCGTTTAGCTATAAAAAACTCGTAATTCAAATTATATCATGGGGTTTAAGATTTTCAAAAATACAGTTTTATTATTTGTTTTAATACTAATTTCTTGTGCAAACACTTCAAAATCTAAGGTAATCCAACAAAAACAAGAGGGTAATCCCAACCTAATTAATGCATTACAAATACCCGCACCTCTCGTTGGTGCCAACCAAACTGAAAACTATTTAGCCTTGCTACAAGGTAAACGTGTTGGTATAGTTGCCAACCAAACCAGTGTTATTTTTAAAAAGACAAATACATTTACACATTTGGTAGATTCTCTTTTATCATTAAACATAACTATTAGAAAAGTATTTGCTCCAGAGCATGGATTTCGTGGCAAGGCTGATGCAGGTGAGGTGGTAAAAGATGGGATCGATACAAAAACCGGCTTACCTATTGTTTCCCTTTACGGTAGCAATAAAAAACCAACAAAGGAACAACTTAAGGATCTTGATGTTGTTATTTTCGACATTCAAGACGTAGGAGTCCGATTTTATACGTATATCTCTACCCTACATTATGTAATGGAAGCCTGTGCCGAACAGCAAATTCCCGTTATAGTATTGGATCGGCCAAATCCGAATGGTCACTATATTGACGGCCCTGTTTTAGAACCCGATCATAAAAGTTTTGTGGGCATGCATCCAATTCCTGTAGTGCATGGGATGACCATAGGTGAATATGCTCAAATGATAAATGGCGAAAAATGGTTAGATAACAGCATTCCATGTAACCTAAAGATTATTCCTATTAAGCATTACACACATACGACTTCTTATGAGTTACCAATAAAACCATCTCCCAATTTACCTAATGCAAAAGCCATTAACCTATACCCTAGCCTATGCTTTTTTGAAGGCACCAATGTGAATGCTGGTAGAGGGACGAACTTACAATTTCAAATTTTTGGAAGCCCTTTCCTTAATTCAAAAGTTTACGATTATTCCTTTACACCACAACCCAATGAAGGAGCCAAATCTCCCAAACACCTAAACAAACTATGCTACGGTAAAAACCTAACACAAACGCCCATATTAAACTCCTTAAACCTTTCCTGGTTGATTACGAGTTATAAGAATACAAAAGACAAAACACTATTCTTTAATGCTTTTTTTACCAAACTGGCTGGGACTAAAAAACTACAACAACAAATTGAACAGGGCTTGAGTGAAGATGCCATTAAAGCAACTTGGCAAGAGGGTCTTAAGGTATTTGACACAATACGATCTAAATACCTAATCTATGACTGATCTGTTTCGGGAATAATGGTTGGTTTCTTATATTTTTGAAATGGTTGTTTTAACAAGTCTTTAATGTTTCCGTTCTCCACGGGATCTGGGAATACATCAACTCCAAAAACTATTTGCTCTCGATCTAACTCCATGTAAGTCCCCAAAAGCCTATCCCAAACGGAAAAAATATTTCCGTAATTAGAATCTGTATAAGGCAACATATAATGATGATGTACTTTATGCATATCTGGCGACACCAACACATAACTTAAAATTCGATTTACCTTTTTTGGTAAGTTTATATTTGCATGTGTAAACTGGGTAGCAACTATGGACATTGATTGGTATAACATTACAATACCTATTGGTGCACCAATAATAAAAACACCGGCTAAGGTAAATACAAACCGAATGACACTTTCTAGCGGATGATGCCTGTTGGCTGTAGTCGTATCTACTTCATGATCGGTATGGTGCACTAAATGCACCATCCATAATGGTTTAACTTTATGCTCTACATAATGCGGTAGGTACGCCCCGAAAAAATCCATTAAAAAAACGCCCAAGATAAGATACACTCCAATAGACATTTCTGGAAGCCAATTAAGAATTCCAAAATCGCTTGCCATAACCCAATCTGCCGATTTTACCAACAAAAAAGCCAGCACAAAGTTAATGGCTACAGTCGTTAAGGTAAAAAAGATATTAGGAATGGCATGCCGCCATTTTTTATAATCAAATCGATATAAAGGAAGTCCGCTTTCAAGTACCCAAAAAAAGGTAAGACCTCCAACTAAAATTAAACTTCTATGAAGGGATGGAATGGTTTCAAAATACGTTAATATGGTTTCCAATGATTTAAAATTTTGATTTTAAAGATACTAAAAAATCAAAAATGACTAGAACTCCATAAAAGTGCTTACTAAACAGAACTGAATTACACTTTTATTTGCTTCTTCATAGCTTCAACGATGTTAAAAGCGGCAGGACATATTGCAATATTTTTCAAGGTAAGACTAGATATTTGTTGAAACTTCTTTTTATCGGTATGCGGAAACTCCCGGCAAGCTTTAGGACGCACTTCGTAAATTGAACAATAATTGTCAGCTCCCAAAAACGTACAGGGCACACTTTGCAATACATAATCATTATCCTCATCGATCCTTAAATACCGATCGATAAATTGCTGCGGTTTCATTTTAAAAAACTTAGCAATCCGATCAATGTCCTTATCGGTAAACAACGGCCCTGTTGTTTTACAACAATTGGCACACTTTAAACAATCGGTTTTCCTAAATTCTTCATCGTGCAACTCTTGCATGATATAATCCAAATTCTTTGGCGGTTTCTTTTTTAGTTTAGCAAAGAATTTTTTATTCTCGTTATGTTTATCTTTGGCCTGCTTCGGAAGGGTTTTTATAACATCTTGCATAGCGCAAAAATAGTGATTTTGCACCCTATTGAGTAAGAATTACTGAAAATTGCAACATCTAACACACAACTGTTAGGACCTTTAAAAGTCTAGCAATAACATAAAAAAATATGAAAGACCTATTTGGAGCTGCTTTATTGGATTACCAAAATGGACATTATACTGAAGACATTATTACTTCCACCAGCATTTCTGATAACGATATTTTACCACTTCCCTATCTGTTTAGAGATTATAAGGACATGCCCAAACTGGAACAAAAAGCCTTAAATCTAGCGAAAGGAACTATTTTAGATGTAGGTTGCGGAGCCGGAAGTCACAGTTTGTATTTACAAAAGAAAAACCTTAACGTAAAGGCTATTGATATTTCCCAAGGTGCTATTGATGTTTGTAAACTTAGAGGTGTAAAAAACACTCAATTAAAACACATTTTAGATGAGACAGAGACGTTTGACACCCTTCTATTGCTAATGAATGGCACCGGTATCTTTGAAGCCTTATCACAAGTATCCAAATATTTGAACCATTTAAAAAGTTTATTAAAGCCAAATGGCCAGATCCTGATTGATTCCTCCGATATAAAATACATGTATGAAGACGACGATGGTGGTTTTTGGATAGATACTAATGCCAACTACTATGGAGAACTGGATTACTTTTTAAGCTATAAAGGAGAAAATGAAGTGCCTATAAAATGGCTTTATCTCGATTTCAATACGCTAAAGCTTGCTTGTGAAACGGTTGGCTTGCAATGTGAATTAGTTTTAGAGGGTGATCATTTTGAGTATTTGGCTAGATTAAGTTAATATTAACCTACTTGTTTTTCCTTAACCCTAATTTATAGTCTTTCACTGCAAACAGCCATAATGTCCGATAATTTTAAAATCAAACAAGCAATCTTCTAAAACCTGTCCATTCCCAATATTATGAACTATTAAGTTTCGTTTACCGTCTTTAGATTTTTTATCAACTACAATACCTATATGTGTTACAGCCCCACCCAAATTCCAACAAACTATATCTCCCGGGAGATAATCAGCAGGATTCTTAGTAATAGGTTTTTCTATGCCTTTCCTTTTAAAAAACACCATTAAATTAGGCACTCTTCTATGGTCTATATTCTTATCGGTTGTTTTTAACCCCCATATTTTAGGATATAAGTCAAAATTGGCTTTCATATCTTCATGCACTCCTTTCTGCAGATCTATTCCTATTTTTCTATAAGCTCGTATTACCACATCGGTACAAACTCCTTTATTTTCTGGAACATCCCCATTTGGGTAATCAATTGAAAAATAGCTAGGATCGTAAATAACCTGTTGGTTGGTTAATTGCATCGCTTTATCAGAAAGTATTGTACACTTTGTAAAACTTTGTGCTTGACAAAAATATGTACTGGAAAGAAAAAACAATAAAAGACTTTTCCTCATCTTTTTACATCAAAAATCAAACTTATAAGTTGCACCAGCTAAAAACTGAATACTTTGTACTGGGAAATTCTGCCAACGTTGGTAATTGTTATTGGCTATATTATTTGCTTTAGCAAACACCGAAAACTGTTCGTTAATATGATATCCCACATGGGCATTGGCATCAAAGTAACTATCTAGACTTACCGTAAATGGCGAGGTAATAGTACCATCATTCAAATAAAATTGATCTTTACGCTTTCCTACGTAAAATATATTTGCCCCAGTAAACCAATGCGTATCAATTTGATAATCTAAAAACAAAGACCCTTCCATATCCGGCAAGTTCCACGCTTCAGTTTCCGTATCGGCATTATATGTGTAATATGCAGCTTTTATAGCTAATGTGAAATTCCTGTTTATATCAAAGTTCAATTCACCTGCAAGACTAAAAGTATCGACATCATCATATACAATTCCAAAAGAATTACTATAAGAATAGTCTTGTGAGGTATTCGTTATTTCATTATTTCTGAACAAAGCCTTACTCCTATCAGCTAAATAACGCCCACTAATATTATAACTCATATTACTAGACACCTTTCCTTTCAAACCCACATAGGCATTATACAATTGATCGGTTGGCATAATAAACAGAGTAGGCGATACAAACGAATTCTCGTTTGCAAAGCTGTAATAAGAGTTTTGAATCAAACCGCCTTCAATACCGCCATAAGCAATGAGCACATCATTAACCAATCGGTACGATGCTGTTACATTTGGATAGATATAAAATTTACTTTCTTTTGCTTCTATATCATTTAAATAGAATAAAGACACACCTAGATTCACTGTTAAGTCATCTTGTTTTAATTGGAAACTCGGCGCTATTCCTACCTGAAAATTGCCATATTTAAGTTCTTCATCCAAATTATAATATCTATCAAAACTCCCTCCTAAATAATCAAATATTATCTCTGTAGATACTTCTTCTCTATTAATGGGAACATCTACAACCGCTTTAATCTTTAACCTGTTTTCTCCCGACCCTTGGTTATCACCAAAACGCCTAAACAACATATTACCAGAATTAATATAAGTATCCTCAAAAGCCAAATCGCCTCCTACATACGCATTATAAAAGGCATGGCCTACGTCTATATTTGCAGCTGTTGCATCGTCTATTTGCGATTTTGCTACACCGTACCAATTATAGGTTTGATATTGAAATCCTGCTTCTGCCGTCCAGGACATATCTCTTAGCCTTGAAGTATAGTTAACATTTAGTTTTGAATTTGAAAAATCATCATCAAACATCACATCTTCAATATCGCCCTGTGACGAATGGTGACTTACGTAGCCTCCCACACTTTCGGTTCTGCTAATGGCATTATTCAAATATACTTCTCCTAGAATACTGGTGTAACTACCCACGCCCAAAGTAGCATAATTATCATATAACTTAGCAGGCTTTTCCTTTTCAATAACTGCAGCTTTTCCTTTTGCAGGGGTAAATGTTGAGGCCACTGGAAATGAGAAAATATTATACTTTATTTCTTTTTTTGTTTCGGTCGCATCATCATCTAAAGTTGGTGTTTCCTTAACTTTAAAAGCGTCTGATATAGATGGGGTATACGGCTTAACTACATTTATTACTCCTGTAGTAATGGTATCTTTCCTTCTATCTTGAGAAAACGACATACCAACTGTAAACGTAAAAACACCTATTAATATATTTTTTATGTGCTTTCGCATATGTTCTTTATTTTTTTAACTATTATCTTGTTGTTTTTTAATGACCTTTTTACTTCTGAATCGAGCCTATAGAACAGCCTGTTTTTAGTTCCCTTCTGGTTGAATGGATGCGTTGGTTTTTGCTTCTTCCTTTTTAATTTTGGTCAACTCTTTTTTAGCTTCAGAAACGACCTCCTCAAACTCTGTAAAATTCTCTATAACGCTTTCCAAAATGTAAGTGGCTTGGAACGCATCTTTAAGGGCATAAAAATTCTTGGCCATAAGTACCAATCCTTTAGCGCTATAATACTTATATCCTGAAAAATCCTTAGCTAATTTTTGAACTAACTTATTAGAAGCTTCATAGCTTCCTTCCTTATTTTTAAAGTAAGCATTAAAGTACAGAGCCTCGGCCGCTGTTTTGCCCGTTGCTACTTTTTCCACCTTAGCATAGGCTGACTTCGCTTTATCTTCATCGCCTGTTTTGATTGCTGAACGTGCAATGATAACATGGGCATCACTCTTTATCTTATTGTCAATTTTTGTATTGGAAAGTACTTTTTCCGCGTAAGTGACAGCTTCATTAAAACGTTCTAACTGGTAGTTCGCTTTCATTAAATTGGATTGTGCAAAAACCACATGTTGCGGGTGGCCAGACTCTTCTTCTAAACGTTCCAACAAAGGCATAGCCTTGATCCAATCTTTACGTTCCAAATAAAACTGTGACAAACGTGAAAGTGCTTGTTCAGTAAATTCATTTTGGGAAGCTTCAACCACATACTGATAATGTGGCGCTGCATTTTCGGTCAAATCCTTTTTATAATACAACTGTGCTACATAAAAATGCGACTGCAATGCATGGATTCCGTTAGGAAATTGATTTAAATAGTTATTAAATTGCTTAATTGCTTTATCGGTATTATTATCTAAGTATTGCTTTTCCGCTGCTTCATACGTCGCATTTTCTAAGTCTGAATCTGTAACCTCAATATAATCTAAAGTTCGTACCCAGGCCGCATAGTCATCCACCTGTCCTAAATCAATATAAATCAAACGTGCTGTCGCGACAGCCTGTACTGCCTCTGGTGCCCCTGCATAATCGCTTGCCAACTCTTTGAACTTGACCAAAGCTTGCTCATTCTTACTAGCATTATAATATACCAATCCTTGTCTTAATTTTGCTTTGGGGACAAAAGAACTCATGCGGTATTCCGAACTTAAACGATCATACAATTGCATTGCCTTTTCTGTCTCATTTATTTTAACATAGGTATTACCCAGTTCGTACATGGCATCATCTCTTAGTTTAGATTTAGGGTATGTTTCGATAAAGGCTTTTAATTCCGAAATTTTTTGCGATGTTTCTCCTATATAACCCGCACTTAGAGCTTTTTGAAAAAAGGCGTAATCGGCTTCAATTTGTCCAATCTTAATTGCATTATTATACGCTTGAATAGCATTATTATAGTCACTGGATACAAAACAAGCATCTCCCAATCGCAAGTAGGCATCGTTCATCCTTACGTTATCATTTTCTTTGTGCTCTATAAACCGATTAAAATAATTAATAGCCTGAGGATAGTTCTTTAATTTAAAATAAGTATACGCCAAATTGTAATCTATATTTTCTATTTCGGGAGTTACCGAGGCTTTGGACTGCTGCTGAAACTGCTTAAATCCGACCAAGGCATCATCGTAATTTGTTAAATTGTAATCGGCTTCAGCTTTCCAAAAGGTTGCTCTTGCTGTATACATATCATCTCTTGGTTCACTTAAGGACTGATCAAAAAGTGAAGCGGCCTCTAAATATTTTCCTTCGTTATAAAGTTCAATCCCGCGATAAAATGCTACTTTTTGATAGGCTATTTTGTTTTCGAAACTTCTTTTGCCTTCCAATAACTTTAATGCTTCTTTATAATTCTTAGAAGTTATATAGGAGTCAATCAGCAATGTTTCTATTTCCTCCTTATGACCCGTATTAGGGTAGCGATCCAAATATTCTGCTAAAACCTGGGGAGCTGATTGATACGGGTTTCCTATTTCATAGCTAATCTTAGCATAATTAAGCCATGCATCTTCTTGTATTTTTAAGTCATAAGACATTTGCGAGGCATTTCTAAAAGCATTTAAGGCTTCTTGCTTTTTATCTAAATACACATAACTTTCGCCAAGATGGTAATAGGCATTTTGTGCAATGGCATTGTCTCCTCCAATAATCTTATTGAACTCTGAAACGGCTCTTTCATAATCTTTTTGCTTATAATAAGCATATCCCAACTGGTAAAAATCGGTATGGTTCCATTTTCCTCTATTACCTTGATAGGCTTTTAAATAAGGAATGGCCTTTTCGTACGCTTTGAGATTAAAATAACTCTCCCCTATTATTTTCGATAATTGGGATGCTTCACCATCTTCTCTATGATTATTGAGTTTTTCTTTAGCAAGCTCGATTGCTTTTTCAAAATTTCCTAACTTGAAATTAAGATCTGCCTGGTAATATGATAATTTCTCCTTGTAACGCTCTTGATCGCTTACTTGATCGAAATAGGTATTAGCCTTATCGTAATCATCCCCTTCATAAGCCATAAAACCAATGTAATACTTGGCCTGAGAACCATAGGTCTGAGAATTTTCAACACGACTTAAATACTTTTTGGCATCTTTATACTGCTTTGCCGAAAAAGCGGAATAGCCATTGTTAAAATTAAATTTTTCTTTTTCGTTCCTAGCCAAACTAGCTTCGTCAACTTTATCATACCACTTTCTGGCATGGGCATATTTTCCATTGACAAAATAATAATCAGCAACATCTACAAACGCCGTATTTCTCTTTGTACTTGTTGGGTAATCTTTGACGAAATCTTCGACCAATCGATCGGCATTTTGCTGATTTAAACGTACCGCACAATTGGCAATATAATAGGCACAATCAGATTGCAACACGGCTTCTTTTGTGGTTCTTTGAACGTTAGAAAACAAGCCTTGCGCTGCAAGATATTGTTGGTTATTATAGAGTGTCAATGCTTTTTGATAATCGACTAAATTATTAGTGTAGGCTGCCGATTGTTGTGCTGTAATTTGAAATGCAACACTAAGTGCTACTAAGAAGAAAACGATATTTTTTTTAATCATTAAGCGTCGTTTTTGTTTAGATTCAAAGATACTTTAATCTTACCCTTTAACGCAATAATCGTGCTATAATTATAAACCGAGTTATTAAATATAAAAAAGTTAACATTTTTTAATAATACATTCAATTTTCTCAAAACTAATTCGTTATTAACTTTTAATCTATAGCCTTTAACTTTTAACTAATAAATAATACATTTACAACACTAAAAAAACAATCGGCTTTTATTTATGTCAAATCCTATCTTACAACTAAAAAATGCTGCTATATATCAAGGCGACAATCTAGTACTTTCTAATGTCAACGTTGAAATGTACAAAGGGGATTTTGTGTATTTAATTGGGAAAACGGGTACAGGAAAAAGTAGTTTCATGAAAACACTTTATGGCGATTTGCCCTTAACAGAAGGCGAAGGACAAATAGTAGATTATGATTTAAAACACCTTAAGGAAAAAGACATTCCCTTTTTAAGACGGAAGCTGGGCGTTGTATTTCAGGATTTTAAATTGTTAACAGACAGAACTGTAAATGACAACCTCCTTTTTGTGTTAAAAGCAACGGGTTGGAAGGATAAAGTAAAAATGAACGCGCGTGTTGAAGAGGTTTTAGCTAAGGTTGGCATGAAAACCAAAGGCTTTAAATTTCCGCACGAACTGTCGGGTGGTGAACAGCAACGGGTAGCCATAGCCAGAGCTTTACTTAATGACCCGGAATTAATCCTTGCCGACGAGCCTACTGGAAATCTGGACCCCCAAACCAGTGTAGAGGTTATGGAAGTTTTACAAGACATTAATAAAAATGGCAACACCATCCTTATGGCTACACACGATTATGCTTTGCTACTTAAATACCCGAGCAAAACGCTAAAGTGTGATGAAAATGAAGTTTATGAGGTAGTGCAGAGGAAGGGGTGACATGTATAATTCCATTAAAAAAAGCTTTAAGACTATTGTTCCTAAATCATTTTTATTTGAGAATGAGGTGTTCTTTCGCTATTTTCATGGAGTCTTTTATACGGGAAATAAACATAAGTGTAATATTTGTTCAAAAAAACTCAGAACTTTCATTCGATTAAAAAACAAAGATTTACTTTGCCCTTTTTGTGGGAGTTTATCTAGAAACAGAAGACTTTGGAGCTTATTGAGCAACAACATTAAAGGAAACATACTCCACTTTTCACCATCAAGAAGTTTATATCGTCCTTTTAAAAAAAACAATCAGATTAATTATTATAGTACTGATTTTGAAAATGAATTTTTAGCTGATTATAAATTTGATATTACCACTATTAATCAAGAAAGCGAAAAATTCGACATTATAATTTGTTATCATATACTGGAACACGTTATAGATGACAAAAAGGCCATATCTGAACTTTATCGTACATTAAAACCCCAAGGAACTATATATATACAAACCCCTTTTAAAGAAGGGGATATTTATGAAGATTATTCCATTATCGCGCCAAAAGAACGATTAAAACATTTTGGGCAAGAAGACCATGTTCGTATTTATTCTGTTAAAGGTTTAAAAAGCCGACTGGAGAATAATGGTTTTAAAGTTGAACCTAAAACATTTACAAACGATGAAAATGATTTTTACAATGGATTTAAATCACCTGAAACTGTTTTAATCGCTACTAAATAATGTTATCAATTTTAATTCCGACATACAATTACAATGTTTACCCTTTAGCCAAAGAATTGCACAGCCAATGTACTGAATGTGATATTGTATTTGAAATTTTAGTTTTCGATGATGGATCAAAATCAAAACACAACCTTATCAATAAAAAAATAAATTATTTAGATCATACCAAGTTTAAAGAACTTCCTCAAAATATAGGAAGAAGTGCTATTAGGAATCTATTAGCTAGTAACGCTAAATATAATTACCTATTATTTATTGATGCCGGCACTTTTCCCTATTCAAACAAATTCATTGAAAATTATATTATGTTCAAAAATAAAAATGTAGTTTGCGGAGGCATGACCAACTTAAAAAAAGCCCCAAAAAAGCCCTTTAAACTACGATGGATTTACACAAAAAAGAGAGAAAGTAATTCACTATGCTCATCTAATTTTTTAATCAAAAAAGAGATTCTTTTAAAATTCCCTTTTGATCAATCCATCAAAACTTACGGTTATGAAGATGTTTTATTTTTCAATATACTAAAAACAAACAACTTTTCTATTTATTCATTAAACAACCCAGTAACTCACAATGCAGAAGACGATGCCAATACATTTATTATAAAAACAGAATATGCAATTGAAAATTTACTTGAGTTGATCCAGAAAAATAAACTAAACATGAAAGCTTCTAAAATTTCAAAATGGTTTTTATCATTAAACTCTTTAAAACTAATCAAGTTTACAGCTAAACTTTTTAAACTTCTAAAGCCTGGTTTAGTTAAAAATTTCAATTCTTCACATCCAAGTTTAGTGCTATATGATTTCTATAGGCTAGGCTATTTCTGTCAATTAATAACTAAAAAATGATGCCTTTTTTTTCTGTTATAATACCACTTTATAATAAAGGAAATTATATTAAAAACACTCTAGAAAGTGTTCTCAACCAAACATTTCAGGACTTTGAGATTATTGTAATTGATGATGGTTCCTTTGATAATGGAAAAAAAATAGTATCAACCGTTAGTGATAAACGAGTAAATCTATATAGCACACATAATAAAGGTGTGTCTCATGCCAGAAACTATGCTATATCAAAAGCAAAAGCTAATTTAATTGCTTTTTTGGATGCTGATGATATTTGGTTGCCAAACCATTTACAAGATTTAAAAACATTACACAAAAACTATCCTAACTGTGGCTTATATTGCAAAGCATACTTCAGCCAATACAAAAAAATTATTATAAAATCAATATATAAAAACATTCCAAAAGACAAATACTGGATGGGGATTGTTAAAGATTATTTTGATTCCAGCATGGTAAATAGTATTGCCTGGACATCTGCTGTAATGATTCCAAAAAATGTATTTAAGAGAGTTGGGGGATTTAATGAAAACTACAATTCTGGAGAAGACACAGACCTTTGGATTAGAATTGCATTGATTTTCAATGTGGCCTTTTACAACAAAGTAAGCGCTATATATAATCTATTGTCTGAAAACAAAATAACGAACTCTAGTTTTACCAATAGAAAACATTTCGATTTAGATGTTTACGAAAGTAATGCCAAGGCAAACTTAAACTTAAAGAAATACCTTGATTTAAATCGGTTTTCAATGGCTATTCAATACAAACTAGAAAACAACCATAAACCTTCAAAAATTTTATACCAAAAAATTACTCCTAGTAATTTATCTAGTATAAAAAAAATAATTTTCCACCTCCCCAACGGTATCTTAAATAGATTATTAAAATTAAGACACCAAACCCGAAGGATTAACATAAATTTAAGGCTGTTTCGATAATTTAAATAAATTATAATCTCTTATATATTCTTGTTCATCATAATTGGTAGAAGCTAACACCAAACAAACTGATCCTGATGAAAAATTTTCCATTTCTCTCCAAATACCCGTTGGAATGTACAGTCCCACGTTTGGTTTATTCAGCATAATTCGTATTCGTTCAGTTCCATCATCCATTACAACCTCAAAGCTGCCACTTAAAGCTATGAGCAAAGACTCTTGTTTTTTATTAGCATGCCCTCCCCTATATGCATTACTAGGCACATCATAGAGATAATACACCCTTTTAATCTTGAAAGGAATACTATCCTTTTCAATTACAGCTAGATTTCCTCTACTATCTTCTATTTTAGTTATATTAATTAATTTCGCCTTCATAAACTTTATCAATTACTCCTGTATTCTTCAATACCTTGTAAGTTTTAACTCCTTTTAGCCCTATCCTAAACTTATGAGGTATTTCATTGATTTTAATATAATTATGCCTTATTAAAAAGAACAAATATTTAATTAACCAAACATAACTTAAATTTGAGTAAAAACGTTGATGCAAAGCTGCTCTTGCAAAAATCGCATTATCACTTCCCATATTGCGTCCAGAACTTTCATTTGGATGCATCACTATAGTTTTGGAAACATGATACATTTTCAAACCTTTGTCATAGGCATTTCTCAAAAAGAGATACTCTGTCTCTCCTTTAAAAACCGACCCTACACCAAAATAATGATTAAAAAAAACATTACGTTCACTAAACACATTTCTTCTAAATGAAATGACCCATGTATAAATGTGCTTCAATGTTTTTCTTGTATGCCTTCCCTCATGTGAATAATTAGCATAAGGATTTCCTTGTTCATCAATTGCTTCAAATGAAATCATATCTATATCGGGATTTAGCTTGTAAGCATCCATAACGGTTGCTTTTAAATTCGGTTGATATACCACATCATCATCAGACATTAAACAAATATCAGCCTCTGCCTTTCTAATTGCTAGATTACGACTAACAGGAGAACCTCTATCTAATGAATTAATAACCCTCACATTCTTTATATGTGACTTCAAAATTTTACCTTTTGTTGTTTGATTAATTATGAGGATATTGTATCCAGAATAATGTTCATAAGGAAACATTTTTTCTAGAAAAGATAAATCAGTTTTAAACATGGTAGAGATTAATATTTCTATATCCATATACGTTAAGGTTAATATAATTCATCTACTTTATCTAGGGCTAAAATATAGAAAAGAAAAATATTAAATCACTTATGAACAAAAAACCTTTAGTAACAGTAATCTGCATATGCCACAACCATATGGATTACGTAGTAGAATCTCTAAATTCGGTTATAAATCAAACCTATAATAATATAGAAATTATTATTATTGATGATGCCAGTAAAGATGACTCTATCATTAAGATCAAAGAATGGATTGCACATAAAGACATTTTATTCATCGAAAACAAAGAAAATATTGGAAATACCAAAACCTTTAACAAAGCTCTAGCTTTAGCAAAAGGCGAATATATTTTAGACCTTGCAACTGATGACATTTTAACAACTACTTGTATTGAAAATCAAATCTATCGATTCAAAAACTCAAAATACAAAAATCTTGGTGTAGTATTTTCAAATATGGAGCGTATCGACGAAAACGGTAATCATATTTCATATCAATATGACTTGAATAATGAAAACAAAGCTAAACAAAAACCTCCTACGGGAGATATATACAAATTTATTATTCATAGTTATTTTTTAAGTGCTCCCACAATGCTTATCAAAAAAAACGTATTAAAGAAGCTTAAAGGTTATGATGAAAATTTAAGCTATGAAGACCTTGACTTTTGGTTTAGGTCTTCCAGGCTTTTTGAATACGATTATGTTGATAAAGTTTTAGTAAAAAAACGAATCTTAAAAGAATCTTTAAGCTCAAATTTCACAAAAAGAAGAGGTATAAACTTGGGAAAATCAACTTATAAAGTTTGTAAAAAGGCTATCTACCTTAATAAAAATAAGGAAGAGCATAAAGCCTTAATCAATAGAATAATTTACGAGCTCCGATTAGCTATAAAAAACTATAATGTAATCCTGTTCATCAAATTCTTCGCCCTACTACTAAGACTTCAGACAAAAATTTGGATTAGTTCACAATGGGATAGGCTACAGTTTTTATTTTAATACCAAACATTCATCATTTCGGAACAAAAAAGAAACTTTATTTTAAAAAAACAACTTATTCATCTTCAATATTTTGCCTCTTAAAATAGTACCGCACAGCAAATATTACTATACCAAAGTAAACTATATATCTATAAAAATGGGCCATTACTACACCTTCAGCTCCATAGACAAGTACTAGATTTTTGGATAAAAAGTAGAATAACCCTAAAGATATCAGTTCGGTTACAATAAAACTTTTAGTCATTTTCTTTGCTAAAAATTGATGTGAGACTACTAAAGTAGCTAACCTAATAAAATCACCCAATAATTGCCATTTAAACAATGGTTCCATCCCTGTAAAATTAGGATAAACAATTGTTATAACAACTTCTCTGAATATATATACCAATAACATTCCCAAACCAAAAATAGGGAGTAAAGTTTTATAGATATAAACTACTTCTTTCTTAAACCTAATGCCATCATATATTTTTGTAAACCTTGGGATTACATAAAGTGTAAAAACTCCAGAAGAAAATACCATGTAATTTTTTGATATAAACCCCATGGCCGTCCAATAACCCGCTTCCTTTTCACTAATCTGATTTGTTATAGAGGTTCTGATATCAATTTCAATATAATTAATAAGCACTGTCGACACAAACGACATAAGTGCAAACCCCAGCAATTGTTTATAGTAAGGTATTTTAAAACGAATACTACTAACCTTTATGATTCTTCTTAAACCAGCCCCAAAAATGCTCCCTATAACTCCAAGTTGTATGATAGGTGTTAAAACAATAGCCAGCAAAACACCCTTAAGACTGTAAAACTTAAGAAAAAGTAAAAGCAACAGAGTTGACATTACATAGGTAATTAAATCTATCTTGGCATATTTTTTATATTCCGAAAGCCCATTAATTATACCATTAAAAAAGCGTATTAAGACCAAAACGGGCATGAGTACTGCCAAAACAACAATAACATCACTCATCATACCTCTCAATCCAAATAATTTGATTGCTAAACTATCTGAAACAAGAATTAAAACAATAGAAATTGATATAGATCCGACAACACCAAAAACAAAAGCTGTACTAAATACTTTTTTTAATTCTTCATTATTATCTTTTAATTCTGCAACATACTTAACCAATCCATTAAAAATCCCTAATGATGCTACACTATTTACTATTTCGACAAGGTTTCTTAGCTGCCCTACTTTTGCAATTCCAGCTTCACCTATAGCTAAGGCTAGAACACGTTGAACAAATACCGAAATAATAAGCCTAGCTCCTATCACCATCGCATTGACGGAGGTTATCCTTAACAAAATGTTATTTCTAATATTTGGAAATATCAAATTAATTTATAATTGGTTTTGAGATATCTCATTATATTGAACTAAATGCATTAACAGCATCAATAACCCTTGTTATCTCTACATCTTTCATCATAGGATTCAAAGGTAAACTTAATACTTCATTATGAATCTGTTCTGTTATCGGGAAATTAAAGTCTTTATATTCTTTATAAGCTAGTTGCTTATGAACAGGAACAGGATAGTGGATAAAAGACTCTATTCCAACACTATAAAGATAATCCTTTAATACATTTCTTTTTTCACTTCGTATGACAAACAAATGAAATACATGTTGATTAAAATCTTTATAGCTGGGTATTTTAATATTTTTATTTTTTATAGAATCAAAATATCTTCGAGCAATATATCTTCTTTTATTATTATTAGTATCTAAATATTTCAATTTTACTCTTAAAAAAGCTGCCTGAATTTCATCTAACCTACAGTTATGACCCTTAATGTCATTTTCATAAGATGACGTCCTCCCATAATGTCGCATTCGGGTTATAACGCTTGCCAAAGCACCATCGTTTGTTGTAACAGCACCTGCATCTCCCAACGCTCCTAAATTTTTAGTCGGATAAAAACTAAAAGCGGCTGCATTAGAAACGTTGCCAGCTTTACGCCCATCTATATTAACGGCTCCATGTGCTTGGGCTGCATCTTCTATAAGGAGTAAATTGTACTTTTTTACGATGGTTTCTAAAGCAGAAACATTATATAACGAACCATACAGATGAACTCCTAAAATAGCTTTCGTCCTTTTTGTTATAATCTTCTCAACTTCTTTTGGATCTAAATTATAGGTCTTAATATCAGGCTCAGCAAGTACAGGTATCAATCCAGTATTACTAACCGATAATACTGTTGCTATATATGTATTTGCAGGAACAATGACCTCATCACCTTCTTTTAATACCCCTAAAGTTTTATAGCCTTCAAAAATTAATTGTAAAGCATCAAGTCCATTGCTAATACCTTTACAGTATTTTGTGCCACAATATAATGCAAATTCTTCTTCAAATTTTGTAACTTCATTTCCTAAAACATAAGACCCTGAACATAAAAAATTCTTAAAAGACTTTTGAAACTCAACCTCATATTGTTTATTAATTCGCTTTAAATCTAAAAACTTAATCATCTTATTATATCACTTAATAAACCATAACCCACTGTGTCAACTTTATACACATCACACGTTAATGCTCTTGCTCCAAATCCCTCTTTCCAAAATAAAAGCCCATTACTTATTGTTTTATCTCCTTCCTTCTTAGATGTTCCTAAATCAAAATATTTTTTTTGAGTAAAGACATATTTTAGCAAAAATATTTGCAAATAATCTAAAGACCCCAAAGTACTTTTGTCTTTATTCGCTGAAATATACTGTAAACGAACTACTTTTTCACTTTCAAAAATAGTCGCTCCAGCTACTATGTTATCATTTAGATAAACATTAAACTGCCTTATACTTTCAGGAAACAAACTTTTAAGTTTATTTATCTCTTCCAAACTATGCACTGGTTTAGCATTATATTTACCTCGTAAATTTGGTATTAAAATTTCATTCCAAAAAGCATCGCATTTTTTATCCTCTTTTATTTTTAATTTATGCTTTTCAGCCCTTTTATATCCTTCAATTCTACTTTTAAAACTATTTTGTCCATCCAAATTAATAACTGATAACATCTCTCTTTTCATTAGTTTTGCATCCAAAATGTACATTAGAAAAAGTAATTCATCACTTGGTACTTTATGATAAATAGCTGGAATAAACTTTATTTCTAACTCTTTTATCTCATTTAAAAAAAGATATTTTAAAAGATTCTCAAAAATACTCAAAACTATATGGGACCTTTGAGAAGAGTCTAAAATTAACCCTCCATAAGTTAATCCTTGATGTGAATAAACAGCATCCTCCTTCTTGTTAGCAGGTAATAAGGCTACTAGTTTTTCTTTCTTATAAACCAATAATGAATAATCCTCAAATCTATCGGAATGATATTCCATAAAGTCTCTATGGAAAAGAAATGTAGCATTCTTTGCTGTAGCTATAAAATTGTTCCATTCATCATAATACAATGATGTATACTTTATAACTTTCAAACCACTGGACAAATTTGATTTTTCCAAATGTACTAATAAACTAAAAATTAACCTTCACCCCTAAACACTTGCTTATCTTCCCCCTCCACCCCAAAAAGCGAACTTCCAAATATCAACAAAATAATGCCATAATACATTAAATAACTTACAAAATGTGCAATAACGGCACCTTTTACACCAAATACATCTATAAAATAGATACTTGTTAGATATAAAATGACAATTAAAAACGATTCAGTTAAGATGTAATGCCAAAACATTTTTTTAGCTAAAAACTGATATGCAATTACAATGGACAGAACTTTAACGAAGTCCCCTAATAACTGCCATAAAAACAGATCTTCTACAGGACCAAACGCGCTTGAAAAAACAATGCTTACAATATATGATCTCAAAAAATAGATAACCAGTAGACCTACCAACAAAACTGGCATAATCGTTCTATAAAAACTAAACACTTCCTTTCTAAAAGCTTTTACGCCATCTATTTCCGAAAATCGCGGCAAAATATAGAGTGTCATTAAAGAACTCACCAGCATTAAATAATATTTGGAAATCCTTGTCATAGCTTCCCAAAATCCAGCATGTTTAATTCCTACATGTTCAATAATATAAGAACGGATAGCTATTGCTACAAACGGCAAAATAACGGCTGTAACTAGTGCCATTAAAGAATATGTTCCCATATTTTTTAAAACACTTAAACGAACCCGCCCTACTTTTATAAGCGGTACCAAACTGCGTCTGTTTACAATGCCTACTAGTGTAATTAAAAATATAAGTGCTTCGGCTATAACAACAGATATTAAAGCCCCATCTATCCTATTCTGGTATATTAAAAGTAGCGTAATGGATAAGCCTAAAACCTGACCAATAATATTTATTACAATAAGAATTTTATACTTCGAAAATCCGTTCATTATTGAAAATGAAAACATATTCAACGCATAAAATGGCAATACGGCAGCAAAAATTTTAATAACATAGCCATAATATCCCCAATTAGGGAACAGCATATTATTTATAGCTTCCGCATTAAAATAGCATACAAAAGAGACTAAAACCGTGGTCACAAAACCTACGTAAAACACTGTAGACAGTGTTTTACTCAACGCTACCACTTCTTCCTTAAAGTTAGACACATACTTAACCATGCCATTATAAAAACCACCTATGGCAATGGTTTGCATGGCACTAACAAAATTCCGTAAGTTCCCTATTAAGGCTAAGCCTTCAGCTCCTATAAAAACTGCTATAGCCTTAGACGTTAATAATCCTGCAATAATTTTTGTAAATACCGAAGCGGCCTGAAGTGAAGCAATCTTAACTAAAACATTCTTATTTATGTAATCTAATAGTCTTTTCAATCGATATGGGCTTCGCCTTACTTAACAAGAAAAAATTAAGGCTTGGGTTCAAATTCCATGAACATGTCTTGCTTCTGCATGTCCATCAAATATAATAAAATCATTTTATCAATCCCATTAAACTTATCCTTATCGCCTCTTTTGAAGCAGATGGTAAAGATTAATACAAAGTATCGCTATATTGGTAATAACAATTGGCAAAGAAATTGGCTGTAACAAAACCCCATAAAACACAAATAGTAAACAACCTAAGCTGTTTACTATTCGCAATTTAACTATCGATTTCATTAAGAATGACACCAGAATCGTAGCCATGGCCAGATAACCAACCCATTCTGTATATGAAACTCCTAACGATTCCACTTTTATATGGATTTGTTACGCTTTCTATCTACTTCTTTTAAGAATATTTTACGCAAACGCAAATGATTTGGTGTTACCTCTACATACTCATCCTTTTGAATATACTCTAAGGCCTCCTCTAACGAAAATTTAATTGCCGGAACAATTTTCGCCTTGTCATCGGCTCCTGAAGAACGTACGTTACTTAGTTTTTTTGTTTTGGTCACATTAACCGTCATATCATCACCTCGAGAATTTTCCCCAATAACCTGACCTTCATAAATATCTTCTCCCGGATCGATAAAAAACTTACCGCGTTCTTGTAATTTATCAATAGAGTAAGGGATGGCCTGCCCATTTTCCATAGACACTAAACTTCCATTTTGTCTTTCTGGAATACCACCTTTTAATGGTTGAAATTCTTTAAAACGGTGTGCCATAATGGCCTCACCCGCTGTTGCTGTTAGCAACTGATTACGCAAGCCTATAATCCCCCTTGAAGGCACTATAAATTCACATACCATTCTATCGCCCTTAGCTTCCATGCTTAGCATTTCACCTTTACGCATAGTAACCAACTCAATGGCCTTACCAGATACCTCCTCTGGCAAATCGATGGTCATTTCTTCAACTGGCTCACATTTTACACCATCAATTTCCTTGATAATTACTTGTGGCTGTCCAATTTGCAATTCATAACCTTCACGACGCATCGTTTCAATTAAAACCGATAAATGCAATACGCCTCGTCCATAAACCATAAATTTATCAGCACTATCGGTTTCTTCAACTCTAAGCGCTAAATTCTTTTCTAATTCCTTAGCTAAACGTTCTTTTATATGACGTGATGTTACAAATTTTCCATCCTTACCAAAAAATGGTGAATCGTTAATGGTAAATAACATACTCATTGTTGGCTCGTCAATGGCTATTGTTTTTAAGCCTTCAGGAGCTTCAAAATCCGCAACCGTATCGCCAATTTCAAAACCTTCCAGACCAACTAAGGCACAAATATCACCTGCCTGAACAGCATCAACTTTTATACGTCCCAAGCCTTCAAAAACATGAAGTTCTTTTATTCTAGACTTAACAATACTGCCATCTCTTTTCACTAAAGAGATATTTTGCCCTACTTTAAGTTCGCCTCGTGTTAAGCGCCCTATAGCTATTCGCCCTGTAAACGATGAAAAGTCTAACGAGGTTATTAACATTTGGGTCGTTCCCGCTTCAATTTTAGGCTCGGGAATATGCTCGATTACCATCTCTAACAAAGGCTCAATACTATCGGTCTCTACTTTCCAGTCATCACTCATCCAATTGTTCTTTGCCGAACCGTATACCGTTGGGAAATCTAACTGCCATTCTTCTGCTCCCAATTCAAACATTAAATCAAACACTTTTTCGTGCACTTCATCGGGCGTACAGTTTTCCTTATCCACCTTATTTATCACAACGCAAGGCTTTAAGCCCAAATCGATAGCTTTTTGCAACACAAAACGTGTTTGTGGCATTGGCCCTTCAAAAGCATCCACTAACAACAAAACACCATCGGCCATATTTAACACACGCTCTACTTCACCTCCAAAATCGGCGTGACCTGGTGTGTCAATAATATTAATCTTTGTGTCTTTATAAATAACTGAAACATTTTTAGACGTAATAGTAATACCCCTTTCTCGTTCTAGATCGTTATTGTCTAGGATCAAGTCTCCAGTGTTTTCGTTTTCACGGAATAACTGGCAATGGTACATGATTTTGTCTACCAAAGTTGTCTTACCATGGTCTACGTGAGCAATGATTGCAATGTTTTTAATATTAGCCATAATTGTGCCTTATTTTAAGCGTGCAAATGTACTCATAATTAATGGATAAATTATATTATAATGTTATTTTGAATAGCTCTCTGTATACAAATCTATAAAGCGCCATCAAAATACAACATATTTAGCTCATTTTCAACCACTAATGAAACCTTACAGCTCTATTATCAATTTATGTTTTTAGCGCATTACAGTACTTTTACATAAAAAATAAGATGCTACCGAATTCGATTCTAATGGACAAATATTCAGTATAAATAGTATCTTTGCAACCTAATTTTTTTTGAAACAAAACGATTATGAATCTTCAGGATATCCCCAAAATAAAGCACACAAATTCTAATAACTTCTTTCTTTTAGCGGGGCCTTGCGCCATTGAAGGAGAAGATATGGCATTACGAATTGCTGAAAAAGTAGTTACAATAACCAATAAGTTGGAGATTCCTTATGTTTTTAAAGGGAGCTTTAAAAAGGCCAACCGTAGCAGAATTGATAGCTTTACGGGAATTGGTGATGAAAAGGCCCTGAAAATACTTAAAAAAGTTTCTGAAACGTTTGATGTTCCTACTGTTACTGATATCCACGAAGTTTCTGATGCTGCCTTTGCTGCCCAATATGTGGATGTGTTGCAGATTCCAGCTTTTTTAGTAAGACAAACAGACCTTGTTGTTGCAGCGGCAAAAACAGGTAAAGTTGTAAACCTTAAAAAGGGGCAGTTTATGAGCCCTGAAGCTATGAAACATGCCGTACAAAAAGTGAAAGATGCTGGCAACAATAAAGTCTGGATAACAGATAGGGGCACCATGTTTGGATATCAGGATATGATTGTAGATTTTAGAGGCATCCCAACTATGAAAAACTATGCGCCAACTGTTTTGGACGTTACCCATTCATTACAACAGCCTAATCAGAATAGTGGCGTTACTGGTGGGCGTCCAGACATGATAGAGACTATTGCAAGAGCAGGAGTAGTAAATAATGTAGACGGTTTATTTATAGAAACACATTTCGACCCATCGAATGCTAAAAGTGATGGCGCCAATATGCTGCATTTGGATTATTTGGAAAAACTGCTCACCAATTTAGTAGCTATTAGAAAAACGATAAATAATTTATAGTAAGCACGGGGTCTTTATAGTTATCCGTAAGGCTGAAAAGGCCTCAAACATTGAACCTTAAATAAACCACGCCTTTTTACTTTGCCTTATTTGTTCGGCAGCAACCTGCAAGAGCTCCTTAAAATGTTCGTGGTCTAAATCTTCTATGGACTTTAATTGAATAGAACGTACTTGTTTACGATTATTATCATTTTTTAAGATTGGAAACTCTTTTTCCAATAAAACGCCTTGCACAAAAGCTACATCAACATAGTCCTTCCCCTTTAAAATATTTAAATACAACATTGGTTTTTTGCCAATATTATAGAATGGAATTTTATAGCTATAACGCTCCACTACATCTGGTAAGGTATTTAAAATAACCTCCCTAACATAAAGCATAATGGATTGATAGGGTTCTTTTTGATTAAGAAAATAATTGTCTACAGGTTTCATTACTATAATTTATCAGTTCAAACAGTTTTACAAGTTTAATAAATAACCAATTCTTTTTACCGAATTCAAGTTTAAATTTATTGGTATAATTATTGTGGTAAAATTACTATAATCAATTCCGAATTTTAACCTTTAAATCAATCAAAAAATGAAAAACACCACAATTTATTTAGCACTAGTAATAGTGTCGGTTCTTTCTTCCTGTAAGAAAGAAACTAAAAGAACAGACTTGTCCATTGGCAATTTAACGATTAGCCCCTCTCATTTACATGCTGGTGAAATGGCTACAATTAATTACACAGGAAAAGACAGTCTTACTGAATCCATTTTCTACTATATGGTAAACAACAAGACCTATCCTGTGGACATCAATTTCTCTGAAGAAAAAGCAGCCATAGTACACATTCCGGATTCTGCCCAGGCACTTGCTTTTCAATTTAAAAAACATGAAGGCTTCGACAATAACAACGAGCAAGGTTATCTGGTCACATTACTTAACGCACAAGACAACGAAATACCTGGCAGCAAAGCAGCTTTGGCTAACTTCTGCTTATCGTATTGGGGTGCTAACCAAGGCATAAAAAAAGACAAGGACTCCTTAATTTTGGATATAAAACAAGCTATTGAAAAACATCCAGAACTAAAGGACACTTGGCACATTACCTATCTGTCCTATAATTACAGAAACAATCCAGAAAACGGCAAAGCCCTTATTAATGAACAAATAAACACCATTTTGCAAAAACCCGATGCTACCGAAGCCGATTTCAAACAAGCCGTCTCTTTAAGCGGCACCATAAGAAACAAAGCTTTATCAGATTCTATTACAGAAATTACCATTTCCAAATTCCCTAATAGTGAACTAGCAAATATGAAATTGTCGAATGCCTTCTTTACTGAAAGGGATCCCGACAAACAATTAAAAATATTTGAGGAATCTGGACATAATTTCAACAATCGATATAAAGATTATGCATTATCAACAATTGCTAGAAACATGGTGGGCAAAAGAGACTATGAGGGATTTACAAAATATGCCTCTCAAATTTCAAACAAGCAATCACTGGCCATGACCTACAATAATTTTGCTTGGGATTTAGTACAAAAGGATGAAAATTTAGAGTTCGCCGAAAACATATCGAAACAATCAATCGACATCATACAAAACCTTAAGAACGATAGCAGTACAAAACCTGAGTACCAAACCAAGAACCAATACAAAAAAAGTCTTCAAGGTAATTATGTAATGTTTGCAGATACTTATGCCTGGATATTATTTAAATTAGAAAAAGTAAAAGAAGCTATTACCTATCAAGAAGAGATTACCCAAAATTTAGAAATTGGAAAAAATGACCCCCATAATCTAAAACAAAGGCTTATTGAGTTTTTGGTGGCCGACAAACAATTTGAAAAAGCCCAGAAAAAAGCTGAACTGTTTATTAGAAATGCTGCCTCAAACGACAAAATGTTGCCTTATTATAAAGAAGCTTATGTAAACAACAACGGATCTGAAGATGGGTATAAAACGCATTTGGAAAGTCTTAAAAATGAAGCCAAAAACATTGTTTTAGCCAAATACAAAAAAGAAATGCTCGACGAAGAAGCGCCCAACTTTAAATTAAAGAATCTGGAAGGGAAAGAAATTGCATTAAGTGACCTAAAGGACAAAGTTGTTGTTTTGGATTTCTGGGCAACATGGTGCGGCCCATGTAAAGCGTCGTTTCCGGGCATGCAAACTGCAATAAACAAATACAAGGACAATCCCAATGTGGTTTTCTTATTTGTAGACACAAGGGAAAGGGGGACACCAGAAGAAATACTTAAAAATGCTCAAGATTTTATAACAAAAAACAAGTACACTTTTAATGTTGTTTTAGACACAAAGGCAAAAGCTACGGATACCGATTTTGAAGTTGTTTCCAATTATAAAGTTAACGGGATCCCTACCAAAATTATAATTGGCTCCGATGGCAGGATTAAATTCAAATCGGTTGGATATAATGGTAGTCCAGATAAATTGGTGAACGAATTGGATATAATGATTAGGTTGGCACAATCTTAATTAAACTCATGAAACGAGCATTAAGAAATTTTAAAAATTACTTCACAAAAGGAAATGTTTAAAATTTTTAATGAGAGAACGAGTGTAAGGAGTGGTTGCACACGTTCTTAATTTTATAATTACAATAAAATCAATTAATTACTAAAATTTAAACGTGTGAAATATACTGAAAAGGCAACTTTGTTTGTTGCCTTTTCAAATGTATTTATTCAATAATCGAGATTTAAATATGTTTGAAGAAAAGTAACAACTTCACACCAACAAGAAACCTCTACTCAGGTCATGGCATTCTCACTAGTTTTGCTAATGTCTATTCTTCTCTTGTATTTTTCTAACAATTGTTGCAGCGGCATTTCTAGACACCAATCTAGGCAAGATTGCCAAAAACTTATTAAACCTTCCTGGGATGGCATAGGTTTTCCCCTTTAGCATGGCTTTATAGCCATAAGTTGCCACGGCTTTGGCAGAAGCCATATTAAAGGTTATTTTATTATCGCTGGCATCGGCTGACACCGTCTCTTGAAAAGCTGTTTTTGTTGGCCCGGGACACAGAGCTGTTACCGTCACTCCAGTACCTACCAACTCATTAGCAATCGCTTCAGAAAAAGATAACATATAACCTTTAGAAGCATAATAAATGGCCATTAAAGGACCTGGCTGGAAAGCAGCTAAAGAAGACATATTCAGTATCCTCCCATGCCCACGTTCTACCATGCCCTCCAACACTAATTTTGTTAGATGGGTTGTTGTTAAAATATGCACATGTAACATTTCGGACTCTCGCTCCCAATCTGTATCTACAAACGATCCAAACAATCCGAACCCAGCATTATTTATCAGGACATCTATGGGCTCTCCACCAATATCACTCATAATTTTTTCAGCAATATTTGGGATTCCCAAATCCTTAACTAATGTAATAATAGCTACATTGAAAGTATTCTTTAGTTCTGCTTTTGCTTGGGATAGGCTTTCAGCATCTATATCTACTAAAATTAATTTATATCCATCTTTTGCCAATAGAGTTGCCAATTCATAACCCAATCCAGATGCTGCTCCAGTAACTAAAGCTGTTTTACTCATAAAATAATATTACAGTGGGGAGATGTTAGAATACAAATTTATTCCTTTTCATCCACATAATCCTGCAAATAGGCAAAACGTTTGGTGAGCTTCCCTTTTTCGGTAATCTTGGCACGTTCAAGAATACCATCTTTATCGCCATTAAAAAGTGCAGGAATAACGTGTTGCAAAAATTGCTCTCCAAACCCTTCACTAGCATCTTTTGGAAGTTCACATGGTAAATTATCGACCGCCATAACGGCAATAGCTTTATGATCTTTGTAATCGACTTCCACTTCACGTTCCGGATCATACCCATAAATAGGATCTGCAATAGTAGAAGCCCTTAAAGTAGATGCTACAGGCCCATCCACATCACAACTTACATCAGCTACAACTTTAATATTAAAGTCGGCCGACTTTGCACCTTCCCTTGTATACAGATATGGAGCCCCATCGCCATAAAAATGACCTGCGATATAGTAATCGGTCACCTTAGCAAAACGCATAAAATCCGATTCGTATGCATCAGGATTATTGAAAAAATCAAAATTATCTATAATACGACCATCCTTACGCTTATTATAGTCTAGTACATCAATAATGCAATACACAGGCTCATTAAATTCTTTATTGAGATAATCGTCGACCGAAACGCATTTAATGTGCATGCCATCCAGCATTTCTTGAGCACCTCTAGCTACCTTACCACTGCCAGACAATACTATTTTAATATTGGGCAATGTAATGTTCTGTAGTTCACTAATTAGAGCAACTTGATCTGGTAAGGTTTCTGCCTTGGGTAATTGCCATGCATCAAATTTTAAGCCCCAAGCCCTAAAACCATTATAAGCGCCTACAATGCCAGCATATCTACCAAAGCCAATTAAACGAAACCCTTCTGAATTGATCACTGTTTCATGATCATATAATTCAATATTCTTTTCTAAAATCGCTTTCAACAACTTACGGTTATAGGGTTGCTTTTTAATTGTATGGGAAAAGAAAAAATACTTTTTATTAGGGATTAAAGCTTCAATGGGTACTTCTTTCACCCCCAACATCACATCGCAATCGCTAACATCGTTTACAACGTCAAATCCGGCCGCTTCATATGCTGCATCGGGAAACACGCGGATATCACTGGATTCAACCTTAAAGACAGCTTTTGGAAATGCGCTTTTAGCTTCTTGTAATTTTAATGGGGAAAACACAACACGACGATCGGGTGGGTTTTTGCGCTCTTTTATAATGGCAAACTTAATATTCATTTGTACAATTGTTGTTTTTACTAACTGACACCAATAAATTTGGTATAAATTTTGAACTAATGTAATAGGAATTGTATGGGTATGCAAACTTTTTGATAACTTTGCCTTTGCATTAGTATTTAAGCTACATGTTAGGCTTCTTTTTAAGAATGACTCTTGTAGCCCCTACCTGTAAGGAAATACTAAACACCTGAAATTAAAATTGGGGTCGACTGGTTTTGACAGCGAGATTAATTGAACGGTAAGCACGTCGTGTAATGACTTTGAAACACGTAAAAGGCTAGGTCAAACTTTTAAACGGCGAGAATAACTACGCTTTAGCTGCTTAATCTGAATTATAGTAAGATTTGCCCAGGTACACAAGGTGTACAAGCTAAATGTCTCCAGAAAGCCTTGGTTAATGGCGTTCTTTTTAGAGGCATCGTAAATATTAACTAAGATGGTGCAATGCTTTGATGCGCTTTCGAGATTTAGAAGCTAAGTTATAAGTAGGCTGTCTTTAGCCAGCTTATAATCGAAAAACCAAGAAAAGAATAAACGTGTAGAAAGCCCTTTAGTTACTTGTTTGGACGAGAGTTCGATTCTCTCCGACTCCACATCTATATAAAAACCCATGCATCACAATTGACACATGGGTTTATTTCTTACTGATATAAAAATAACTTTACTCCTCCATCATATCATCTTCCATAGCATCGTTACTATGTAAGTGCATCATTAAACCAGTAAAGTCTCCATAAATCTGTTGGTAAACAATCTTACCCTCCTCATTAAAATCGAAAGACTCATACAATTTGATAACTCCCGATTTTGCTTCGGTAGAATCTGTTGCTGGCAACGTTACTTCCCATTCACTATAATGCCTTACAGAACCGTCTGGTTCTTTAGTATCTGCATTGACACCAGGTAATAGTACCGGCGGATTGGTAAGCATTTTAAAATCATAATTTTTCCATAAAGCCTTATCCGATTCTTTCATCTCCTGAAGACTTAAAGAATCTTTAGGTGCACCAAAGCCGGTTTCCTTCATTACAAAATCTTCTGCATACTGGGAATAATCCAAGCTTTCGTTTTGCCAGGCTTCTAAATTGGCTAATACTGTTTTTGAATTTTTTTCGAAAGCCTCTTTTGAAGAATTGTCTGGCTTAGGTTGGCAGCTTACAACAAGTAAACACGCACAAAAAAGAAAATACATAGTTTTCATAATACTGTTTTTGAGTTAGTTACAAATACTAAATTTACAAAAAAACTCTTACACACAACCTACGGGGCTAATATTAATTCACTAACCAAATCTTACAGTATTAAAAATACACAAAACCAAATAATACTATATTTGAATAATGGATTTAAACACGACCGCTTTTAAACAAAACAAAGTCCTCTCTATTATGGTCATAACGAGCCTTATGTGTTATGTCATCTTTGCTTACAATTTGGCACGTACAGAGTACACTAAGCTTGTTATTCTTTATATCGCATTATTTGCCTTGTTTTATAAAATCCTTACACTATTAAGACATAATACGCTATTACTAACATGGCTGGCTTTTGGTTTTCGGGGGTTATTCATTTTAGCAATACCCAACTTATCACAGGACTTTTATCGCTTTATTTGGGATGGACGTATGATTCTGGAAGGGTTTAACCCATACTTATATACTGTTGAATCATTTATAAGTAATGGGGAGTTTCCGATTCTTCAAGCTCAAGAATTATTTAAAGGTATGGGAACGCTTAATGCCAGTCATTTTACCAATTACCCTCCTATAAATCAGCTTTGCTTTGTAATTGCGGGACTCTTTGCCAGCAAAAGTATTTTAGGGTCGGTTGTCGTCATGCGTTTATTAATTATTGCTGCCGATTTTGGCACTTTATGTTTTGGCAAAAAACTTTTAGACAATCTCAATATGCCAGCGCATACCATCTTTTGGTATTTGTTAAACCCATTTATTATTATTGAACTAACCGGCAACCTTCATTATGAAGGCGTAATGATTTTTTTCCTTATATGGAGTCTCTATTTAATTCACAAAGGCAAGTGGTTAATGGGTGGTGTTGTATTTGCCTTATCCGTTTCGGTAAAACTTATCCCTTTAATCTTTCTTCCTCTATTTTACCAATGGTTTTTAAAACGTCCCAAAGTGCAAAATAGTAAGGTTTCCAAACTAGACAACAGTGACAAAACGATTACGCAACAATCCCTTGGAATATCCAAATTGATCGTATTCTATATCATTATCGGTATAGTAACATTATGCCTTTTTATTCCTTTTTATTCTTCAAAATTTGTAACCAACTATGCACAAACAGTTGGTTTATGGTTTCAAAACTTTGAGTTTAACGCAAGCATCTATTATATAGCCAGGGCCATTGGCTATTGGTTTAGGGGCTGGAACGAAATTGCGATTATTGGAAAGTTAATAGCCATTACTGTACTTGTCTTTGTGTTGATCATGGCATTTTTTAAAAAACAAAAAACCTTTCCCGATCTGTTAGTAGCCATGCTTTTCGCATTAACATTTTATTACTTTACAGCAACAACGGTTCATCCTTGGTATATTGCAACACTTTTAATACTATCGGTATTTACGGGCTACAAATTTCCATTGGTATGGAGCCTTGCCATTATTTTAAGTTATTTGGCCTATGCTAACGCAAACAATACCGAAAACTTATGGGTTATCGGACTGGAATACGTTATTGTTTATGGTGTTTTTATTTGGGAAGTGTTCTTAAAAAAACAAACGAGTTATAAAGACATCGATCACTTCGATCACAATTAAAATAATGATGATCCATTCAAGGCGACTACTTTCCTTATGATCCATAATATCCTTAAAAAGCTCAAGGTTCTCTTTAATAATATCAACTCTATCGCGAATTAATTTATAACGGTCCTTAAGGTCGAAAGTAGCTTTTAAATCACTATTTAATTTATTAAGCTGTTCGTCTTCCCAAACGATGTCGGGTGAATCAAAAATATACAGGTTTTCAGATATCTTATTCTTTATGTTTAAAACTTTACCAATAAATCGTTTTAACTTATAACCTGAAATATCTAAACGTCCTTTTTTCTCCAAATACAAGGTATGCTGGTTGGTTTCAATCAACAATTGCTCGGTAATTTCTGAATATAGGTTTAAGGCCACCGATTGTGAAGCGTTTAGCATCACAAGGCGAATCATTTCTTCACTAATATCTGGCAATACAATCTTATCAAATTCTACTTTTAATGTATCTGCTACGACATTAACTTGAACTTCCTCCGATATTTGCTCCGAGACATAGTTGATGCAAAATGGCTTGATTTGAGATAAAGCTTCTATCATTTCATTTTTGGTAAGGTTAAAAAAACTCACCATGCCATAATGAAATATGTAAATGAATTTATTGGGGGCACTTGAATAGTAAAGTTCATCACTATCTTGAAACAACAGCGTCCATTTTGATTGTTGTTTTATCTCTTTTATGCTAATGGTACTAGCAACCTGATAAGCAAAAGCAGTATACATACTTTAATTATTTAGTAGTTTTCTTCAACAACTACATATTAGTAAACCACCTCGTGGCAAATCCACGAGGTAGTTATAGGGAAAACATTTTGATTTCGAGGCAAGCCTCAAGGTATTTAAATCTCGACTTGTAATAACGTAATTGTACCACTGTGCTTTTAAAATACCTGTTTCAATATAAAGTTGCTTATCGAATTATGGTACTTAATCCGAGTCCTCATCGCTAGACAAATCAGGTTCTTGAATTGCTCCTGAATCGTTTTCTTCGTAATCTTCGTAATCATCCTCATCGTAATTCTCCATAGTTAAAGCAAGCTTTTTACTTACTTTAACCAGATACTTTGTATCGGTAGTTGTTACCTCTACAGCTTCAATAATTTCATTACTGGCATTTCTAAATGAGATAATTTGATCTTCATCGTATCCATCTGGATATTTTTCAACTAGTAACGCCAAAATCTCTGGTGTCAACTTTTTAAAATCTACAATAACGCGCTTTAAATGGTTGTCTCTGTTTTTCATTTTTTTGGTTTGAATACTGTTAAAATCACATGCCTAAGATGTAAGCAAATATTAATGGGGCAACAATAGTCGCATCACTTTCAACAATAAATTTTGGTGTATCTATATCTAATTTACCCCAGGTTATTTTTTCGTTTGGCACCGCTCCAGAATAAGAGCCATAGCTCGTAGTCGAATCACTAATTTGACAAAAATAACTCCAAAAAGGAGTATCGGTACGCTCCATATCTTGGTATAGCATAGGCACTACACATATTGGAAAATCCCCTGCAATACCACCTCCTATTTGAAAAAATCCAATACCATTCGTAGAATTATCGGTATACCAGTCGGCTAAAAAGGTCATATATTCTATCCCCGATTTCATGGTACTAGCCTTTAATTCGCCCTTAAGTACGTAGCTAGCGAAAATATTTCCCATGGTACTATCTTCCCATCCTGGCACGACAATTGGCAAGTTTTTTTCTGCTGCAGCATACATCCAGGAGTCTTTTAAATCTATTTCATAGTATTGCTCCAATACGCCTGACAATAACATTTTATACATATACTCGTGCGGAAAATAACGTTCGCCATTAGCTTCAGCTTCCTTCCAAATTTTAAAAATATGCTCTTGTAATCGTCTAAAGGCTTCTTCCTCCGGGATACAGGTATCTGTCACCCTATTAAGTCCTTTCTCCAACAAGCCCCACTCTTCCTGCGGTGTTAAATCACGGTAATTAGGTACACGCTTATAATGTGAATGTGCAACCAAATTCATGATGTCTTCTTCTAGATTCGCACCTGTACAGGATATGATTTGCACTTTATCCTGACGAATCATTTCTGAAAAACTCTTACCCAACTCCGCTGTACTCATAGCGCCTGCTAAAGACACCAACATCTTGGCTCCGGAATTCAACTGTGCTTCATATCCTTTGGCCGCATCAACCAATGCTGCTGCATTAAAATGTAAGTAATGATGTTCTATAAAATTTGAGATTGGCCCTTTAGTAGTCATCGCTGTTACTGAATTTTGAAACGTTATTTTTTTGTTCTGCTTTATTATAAGTGTTATCATAATCTTCGTCAACAGCTTCGTTCATAAACTTATAACTAAGCATCTTATAATACAACTTGGCTGCTAAGAAATCTGAAGATTTCTCTTTTTCATTTGGACATAATTCTACGATATCAAATCCAACCACATTCTTTTCGGCAAATACCTGTTTTAAAAAGTCTAAGGTCTCATACCAAAACAACCCTCCCGGTTCTGGTGTTCCTGTAGATGGCATAATAGAAGGATCTAAGGCATCTAAATCGAATGTAATAAACACATTATCGGTCATTTGATCTATGGCAGAGTCCATCCAAGAATCATCTATTGCCATCTCATGTGCAAAATAGGTTTTCTCTTCGTCCATAACCGTTTTTTCCATCACATCCATTGAACGAATACCTACTTGAATTAAATTCGTTGTTTGGTTCGCTTCATATACAGCACAAGCATGGTTACAGGTAGAACCTTCGTAGGTTTTTCGCAAATCGGCATGTGCATCAATATGCAATACTGTTAAATCATTAAAGGTTTCGTTAAAAGCCCTTATAGTTCCTATAGAAACCGAATGCTCTCCTCCAAAAATGGTAACAAACTTATTCTTTTTAATGTACTTTTTAGTTACTTCATGTACTGCATTAACCATTGCTTCTGGTGATGCATTCTCAGTAACAGGCTGCGCCAAAAATACGCCCTGCTGATATACTTCCGTATCGGTTTCGATATCGTAAAGTTCCATATTCTCAGACGCATTCAAAAAAGCTTCCGGGCCTTTATCTGCTCCTTTTTGCCATGTACTCGTTCCATCGTAAGGTACAGGTATTAGAACTATTTTTGCTTGCTCTAATTTTGCAAATTCTTCTGGTATTCCAGCATATGTTTTAGTTTGCATAACCTAAAATTTTAAGTAAGTCTTCACTTTTTTGTTGTTCACTAAATAATTTTGTTGTAACCGTGCCATTGGCATCTTTATCTATTAGTATGTGTTTTGGAGATGGAATTAAACAGTGTTGGAGCCCTCCAAAGCCCCCAATGGTTTCCTGATAAGCTCCAATATTAAAAAAGCCAATATATAAAGGTTTATCTTTATTATATTTGGGCAAATAAATAGCGTTCATATGTTGCTCACTATTGTAATAATCGTCGCTATCGCAAGTTAATCCTCCTAGTAAAACACGCTCATATGTATCATGCCATCGATTCACCGGTAGCATAACAAAACGTTTATTAATAGCCCAAGTATCTGGCAGTGTAGTAATAAACGAAGAGTTAATCATATTCCATTTTTCGCGATCGTTTTGTTGTTTTTGGTAAAGCACTTCATAAATAGCTCCTCCACTTTCACCAACCGTAAAACTTCCAAATTCGGTAAATATATTCGGGACGTCTACGCCTTCTTCTTCACAAACCAATTTTATTTGATTGATAATCTCGTCGACCATATACTCATAATCGAATTCAAAGGCCAATGAATTTTTAATAGGGAATCCGCCTCCAATATTTAAACTATCTAATGAAGGGCATATCTTTTTTAGATTGGTATAAACCTTTAAACATTTAGACAGTTCGTTCCAGTAATAGGCATTGTCCCTAATACCCGTGTTTATAAAAAAGTGCAACATCTTAAGTGTCACCTTTTTATTGTCCTTGATTTGATTTTTATAAAAAGGGACAATATTCTTATAACCAATGCCTAATCGTGATGTGTAAAATTCGAATTTAGGTTCTTCTTCTGAAGCAATTCGAATACCTATATTAAAATTACCATCAATTTCCTGTGATAATAAATCGATTTCTTCATAGTTATCAATTATAGGAATGCAGTTATTATGACCGTTATTGATTAATCGTGCTATATTAGTTACGTACTGTGCGCGTTTAAAGCCATTACTAATAACATAAGTATCGTTGGTTATCTTTCCTTCTTTTTTTAAATTTTCGACAATATCGATATCAAAAGCCGATGATGTTTCAATATGGATATCATTCTTTAAAGCTTCATGTAGCACATGCTTAAAATGAGAACTCTTTGTACAATAACAATAACTGTACTTTCCTTTATAATCGTTATTCTTTAAAGCTTTATCAAACCACCCCTTGGCGCGTTGTATGTTATTAGAAATTTGAGGCAGATAAGTAAATTTTAAAGGTGCTCCATAGGTTTCGACCAATTGCATAAGGTCAATATCATGGAACATCAATTCTTTACCTTCCAATTTAAACTCCGGTTGTGGAAAATCGAAAGTTTGATTGATTAAATCAATGTATTTAGTATTCATTATTATTTTAGAAATATAAATTATTTAAATAGAAAAACAGGGATGTATGTTTTAATACAAACAATAATGAATAGATATCAAATCTGGATTTGGTTTTGTGTAGTAGGAACAAAACCATATATATGCTGACTGCAATAAATTGTCTTAACGGAAGTTAGCTCTAAAATTCGGTTACTTAATCTAAAAGCTGCTTTTGAATTTGACTTCCTAATCCCCAAAAGCCCCGACGTAAAAACACATTTCATAATGTTCAGCTAAATGCTGGTACAAATGAAACACAAAATTTTTAATTTTAAAGTTTTTTGGTGTTTTTTTTAAGTTATTTTTTTTGAATATCCAAAACAAGCCACAACTAAAAGGATAAATCGCACAAAAAAAACACAAAACACTCATTATAAACTCCTTGCAATAACATCCTAAATTAAATTCAGAACTTTAGAACGTTTTTTGACCTTAAAGCATCTTAAGATTGTTCAACTCTTGTTCGGTTAAATGTTTCCAATGCCCACGCGGAATGTCTTTTTTGGTGAGCGGTCCAATAGCAACACAGTCTAAACTTACAATATCATATCTTAGATGATCAAAAATAGTACGGATAATGGTATTTCCCGTATTTTTAATTTTTAAACCTATTTCCTTCTTTGAAGCACCGTCTATATAACTAACTTCTTCAACTGTTATAAGCTTACCTTCTACTTTGAATCCGTTCTCAATTTTCTTTAAATCTTCAAGCTTTAAGTTTTTATCCAACTCAATATGAAATAAACGAGAAACACCTCTTTTTGAATTGGTAAACTTTTCTACCATCGCTTCATCATTCGTAAACAACAACAAACCTTTTGAATTCCTCCCCAAACGCCCAATTGGCTTAATGCGAGAGCTGGTTGCATTGGCAACTAAATCCATTACTGTTCGTCCTTTACCTTCGCTAGTAGTGGTTGCAAATCCTTTGGGTTTATTAAGTAAAACGTAGGCCTTTTTCTCAGGATTAATTCTAGCACCGTCATAACGTACTTCGTCTTCCAACTTTACCTTATATCCCATTTCTGTTACCACCTTACCGTTAACAGTAACCAAGCCCATGGCAATATAAGTATCGGCTTCACGACGCGAGCAAATTCCTGAATTCGCAACATACTTGTTTAGTCTAATTTCGCCTGAATTGGTTTTACTAGCGGGGGCTCCATTTGATGAAGTTCCTGATCTTGATACGCCTACTTGCTTTTTCACTGGAGCATTACCTCTTGCGTAACTTTTACCACGCGAATTGTTACTGCCTCGTCCTGATGGTTTTCCTTTCCCCTTACTCCCTTGTTGCCTACTCATAGTTACTATTTTTATGCAAAGATAGTTTATAATTTTTCGATATGCGGATTTTAATGTGCGATTTTAAGCTCAGTCAAATACGTGAAAGTGCCGAACGTACTATACCATATTATTACATAAAAAAGGGGCGCAGCCTCCCTTTTAACTTTGCCCCAATTTATCAAGGAACTTTTAGATTTATTGCTCCATACAATTCCTTCTCCTATTTAAGTTTATGAATGATTAAATCCCCTAGTATTATTTTACTTAGAGGCTCTTAATTAATGTAAATAATTCTTTAACCAAACCCCTGTATACTGCAAAGCTGCCATATATACATTGTCATTATTATTATGAGCGGTACATATTGGCATTATATACACATCTGACCCTGCAGGCATTACTTTTGCTACTTTACCCGTAATAACATGACCTCCAACTAAACCTGAGCTAACATTACAAACAAAACCATTATAGTTAAGAGAAGTACAGGTTGTTGCTGTACCATATTGCCCTTCCCACAATTTAATCCAAGACTTACTGGCAATATGAGGGTCATGGGTACTCCCTATTACATTTGCAAAATTTTCGCCATAAGTAAAGGTTACGATTCCCCCCCAAACAGACTCTATAGATTTCAACGAATAGCCTTCAGCGTAGTTTTTATTAGGATCATATATCCCTGTAAATTTTCCTCCTGTATACACTAATAATGTGTTTAAATATACTTCTGATGGCAACTTAGGTGGAAGTGTTTTTATTTTAATGGTTAACCCTTCTAGTTTTTTGATCGCCTCTAATAAGGTGTTGTTTGCATCCTTTATTACATCAACAAAAAGAGATTCGAGATTAGGAGTCATCTGCGTATTATAATTCCAATTTGAATTATACATACTGCTCTCATCATCAATCGTACACTTTGAATATCCTTGATGACAGTATTCTGTTGTTCCTTTTGGGTAGGTTGTTAAACGCATTGCGTCTTTGGTTTCAAAATCCATTCCACACAACGTAATTGTTTTACTTTCTGCATCAAATTCATAAGAAAAGGAAAGATAAGCTTGCAAAATTGAATTATTAAAATAGAGTAGCCTACCTATATCAACTGGTTTAGTTGTTATTGTATGTTTTCCGTCTTGTAATTCAAAACTTAAACTGGATGTTCTTTTTTGAATATCCACAAATTGATTCTTGTATTCTGGTGATAACGTAAATTCAATATTTACTTTTTTCATATTTATGTTTATTTTTTTAGTTACCATGCTTCGACTTAAGTTTACCCCGAGTGAAGCCAAATAGCTCATTACAAACGTATAATACCCATATTATTATTTCTTTGTGTGTCTAGATATATGGTCACTTTATTTTATTCTTTTTTTAGGTTATTATACTTGTTAATGGTATGGTTTAGGCCCATTTCATGGTATATAATTCTGAAATATTCTTGCCACGAGTCTCAGCTCCCCCCGTTTTTTCTGTATCAGAGGTAAGTGCTTTATTAATACTCGCTAGTGGTGATGCTGTTCCTGCCGGTATTTGACCACTAAGATCAAATTGTAATTGGTGGGTATGTTCTTTAAACTCATCTTCTTCTACCGTACCTACATTATCTCCTGTTACAGTCCCCTTACCTAATGCAGTCCTATTAGCTGCGTCGGGATCTATTGTAGCGCCATTGTCCCATGCACGACTAAAATAGCCTCGCATATCCGGAAGTAACGAATTACCGTTTTGACCTATACCAAATTTCCCATTCAAAAAAGAATTCAATCTTGTATAAGCCCCTGACAACTCTACACTCTCATTACAAAGCGACAATTCTACAGCTGGCGGTATATCTGTAGACATATATTGCTTACGTTCACCTATAGTCCCTTCAACAATACACGGTAAACTTTCAAGAGCAACCTTACCTACATTGGCATATACTTTGTATATATACAACACTACTTCACTCGTGCTACTTTCAATAGATACTATCAGACCACTTGCTTGCTGGCTTACATCAAGGCTAATATTAATTTCTTTTGTTTCCCCTGCATCAAAGTAGACAGATTTACTACTAATGTTTTTACCATCAGATAATGAGAATATAACTTCACAGCTCAATGTTCCTGGCACTTCTATGACCGCAGAAGCACTCACTGTTTTTCCTAGGATTAAATCTGTCCAACGAGGGAATTCATTGATTGCCTGTGTAAATGTCATTACATCATCACCCTTACTTTTTTTTATCATGCAAGAATTGGATGTTGGATCAAAACTTATAAGGCCATCTGTTCCTTGGTCTTGGTACACCCATCCATCTGGGTGACCATAGGTAACAGCCGTATTCACAATTTTATTACTATAGTTTAAAAAGTTATAGTTATATACTAAATTCCTTTGTTGCATAGCAAACAAAAGATCTTCATTATTTAAAGTTTCGCTCGAACTCATTTTTTATATTATTAAAATCACAGTTAAAAAATTGGTATTTTTCAGAAAACGTTCCATGTGTTATCTTCTCCCAATACAGCTGTTAGATTGTATCTATTTAAAGGAAAGGTAACGATCGCTGCATTAGAAATATTACTTTGCCCAAGTACATCCATTGCTTGTATATATGAGGTAGTAACCGCCACCCATAAGGTAGCATCAGAATCGAATGTTTGTTGTGTGTTAATATATGCCTGCTTTGTAAATGTTGGAAAATAGGATTCTCCAGTACCAGTAGAAAAAGCTGAATTAGGTATATCGCTTCCTCCCATAATCAAAAACTTATCAGACGGCATACCAGAAACAGTATTTGAAAACTTTGGTGTTCCATCTTCTATATTAAAAGTCGTACTATTATTGGAACTTAAACTAGCGGCTATACTTCCACCTGATTTAGGGCTTACTCCAGCTTCCAATTTTCCGGTATCCAACCACCAAAGAGATGTATCCAAAGACCATATGAAAAACACAAAAGAGTCTACACCAATTTTATAAGGACTTGTCATCCAAACCAATGAATAAATGTCATTTTCTAGTTGTTCTGACATTCTTTGAAAGATATAAAAATACCAACTCGTAGAAGATTGGTTTATACATTTTAAAGAATATTGAATGGAATTTTCTCCTGAAAAATCTAAAATCATCACTTATTGTATGAATGAGGCTGTCTGAAAAGTTTTTTCAAGTCTCTGAGAATTGCGTATTTGAAAAATCTCTCCGATATCTGTACGAATAAAAAAGAGGCTGTCTTGACTTTTCAGACAGCCCCATAATTTTAATATCAAAACAATCATCCATTAAGCTACAGGAACCTCATTTAAAGCAGGTTTACTCTGACTAACGGTCCATAATTGCTGATCATCTAATGTTGCATACAAAGTATATACATTAGCTGGAAACTTCAATTCTGCATTTTGGGTAATATCTTGGGCCAAAACAACTCCCATTTGCATTTCATTGGCTGCAGCAATCCAATATTTAGGTTCTGGAGTATATACTTGAGTTGCATTTGCCAATGCTTGTTGCACAAAAGAACCTTGACCAGACATTCCAATACCAGTAGAAAAAATACTATTTGGCACATTTGAGGCCTCATTAATAGTTAAACTACCTGCTTGCCCTCCTTTAACTGGAGTACTAAGCTGAGGCGCATTGTTATCTAAACTAAATGTTGTCATGTTTTCTCCGGTAAGACTACAATCTACAATACCGCCAGCATCATAATTAACGCCAGGAGTTACTGTTCCTGTATTGCCCCAAACGAATGAATAATCAATACTCCAACTAAATGTTATAGAAGAACCTGGAGATATTTTGTACGGAGAAGCAAACCAGGCTAAAGAAAAAACATCCGATGGCTGTGTAGGCATTGTTTGGTATACATAAAAAACCCATGGCACAGTAGAATTGTTTTTACACACTAGGTTATACTGTGTTCCATCACTTGCTTCGTTAGCAAAATTCATTTTTAAATGACTCATAATTAAAAAATTTAGGTTTCTTACTCATAAGGCTTTTCAGATTCCGCCCCTACAATTTAAACCTTTGCAGGAAGGCTCGTTTATTTAAGTGGGTTCTGCTCCACTTTTAATCTATTGTTTTTAATAATAAACCCAATAAACGACTGGTCATAGTAACATGAACATACGCAGGTTAAGTCTTGAGAAAATTAATTAAAGAACATATTAAAATGAAGTTTGCTAGCTTCACTTCATTTTCTGTTCTAAACTACAACAGAACTAAAATTCAGAATATAAAAAAGGTACAAGATGACGGTTTTCATGCATAAAGAGCATAAAAAATGGTGCTAAACTAATTTTATAAAAGCCTAAGCAGGCAATAAAACAGTAACAGAAACTATGGTATGGACAAAATAAGTTGTATTTAACATTACTCCTTAACTTAAATTTAGGTGGGCTATAGAACTCGAAGCTTCTTAATAAAATCTTTATACTTATTACTAAGTATTGCTTTGTGATTTCCAGACAACATAATTAAATTATCTGCTGGTATTATTTCAACTACCTTTTCAATATTTACAATATAATTTCTGTGTGTTCTATAAAATTTCGAGGCATCCAAAAGATTTAAAATTTTGGTTAGTGATATTAGAATTACAAACTTCTCTTTTTCGGTTACTACATTACAATACCTTTCTTCTACCTCTATATATACAATATTAGAAATAAGCACTTTTTTTAAAGCTTTTCCTTTTTTAACAAACAAATACTCGTTAGTTACAACTGTATTTTGCTCTTGGCTAAAAAAAACATTTGTTTGACTATTAAACTTTTCAACAGCCATTTCAATAGCATATAAAATTTCTAACTCATTAAATGGTTTTAACAAAAAACTAAATGGGCGCGTGAGTTTAGCTTTTTCAAATATTTGACGGTCATTAGAGCTAGTTAAAAACACAAACGGCTTAGACACATAGGGAGCAGCATTTATGGTTTCTGCAAAATGAATTCCATCTGGGTTTCCATTCAAAAAAACATCTACAACAACCACATCTACTTTATTTTTATAAAATAAGTCTAAAGCCTCTTTATAAGAAGTAGCTACACCTACAACATTATATCCATTAGAGAAAAGCACTTTAACAAGTGCATCGCTATCTGCAGAGGAGTCTTCTACAATCAATACATTCAAATTATCCATGTCTATTATTTTTGGGTAGTGAAACAATCATTTTAGTTCCTTTGCCTTCTTCACTTTCTATCAAAAACTTACCGCCATTTTTTTTGATCATCGATTTACACAACTGTAACCCCAATCCAGTTCCTATAACACCTTCATTTCTTTTTTTAGAAAGCAAAGCAGTCTCTTTTAACAACTCTTTTTGATTTATTTTACTTATTCCTATTCCAGTGTCCTTTACTATAAGATTACAATGAATACTTTCTACATCCAAAGAATATACTGTTATTGTCCCTTCTTGATTTGAAAATTTAATAGCATTATCCAACAAATTCCGAAGTATTATTTTTAAAGACTCTTGGTCTACATAAACCAAATCACTTTTCGAAACTTTATTCTCAAAATGAATATTTTTATCAAGCATTAATGGTTTATAATTGTATGACATTTGTTCGACAATTTGAAATAAGCATATTGATTCCTTTTTAAAATAAGACTGTTTGGTTTGTAATAAAGTCCATTGCAGTAGATTGTCCAATAAACTATAAACGCTATTAGCTATAGCCACATTATTTTGTAACAACTTATTTAATTTATCCAGATTATTGGTTTTAAAGTTTTCCAATAATGTCACATTACTTTTTTTCAACGCATTAACCGAAGAACGTAGGTCATGGCTAACTACAGAGAATAATTTATCCTTTGTTGCATTTAGTTCGTCCAACTTTGCTTTTTGTGCTAGTATCGTTTTATTGTTTTTTACTTTTTGCATATAATAATAAATCCCCACCACTAACAGTACCAATAATAAAACAAAGGAATAAAGAAGCCCATTTCTCTCTGCTATTTTAAGTTTGTTTTCTGCCTCAAGTAATGTGATTTCTTTATTTTTTTGATTAACAGCAAACTTTTTTTCAAATTGAGCAACAGCCCAAATTTCACTCTGATTATTTAAAGAATCTTTCCACTTATCGTATTCTTTTCTATATTTTAGTGCTAATGGGAAATTACCTCTATTTTCTTCTACTACAGCCATGTTAAGCGTAACCGAGCTTTTCAGTTTAAAATCATTAACTTTTTTTGATAAGTGATAAGCTCTTTCAAAATAGGGAATCGCTTGTTGGTCTTTGTATTGCGTATAATAAAGGTTCGCTATATCTGTATATGCCCCAATTAACATTAGAGTATCTTTATCTAATAAATGTAATTCAGAGCTTTTAACCAGATACTTTTCTGCTTTATCAAATTGATTGAGATGCAAATAGCAAATCCCTAAATTATGTACAACGGCACTTCTATTAAAATCAATATCACTATTCTCAGGTAGTCTATTAATTTCTTGAAAACACGCAATAGCATCTCTAAACTTATTTTGTTTTAATAAGATTTCTCCAAGCGATAGTTTTACCTTGTATGGAAACAAAAAATCATTGGAAATTTCGTTGAACTCCTTTATTGCTTCATTGAGAAGTTTCTTTTGTTTAAAGCTAATGGCTCTAAAATAATGACAAAAATCAATAATGGTTTTATTATCGGTATCACTTAATTGTTTTATTGAATACACTAGGGTTGAATCCCAGTTTTTCTCCATGAAATAAAAAGACGCTTTACCAAAATTGATTTCTCCCTTAAACTTTTCAACATTCTTTTTTATCTCTACATTCAATAGATGCTTATCTGACTGTTTCTTAGGCAAAAAACCTAAAACCAACAAAAAAAATGTAAACAACTTAATCTTAATCATTTAAACACTCTCCTTTAGATTCCCCCTTACATACAAAAAGTTTTACAAGCATAAATACTCATAAAACTTTTCAAACAGCTATTAAGCAAAGTACTTTTCCACTTTAAGAAAAACCTTTTTCAAAGTACTAATCCTATAATTCTAGTCAGTGTCTTGCACAATTGTTACGGTCCCCCTTGATGTAACAGGATCTATATTCCATGAAAAAGCTTCAACAGATTTTACATCTTTTAAAGTTACTCCTAAAGGGAGATCTTCCTTTAAAGCCTCAAATGTAATTTGGTAAGCATTAAAATTACTAGCACTTGTTTCTTTTAAATCATAATCTATAAAAAACTGTAGCTTAGGGGTTCCCGAGCTACTAATGCAATAAAGCTGGTAAGCATTAAAATTTGGTGTTGGCAACGAAGAATCAATAAAAACTATAACATTAACTTGCATTTTATTGTTGCTATCAATAAAAGCCTCAATTAAGGGAGGCAGGGGAGTCTTATCATTTTTATTAGAAAAAGATATTTTACCCGATGGAGAAACAGATGTTTCTACTATTAAATTACCTGGTGGATTGTACTGCAAAGTACCTAAACTTGTTGTATTCATAATCAAATATTTGAGGTTAAATTTATTTAAATGTTTTTCCGTCTTTCCTAACTAATTACAATCTACCCTAACAGTTCATATGTTGCATTGCTATTTCACACGTTTAAATTTTAGTAATTATTTTGACTATATGTTAATTATAAAATTAAGAACGAATGTAAGTTCTCGTTTCACAAGTATATGCTCATACTATCTTTTTTAAAGTAGTATCTAAATATATTTTACAAAAAAATTATATATATTTACCTACTTTATTGTACGAATATAACTAATTTGTTTGAACTATAAATGTTTTTTCAATGTATTTTTAATTGTACCTAAATAAATTCAATACATATAAAGCATAAATTCTAACAAGAATAGGTTTATATAAACAAATTAATACAGGTAAATTATTCATCACCTGTATTTCTATATATCAAACTTTAAAATCTATTATATAACTAAGCAACATACCTGAATTCGATTGTTGTTTTTCCTGAAAATAAAATTAGTAATGTCGCTTTCGAGTGTTTTTCGACCTAAGGAGAAAAATGTATCAAGAAGTTATCTGCGAATAGTTCTCGTTACAAATTTGTTTGTCCCTCACAAATTCATCGAAGTAACCATCAGTTTGTTACATCATTAAGGGTAGATTTATTAATCATAACTGAGCTAACATATAACATTGTATTTTACAAGTTCACCTATGCCCAAATCGATTATAACGACCACTGGTATACGATAAGGTATTGAACTCATCTTGACTTTTTCCAATTGGTTAAAAAATTGCTCTTTTGAGCCTGCTTTTCGTCATTTTCTCATTCCGTAGCCCTGCTATGCAACTTAAAAATGCCTTCTATCAAGCTCAAAATAGCTAATTTTCACTTCAATCAAAAAAGTCAAGATGAGTTCATTTATAAAGAATGTGTGATAATATAAAAAATCATTAGTGTCCGATAAAGTTTTTTAAAAGCGGGATTTCCATAGTTGGATTTCCCGCTTTGCTTTATATCTTGTTTTACCACAAAACCAGATATGAATAAAAGTACAAACTTTAGC